>JAPLSQ010000012.1 GCA_026398535.1 Candidatus Sumerlaeota bacterium | reverse complement strand
TCGTTCCTATGTCATTATTTATGATTGTGATTATTTCACGGATAAGTGTTCTTCAAAGATAAAGTAAATCAGCAATTCTCAAGAAAGAGGCCCCGAGGATGAACCGCACCAAAATTGTCGCCACCATCGGACCGTCAACACACACGCCAGAGATGATCGCAGCGTTGCTGAAGGCGGGGGTGGACGTTTTTCGCCTGAACATGTCGCACGGAGACCATGAGGGCCACGCAACCGTTGCGCGCGCCGTGCGCCAGGCTTCTGAGCGCGCGCGCCGGCCGGCAGGCATCCTGTGCGACTTGTGCGGCCCCAAGATACGCATCGGCCCGATTTCGCCGGAGCCCGTTGTGCTTCACAACGGCGACACAATCACGCTGACAACGCTCCCGGCGGAAGGCACGGCGCAGCGTGTCATGGTGAATTATCCCGGCATGGCTTGCGATGTGCGCGAGGGCGAACACATCCTGCTCGACGATGGACTTCTCATGTTCGAGATTCGCGCAGTGCGACCGCCTGACATCGAGTGCGTCGTGTTGCGCGGCGGCCCGCTGTCTTCCCACAAAGGCATCAACCTGCCGCACACGAAACTCCGAATATCCCCGATGACGGACAAAGACAAAGCCGACATTGATTTCGGGCTGGAACACGACGCCGATTTTTTCGCGGTGAGCTTCGTTCAGCGCGCGGCCGACATCGAGCTTTTCCGAGAATACATGAAATCGAAAGGCGGCAACCTTCCGCTGATCGCCAAAATCGAAATGGCCGAAGCGGTGCGCAATCTTGATGAAATACTCGCAACCGCCGATGGCGCGATGGTGGCGCGCGGCGACTTGGGAGTGGAAATTCCCATCGAAGAGGTGCCGCTTGCGCAAAAACGGATCATCGCCATGTGCAACCGGCTGGCCAAACCGGTCATCACAGCCACACAAATGCTTGATTCCATGATCCGGAATCCGCGTCCCACGCGCGCCGAGGTGTGCGATATCGCAAACGCGATATTCGACGGCACGGACGCCGTGATGCTGAGCGGCGAGACAGCCAGCGGCGCCTATCCGCTGGAGTCGGTTGAAATGATGGCAGCCACGGCCGCTGCCGCCGAGGGCGGTTTGGAACATGCGAAGTTTCTCGACCGCACACTTGTCAGCGCGCACGGCACCGTGCCTGATTCCATTTCACGCGCGACAGCGAAAATAGCCGATGATCTCAACCTTGACCATATCTTATGTCTAAGTCTGTCAGGCGGCACGGCCCGCCTTGTCGCCCGATACAGACCATGCAGCGAAATTCTCACCTACTCATTATCGCGCCGGACAGCACAGCAGTTGTGTTTGATATGGGGCGTGCGCGCGCTGTCGCACGAGCATTCAACTCAGCCAATTCAGGCCGGCGACGGTGAAAATCTTGAGACGCAGATTCGCAGGGCGGTCTGCCTGTTCAAGCAATACGGATTATTGAAATCCGGGGAGCATGTCGCGATTACAGTCGGACTTCCGCTGAATGTTTCGGGCGCCACCAATTTGCTTCATGTGGCGGAGGTTTGACACAGGCGAACATCCGGCATATGGTGAAATGGAGCGGAAGCGTCTTCGCGCTACCGGGCGCTTATATGCTTCTGATACAGATTATCCTGTGCTGTGAAAGCTTCGCCCTGCTGCTTATCGTCGCGCTCCATCTGCTCGCGCTCACATCGTTGTGCGTTCTGTTTTTGCCGTAAATAACCGGATAACGCTACTCGAAGAAATTCCAGCAGGCGGCGGAAGTCGTGGGCCCCGCGTAATTGGTATTTCGCGTGGTCGTCGTAAAATCGTCGCGCATGACGGAATTGCCGCTTATGTTGTAACCGGGAAATCCGCCGTTGGCATAAGCGAACCAGCAGGCGCAACTGATCTTATGGTCATGCGCCACATTCCATGTGTTGATGGCCTCGAAGAGTTTGTTGATGTACCCGGCGGAATAATTATACTTGGGATAGCCGGGCTGGCCGGGCTTCTGGCCGTCGGCGGCGTGATTCATCTCGGTGAGGCAGACGGGAACGCGGGAAGCATGGGCGTGTGCGTCAATGATTTCCATCCATCGCTTGTACACCCCAAATCCCATCTCATCATCATTTCGTGGATCAGTATCGCCGCCCCGACCGCCATAAGCATGGATCGCGTAGGCATCGGCATCGGATCCGAGCGTATTGACAAGCTGATACATATAATTCAGCCAGGGACGGTTGGAGGGATACGGGCCGGATGGTTTCTGGCTTGAATTCCAAGGCGCCACTGCCGCCACCGCAACGATGGCGTCCGGTTGCACAGCCTTGATGGCGTTCCGGCAACGCCGGAAAACCTCGCTATAGACCGCCACCGGCACATTGCCCTCAAAATCAGCGTTCATTTCGTTGCCGATGATCCACATGTGGCACCAAGCGCTGAACTGGCTGACTTTTGACGCGCAATCCTGGGCAAATTTGTCAAAATCAGCCGGATTCACCGGCACGGTATGTCCGGCTTCCTTGTTGATCCGGATGATAAGCTCGAGGTTCTCATCGTGAATTTGCTGAGCCTGGGATGGCTGGAGATCAAAGGAATAGTTGGCCGTATTGACACATTCAACCGTCCAGCCCCGCTTGCCGCTGAAAATGCCACTCGCGCCGTTGCTCCAAGTGTGGATGCCGTAAATGTTCGCGGGCGCCTGGGACTGCGCGCCCCCAAGCGTCAGCATAAGGAAGCTGGCGATCAGAAAAACAGGGCGGATAAGGGGCATATCACGCTCTTTTAACAGCTCATGCGCCGGCGAGCTTGAGTTTGACGACACTGTTTTTTTCTCCTGCCGCGTAAGCGGCCAGGGCCACTTCGAGCGCTCTCAAGCCATCCAGTCCCGTCACTTCCGGTTCGCGGTCTTCAGTGATCGCGCGCACGAATTCTTCAATCATGAGGGCGTCAAGGTTTTCGCTGATGCTTGCAGCCTGATGATGCATCGTTTTGTTGTCATAATGATTCACTGTGCGCGGAAAGCAATTGACCGCGATGTTGGCTTTCTCGCCCTTGATTGTGAGTTTGACATCGCCCCAGATCGAATAGGAGCGCGGGCGCGACCAGCTTGTGTCGAGCGTGGCGAATGTTCCTTTTCTGAAACGCAACGCGAGCTGCCCAACATCATCAATCCAGATGTCATGAAGCCGTGTTCCATACTCGGCATAAACCTCATCAACCTCGTCTTCGAGCAGATAACGCAGCAAGTCCGCCACATGGACCGTGTGGTCCATGACCGCGCCGCCCCCCGATTTTTCCTTTTCGATGAACCATCCGCCGGGCATCGAGCCATGATTGCTCGTGCACGCGCCGATGATTCTGCCAAGCTCGCCGTTCTGGATGTGGCGTTTGGCCTGCCGGATGGCGGGGCTGAATCGCACAGGAAAAGCTGTCATGAGCTTCACGCCGTGTTCGCGCGCGGCGCTGATCATGCGCAGGCCGTCGTCAACACGCGCGGCAAGGGGCTTTTCGCACAGGATATGCTTGCCGCGGCGGGCGCACTCAACCGCGATGGGCTCGTGTGAAGCGTTGGCCGACGTGATGATGACAGCGTCCGTCTCAACCTTGTCGAGCATTTCATGGAAATCGCAAAACCACGCGGGAATGCGGGGAAAATGCCCGCGCATCTGTTCAAGACGCGCGGGATCGGATTCGGCGGCGGCCACGAGCTGCGCGCCGGGCATGGATGCCAGCAAGTGCGCATACGAACACGCGTGCATATGCTCAAAACTGATAATTGCGATTTTCACATCGGCCATTGTGTTTCCATTCCTGTGTGTTTTCGTGTAAATCTTCTTCTGTCAATTCATGCACAAGATCAATTGCAATTACAGCACGGCAACCCCTAAATCGTCATTTTTGCACACGATCATCATCATGGAGCTTGTGAATCATGGCACTTGAACGGCGGCTTGCAGGCATCATTCTCCATCCCACCTCACTCCCGGGGCCATACGGAATAGGAGACATCGGCCCCGGCGCCATCCAGTTTCTCGACTGGATGCGCGATGCCGGTCTGGCATACTGGCAGGTGCTGCCGCTCGGTCCGACAAGCTTCGGCGACTCGCCCTATCAATGTTTTTCCGCTTTCGCGGGCAATCCCCTGCTTGTCAGCCCGGAGTTGCTTTGCGAAGAGGGATTGCTCAACACGCCGGTCATCGCGCCGCCTGATTTCCATCCCACGATCATCGATTATGGCCGGGTCATCGAATGGAAGACCGGCCTGTTGCATGAGGCTCACACCAGATTTGCCAAAGCCGCTCCCTCTGCGCTGAAGGAACGGTTTGAAAAATTCCTGAAGCGCTCGGACGTCGCGCCCTGGCTGGAGGATTTTGCGCTCTTCATGGCATGCAAGGATGCCCATGGCGGGCAACCATGGGGCGTCTGGGAACCTGCCCTTCGCGGTTTCAAACAAACCGCTGTCCGGCGAGCGCGAAATTCAATGGCCGAATCCATTTCCTATCATAAGTTCGCTCAGTTCCTTTTCTTTGACCAATGGGACAGGGTGAGAGCGGCTTGCCGCGAAAGAGGCATCGATATCATCGGAGACGCGCCCATCTATGTGGCCTATGACAGCGCCGACACCTGGGCCAACCAGCAGTTGTTTCAGCTTGGCGCGGACGGGCAGCCAACCCATGTGGCCGGCGTTCCGCCCGACTATTTCAGCGAGACTGGTCAGTTGTGGGGCAACCCGCTGTACAAGTGGGATGTAATGAAGATGAACGCTTACGCATGGTGGGTAAACCGGATGCGCAGCCTCCTGGCGCTCGCGGATATTGTGAGACTCGATCATTTCAGGGGCTTCATGGGCTACTGGTCGGTCCCCTTTGGCATGACCACCGCTGAGAAAGGCGAGTGGATGATTGGTCCGGGCATGAAATTCTTCGACACGATCAGGGACGCTTTCGGCTCTCTGCCCATCATCGCCGAGGACTTGGGCGAGATTACCGCCGATGTGACTGCGGCAAGATTGCATTATGGGCTTCCGGGGATGGTCGTGCTTCAATTCGCGTGGGGCGTGAAAAGTTTCGATCCATTGATTCCAGACCCGGACAGCGGATTTCTGCCCTACCAGCACGACAAAAATTCCGTTGTCTATTCGGGCACCCACGACAACGACACGACAATCGGATGGTGGCGCAACAGTTCCTCCCCGCAGGAAAGATCGTGCATGCAATATTTCCTTTCAACTGACGGAAGCGCCGCCAACTGGGATCTGATACGGGCGGCGTTTGCCTCCGTGGCCAACACGGCGATCATCCCCGCTCAGGACTTCCTGTGCCTGGACAGTGAAGCCCGGATGAATTTTCCCGGCCGGGCGGAAGGCAACTGGTGCTGGCGCCTTGCGGATGGGCAACTCAACCCCGAACTCGCCAACTTTGTGCGCCGCCATACCCTTTTGTATGGCCGATGCGCCAATCCGCCCGAAAAGGCCGTACCCGCTCCCCCAAAAACGCCGATGTATCAACCATCGATGAATAACGGACTGATTTGATCCTCAGATTCGCGCAAAAATGGGATTTTCATGAACGGGCGGCAACATTTTTAAAATAATTTTGCTCTGATGCTTGACACGGCAACGGCAAGCCCTGTAGGTGTCTCTGCGGTAGTGATCAGTATTGATAAAGATGAAACGAATCCTGGAGGAAACAATACAATGGCGGACGAGATTTACGGCAACGCGCTCGGACTGATCGAAACGCGCGGCTTGGTGGGATCAATCGAGGCGGCTGACACAATGGTCAAGGCCGCGAATGTTCGGCTGGTCGGCAAGGAGCATGTGGGCGGCGGCCTCGTGACGGTCATGGTGCGCGGCGACGTTGGCGCCGTGAAAGCCGCCACGGACGCGGGCGCCGCGGCAGCACGCCGCGTGGGCGAACTGATCAGCGTGCATGTGATCGCCCGGCCGCATTCCGACCTCGAAAAAATCCTTCCTCAAGGCTGATAGAACACAGACGCCAACGCGCGGCGGATCGCATGATTCTCCTGTCTGCCGCGCACCCATATTTTAAATGGATTGTGCGGTTTGATCCGCCCGCGAGGAATGAACATTGACAGACTCTGACATCGCTAAATTGCGTGAGCGTGTGAGGGCTGAGGTTGTGGCAACGTTGCGCCAATCGGATTTGACCGCCGACGTTGCCGCGGCATCAGCCAGTCATCACCTGTTGTTGCTTTTTATGGGGCGTGAAGAGCCGCCCGGCGATTTCCTCGCGCAGATTGCCGATTTGTCACAGCGACAATACTCTTTCAGCGCCGCGTTCAGTTACAGCTTCAAACGCTTCTTCAAGCCGGAGGAGGTGATGCGGCAGTTGCCGGGGAACACGGAATATCTCGCGTCCAATTGCGAGCGTGAACTGTTGTCAGTTGCAAACCGCTGTGAGGGGCTGCTGGCTCCCGGCATTTCTTTGAATACCGCGGCGAAAATCGCCCGGGGCATGGACGATTCAATTCCCACATTCCACATGACCCAAATGATCTGTGAGGGGAAACTGGTTGTGATTGCGCGGGATATTGCCCAGATGGGTCGCGCCCTGCGCGAAAGGCGCCCAAATGCGCCCCCGGCATGGTTGCAAACGGCGGAGAAACCCTTGCACGATATGGCGCGGATGGGTGTGCGGTTTGCTCCTGTCGTCGAACTCGCCGCCGTCGTCGCGGATGCGTTCCACATCGCACCAAATGAAACCCCCGCGCGCCTGGCCCGGCAGCGACCCGTGACCAAAAGAGAGTTCGTGACGGCGGAGGACGTGATACGGGCGCAGGCCATGAACCAGAAGACGCTCACGCACAGTCCCGACGCTATCGTCACCAGCGAGGCCCGCGAGCACGCCGAAAGGATAGGCATCGCGCTGCAGGCCGAATAAACACACACACACATTCCCAAGCAGGTCATCATGATGAAAATTCGCACCGCGCTCATCAGCGTCTATGACAAAACAGGGCTGGAGGAATTGGCCCGCGCGCTTGCCGCGCATGGCTGTCAGATTCAGTCGACTGGCGGCACACTTGCGTTCCTGCGCGAGAGGAACATAGCGGCGCTGGCGATTTCCGATTATACCGGACAGGAGGCAATCCTCGGCGGGCGGGTCAAGACTCTTTATCCGATAATCTTTGCCGGCATACTGGCGCGGCGCTCCAACCCCGATGACATGCGCACTCTGGCCGAGGCGGGCATCAGTCCGATCGACATCGTGGTCGTGAATCTCTATCCGTTTGAAAAGACGGTTGCGGCGCCCGGCGTGACGATTGCGGATGCCATGGAACAGATCGACATCGGTGGCGTGGCGCTTTTGCGGGCGGCGGCAAAAAATCATGACGATGTGCTTGTCGTGCGCGACCCGAAACATTATGCGCTCATACGGCGCCTGCTTGAGGGCGGCTTTCCCGATGATGCCATCCCCGGAATCCGCAGGGCGCTGGCGGCGGACGCTTTTCACCGCACGGCGCACTACGATCATGCCATCTGCGAATACCTTCAAAATCCCGCCGGTGTGCCTGAAGCGCTCGCCCAACAGCCGCGCACACACACGCGCGAAAGCGGCCACGACCACGACGCCGGCGCCGTGGCATACCCCGAAACCCTTTCACTGACATTCGCAAAAAACCAGGATTTGCGTTACGGAGAAAATCCACACCAGACCGCGGCATTCTATCGCGATGACCAGGCAACCGAAACCTCGGTTGCCCGCGCCCGCCAGATCCACGGCAAGGAACTATCATATAACAACATCCTCGATCTCGACTCCGCGCTCGAATTGGCGCGGGCATTCGAAGAACCGGTCTGCTGCATCATCAAGCACAATAATCCTTGCGGCCTGGCGCGGGCTGAAACGCCGGCGCTGGCGTTCAAGGCGGCGCGCGACTGCGATCCCGACAGCGCGTTCGGCGGGGTCATCGCGTTCAACCGCGAAGTGGACACAGAAGCCGCCGCGGCCATGGCCGGCCTCTTTGTCGAGGCAATCATCGCGCCGGGATTCGCCAGGGATGCCGCCGCGCAATTAAAAAAGAAGAAAAATCTGCGCCTGCTTGAAACGGGAGCGTTCACCGCTAAGAAGCCGCAGATGATGCTGCGCAGCGTCGTGGGCGGGATTCTCGCGCAGGAGCGCGACTTGGGACTCATCACGCGCGAACAGCTCAAGGTGGTGACAAAGCTGCAACCCTCCGGTGAAGATATCGAAGCGCTGCTTTTCGCGTGGCGCGCGGCCAAGTATGTGAAATCGAACGCCATTGTGTTCACGTCCTGCGATGCGGCAGTCGGCATCGGCGCCGGCCAGATGAGCCGCATCGATTCGACAAAAATCGCGGCCGTCAAGGCGCGAAGCCCGATCCGCGGAGCCTTCATGGCAAGCGACGCCTTCTTCCCGTTCCGCGACAACGTGGACGCGGCGGCCGACATGGGCATCCGCGCCATCATCCAGCCGGGCGGAAGCGTGCGCGACGAGGAGGTCATCGCCGCGGCCAACGAGCGCGGCCTGATCATGGTTTTCACCGGAATGCGCCACTTCAGGCACTGACAGCCACCCTTGTGGCGCTGGCATCCTTGCCTGCCTTGAACCGCCGCGCTCAAGCGCGCCGCCGAAATATGTCCGGTCAAACAAAGCCTGCACCCGGACGTGCGCATCACGATGAACTTCCTGAACGCGGGATGAATACCGAGTATGGTGGAAGTCGTCAGTTCTGATGGCGCCAACACATAAAAAGAGCTGTTGCTTTGGTCCTGGCATAATGAATTAAGGAACTTGGTATGAACGCGCCTGAACGATGGATTGAACAAGCTCAATATGATCTTGACACTGCCCGAGCCATGCAAAAGTCCAGGCGTTACCTCTATGTGGCTTTCTGTTGCCAACAGACTGTTGAGAAAACCATCAAAGCACTGATTGTTAAGCAAACAAACGAATTTCCGCCCCGCGTGCGCGCCATGCTGTTGTCGGATCCCCTGCGCGGTTCCGCGCGGCTCAGCGCGTTGTCAGTTGCTGGGCTGGCGGTTGTGGCTCTTTTGTCGTTTTCGGCAGGTTTCGGCTTTGACCGCGACGGGCAACAGATCGCGCAGGCAAAGCAACCAGAACAGAAAGCCGATGCGGCAGCCGCGGCAACAGCGACAGATTCCGCGACAAGCGCAACCAAACAGGAAGAAAACCCGTTGCTCAAGGAGTTGCTGAAGCTCAAAGCGCGCGGGGGCAACAAAGCGCAGACGCAGTACGATTCCGCCAATGGCGCATTCAGCAATCAGTATGACTTACAAACCGGCTGATTTTATCAATAACGCTTTTGCGCGAGACTGATTGAATCTGGCATTCCCAGAAGCGGATAACGTGCCAGCCATTCTTGCGCAACCTCCGGTTGACAGCCCGGTCCCGCCGCCGGTTAGTCTCAAGTTTGGCGGCCCAATATTTGCGGTTCGATTTTGGCACGCGTCCGCATTTGGGACAACCATGCCAGAAACAGCCGTCAAGAAAGATGGCAATCCTGTTTCCGGGGAAAACAATATCAGGCCTGCCTGTGATGTCTGCCGGGTGAAGCTTCCACTTGTTGAAACCGTATCTGACAAGGAGGGCCCGAAGCCTCCATTCTGTGGACTTATTGCCGCTGGAGCGGATTCGCGACATGTTCGCGGAACGGCGCTCTTTGCTGATTTTATCGATCTTCTTAAGCCCTCTTGCTGACTTTGGAAGGAAACTTTTTGATCAGCCATCGAAGAACTTTCATCTGATCATGCGCCGTGGCGCGCCGCACTTGAGCGAGAAGTTTTATCAGCTTCGGACGTGGCAGGGTTACATTTGATGCTCCTTCATTGCATTTTGTGCACAATGCCCGAAGATTTCCCGGATCATCGGATCCGCCCGCTGATTTGTCAACGATGTGCCCGATGCAAAGCCGAACACGCCGACCCTGCACATCAATATCACCCGCCGCAAGTCCGCACATCTGGCAGGTGTATCCGTTGCGATCAAGAACACAGGCGCGGGTTTCGTTTGATATGTTTCTGGCGAACGCTGGCCGCTGCTTCAGCGATTCAAGCATATACTCGCCGGGCTTGAGATCATCCTTGTCGCGATGGGTGACGATAGCCCAGCCCTCCTCATTTCGCAATTCCCTGATTCGGCGCCCAAACTCCGCCACACCGCCCGCCACATCCTGCAACTGTTTATAACTTAACACTTCCCCAACATGAGCCAGAAAATATGCCCGCAATTTTGTCTTTGATCCCTTGAGTTCAGCCAAACGCGAAAACCTCCTGAGTCGCGATAATCTCAGGTTTAATGCATGCCGCAGGCTTCGCGCCGGATAAGAAGGCTTCAATTGCGGCCCGTATCTGTTTGCCCACAGCATAGGAAACCTGGGGCGGAAACGCGTTCCCTATCTGTCTGTAGGCTTGAGTTTTTCCTCCATGGAATTGCCAATCGTGGGGAAAGCCCTGTATCAAAGCCGCCATTTGAACTGTGAGCCTCGGCATGCCAGTAAAATCCGGGGCGGGCGGCTCATTGGCCAGTCCAAGGCCGTCAACACCGAGTTTGGCCCAAGCCAGGCGCGCTCTCGTGGGACCAAGGTCAGGACCTCCATGTTTTTTGCTGCCGCCAACAAGTGTTGGGGCTATCATGCTGGCATGATCAGCCCATCGCTTTGCATCCCGCCAGCCGCGTTTGCTCATTTCGTGATAGAGTGTCTCCCCAACCGTTTTGGCTGATGGCCCTATCTCTGGCCACATGAAATGAGCGAATATATCTGGCAGAAGCCCGGCGATAATAAGGCGGGGTCTTAATTGAGGAGTGCCATAATCGCGCGCATTCAAAATTTTCCACACAGGCATATAACCTTGTTGATTCAGGGATATTAATATACCATTCAATGTGCCGCTGAATTTGGGATCGGCCAAACCCGGAACATTCTCAAACAGCACGCCGCGCGGAGAAATTTCCGAAACTATTCGCAATGCGTCAGGGAAAAGATTCCGTTCATCATTTTCACCAAGCTGTTTGCCTGCGATGCTGAAGGGAGGACAAGGGACGCCGGCGCATACCAAGTCAACTCCCTGGCAAGCCTTGCCTGTGAATTGCCTCAAATCGCACTCGATCACATTCCAATCGGGGCGGTTGCATCTCAAAGTCTTGCAACATGCGGGATCATTGTCCACAAGAGCAACAGCTTTAAAGCCGGCGCGGTCTATGCCAATTGCCTGTCCGCCGGCGCCCGCACAAAGCTCAACGCATGTATAATCGATGCTCATCTTCGTCATCTGATGTAACAGTAGTGTTCAGGAACCTTTTCATTTATTATGCCGTGTGCAACACTGACTTTTCAGATTCACAAGGCAATGCTTCCATCAAATTGCCGCAACCGCGCAATTCCCGTCATATAATATTCTTCAGTTGCCGTGAATCCCAAGGGATTTGTGTCATATACACGTTTGATCAATAATGTCAAAATCCGCATCGAACCCAAATTTGCCGGCGCCGCGCGCCCTTATGAAGCATTTGAAGTTCCCGCTTGTCACCCCGCTCATTCTCCTGTTGTTCATCTCTCTGAACCGCCTGCCTGCCGCTCCCCCTGCCGGGTATTATGACAACGCCATCGGTCTGTCGGGCTCCGCGCTCAAGGACACGCTCCACACCATCATCAAGGGGCACACCGTCATTACCTACAGCAATTGTGATATCGCCCTCGGCGTGACGGACGAAGATCCCAACAACAGCCAGAACATCATGCTCCTCTACAAAGGAGGATCCGTTCCAAAATCCGGTTATGGATCAAGCTGGAACATCGAACACACCTGGCCGCGCTCCCGCGGGACAGATGCCAGCCCGAAGGTCAGTGATCTGCACCATCTTTTTCCTGAAAATCCGAGCCTCAACAGCAGCCGAGGCAACAGCATCTACAATTATGTGCCCAACCCCACAAACACCGACAGCGGCAACAAGTGGACCGGCACGCAGTTCGAGGTGCGCGACGCCAAAAAGGGTGACGTGGCGCGGGCAATCCTTTACATGGATGTGCGGTATGAATCCTCGGGGCCGGAGACCGATCTGATGCTGTCGAACAGCCTCAATCCGCCGGACAACACAATGTCCGTGCTCGGCACGCTGATCCAGTGGCATAATGTTGACGCCCCTGACAACCTCGAGCGTCTGCGAAACGACAGAATCGGCCAGCAATATCAGCACAACCGCAATCCGTTCGTCGACAATCCCGATTACGTCTACCTTATTTATGGCCCCGTCTCGGACGGCGATGTGTTGAGCATTTCCTCAGTGAACCGCGCCGGAGCAATGGTCACCCAGGGCGCCTCCAATTATCCTGTGCTCACGCTCAACCTGTCCGCGAATCCGAAGGAATGGGACCTCAACAGTATGACCGTGTCCAACATCGGCGTCCTCCCCGACAGCGCGATTACGGCGGTGCGGCTTTACAGGGACAACGACAAGTCTGGCACAGTGACCACGGGCGACAACCTGCTTGCCACAAAAGCATTCACCAGCAATACCGCCACCCTCACCTGTTCGGCGCCTTCGCGCGCCCAGACGACCGCGACAAGCTTCCTGATCACGGCAAGTTTGAGCGCATCGGCAACAGCCGGACAGACACTCCAACTCCGGGTCAACGGCAACAGCCTTATCAACTCGACCACCGGCGGCGCCGATCCCAATCCAACATTCGCAAACATTGACAGCTCCATCGCCACCGTGGCTCGCACCGCCGTAAAAGACTGGGATGAATATTGATAAGGGGCGCGTCACGGCGCGTGTAAGACCGGATGCCGCCGCATGGCCATGAACTCAGACCATGGCCTGTTCCGCATCCGGCGCCGGCATATTGACGCGGGGCGGCCTTGGGCGGGTTTTCCAGCGCCGGTGAAACCAGAAATATGACTCGGGGTATTGGGCGATCACTTTTTCAAGACTGGCCACATGCGCGCGCGTCAGACGCGTGATTTCAGCATCGCGCGGCGCGCTGGGATCGGGATGAATAAGCGGCATGATGATGAGACGCAACGGGCGCAACGGTGACTGTTCACGAATGCAGAACGCGGGAGTGATCGGCAGATTCAGTTTCCATGCCAACAGTGCCGCGCCCTGAAAAGTGGAGGCGGGACGCCCGAGGAAATCCACGAATATTCCGCGCCTGCCCGCATCCTGATCGCCGATAATACCCAGCCATGCCCCTTCGCGGACCGCATCCACCGCGCCCTTGAGCATGGACGAGACGGGGCGTATCTCCAGCCCGCGCCGGCGGCGTTCCTCAAGCACCATCTTGTTGACAAGAGGATTGTGGAGCGGCTTGGCAAACGTGACAAGCCTGATCCCTATTTTTCGCCCGTACAGGCCAAGCACTTCCCAATTGCCGATGTGCGCGGAGAGAATGATCGCCTGTCCGCGCAGCGCCTGCTCGAGATATTCCCAACCGACGGGCTCCTCAAAGAGTTTGCTGTCATCGCCCTCTGAAGGTTCCGCCCCGGCGATTTCAAAAAAAGTGAGCACACTGTTCTTGTACGTCTCAAGAGCGACACGTCGCAGATCGAGCGTCCCACCGCCGTCTCCAAATGCCGCTGCCAGGTTTTCTTCGACCTCGCGTCTGCGCACACGCAGAATGTGATACAAAAACGCCCCGCATAGACAAGCCATTCCCACAATCATTCGCCGCGGCAACAGGCGCAGAAGCGACGAAACCAGTTGCCAACCGGCATATTCAATATAATGAACGAAGCGCGGACGCGACAGATCAGGCATCATCAGGGCGGCAATCAACCGGGATGTTTGCCGCAGGTGATCGTGCCATCGGGCTGTATCTTGTACTGGCCGCCGCCAGGGCATGTTGGCAGATTCTGCCCCGTCTGCCGCATGGCTTCAATCGTCACCGGTTTGCCGGGGTTGCTGATGGAATAGAGCTGTATCGTCGTCCGCATGACGGTGCGGTTGGCTTTGCACGCCGTATCATTGGCGCGGGTGATGCTCGTTTCATAAGTCGCGCGGTTCTGCGCAAGGTTGCCGGTCACGCCAAAATAACCGCTTGCCAGAATCGCGAGCACAACAAGCACCAGAAGCAGCTCAATAAATGCAAACGCCGACCGTGCCGATTTCATCATCATCATGTTAATCTCTGTATTATTTACTATGGTCTGACACAGTTCATTTACAAAACAGACCACAAATAAGGCTTGACTTATTTGGCATTGGATCGTGTTTTTCAACCATCATTATCCAGAAAATCGGAAAGACGCTGAAAATGATGTGTGTGAAAAGGCAGGTCTGTGTCATGACAGCGCTCGCGGCCATGGTGATTGCCGCCGGTGCAAGCGCGGAAAAAGCCATGGCACAGAACAACAATAATCAGCCTGTCATGGCGCCGCTCAACGCCCCTCAGGAAGTCGAAGCGCTCAAACCGCTTTCACCGCCCGTGAGCTCGCGGTCGTCAAGGTTGCCTTCGGGAATCGCACAACTGCCCGGCCTTGCCTTTATCGGCAACGCCTACGAACATCCGCAGATCGAACACGATATGCAGATACTGCCGCATTATGGCATTACAACCGCCGTTCTTGAGCTCAAAGAGGAAGCGGTGCATGCCAAGCTCTATTTCAAACCGCGCCCGAACAACGAATCCTTTCCTGTCGTTTCCGTCCTTATCGAACGCGTGCAGGGCGGCCGTCCGGTTCGCTTTTACATCATGCGCAATGAACCGGTTCTCAACGACGATGTGATTGAAAAAACGGTCATCATGCCCGCAGGCCGGTATAATGTGAGCGTTGAGTTTTATAAAAGCACCAAGCCGGATCGTTCACATCTCGAAATTCACGGCATCGTGTTCGATTAATTCCGCCAGGCGGCCGTTTCAGACTGCGCCGTTTTCGCCAAATGCGTATGGCGAAGAGGCTCCCGCATTTCACCTGTTGATAATTGGCGTGTAATCAGTCTTCCGCTCCCCGATATAAATTTGCCGCGGACGCGCGATGCGCATGGTGTCGTCATCATGCTGCTCCTTCCATTGCGCGACCCATCCGGGAAGACGCCCGATGGCAAACATCACTGTGAACATGTCGAGCGGAATCCCGATGGCCCGCATGATGATGCCGCTGTAAAAGTCCACATTGGGATAGAGTTTGCGCTCCGCAAAATAGGGATCCTTGAGCGCAAGTTCCTCAAGCTTGCGCGCGATGTCGAGAAGCGGATCATGAATGCCAAGCTTGTAGAGCACCTTGTCGCACTGGGACTTGATGACGCGCGCGCGGGGGTCGAAGTTCTTGTATATCCGGTGGCCGAAGCCCATGAGTTTGAATCCGCTGTTCTTGTCCTTTGCCAGCTTGATGCATTCTTCAGGCTTGAGTCCGCCCTTGTGGATTTGATCCAGCATTTCGATGACCGCCACATTGGCTCCGCCGTGCAGGGGGCCCCACAGGGCGCACACGCCCGCCGCGCAGGACGCGAAAAGGTTGGCGCGGCTTGATCCCACCATGCGGACGGTGGATGTGCTGCAATTCTGCTCGTGATCCGCATGAAGAATGAACAGCAGATTGAGCGCGTCCTCGACCTCCGGATCAATCACATACTGGTCGTAGGGCATTGAAAACATCATGTGGAGGAAGTTGGCGCAATACCGCAATTTGGGATCGGGATAGATGAAGGGCTGCCCCATGGAACGGCGGTAGGAATAGGCGGCGATGGTGCGCACCTTGCTGATGAGCTTGGCTGCCGCAACCTCGAATTTTTCATCGTCCTCAAAACGCGCCAGATGCTCGTCAAAGCACGACAATGTGTTGATCATCGCCGAGAGAATGGCCATGGGCGGGGCGTTCACCGGAAATCCCTCAAAATGGTGTTTCATGGCTTCGTGCAGCGGCGCGTGAACGGTGAGCAATTCGCTGAAGCGCCGCAACTCCGGCTTCTGCGGCAGCCGCCCAAAAATCAGAAGCCAGGCTGCCTCGATAAAATTCGGATAGTCGATGAACTGTTCGATGGGAATTCCGCGATAACGCAGGATGCCCTTTTCGCCGTCGATGAAAGTGATGGCGCTTTTGCAGCTGCCCGTGTTGGCGTAACCGGGATCATACGCGATGACGCCCGACATTGCGCGAAGCTGGGTGATATCGATCCCGATTTCCCCCTCGGCGCCCTCATGCACCGGCAATTCATATTTCTTGCCGTCGAGGATGAGCGTGGCCGTTCGTGTCATCTTGGTCATTCCCTTTCCAAATGTGATGTTCTCCGCTTCATCATACATTGCGGGGCGTTATGTCAATCGAACAGGCGCCGATTATATAAAGACGGCCGGAAGCTTTCGCGGCTTTCGGCCGTTCGACTGTGCTTCTGAGCGGCTCACATCACGGTAATTTTCATCGGTTTCGCGTTTTCCGCTCGCGGTGCAGGACTTCAAACTTCGTCATAATTGTCAGGCGTGCGCCATCCGGTGACTGTGAGTTCGTCCTTGTCCACCGTCACTTCGATCTTGTCTCGTGTGACACCGGGCATCTCAAGTTCCATCACAACAGAGTCCTCGACGCCATACGCTAATATCCTCGGATGAACGAAGGGCTGAGCTTGGGCCGCGGCCTCGTAATTCTTGCTTTCCCTCAAACAGTTTGTTCACTTCATTCTGCAAGGTCATCAGGTTTGACCATGGGTTCCATGTTAAGGAAGATAACAGCTATTTGGAGTCAGCGGCGGCCTGATTGAATTTAACCACAGGACCGGCACAATCGAACACAAGGCTCTCCGGCTTGCCCCCGCGTTTCCATGAGACCGTCACCAAATCCTGTCGTCTATCAACAGCCACACCCGACACAACTGGCGGAACGGCGGTCTTATGGGGCAGCAGAACCGATACGATTCGCATCACATCGTTCTTATCCGGGCGGCTCATTTTTGCCGTCAAATGCCATTCGGGTTTTGTTTTCACAACCGGTTCGGGTTGGGTGGTGTATTTATCAGTCTGTGTGATTGTGAATTTATTCGGCCCAAAGAAAAGCGTTTCGAGGGCGCCTGTCGTGTTTTCGAGATGAAAACCGGTTTGATCCGGCGCGATGACAAACGGCGCCCGCCCGTGAAAAAGCAATTCCACGTCGCGCGCTTTTGTGTCAACCTCATCCAGCAGCACAATAATTTCGCCGCGCACAAACGCCGCATACCGTTTGCAGGATTTTGCCGAATCACGATAGGCGCCCGAGGCATCTCCGAGGACATAACCCCACTGGCGGTCGCCCCCGCTCACCGCGACTCTGCCCGCAGATATGACTCCCCGCCCCTGCCCCTCCCCCCCAATCAGAACGCAGTTGTGACCGCGTGTTGCCCAGTACCACTCGTTGCAAAAAGGGCTGCCATAGAAATCGCGAACGCCCGTGTTCACAAGCAGCGGCGCCCCAAACGCCGACAACACGACATTGTTCTGGTCGCTGTGGCTGTGGCTGATGTTGCCGTATGGACTGGCGCGCATCATGAGCTGGACGTTGTTCGGGGGATCGGTCATGTTCGAATGAAAGATGGCCCAGCCGGCCTTGTGGAAGACCTTGAGAACTGAATTTTGGACGGGTTCGCGCGGAACTGGTTTCGCGCGCATGGCATAAAGATAGCGGGCGAAACCGCGGAAATCGCCCATTCCCGCCTTGTCGACAAACCATTGCCATTCCGGATTCATCAGCGCCACCGCGAGCATGGCCACCACGCGGCCCCGGCCGGCGGGCGGAGCGCCCTCGGAAAAATCGCCAAATCCCGCCAGAACTCCGCCTGGCGGAGCAACATACATCGGGAAGTAACCCGATGCCGAATAGTACGGTTTGAGAGCGCCGTTGATGCCGAGCACTCCCCGCATCTCGTCCAGCCATGTGCTGACAAATTCATTGTAACTCACCCAGTAGTGCAGTCCCTCGGCCCATCCTCCGCCGGTATCGCCCCATGCCGGATACCAGCCATAGAAAATCGTCATGGCATAATCCAGCCATTCGGGGGCCTCGGGGATTTCGTGGTAAAAGACCAGCGCCACTTCGCCCAGAAAGTGCCATATGCGTCCGCTGTGGCTGTCATAAGCGAACTGATCATAGGGCGCCTTGCGCAAATGACGGTAGGCGTCGTTGCCGCGCTCGCGCATCATCCGGCGGATCATGGCAATGTCATCGGGATTAAGACGGTCGTGAACCCAGCTATAGGCCCGCGCTCCGGAATACATGATGGCCATGCCCTGCTCGTCGTTCACACTCATGGAGGTTGTGCCAAGCGGATCCCATGACGCAAAATTGAGCAGCCATCGGCGCGCTGCCTCGCCATAAACAGGCTCCCCCGAAACAAGATAAGCGAACCCAAGTGTTTCCACCGTGCGCGAGGCCGTGGTGATCTCACGATAATATGTCAGCCATTCCGGCATGTTCCACTTTCCGTCTTTCCATGGCTGCGGCTCCTTCATGAGCGGGACGCTCAACGCTTTATCAGCGTCCGATTTGAGCAATTGCCACTCTTTGGGCATCTTGTTGGGCGATTCACGCAGCGCCGCGGCGCCCTCCGGGCGTATGAAGGCATGGGGATGCTCCACGGGTATTGTCTTCGCCAGCCATTGACTGGAAGGCCGCGGGAAAACAACAGCGTCAGCCGGGATGGTAAAATGCCTGACACGGCTCCAGTTCGAAACTTCCCCCCCTGTGGTCTCATACCGGTATCGCCAACTGTAGTCGCCCGGCTTGAGAGACGCCGTATGCGTGTAAAGCAGATATTTCGTTGTGGCGCGAACATCGGGTGTTGAAAACGCCGGCGACGATGACAACTCCACGGTATATGTGCTTGCCTCGCTCTCCGCCAGCCATGCCAAAGGCGGCGGATTGATGGCGCACCTATCACCCTCGCGCGGAAGGCAGCCAATTTCCTCGGGTTTCGCTTCCCTGTTTGAAACACGGGGAATCGCATGTGAAACTGAGATTCCCTGCGCCATGCACATGGCGAACAAAAACAGCTTCATTAAAACACATGATTTCATAAGCTCACCGTCCGTAAATATTGACAAATATAGGTTGATTCACCCATAATTTATGAATGCAATATTTCTCTTGAATATGCCAAAATGATGCAAGGCGTGCCGACAGATTCATCAACCAGATGAGTGAGCAAGCTTGTGGTCAAGAACAGAACAGATGGCTATCGTGCGCAACAAGCACTGCGCGAGAGCGAGGAGAGGTTTCGCACGCTTGCGGCCAACCTTCCGGGCGCGGTTTACTGTTGCTCGGGCGCCCCCGGACACGAAATGCTGCTTATCAGCGACATGATCGAGCAAATCACAGGTTATCCGGCGCCGGAATTCACCAGCGGCAAACGCAGTTTGTCAGGGATTGTCCATCCCGATGATTTGCGGATGCTCACAGAGACCATGGAACGCTCTCTCGCGGCGCGGCAATCCCGCGATTTCGAATACCGCATCATTGCAAAAGACGGCTCGGTGCGATGGATTAATGACAGAAGCCATGGAATTATCGATGAGCAGGGCGGCATCAGGTTCATCGAAGGGGTGATTTTCGACATCACCAAGCGCAAGAACGATGAACGGGAAAGGCAGCGTCTTGCCGCAATCGTCACATCGTCTGACGACGCCATTATTGGAAAAACACTCGATGGCATCATCACAAGCTGGAATTCAGGCGCCGAGCGCATCTATGGATACAGCGCCGAAGAGGCGATCGGGCGTCCTATCGATATGCTGATACCCGCGGATTGCCCCATGACCATGGGCATGATATTGGATCGGATGCGGGCAGGCGCCTCCGCCGAGCGCTTGCTGACAACCCGCAAGCGCAAAGACGGACGCCAGATTGATGTCCTGCTGACTGTGTCGCCCATCAAAGACGAAGACGGGCATATTACAGGACTCGCGACAATCGCCCGCGATGTGACAGAGCAGAGGCAGGCGGAACGGGCGCTCATGGAGAGTGAGGAAAAGCTGCGCAGCATCACCGCATCCGCGCTCGACGCGATTATCATGATGGACCAGGAGGGATGCGTATCCTTCTGGAACGATGCGGCCGAACGCATCTTCGGATACACGCGAGATGACATAATTGGCAGGAATCTGCATGATCTGCTGGCGCCGGAACAGTATCACGAAACCCATCACAAAGCTTTCCCGTTGTTCAAGGCGCAGGGCCAGGGCAATGCCCTGGGCAAGTCACTCGAACTTTCGGGATTGAGAAAGAACGGAGAGGAGTTCCCGCTCGAACTGTCGCTGGCCGCTCTGAAACTCCGCGGGCAATGGAATGCCGTGGGCATCGTGCGCGATATCACTTTGCGAAAACAGGCTGAGATGGAGATTAAAGTGGCCAATGAGGCCGCCGAGGCGGCCAACCGCGATCTTCAGAATGCGTTGCAGATGGCGCACAGGCTGGCCGTGCAGGCACAGGCCGCAAACATCGCAAAAAGTGAATTCATGGCCAACATCAGCCACGAAATCCGCACACCGATGAACGGCATCTGTGGCATGACAGGACTGCTTTTCGACACGGAATTGACTGAAGAACAGCGCGAATGTGCCCAGACAATCCGGCAATGCACCGAGGACCTGACACGCGTTGTCGATGCCATCCTCGACTTCTCAAGCATCGAAACGGGGAAAATGCGCATCGAGACGCGCGAGTTATATCTGCGCGAACTGATGAACGGAATCGACAGGATGTTTCAAGGCGCGGCAAACAGGAAAGGTCTGGAGTATTGTTCCATCGTCGATGCGGATGTGCCTCTCGTTGTGCGGGGCGATGCAAACCGCATCAAACAGGTGCTGTTAAATCTTGTGGACAACGCGGTCAAATTCACCCGTCACGGCCGCATTGATCTGAAGACAAGCCTTCAAAACATGGATATCAACCGGGCCACGGTGAGATTCTCAGTCTGCGATACGGGTATTGGCATTGCGCCCGACCGGATTGACACCATTTTTCAAGCGTTCACACAGGCCGACGGCTCCCTTTCCCGCAGCTTTGGCGGAACCGGACTTGGTTTGGCGGTAAGCAAGGGACTGGTGGAGCTGATGGGCGGAACAATCGGCATTGAAAGCAGGAACGGCGGCGGATCGCTGTTCTGGTTTTCCATGCCCTTTGATATTCCCATACCTTGACACTTGCGGATTAAGCCCATTTTGTGTTGGCGTTTTTCATCTTTGCCCGCATTCTTTCCGTAAGTAATTTTGATGCAATGCCCTTACTGCCAAACTGAAAATCGCGACGACCGCGCCGCCTGTTACGCGTGCGAAAAAGATTTGTCGATGATGCGTCTTGCCGTCAACAAGGCCAAGCATCATTACAATCTTGCGCTTGAACATGCCGAACGCGGACGCGTCAATGAGGGCATCGAGGAGCTTCACAACGCTCTCGATCTCGACCGGAAGTTCATCAACGCGCACGT
This sequence comes from Candidatus Sumerlaeota bacterium, assembly GCA_026398535.1. Classification (GTDB taxonomy): domain Bacteria; phylum Sumerlaeota; class Sumerlaeia; order Sumerlaeales; family Sumerlaeaceae; genus JAPLSQ01. The sequence goes on along the minus strand of JAPLSQ010000012.1, from coordinate 72,022 downwards.
CGTTTTGGGAACACTTTACGCCAAACGCAATGAATTTGATAAAGCGCGCGAGTCCTGGAACGCGGCGCTGGCCTTGATGCCCGAACTTGCCAAGGCTCGCTCATACCTCGACCGGTTGCAGACCGTGCAGTCATCACTGCCCCTCGTGCGCAGGCTCAGGGGGGCGCTTGTTGTCATGATCGCGTTTGTCGTCATGCTGGCCGGCGGGCTTGGATATTATGTGTACAGCGGCTACGGACGCAGCTCAATCAGGCTGGCGCATAAAGCTTTTGAAAGCGGGCGCTACAACACGGCGCTTGTTCTTCTTAACCGCGTCAAGCTTCAAACACGCCCCGACAGTCTCGCCCACGCCACCGCGCTGGCGCTGCAATCAGCAATCATGGCGGACATGAACCAGCGATTGAAAACGATCCAGGATCTCAAGCGCCATGACGAATTCGAGGCCGCGCTCACGGCAATTGCCGATCTTGAGAGTCATGAACCCGACAACAGCACAAGCGCTTCTCTGGCCATGATCCGTGATGACATCAACCATTATTACCAGCAGAAAATAGAGCAGATGTACGACCAGTATCTCAAGGGCGCTGTTGTATATTCCGATCTGAACACGCGGGTCCAGGAATTCCTGCGCCTTTATCCGAACCTGCCTGAAAAAGACGCCCTTGCATCTTATATGGAACGGGCCAGGGAAGTGGAAGTGGAGCGGCGACTCGACAGCATCCGCAACGAATTTCTCGAGAAACACGATGCGAATGACGTTGTGTCCCGGCTCCAGAACCTTTCCGCTGAATACCCCGGCGCCGAGGCGCTCAAGAATGGCCGCCGCCAGCTCGTTGACGAGATTCTAAGCTGGATGATGCTCGAACAGTTCCAGGCGCTCATGGACAGCGGCGATTACGCCGGAGCGCGCTCCATGCTGAAACACATAGCAGAACTCGCTTCTGAATTCAAGGACGTGGTCGACATCAGCGGGCCGCTGGACCTGGCCATGCGCGTGCTGACGGACACCGAAAAAACCGGCCATCTCAAGCAGGCTGAGAAATTGATAGCAGACGGCGAGTTCGAGGACGCTGAGGACGTCATCTTCAACCTGATGGCCGACACCGAACTCACAACCGGCGAACGGGAGCTGGTCAACTCCCTGATGAGCGAGATTGATCAGCGGATTCTCGCTGCCGGGTTGAAGCGGCTGAAAGAACGCGAACAACGCTATCTCGCCTTGCGCATCACCGACACAGAAGCCAGCCAGACTCTTTCATTTTACCGCACAATATCGGAAGAACAGCTTGTGAAGATGGCGGCGCCGGATCGCATGATTTTGTTGTCCGCCGCAACCGCCGCCGCCATCAAGGCGGACGACCGGGCGCTGGCCGGCAAGTTGTTTGCGCGCATCGAACAGGAAAAACCGCTCAAGGCAAAACTGGACGCGTTGCGCAAAATCCTGAAGCGAAAATCATAATCCGGGCGTCGTCACTCACCCCGTCAGCGGCTCATGATCATGTCCCATGCCCGTTCGCACTCGGCCATTTTGCGCTCCCACTGGCCTGAATCGGGCAGCAGACGCTTTTGCACAAGGCATTGCCAGAGATTGCGCGCAAGGATCGCATGGGCGATGGCGTTGGGATGAAAGTCGCGCTCACCCGCCCAGAAAGCCCGCTCACGCAACTGATGCCGTTTAAGATACCAGGCAAGGGAAGCGGCCGGATCGCATGTGACGAATCCCGCCTGCCGCGCCGCCTCAAACCATTCCGTGTTATAGTTTGATGAAAGCGCCGAAGCGGGCGCGTCCAGAATCACATCCATCTTAGGATAAGGCATGATGCAAAGCGCGGGTATGCCGCGCGCGGATGTCTCCGCCACGATGCCGCGCAGCGCCTCCGTCATTTTGTCTCGTCCCATAAGGAACTGGTACTCAGGGGGCACAAGCTCGGGCCGGAATCCCTTGACGTGGCTTGCCGCGCCGGCTCCGCCTGTCTCCGCGATCCCGCCCGCTGCGATCCGCGCCGTGTCACCCAACACCCTGCCGATGTTGAAATCTCGGATTGCCTCGATCACAAATAATTTCCGCAATGACCAGACCTGGGGAGCGACACGCACGAAATTCGGCAACTCGTCATCGTTATTCACCATGACAAGAATGACCGCATCGGGCGAATATTGAAGCGCGCAATCGCGGAGTGTGGCCAGCTCCATCACGGTGTTGTAACCCGGCGCCGCAAAGTTCAGGCATTCATACTGCGTGCCCGCCGCCGGAGAATACTCGTTCAAAAATCTTTCAAGAATATCGGACAATCTGTCCTCCGCGCGCACACCACATCCAAAAGCCACGGAATCTCCAAGCACGGCCATGCGAAACACACCCGCCTGTTTTTTGGCAGGACGTTCCCGGTCGCGAAAGCCAGCCGAATTGATCCGCAAAGGCTGTCTGGCAAATGTCCCATGCGCGCCCGGCGCGAGCTCATAAACCCGGCGTTCGTCGGCGCCCGGCTGGACAATATGAAACAGCGTAAGCTCATGCCCCCACATCGCGCTATCCGGTTTGCGCAGATCGTCAATCGTGCGGGCGACGTTCAGAAGATAAAAACGAAACCCCGTTTCAATGATGAGCAAAGCGGCAAACAGCCCCAACGCCGCCGCCCCTGCCCGAAAAATCAGTAATTTCCATCTTTTCGCCGCCATGGCGGCAGATCACTCCACGTCCTCGGTCACTCTCAGCGGACAGCGCAACGGCCTGATCATGCTGATGTCTGATTTGCGTATATACAAATAGTGCTCAAAGGGCGGATCGCCATCCTGGTTGCGAACCAGGTTCGGCTCCTCATACTCGCTCTGCGATTCCAGCCATCGCGCATGATTCATGCGAACAAACTGGCTGTCAATCATGGCAAGCAGTTCATCAACCGAACATTCAAGTTCCCCAAACCATTCCTCTGCTTCTATTGACGTCCGTACTGTCAGGCCAACCCAGCGATTATCTTTCATGCCGTTCATCTACACGCCATCACTTCTCACTGTTCAACTTTGCGTGCAACAGAATCATTCCCATAATTTCTCCGGCAAGGGTTCCCAAGGGAGTTGAATCGCATAGGACAAAGGTTATATGCTCATTTGAAAATCACCGGTCATACATGAACGGTTGGACATGGTTTTATTTCCAGGGAACCAATCCCAACTCCGCGGCGTCAAAAATGGTGTTGAGCTGAGTGCCTGAATAAAGCAGGGCGGATTCGGGTTTTTTGTTGATTGAAGCCACCCAAACGCTTAAGAATGCAATATATGGTCTTGAAAGGCTGAAAGACTCGAAGATATGTTCATTGCGATGCGCACCGCTCCCGTGATTGCTCTGTTGATTTTGTCCTGTGGCATTATGCCCGCCTTCGGATCGCAGGATTCGAATGGCTGGTATCATAATTATGATCAGGCTCTTGCCATTGCCAAACGCGAAGGCAAACCTCTTCTGGCTGATTTTTCCACAGTCTGGTGCCGCAACTGCAAAGACCTTGAGCAAAAGACCTTTCGCGATCCCGTGATCATCACGCGCCTTGATAATTTCGTCAAAGTTCATGTCGACGGCGATGAAAATCCTGACATGGTCAGGGAATTCGGCGTCAGGAGCTATCCCACACTGGTAGCCCTCAATTCGAACGGCAGAGAGATTGACCGTTCGATCGGCTATGTCGATTCACGGCGGCTCTCTGGCACGCTTGATGATGTCATGCGTTCATGCCCCGCTCCTGAGCGCACAACACCCGCTGAGCGCGCAACACCCGCTGAGCGCGCAACACCCGCAAAAGCAACCGCCGCAGGCGCCCAGACGACAAAGAAACCGGTCATCGCGTCCGCATCCGGCAAACCCCCGGCCGCGCGTCAAAGCGCGTCATTGAGCGGCAAGACCAACTTTTACAACTCGCAGGATTCCGCAAGAAGCACTCAGGCCTTGGGCGGGGGCGACCAGGAACGCTCATCATCCGAGATTGTGATATCCGATCGCACCGCGGTCAAACGCCAGATTATTCAAGTTGCCCAGTCTCCGCAAGCGGCCACATCCTCGCTGGCGGTCTCAACACCCGCGGGCAACGAAGCGCCTTATGCGCAATCAGCCGGCGATCTTCCCAAACCGCTCATCGATGCGGGGGGCGCACGCGCCGGAGCGGGCGCCGCTCTTCCTGTTCCATCCAAACCAGCCGCCGCCAAACCATCATCAACAACTGGCGCAAAACCGGCCGTTAAAACGCCAGCGGAGAAATCTTCCGCCACGGAAAAAACCGCATCCAAAACCGCGGAAACCAACAAGACCGCAACGGAGGAAAAAGCCGCGGATGAATCGGCGGAATCCGATCCGCTTTCCACCATCCGCAAACTCCAGAAAGCTGAGCCGCAAAAATCCCAGAAAGCCGCGGCGGGCGAAACCGCGAAAACCGCAAAAGACGAAAAATCAGAATCAACCGCGAAAAGTCGGAAGTCCGAGTCAACAGCCAAACCATCATCCGCGAAACAGTCAAAGGACAGCCTCTCAAGCAAATCCGCCAAGAGCGCCCAGGATGCCGAAACGGTGGCCGATTCCGCGGAAGTGAAAACATCCTCAAAAGAAAGCGCCGCGCCATCCCGCACGGCCGCCACCGCCACACCCAAAACCGATCTCCAACGCCCGGATTCGGCGCCCTCGGCATCATCCGCCGACATCCAGCGATGGATGAAGGACGCCAACACCAAGCTCAAGGGCGGCTACAAAAAGGAAGCACGGGCCATGTACGCCAAAATCGCCGAAGCCGATCCAAAAAATGTCTACGGCCAGAGCGACAACGCCTACATCAACATGGTCTCGCTCACCGTCGACAAGGATGACGACGCGTTGCGCAAGGAAGCCTACGACAGGATTAAGGAATTCATCGCGCGTTACCCCAATTCCGAGCACAAGGATCACTACACCGTCATCCGCGCCATGCTGGCCGCCGACCTTGGTTACACAAACGAGGCTCACTCGCTTCTCGACAATTACCCGGAACGCTTCCCATCCTCGCGTTTTCAGGACATGGCTTACCAGATATGGAAAATCCTCCCGCCCGCCTCAAAAAAGGCCGGCACGAAAAAGTCCGACGCGAAAAATAACGAAACAAAACCCGCGGCCAAAGCCAGCTCACAGCAAAACTCAAAATCCAATTGAGATCAGATATACTCCCCGAACAATTCCAGCCGCGGCCGCGGCATGACCACCTTGTTCACAAGCAACCAGTGAGCCGACGCTGCGGCCGCGCCCGCCTCAACAGCGGCCCGGCAACCCGCCACATCCCCCGTCATCAGCACAAAGCCTTTTCCGCCAACCGCCATGGCGAGATGAATCCTGAACAGCGTGACACTGCCCGCTTTGACGGCGGTATCGGCAGACTCCACCGCGCTCGACGCGGAAAACGTTTCGATGATGCCAAGCGCCGACATCGCATCAGGACTGAGATCCACGACGCCCGTGATGGCGGGGAAAACCGACGGATGAACATTCGGTATCACAATCTGATCGATTAATCCTTCCTCCGCGAGGTTCACGCCCGCCTCCACGCTGCTATTAACGGCCGCAACCGTCCCGCCCACAACAACAAGATATTTCCCCGAGCAGATCGTGCGCGCCACCAGCAGCCGCACATCGGCGGCCTTGAGCACGGCATCCTCAACCTCGTACCCCATCGCAATCGATGAAAGTTCCAACAAACCTATGGCTTCAGGCATCTTTTCCAATCCTCGAGTGTGTTCATGCTGTAATTTCGATGGCGTCGCCAACGCTGGCGATCCTGCCGCTGATGCTTGCGTGAATTACGGCGCCGAGCTGGCCGTCCGGCGGCCGGGCAATCACATCGCCCTCGCGCACCCGCTGCCCTGGCGCGACGACAGGCGCGCATGGCGCGCCAACATGCTGTTTGAGCGGCAGCCGCACGCGCGACGCCGCCAGCACGCCCTCTCGCAGCGCCCCCCTGTTGTTCTCAAATTGACGGAGCCCCAGCCTGTTCATCAGACGCTTTGTCGGCGTGCGCCGGGCCGGGTAGAGCGGACGCGCCTTGATTTCGCGCCCTCCCCGCTCCCACTTCAATCCCATCTGCTTCACAAGCTGCTTGTCCTGCGCACACACATTCATCGGATCAAGGTCCTCCGGGCAGGCGATCATTGTGCACAGGTTGCACTCGCAACAGTATGTCGTGCCGACGATGAGCGCCGCCTTGTCCATCGTGAAACCAAGCGCGCGCATCGCCTTGTGCGGTTCGATCGGGTGACCGAGCAGGTAGCGCGGGCACATCTCTGTGCAGAACGAGCACTGGTCGCACGCCGAGCGCCCGATGCGGTTGATCTGCGTCAAACTGCGCTGATAGCGCCGGATATGGGGATGATCCGCGGGAAAAATGTAAATGCCGCCCGTTGTTTTCGTGACCGACACGGAGGCGTCCGGCGCGAGCCGCCCCATCATGATGCCATTCAGCAGAACCACCCAGTCGGCAATCGCCGGCCCGCCGGCGGCATCGATGACCTCCCGCACGGAAATTCCCACGGGCACGCACAACGTGCAGGGATCCTTCACCGCGCCCGTGATCGTCAGGTATTTGCGGGTCACAGGACGATTGCGCGCGATGTTCAGCATCGTCTCGACATTGTTCACCACGCATCCCACATCCAGCGGCAATCCGCCCGGCGGGATCATGCGCCCTGTCGCGTCGTAAACCAGGATGAATTCATCCCCCGCCGGATAGACGTCCGCCAGCGGAACAATCTGAAAATCCGCCGGCAGGATTTTTTCCAGCCGCGAGATGACGCCCTCGTACTTGTTTTTGATGCCAATAAGGCATTTTCGCGCTCCCACCATTTCACGCGCCGCCTGCATGCCCCGGATGACCTCGTCCCCGAAATGCTCGAGCAACTCCTTATCCTTGTGAAGCAGCGGCTCGCATTCCGCCGCGTTAAGGATCAGCAGCTCCGCGCGCGCCCTCATCTTGACATGCGCCGGGAAACCCGCGCCGCCCGCGCCAACAACACCATTTTCCTGTATTGATTCCGGACTGATATTCACGGCCAAACCAAATCCCATTCCAAACCGCCAAGATCAAACAATATCGTCCGGATTTGCGGGGCAAGACGCCCGGCGCTACCGGCGTTTTTCCAGTTCCGGTTTGCGGGGAATGATGCCGCGCTGCGCTGCCAGCTCGAACAGCAATTCGATGGCGCGCCTGCCGCGCTCGCCATAATCGAGAGTCAGATCGTTGACATACATCCCGACAAAACGGTCGGCAAGATCATGCCCCATATCCCGCGCCCACTGGAGCGCGTATTCCACCGCCTCATGACGATGGGTCAGACCGTATTCGATGCTCTGGCGCAAGATCGCGCTGATCTGCTTGATGGCCTCATCTCCCAATGCCCGCCGGATCACATTCCCCCCCAGCGGCAGGGGAAGCGCATGCTGGCCGTTCCACCATTCGCCGAGGTCAATGACCTTGCACAGGTTGCCGCGCCGATAAGTGAGCTGCCCCTCATGGATGATTAATCCCGCGGAGGCGCGTCCTGACACGACGGCGTCAAGAATCTGATCGAATGGCATCACCTCGTACCGGAATTCTCCGATGGCCAGTTTCAGCGCCAGAAAAGCCGTGGTCATTGTGCCGGGAACAGCGATGACGGCGCTGGCAAGTTTGCCGGGTTCCATCGGTTCGCGCGCGACCACAAGCGGCCCATAGTTGTCGCCCATGCTGGCCCCGCAGGAAAGCAGGGCGTAATCTTCCGCCACATAGGCATAGGCGTGGATGGACACGGCGGAGATGTCCAGCTCGCAACGCATCGCGCGCTCATTGAGCGTCTGGATGTCCTGAAGGATGTGCTCGAACTGCCACCCTTGTGCGTCCACCAAACCCTTGGCAAGCGCATAGAACATGAACGCGTCGTCGGGGTCCGGGCTATGGCCGAGTGTGAGTCTGCGGTTCAATAAGTCTCCTTTTTTCCGAACTCCGGGTTCACCGGAATCAAATAAATCATCGTCAGGCCGATGACCATCGTTGCGCAGACAATGACGAAGAAAATCGGGTAGCCCACCGCCTGCTGCAACGCGCCCGAGAACATGCCCGGAAGCATCATGCTCAAGGCCATGAATCCCGTCGTGATGGCATAGTGAGATGTCTTGTATTCGCCCTCGCCGGCGATGCAGAGCATGACCAGCGTATAGGCGGTGAAACCAAAACCATAACAGAACTGTTCCCCAGCCACGCATCCCAGAATGATCATGAAATTTTCAGGCTTGCCGTAAGCGAGATAAACATAGAGCAGGTGGGGCAGGTTGATCGCCAGGCACATGGGGAGCAGCCATTTGCGGAATCCGTCCTTTGCGGCGCAAATGCCCCCGATGATGCCGCCCAGCATCAGCGCGATCACGCCGGCCGTGCCGTAGGCGCCGCCAACCTGCGCGGTGGACAAATTCAGCCCGCCGTTTTCCCGCGTGTCCAGAAGGAACGGCGAGGCCATCTTGACGATCATCGATTCACCGAGCCGGTACACCAGCAGGAAAGCGACCATCCGCCCAATGGCCGGCTTGCTGAAAAACGATATGAAAACATGATCGAATGGAATGCCGCTGTGGCGGGCCGCGCCACGAAACGCATCCAGCGACACCCTGCGCAATTCACGCGACCTGTATGCCAGGCACACCACGAGAACAATGACCGCATGCGTGACAAACGTGAATAAATCCGGATATTTGTCCAGCGCGGGCGACACCATATGCGCGGCATAAATCAGACCGGGTTTGATGAGGTAAAACAGGCAGACGACCACGGCGGCCGGCACAAGCACGGCGAACAACAGCCAGCCCGCCGCCTGAGAAAATGGCGGACGCGTGTCCGTTCCCGCGATTCCGTCCAGTGCGGGACGGGGCAGCATCGTGGCATGGTATGAAAATAGAATGACAAAGATCGCGCTCATCGCCGCGAAACACAACGTCCAACTCAACTGGATATTGCCGGCCGTTGCCTTGAACACCGCGACGGCGGGCGCCGATTCCCTGCCAGCCTTCGCGTCGGCTTGCGCGATGACGGTGCGCGCCTTGTTCCAATTATCTTTTGTGAATTCCAGTCTGTCGCCGCCCGTGAGTGTGATCAACTGCTCGCTTCCAACAGGGAAAAAATTGCCGTACCACTTGGAAGGCCGGCGGCTGATGGACACGACAACGGGGGATCCGTCGGCTGGTTCTTTGTTATAACGCACGCTCATGGGCGTGGTTGTTCCCGGCGCAATCTGCAAGGTTGACGGGACAACTTCGATGACGCTGCCCTGAACAGGAAAATCCGGCATTTTGGGCGCATCAGCCTCCAAGCCGGGTTTTGCCGATGACAAGGTGATATAAACAGGCGGTGGGCCCGAATGCGATTCAACGATTCCCACAAGAATGACCAGAAAGCCCTGGCCGACAATCATGGCCAAACGGTAGAAAGTGTTGCGGATTCCGACGAACAGAGTCTGGCTGTGCTGGTCGAGCCCGAGCATGTAGAAGCCATCCGCCGCAATATCGTGCGTGGCCGACGTGAACGCGACCAAGGTGAACACGGCAAGACTGCCCCACCACCAGAATGGCGTGTTTATAATGAAGGCCATCGCCCCGAAGATCACCGCCAGCAGCAACTGAAGCCACACAATCCAATTGCGCTTGGTCCAGTACAGGTCAACCAGCGGCCCCCACAGCGGCTTGACCACCCACGGAAGATACAACAGGCTGGTGTAAAGCGCGATGTTTTTGTTGCCCACACCGAAACGCTTGTACATGATGACGGAAACCGTCATGACAAGCACATAGGGAATTCCCTCGGCAAAGTAAGCGCTGGGCACCCACCACCAAGGTGAGCGGGCCGGGGACGCGCCATTGTGTGTATCGTGTGCCAAAGCGTTTATCTCAAAATCACATGGTTCGCAATTCCCTTTGAGGCTGAAAAGAATAATTCTCCCGCGTCAAGGCAAGTTTCGTGTGATTTCCATATTTCAACACCTAATGACAAACATGCGTCCGCCACCGCGACACCCCGCCAGAAGCCGATGGCATCTCCCGGGGGTCCTGCTTTGCCTATGCGGTATGTCATACGCTACAGAACCATTGCGCATGACCGTGCAGGTCATCGGCAAGCACCCTCACGACCGGCAGGCGTTCACCCAGGGGCTGGTCATTCAGGATGGCGCCATGTTTGAAAGCACGGGATTATACGGGAGATCAACCGTGCGCCAAGTGGATCCAAATACTGGCGGGGTGATCAACCAGGTCTCTCTGCAACCCGATCTTTTCGGTGAGGGACTGGCCGCGGCCGGCAACCGTCTTGTGCAGCTCACATGGCGCGAAGGAACCGCCATCGTCTACGACATCGCCACACTGCGCGAAACAGCGCGGCATCACTACAAAGGCGAAGGCTGGGGGCTTTGCCACGACGGCAAACGCTTCATCATGTCAGACGGCAGCGCGGTTCTGCAGTTCCGCGACACACAGACCTTTGACGTGACAGGCACGCTGACCGCCACACTGCGCGGAACGCCGCTATCCGGACTCAACGAACTCGAGTATGCGGGGAATTGCCTTTACGCGAATATCTGGGGCGATGATCGCATTGTCCGGATCGACCCGCTCAGCGGCGCCGTGACAGCCGAAATCGACGCGAGCGGATTGCTGCAACCGAACGAGCGCACTCAAGCTGACGTGCTCAATGGCATCGCCTGCGACCCGTCACGCGGCACATTCTTCATCACAGGCAAACTCTGGCCCGCGATCTTTGAGGTGCGTTTCGTAAACAAATGATGCCACGCCGGGGCTTATTATAGAATCGCGGCGCCCGCTCAGTTGCCAGCCTTGAAGCAACAGCCCAAATTTGACTACATGATGCCGCATGCGCGAGCATGAAAACTCCCTTAATTAACAAGGATATTCTGGATTTTGAAGCGTCCTCATGATGATCCTGCTCATCCTTATTGGATGACTCTTCGCTTATCACACCGCTTAAAGATGATCTCGCGCAAAGACGCAAAGAACGCGAAGATCACCATGCCTTCAATCCTGATTTCCTTGGCGACCTTGGCGACTTTGCGTGAAAAAGAAAAAACCATATTAAAGACAATCTCGCGCAAAGATGCAAAGAACGCGAAGAACACACCCGACCGCTTCCGCTCATTCCCTCACACAATCTGTAACCGTCAGGAAAAGCTTCGTGGCCCAGTTGGCATATCGTTCGCCATGCTGTTTTCGAATTTGCACGACGACAAGCTCGCGATCGAGGTCCACGCGCAGAATGCAACCGGACAAGGAGCCATGGCCAAGCGTTCGCGGACTGAAAATCAAATCCTTCGTGCGCGTGGAATTCCCGTCGCTTCCCGGCTTGAGATCGCGCTGCCAGCCCTGGCCGAGTCCCTCCTCCTGCGTGATCCCGGGGTAAAGCGTGTCCAGCCGCACAGGCAGCATCTTGCCGCATGTTTGTGGTGAAACAAACTCCATTTCACCATAACTGCCCCGGTTTGCCAGCCACTGCGCAAGGACGCCAAGATCCCATGCCGTAAGGCACGCGCCCGCTGATGCGCTTCCCATCGGAATGCCCCCTATACCGAGCGGACGGAACAGGTCCTCCTCGTACAGTCTCATCGCGCTTTTGCCTGAAGCGGCTTCCATCGCCTTGGCAGCCAGTTCAAGACCCAGACCGCTGTAGTTATAGGACTTCCCCGGCTCCAAGGCATCGATCCCGTTCAGAATCACATTTTCAAATTGCGGATTCCGCATGCCGCCCCAGTCCCCGTGTCCGCTCAATCCGCTGGTATGCGTGAAACACTGCCGGAACGTCATGGCGTAGGGCCCGGTTGCCGGAAAGTCAGGGAGAATAGTTCCAACAGGATCGTCGAGTCCGATCAACCCCTGGTCAAGAAACAGGGTGAAGAGAACCGATGTCACAAACTTGGTGATCGAAGCCACATCGCACCTGTAATCAAGCCCGATGCGCCGTCTGTCGGTGTCGCGCCCATACGCCTTGTGAATGACAATGACGCCCCGGCGCGCCACGAGCACCGTAAAAGGCTCGCTTGTGTCCTTCGCCCATGCCTGGCAGACCGCGTCAATTTTCGCCCTGGCATCCGGCCGCATGCCGGCCTCTGCCATCGCGCCTTTGTGGAGAATGGGCGCAGGCCCCGCGCTTCGTTTGCGCGGCGGTTTCAAGGGGCGCGCCTTGTCCTTCAGTCCCTGCAGCTTGAGTTTCAGGGCAAGCTGGTAGTCTTCATTAAGAACCTCCGCGGAATCGACAGGCGCGGCGGGGCGCCCCAGCGCCTTTGTCCCGCTCAAGCCTGCCATCAGGATCGCTCCCGCTTCGCTGTCATTGAACGACCGGAGGAAAAGATCGCGCGATGTCCGCGAAATCTCCCCTTTGTGTTCATTCCATACGGCTTCAGGGATGGGGCCGGGCTGATAGGCCACCGGCAGCCTGAGACCGGGGAACATATACACAAGGAAGAAAGGAGGACGGCAGAAGAATGTCATCGCCCGTCTGAACGGCGTTCCATTGGGCGCCGTGGTCTCGATGTATGCCCCTGTCCGGCCCGGCCGCGTCGGTGTGGTCACTTCGTTAAGGTCGGCGTCAAACCATCTGACGCGCAAAGGCTGAACACATCCGAGCCGCCGCGCCTCATCGGCATCCCTCCAGACAATTCCGGGCGGCGCCCCCGGATTGAAAATGAAGCTGAAGGGCTTCGCGGTGGCAAGTTCCTGCGACTGAAACCGGCGTCGCTCCTCTTGCAGACGCTTTTGCTCCGTGCCCGCCTCTGTGACCGATGTGGTTTGCCCGGTCACGATTCCCGCGCCACACAAGAGCGGCAAGATGATGATAAAACGGCATCCAAACGTCCGGAGCATCGGGAAATACTGTTGTTTTCGCTTGTGAGCACGCGAGAGAGACGCCGCGCGGCGAAGTGAGTCCATGGTCATACAAGGCGCCGCTTTCTTAAATTTGATATGCATGCACATAAGCGCCCCTCATGTGGTCTGTGAACCGGCCGCGCGATGCCCGCCAACAAAAACAAACTCATCTTTACAATCATTTCAATGAAATGCCATGCGTATTTAACATCGCAGGATTTTCATTGACCGTATGTCAACAGGAACTAATTTGAGCGAAAACAGTAATATAAATATACAAGACCGCTCCCGGGAGACAAGTCGTCCATGCCGTTCAATCGCACCCTGTTTTTCGTGCTGACGGGGATTATGCTGACACTATCATCATTGCCCGCCCAAAGCGCTGAAAACACCGACGCCAGTTCTGCCGCCCCGCTCATATCACCGGGCATCGACAGCGCCATAAAGACGATCTATGTCATTCCGCATGCCCACCTCGACATCGGCTTCACCGATGTGCCATCGGTCGTCGCCGCAAAATACAAAACCATGATCGACGCACAGATCAGCTATTGCCTGACCCGTTCCGATTACAAGTGGAATATCGAGGAAACATGGGCGCTTGAGCAATGGCTCCTTCGCACCAGCGACACCGCCCTCGTAAACCAGCTTATGCAGCTCATCAAAGCAGGCCGCGTCAGTGTCGGCGGCGGACACAACACGCTCCACAGCGGCAAAGCTTCTTTCGAAGAAATGCCGCGCTTTCTCTGGAACGCCGCGCGTTACCGCGACAAATACGGCATCGCCATCCAGACGGTGTTGCACGACGACGTGCCCGGCGTGGCATGGACGTATCCCCAGATTCTTGCCAAATCGGGAATCAAGCACCTGATCTGCGGCGAAAACCTTTTCATCGGCGGCGGATTCACCCAGCCCTGGGCGTCATATCCGTTCTACTGGCAGGCGCCCGACGGCACGCGCCTCCTCACATGGTCAACACGCAAAGGCTATGGCGAGGCGTTTGATGACAGCGCCGGTTACGGACTTCCCTTCTTCACAACCGGCGCCGTGAACAAGGACCGCCTGACATCATCGCTCCTGGAACTGACCCGGGCCGGTTATCCTTACGACGCGCTCATGATCCAATATGCCTTCGACAACGCATACAGCACCGCCCTTTACTCCGCCATCCGCAACTGGAACGCCGCCTATGCCAATCCGAAATTCATCATGGCCACGCCGGAGGACTTTTTTCAATATCTCGAACAGAAATATTCCGGACAGATTGCCGTCCAAACCGGCAACTGGACAACCATATGGGACACATGCCAGCAGATTGAGCCGCAAGGCGACAAAATCATCAAAAATGCCCACGACCTTGTTCCCTCTGCCGAAAAAATGTGGTCATTCGCGACAACGCTCGGAATCAAAAGTTATCCTTTCTCGCAATTCAACAGCGCATGGGACATGATCCTCACCCTCGACGAACACAGCGGCGCGGGCGGTTGCTGGGACGGCTACTGGACGCAGGCGCAAGTGGACCAGAACAACCAGGAGTTCAGGAACTTCACCCTGAGCGCGCAGACCTACACCAGCGACACCCTTGAGACCGCCAGACAATACCTTCTCGGCGCCGCGGCGTCGCCCGCACAGGACTCCATCATCGTGTTCAATCCGTTGTCGTGGCCCCGCACAGACCTTGTCCGTGTCCCAGCCGACACCGCTCTGCTTAACCGCCAGTTCCGCCTCATCGACTCCGTGACGGACACCGAAATCCCCTGCCAGAAAGACGCCAGCGCGGCCATGCTCCTGTTCGTCGCGCCCGATGTCCCGTCGATCGGCTACAAACGCTTCCTCATCGCCGATGGAACGCCCTCCCCCGCTCCGCATTCGCTCGTCGTGGGCGCCAATTCCATCGAAAACACCCGCTGCCGCATTGTCGTCAATGCCAACGGTTACATCTCCAGCATCTACGACAAGGGCGCCGCGAGGGAACTCGTCAAACAGAACGCCCCCGTCCAATTCAACTGTTCCGTCACGGCCACCAATCTTGAATATTTCTACGGCTTCGGCACTCCCGTCCCCAGCAGCGCTTTCACCATCATCAGCGCCGGGAAAAACGGTCCTGTGGCGGCAAGCCTGCGCATCACCAACGCCGCGCATCCCATCGCCGCAACCGAAATCATGCTCTATGAGGAGCTTGACCGCATCGACATCATTGACACGCCCGACCGCTCGCAAATGCTTTTTGCCCCCTACGACATGAACTCGCGCTACTACGCGATGGCATTTCCCTTCAATCTCAGCGCATGCGTCGGACGCATCGACACGCCCGCCGGATGGCTTAACCCGCCGTTGTCATCCGACACACTGCAGGGTTCCTACACCGGTTCTCACACGCCCGAACACTGCATCGATCTGTCCGAAACAAATTACGGCGTCACCTTCGCGACGCCCGATGTCTACGCCTATTCGTTCGGCAATCTTCAAACCGCCACTTTCAGCCCATCAACCCCGCCCACCCTCTATTCCAAATTCATCCGTTATGGCGACCAGTGCAAACTGAAGGGCGGAAGCATGGGAAGCGTGATCGCCGAACCGGGCGCGCCCGCGCGCTGGGACATCCTGTTCGCCCTCCGGCCCCATGCCCGCCCATTCGACACCGTGGCCGACACCCGCTTCGGCATGGAAGTCTGCACGCCAATTCAGCCGCGCGTGGTCGCCGCCGCATCCGGAGCCATGTTGCCCGCCCAAGCCATGAGCTTCCTCTCTGTGGATCAGCCCAACATCATGATCTGCGGCATCAAACAGGCCAATTTCGGCCTTGGACAGATTGTCAAACTGCGCGAAGTCTCGGGCGAGCCTCTGACGAACGTGGTCATACAGTCGCAAGTGTTCCCATTCAACCGCGTCACGGAAACCACCCCGCTCGAACAGGACATCCAGGTTATCTTCGATCAATCCGCCGCGGCGGGCGCGCCCCAGGACGACGCCGCCTTCACAATGAAAGCTTCCGAAATCAAAACACTTCGCATCGAATACGGCGCACCCTATCCGCCAACAGAAATCACGGATTGGACATTATACTGATTTACTTCGGAACCGCGGAAATTGCCTCGATGCGAAACTCGCCGTTCAAGCGTCCGTTGCCGTCGATCTGAAAGCGCAGACCGGCCGTCTGGCTCAGATCGCATTTTCCATCGCCATCGCGCCCCCAGCGGTTGATGGCCAGTTTGCTGACATCCAACTCAACCGGCTTGCCCGTGCGCTCCGCCGGCGGCAGCTTGAAATCCCACACGTCGCCATCCGCTTCCATGAGGGCAATTTGAAGCTGGCTGGCCACGATGACCGCTCCGTCGGGCATATCAACCTTGATCGCGCGCAACTTGTCCCACGACACAATGCCCGGAAAAACCAGGTTGATTTGCAGATATGATTCAGCGCCATCAAGCCGGTAATCCACACGCAACGGGAATTTAACCTTCTCCATTTTCCACTGCCCGTTTGGAAGCATTCCGCCCTTGGCTTTGTGTCCTGTGAGCACAACTCTTGCTCCAGGGGGAATCGCCTCTGTTGCGCTCACATTGCTTTTGGCTTGCGGGGGCGCCGTGGTCAGCTTGTCCCACGCCAGCCTCAATTCGGGGAACGAAAAGGCTTCAATGCCCGTGGCGCAAAGCGCGGCCGCCATGCCAAGATCGGGAGCATTCACATCGCGCTTGCGGCAGTGACGCCCGGCCGCTTCCAGCGCCTTGCCTTTCAAATCGCCATCGCCGCAGGCCAGCGCCGCCATGATCCACCAGTTGGGGAACGCCGGATTTTTGTTCTCCGAATCCCAGAATTTGCTTTTCAGCTTGCCAAGCAGAGCCTTGGCGGGCGCGTCGCCCGCCGACAGCCATCCCAGAACCATCAGGTTCGCCAGCGCGTCGGGATAGGCTTTGGAGAAGTCGCCGCTGATGGTCCCAAAAGAACTCATTGTATAACCAAACACGCCCGCTTTGCGCTGGTAGTAGCGCCCGATCTGCGCAAGCAGCCGGTCGAGTTGCCCGGCGGCGCGCGCCTGGCCGGCGCTGTCGCCGAGAATGGCATACAACCGCTTCAGGGAGGCCAGACCGGCCGCAACCTCGCAATTGTCCATCAGGTACCTGGCCGGATAAAACGGATGCGCATAGGTCAGGCCGTCCCGATCCATTGTAAGTTCGATGGCCTTGTGCGCGCCCCGGACTGCCTTCTCAAGCTTGCGCACTTGTGCCGCATTGCCCGCCGCGTCATGATGGCGCAGCAAAAGAAGACAGAACGTCGCCGCATAACTGTCCGTCGAGTCATAAGTGCCTGTCGGCTTGCAGGTTTGCTTATCGCACTCAAAATCATAGATGGCGCCGTCGGCATTCATATGAAAGGCATACCAGTCAAGCCACTTTCCGCACGCGTCGAGCATCTTGCCGCGCGCCGCCGTGTCGGTTGTCACGCGCGCCGATTCTGTCCATGCGAGAGCCGCAATATTGGAAAAATACGGCACAAGGCGGCCCTGCCCCGTGGCAGTCGGGTAAAGCATCAGCGCCCCATCGGGACGCTGATATTCATAAAGCTTCGCGGCGTTTTCAAAAGCCAATGGCATTGTCTCCGTGGAATATGATCTGCCGGCCATCATGGCGCTCACGATGCCCAGCAACAATGCGCACACAACATTTTTTCTGATATGCCTCATAACCTGTCACCATGGCTGTTTTCAGTATAATGCCCAATCCCGCGCCATCGACTCATGGCTGGCGGGATCAAGCAATCTTATGACATCCACCGTATAATCCGCCGGATATAAACCGTCCGAAAGCTGGCACATCGTGCCATAGGCGCCGCCCTGCCACGGCCAGGGTTTGTCAGAGGTTCCATCCATGTCGGCAATCCTGAGACCCATCACGATTTCTGATGATCCTTCCGGATAGGAGCCTGCCGCGGGACGGCGAAGATCGATTAATAATTCTATCTGAAAGCCGGTGTCGGTGTCAGCGGGATTGTTCACGGTATTGTTGCCGGATTTGAATGACCACGCCGCCGATGCGGCGGAGGGATCATCGAGCATCCCGCCAGGCGTTGCCGTGGGAACAGTCGCGACGCCGTTGCCGGGATAAAATGTGTATCCGAGCGTGCGAACCAGGCTGGTTGTGACAGCATCGCGGATGGCAAGAAACGAAATGCCGTCTGAATCGCCGCGCGCGCCCGCGCTTGTGAGATAGGCATCGCGCATGTCAAGCCCCGCATAAAGTTTCATGCCCTTGTTGATGAGCAGCACTGTTGCAAGCCCGTCGGGATCGATGGTATTGCCCGGATAATCATAAACCGCGCGGTTCTGGCATCCGGCATACAAGCCGCGGCGGTTAAACCGCAGTTTGGCGGCCCGTTTCCACGCCGGCTCGTCAAGCCGCCCGTCAACCGTGATGGTTTCGGACGCGCCAAGAGCCGGGACAAAAGCCGTGACCGGGGAGGAAACAAGATGCGTGTGAATGAGCCATCCCGAGTCGTGCGCCCATGGTGTGATCTCGTGGTTTCGCATGGCGCCGGCGAAAGCGGCGGTGAAAGCGGGGCGGTCGCCAAGACGCGCCGCGGCAAGCGCGGCCGTCCAGGACACGCCTTCCGGCGGAATATTGCCCGGAAAAAACACCGATTTCTCCGCGCTCCACGCGTTGCGGAACCGCGCCTCGGCGGGATTGTGGAGAAAATAAATCCCGAACTCGTTGGCCATCGCATCGGGATAATAATTGCCCCAGGGCTTGTAGACGCTGCCCGCGCCATCCAGCGCGACAGCATACCGCTCGCCAGACGCGCCGGAGACATACAGCCATGACATCACCGCGTTGCGCACGCGATCCGCCTGCGCCAGCCATGCCGAATGAGCGGCGTCATCACCGGCAACATCGGCGAGTTGAGCCGCCGCGTAATACCCCTGAAACACCTCAGCGTTGTCCATCGTGTATTTCATCAGATATGATGACTTGGCCCACGTCAGACCGTCCGGTTGAATCAAACCGTCCATTACAGCGGCAACCTTGCGCACAGCCGGCATCTTCGCCGCAACATAGCCGCTGTCGAGCGTTTCCTTGTAATATTCCCAAAGCGTCCACGCGAACATCGCGGCATACGAGTCCTCTGAATCAGCATCGCCCGTGGAGCTGTAATTCGGGTAATTCCCCGTGTAATCGGTGATCGTCCCGTCGGCTTTCAGGTGGTTTGCGTGCCAGTCGAGGCAGCGGCGCACGGGATCAAGCAAACTCGCGTCGCGCGTCATCGTGTATGCGCTGATCAGTCCTTGGGCGGCATAACACGAAAAGTATGGCACCGTCCAGATGGGATCGCCGTTGCGCCACGCCCGGCCTGGTCCGCGCATCGTGATCATGCCGTCGGACAACTGGGCGTTGAGGATCGCGGCAATTTCGCCCGGCAGGCTGTGTCCCGCAAGGCTTCCGCTTGTCAGCGCGGGCACAAGGGACCGGCCCGCTGAATCGCGCCCGCCCAGCGTCTCCACGCGGTAATTTGTGCCGGTGGCCAGCGGGTTGGAAGCGGCGAGATCAAGCCGCACGATATTGGGCGAATCCGCGTCAAGCATCGCTCGGATGATGCTTCTCGCGGGCGTGAACCGGTAGTTCGATGTGTTCCCGGCCGTTGAGGCGTCGAGCGCCAGACTATAAATGAGAGTGACCGAACAGGAGCTTTCAAGACCGGCTTGCGAGGCCGCGGCCAGTGAGGCCGGAGACGATGCCGGCTGCCCATTCACGCATAGACACAGCCATGCCGCACAACATGCGCATGCGATGGCATTCGACCATTTGCATGGATTTTCGGCTGTGTTCATTATATGATCGTTGCTTATGCCCTGACCGGTTCGCAGGCCAAGGCGCCGGCATCCTTTGTGCCAGTCATATTATCTGTCAATCCGGCCAGCTTGTTGCGATAAAATTCCCTGTATTGCTGATAAAGCTCCACCGTGGCATTGCCGCCTGGTTTGATGCGTCCCGACGGCGGATTGAAAATTCCGGGAAATTGATAACATATCACTTTCTCAAAATATGAAAAAGTCTCAATCTCCTCCGCGATCTCGCTCATGGCGCGCGGATAAAGCGCCATGTCGGGGCAAAACCCAAAAGCCTCCATGTCCATCCACAGATGGGAGCCGGCCTCATCGCACAATCCCTGAAGCAGTTGCGCGGCTTCCCTGCCGGTCAAATCCCCCTCAGGCATGCGCTGAAACGCAAACGGGCACAGGATGTCGAGATGGGCAAGCAGTTCAGGGTAATACTTGAGCGCCGAGGGCACGTCATGGCAATTTGACGCCAGCATGACCGGTTTGTCCGGCGCCATGGCCCGGCACCATGGCTGGAATTCGCGGAAGAACGCCACGATCTCCTCGCGGCGCGGCGCGGAATCGCCAAGATTGCCGCCAACCTCCTCCGAAACATACCATCCATAAAAGGACGGATGGTGTCCGTAGCGGTTCCACAGCTCTTCAGCCACGCGTTTGTGCCATTCAAGCGAAGCGGGCGAGAAATCAAACCACGCGTACAAACCCGTCGGCGCGAACACATGCATACCCAGCCGGTCGGCCGCAGAAAAAACAGCCTCCAGCGGATCAGCGCATCCGATGGACATCCTTCCCGGATACAAATCCGACGCATAAAACGCCAGCCCCTTGTAACCATCGCGTTCAATCCGGTGCTTGCCGGCATATTCCTGGTTTCGGAAAGCTTCCTGGGGAACGATGATATCCATCCCCAGCTCATGCTGGGCCTGAACGAGTTGCTGCCAGTCGTCATGGGTAAAGCGCTGCAGGTCGCGGTTCCATAACCTCCCTTCGCGTTCGCTCCAGTGCAGAAACCCCCAGAACGCCCCGCCGATCAATCCCGTGGAGATGGAGTCCGCCGGCAGTATGGTCAATTCCTGCGATGCCCGCCATGTCCTGCCGTCCGCCCGGCTCACGGCCACAATATCGTGTTTGCCGCTCAATCCGGCCGGGGTCCACTTGAATGCGGCGCATGCCTGGCCCGTGGGCGTGAGTTTCACGTCAGTTTTGTGAAGCAGCCTGTCGGGCGATTCCTTGCCGAGAAAAAAAGCTGTCTCGCAACCGTCAGAGAAACCCGGCGCAACCTGAACACCGGCGCGAATCTCCACGCTGGCGCGTGAAGACGCCGCCTTGGGGGGAATCAGGGTCATGCCAAGCCTAATCTCGGCGTTCTTAACCAATTCTGCAAGCTCCTTAGTCACGCTCATTCCGCGACGCCCGCAACGCAGGGCAAAGCCCTCATGGAATCCGCGGAATTTTAGACAATCATATAAATTGAATGTAAGCGAGTAATCGTTTGCTCAAATATATGTCAAGAGCAATCGAATGCTCAAATGAATTCCCCAACAGCATCATCTTCTTGATTTTCAACCCGCGCCTCGCGTCTTGCGGGCGCTTCCATGCTCCAGTCAATTTATCCCCGACCCCCCTGTCCAACTAAGGAAGAAGCGGATGGAACAGCCGGTGATCACACCACCCGACAAACATATTATTTTCTTCATTTCTTTCTTGACAGCCATACTTTAATTGAAAAATTGTGGGCAATCGTTGTCTCATAATCCATAAGAATTAAATTGATCAATGACTGACACACATTCACCAGACGCCCCTTTGAAATGCGCCATCGCGGGATGCGGCGGAATCGCAAGAGTCCATCTCGACGCAATGAAGAACATTCCGGATATCGAACCCGCCGCCTGCCTTGACGCCGACATCGCCGCAGCACAGCAAATGGCAGCGCAAGCCGGATGCCCCGCCTTTGACGATCTGGACAAGATGCTGGACTGCGTGCCGCTGGATTGCCTTATTGTCAGCACGCCGCCCGCCTTTCACGCCGACATCGCCTGCAAGGTTCTCGATCGCGGAATTCATGTCTTGTGCGAAAAACCCGTCGCCATCAATCTTGCGCAAGCCCAAACCATGGCCGCCGCGGCGCAAAAAAATGGTGTCAGGCTCATCCCCGCCTTCTGCCACAGGTTTGCCGCATCCTCGGCGAAAATGCGTGATATGATCCTTCAAGACAGCATCGGCTCGCCGGCGCTCGTGAATATTCTTTTCTGCGGCGACGGTTCCGGCTTGGCGGGCCGCTGGTTCTCCAATCGCGCGCTCTCTGGCGGCGGCGTGATCATGGATACGCTCGTTCACTCCATCGACCTGTTTCATTACCTTGCCGGTTACGCTGTCGAGGTTCATTGCACCGCAACATGCGGCATCCTTGGCCTCGATGTCGAGGACACGGCGCTCGTGAACCTGAAATCGCCGGACGGCGTCATCGGCGATCTGTTCGGCAGTTGGGCAACCCCTTCCGGTTGCGCGCGCATAGAAATCATGGGAAGCAAAGGAACATTGTTTTTCGACTACAACATACCCGATATCCTCGTCTGGCGGCGCTCCGGCATGGGTGAGGAGCATATCAGCATCCCCAGCGCATCCGAGCGCTTCACAAACCAGTTGCGGCACTTCGCCGGCCTTGTTCGCGGGCGCGCCGCCGCGCCTGTCATCTCGGAGCGCGACGCGGTCGAGTCCATGCGGGTCGCCGAAGAGTGCATGACCGCGGCCATCAAAACGGCCCCGGCGGGATCAAAGGCATGATGACGGGAATGCCAGGCGTCATGACAGCGATGATGCGGACACTGGTGGCGGCTTTGTGCCTTCAGGCGCTCACGCCCGCTCCCGTCGTTGCGCAGAAACCGCCAAACAACACCATCGACGTGCTGAAAACAACAGCCGATTACACACGGCAGTGCCAGTGGCCCGACGGAAACATCACGTTCAAACCCGAGCCGCCCGACAAGGACGTCCGGGGTTTCGTCGACCATCCCGCCCAGATGGCGGAAAATGTCGCGCGGTGCTACCTCTACACGGGCGACAAGAACTGCCTGGACATCATGCGCAAGGCGATCGACTTCCTGACATTCGCCGAACCGAAACGCGGGCAGTATTACGGGGGGACAAACGGCAAAGAAACTTTCGCCGGCATGGATGCCTACGGCTGCTGGGCGCAGGCATTCTCCATCCCCGTGGCGTGGTATTACATGCTCACCGGCGATCATAAAATCATCGAACAGAGCCACAAGATGATCGCCGACGCCTACGACCACCACATCGAGCAGTTCCCCTTCCAGACCAACACATACAACCACGAGCGCCTGCTCTACTGGAAGGGTCTCGTCATGGCCCGCGCCATGATGCAAATGGCGGGCGACACTCAGCGCGCCGCAAAATATGAAAAAACCATCCGCTTGTGGCGCGAGTCCTTCGATTACGGATGGTACGAGGCGCAGGGGCTCTTCTCCCAGTGGCCATACATCGAATACGACTGGAACCTCGAGCGCCTCAAACTAAACGCCTACCTTATGCCTTTTTACATGGCCGACACGCCGAAACCCGATCCCTTCTGGGCCTATTGGGAGTATGCCTACACGAGTTCGCCCAACATTTATTACGACAGTTGGCTTCTCGATGAGACTCTGCACGCGCGCATCCTGAAAGCCATGCGCTCGCTTGACGCCAACCTCCCATCGCTGCCCGACTGGCTCAACTTCACCAAGTATGCAAAACCAGGCGAAGTGGGCAACTGGGTTTCATGGTATCTGCTGCGCTTCATGCACGATGCCTTCGTGCTGAACAAGGGCGTCACGCTCTACAACAACTATTTCGATTTCCGGGGCTGGCCGCCGCAGGCCGGCAAAGGGTACGAGGTCAGCAACCTCATCCCGATGGCGGATTTCGCGCACTATTTCTTTTATGTGACGCCAAAGTTCCGCTTCCCCATCGGCAAGGACACGCACCTTGGCGACGTGCTCGTTCTTGCCGCGACCGGCGGCGGACCGGAGGCAACGGTGAATCCCGGCGCCTTCCATGACGCGGCCATCAAACACCACGACATCATCCATTATTCCGCCCTGAACCCCAAAAAGGCCATGGAGGCTTTCGAGCGGGTTGATCTGGACAACTACCGCGTGATCATCATCGCCAATCGCCACGCCGGCAACGAGCTGGCGGGAGTCTCAGGAAAGCTCCTTGACTGGGTTGAGCGCGGCGGAAGTCTCGTCTTGCTCAACACGGGCACAAACAGCGAGTGTCTCGCATGGTTGCCGGGATCAGTGAAATTAGACAAAGGATCCGGCAATCGTCCGATTCGCGATCCCGACGCGGCTCAAGGCATGACCACCCACCCGTTGCTCAACCGCCCCAACAAGCTGACAAGCGGCACACTGCAAGATTGGGGAAAATCGGCGGAATATGCATTCGCCAATACCGGGCCCGGCTGGGAATCAGTGGTCGTGCGTTCCTCTGATCAGGCGTCTCTGCTCATGCACCGCCGCCACGGGAAAGGTTGGATTTGCGCCACAACCATCGACGCCGCCGGCGCGCAGCCTCATCCGCCTCTCATCCGCAACATCATGGAATACGCCCGCAATGTCTCCGGCGAAATCCCGCATGATGCCGGGGCGGACGCGCGGAATTTCAAGTATCCCGACAAACTGCCTGTTCTGCCCCACATCGAGGACCCCCGTTTCTTCAACGCATCCGGAAACGAAATCCCCTATCCGCTGGCATCCAACCGCACCGAGCCTTTCAAGGACGCCTGCACCGCCCGTTTCCGGCTGGTCTCGCCCGTGGCGGGAACACCTGCGACGCTCATCATTCCCGCTTGGAAGGGATACGCCGTCAAGGTCAAGCTCGACGGAACTGAGCAGGCCGCTGAGCCGAAACAATACATGGACTTGTCCTGTATCGTGATTGACACAACCGCCTCAGACAACCGTGTCGAAGTGCTGTACACCCCCGATGGACGGGCGGAAGGGCAGGGCGGCAAATGATTCCGATCACATCAACGAAAGGAGGTTCCAAAAAGACCCGATAACATCAACGGTGACCGGTTTTTACGGCCGCTTTGCCGGCACTGGCCGGTTTTCCAAAAGCATCGAACGGCATTCCAAAAAACAAAATTCCCGGTTCTCAAACCGCGAATAAACTGGTAAAAAGGAGATTCACATGAAAACCCGCTTTTTCGCAATCGCGCTGTGCGCCATCGTGCTGGTTGGGACCAGCGCCCAGGCCGCCGACTGGAGAGTCAAGGCCACGGGCAACTTTTCAACCTCATCAACATGGGAACTCGTTAGCGGTTCCGATCCGTCGGGACTCGGCATTCCCAATTCCGGAGACAACATCGAGGTGCCCGCCAGCTTCAAGCTCTGGTTCGACCAGAGCACCACGCTCACGACCGTGCTGATCAAGGGCGAGGCATGCGGATCGGTGTATCCGATGACAGCCCCGATCAACATCGTCCACAAATGGGTCACATTCACCCTCGACGGCACCACAGCCGTATGGCCCAACGGATCGCTGGAACTGGTGGAAGGCCGCACGCAGGGTTCGGTGACTTATGATGTGTCGGGCAACATGAGCATGCTCGGCGATGCGGGCTTCTACTGCGCGCGTTTCGCCGCGGGCACCAAGGAAGAGCAGACAATTCCTAACCTGAAAGTCGGCGGCGATTTCACGATCAGCTCTTCGCGCGGCTTCCCCATCTACCCGCTGAACTATGGCGGCACGCTCTACGACATGACCAATCTTGAATTCACCGGCACGGGCGCAAGCGTGCTCAATGTCACGGTGCTCACAACCGTCGAGTTCGCCGACGTGATCGTGCCCAATGGCAAAAAGGCGACTTTCCGCTCAGCCGGCGAGGGCATCTACATCGGCAAGGACCTGATTACCGACATCGGCAAGAACCTGCTCGTCAAGACCGGCGGCGAAGCGCTTATCGAGTCGCCCATGTTCCTCTGGGGCGTTGGCGGCATCACGACCGAAGCCAATTCCACTCTTGGTGTCTCCGCGGTCGAAGGCTTTGCGTCCGGCTGGAAACAGGGACTTGGCACTCTGCCCCTGACAGCCGATCCTTCCACAATCGCCAAGTACTTTGGCTCGCTGACACAGGCGCTGGGGCCGCTCATGGTCTCGCCGGCCTACAAGCTGGCACTCGACAAGTCCGGCGGAGCGCTCAACATGGAAAAGGACCTGACAGTGCACAAGCTGGCGCTGACCAATGGAACTATCAACACGGGCAGTTTCACACTGACCGGACCGGACACCCTTGCTGACCTCGAGCAGGGCGCCGGACAGGTTGTCGGCAACTGGGTCAAGCCATGGCTGACCGTCTCTGAATGGAGCGTTTATTAATTCACAGGCAGGGAGCCGCCGCATCAACCGGGCGGCTCCCCGCCATTTTTTCCACTATGGGCCCGCCGGCAAATCCGAAGGGCCGCTCACGCATCAAATCAACAGGAGCATCTTAATGAAACGAACCGCCTTCACCCTGATCGAATTGCTGATCGTTGTGGCAATCATCGCCATCCTCGCGGCAATCGCCGTGCCCAATTTTCTTGAGGCGCAAACGCGTGCCAAAATCTCGCGGGGCAAGGCTGACATGCGCAGCATACGGGTCGCCGTGGAAGCGTACTGCTCAGACAACGGCAAGTATCCCCCCGCATCCGTGGTTTCAAACATGTATTACGGATATTGGGTGATCTCAACCCCCATAGCCTACATCAGCAACATTCCGCCCGACATCTATAAGGCATCGAAAAAAGATTACTTCATATACGGCATTCAATATGACTGGGCACGCCTGCCCGACAAATTCGAGGGCGACTGGGCCAGTTATTTCGCCGGCTGGGCCAATCCCGTTAACGCGCATTATCAGAAGCAGATCAAGTGGATGCTCTGGACGCCCGGACCCAATCTGCTCTATGACTACTACGATTATCCATCCTATGACCCGACCAACGGCACCATCAGCCGCGGGGAGGTTTTTACTTTCGGTCCGTGATGATGCCAGATAATCCTGCCCGATTCTGATCAACAATGCGTCTCATCAGACAAGGCATCGACAACGAATACCTGACCGGCATGGCCTTCATCCTTCCATGGCTGGCCG
Organism: Candidatus Sumerlaeota bacterium; assembly: GCA_026398535.1. Lineage (GTDB taxonomy): Bacteria > Sumerlaeota > Sumerlaeia > Sumerlaeales > Sumerlaeaceae > JAPLSQ01. Next base: position 45,160 of record JAPLSQ010000012.1, on the reverse strand, counting down.
GATTTCTTATCTTTGTCGCCTATCCCATTGGTTGCTCCGTCTACCTGAGTCTCTGCGTCTATGACGGCATGAGGCCACCTGAATTCATCGGGCTGGCAAACTATGCCAGCATTTTCCGCGACAGGCAGTTTTACAAAAGCCTGTGGAACACTCTGTATATCATCTTTCTCGGCGTTCCGTTAAGCCTTGTGTTCAGTCTTGCGCTGGCCATGCTGCTCAACCAGAAACGCCGCGGAATCTCCGCCTACAGGACGCTCATCTATATGCCGTGCCTGACTCCCGTCGTGGCGATGTCCGTTCTCTGGCTGTGGATATTCAATCCCGAGCACGGTCTGCTGAACCTGTTTATCATGCGCTTCAACGATCTGCTGCAATCGGCGGGTCTTGGCCTGCTGCGTCTGCCCGTGCCGGGATGGATGAATGATCCGCTGTGGGCCAAGCCAGCCCTGATCATCATGGGATTGTGGTGCGTGGGCGGAACGATGCTGATCTTCCTTGCGTCGCTGCAGGATGTGCCCCGCACGCTCTTCGAAGCCGCGGACATTGACGGCGCAAACTGGTGGCAGAAACAGCGCCATGTGACCCTGCCCATGCTCAGCCCTGTCATTTTCTATAACGCCGTCATGGGTTTCATCGGCGGATTTCAATACTTCACGCAGGTTTATGTCATGACCGACGGCAGCGGAAATCCGAACGACTCCACGCTGTTCTACGCGCTCAGCCTGTTCAACAACGCCTTCCCGCACTGGAGGATGGGATACGCCTCGGCGCAGGCATGGATACTCTTCTTCATCACCCTCGGCATGACGCTCGTCGTCTTCCGCATCAGCGCCCGCAGGGTCTACTACCACGGAGCATGATCATGACCAAGGCAAACGCCATCTCACTGACACGCTCGCTGGCCGCGCACGCCGTGCTGCTCGCGCTCAGCGCCGCGTTCGCGCTTCCCTTCATCTGGCTCGTTATCACATCGCTCAAACCGCCCCGGCAGATATTCGAGTTTCCCCCGCGATGGATTCCCGACCCGATCCAATGGTCAAACTACAGGGAGGCCATACAGGCCTTCCCCTTCATTGATTACACCATCAACACGCTGTTCGTGACGCTTTCGGGAACATTCGCCACCGTCGCCTCAAGCGCGCTCGTGGCTTACGGATTCGCCGTGGTGCGCTGGCGGTGGTCGAACCTTTTCTTCCTTGTCATGCTCTCGACCATCATGCTGCCCGGCCAGGTCACCGCCATCCCGGTTTTCATAATCTTCAAGCAACTTGGCTGGATCGGCAGCTACCGCCCTCTCGTCATCCCGGCGTTCTTTGCCAACGTGTTCTTTGTGTTCCTGCTGATGCAATTTTTTCGCACGATTCCTCGCGACCTTGTGGACGCCGCGCGCATCGACGGCTGCTCACACCTCGACATCTTCTGGCGCATCATGTTGCGCCTGTCCAAACCCGCCCTCGCCGTGGTCATGTTTTTCAGCTTCACCGGCGGCTGGAACGATTTCATGGGCCCCCTCATGTATCTCAACGACGACCGGATGTATACCCTGTCGCTCGGTCTGCAGCAGTTCATGGCGCAGCACTCGGCCGAATGGCATCTGCTGATGGCTGGCTCCACGCTCATGATACTGCCCATCGTCGCCCTGTTCTTCTTCCTTCAGCGCACCTTCATCGAGGGCATCAGCCTGACGGGGCTCAAGGCATGACACAACCGCCTGACAACAGCGACCGGAGACAGCCCGAGACGCGCTCACGCGCGCGGGCAAACGCGGCGTTGCTGGGCGCATTCTGTCTTGCCGCCGTCGTCATTTATCTCCTGGCCGGTCCGCGCTCAGACCAGGTGAATGGCCGCACGGAGATCGTCTACTGGCATGGCTGGGCGGGCAAGGAATTCAAACCCCTCCAGAAAATCATCGATGAGTACAACCGCGCTCATTCCAACGTTTTCGTGAAACCGACTTATGTGGGCGCGGGTTATCAAAAAATGCGCATCGCCTTCGCCGGCGGCGACACGCCCGACGTCTGCTCGTCGGTCTGGGTGGAGGACATCCCCGATTATGCCGAGCGGGGCGCGCTCACACCCCTCGACGATTTCATCGCAAGTTCCACCCGCCGCCTCGATGACTATCCCCCGCCCATTCAGGAATGCTACCGGTACAATGGCAAAACATACGCCTTAAGCATGTCCGTGAGCGCCATTTTCGTCGCCTACAACAAACAGGTTTTCAGGGAATCGGGGCTGGACCCCGAGCGCCCGCCGCGCACTCTTGAGGAATTCGACCGCGCGGCTGAGGCCTGCACCAGGTTCCGCAACGGCCGCCGCGAGGACGGCATCGAACGGCTCGGATTCCCCTATGGCGGACTCATTTATTGGGCCAACGCGTTCAATGTTGAGTTCTGGAACCAGCAGACACGCCAAACCGGCATCGACAGCCCCCGCATGATCGAATGCGTCAACTGGATGAAATCCAACGTCGACAAATACGGATTCCAGGCGCAGCGCTCCTTCGCATCGACTTTCGGCAACCTTCTTTCACCAAACAATCCGTTCATATCAGGCAAAATCGCCATGGCCATCGTCGGCGACTGGTACACGGAAATCATCAAAATCTATGCGCCGCCCGGCTTTGAGTGGGGATGGTTCCCGATCCCCGCCCCGCCCGACGGACGCACCTCCAGCACGCTGCTCGACGCCAGCATGTTTGTCATCCCAAGCGCCTGCCGCCATAAGCGCGAGGCATGGGACTTCATCGAGTATATCACTTCGCCCGTGGGACAACTCGGTTTCAAAACAGGCAAAGAACCCTCCGCTCTCGCCGCCACGAAAACCGTTCAGGCCGATCCCCTTTTCCAGACGCCATACTGGAACTTCGTCAAAGAGCTCGCATCCGGCCCCAATGCCATTTCAATCAAGACCCCGCTCTACAACAAGTTTCTGTTCCTGCTCAACCGGATCGAGGATCAGACGCTCAGCGGCGCCCTCCCGCCAGCTCAAGCCTTGAAAGAAGCCAGGGATGCCTACACGGAAGCCGTCGCCGAAGTGCTGAGGAAATAAGGCGGCACAAATACGCCAAATCTTTGCCGTCAGAGTCATTTGTGAAACGCCGAACTGACATGATTCAAACATCCCGCAATATCGTCGCGGTCTGCGTGTTGCTCTGCGTCCTGCCCCTCTCCGCCGGCGCGAAGGTTCGCCGGCTTCCCTTGCGCGAATATGCCGACAAGATGAAAGGCGGATGGATCGGGCAGATGGCGGGCGTCGGGTGGGGCGCGCCAACGGAATTTGGAACCAGCAAGGCCATCATGCCTGAAGACAAACTGCCCGCGTGGAAACCGGACATGGTCAACCAGTTCAGGCAGGACGATGTCTATGTCGAGATGACATTTCTGCGCACGCTCGAACGCGATGGACTGGACGTCTCAAGCCGCCGGGCGGGGATTGATTTCGCCAACAGCAGCTACGGATTGTGGCACGCCAACCGTTACGGGCGCGACAACCTGCGGTCGGGCATCGCGCCGCCAGATTCCGGCCATCCGAAATTCACGCGCCATTCCGACGACATCGACTACCAGATCGAGGCCGACTTCGCCGGCCTTATCTCGCCCGGACTGTCCAACCAGGTCATTGAACTCGGAAACAAGTTCGGGCGCATCATGAACTACGGCGACGGGGTCTACGGCGGCGTTTTCATCGGAGGAATGATTGCCGGGGCATTCTTTGAAAAAGATCCCGGGAAGATCGTTGAAGCCGGACTCAAATGCATCCCTGCCCGCAGCCAATACGCCGAAATGGCGCGGGACGTCCTGCGCTGGCATCGCGAAAATCCCGAAGACTGGCGCAAGACATGGGAACATGTTGAGGCAAAGTACGCCAGGGATCCCAACTACAACCGTTATGCCTGCCATCATGGTTCGGACATCGACGTGAAAATCAACGGCGCCTATGTGATCATGGGACTGCTTTATGGCAAAGGCGATCCCGACCGGACAATCACCATCGCCATCCGTTGCGGGCGCGACAGCGACTGCAACCCGTCGAACGCGGCGGGCGTGCTGTTCACAAGCATGGGGTTTTCCGCCCTGCCATCCAGGTTTGCCTCCGCCCTTGACACCAAGACCACCTTCGCCTTCACCGCATACAATTTTGAATCGCTTGTGTCCGTTTGCGAGAAACTTGCCTGCCAATCCGTGCGCCGCGCAGGCGGATGGATCGAAAAGGACGCGTCAGGAGAAAAGATTCTCGTGATCCCCGTCTCCAAGCCAGAACCCGGCCGAGCGGAGCGCTCATGGGCGCCCGGCCCGGCTGCCCGCAGCCGGTATTCCGCCCGCGAACGCGCGCGCATCTGCTGTCCGCCTTTTGCCTCTGAAATCAGCAACGCGCTCAAATCCATCGCGCCCGGCTGGGAGCTCACACGCTATCATTTCGATCAATTCGCTGAACTTAAAGACTGGGAAGGACGCAAGGCTTTCCGCACGTATCCCGCCGATTCCGTCACATCCGCCATCTGGCGGCGGCAGGTTCGTTTTGCCCGCCACACCAGACCGAGCCTCAGGCTCGTGGTCAGCCGCAATATGTCCGGCGGTTGGCCGTTGAGCATCAAAGCCAATGGCGGGGCGCTCCTCGTTACGAACATCGACAACTCAACGTGTCCCACGGGCTGGAAGGAAATCACCATCGCACTTGACCGCTTTGCGGGAAAAAACACCATGCTGGAAATCGCCCAAGGTCCCGGCAGCACAGGCAAGGATGAGGCCTACTGGGCCGAAATTGTCCTCATCAACAAGTGAATCAACTCACCGACAAAGCCACGGTGTGCATGTCTTAACAAATGGCAATATGGCACGATGTCCGCGATTCCCCGTGGTTCTCCGTGCCCCTTTGTGTTCCTTCTGCAATCAACAGAACGCCCATGGTGTTTCGCTTCTTGCTGAGTGTGTCTATTGCAACTTAACGCAGCAGGATTTGCGCGTAATCGCCAGACCTCACGCCGGCTGCGTTCGCGTCATCCGTATCAAGATGAATTTCCGCGCGGAACTTCGGGCTGGTGCGCACCTGAAATCCGAGCAGGATCAGCGGCCGGTCGCCGTTGATGCGCACATCCGCGCTGCCGTTCTCCTTGAGTCCCATGGCCGCGGCCTGGCTTGTGTGCAGATGGATATGACGGTTCGCGCGGATGACACCGCTTGAAAGCGAAACCGATCCGGCAGGACCGACAAGCGTGATGCCGAAAGAGCCGCTATGGTCGCCGGAGGAACGAACGGGCGGCATTTTTCTATATCCAAGCGAATAGCAGTCGCTGAGCGAAAGTTCGACCTGCGAGACCTTGCGCGCCGGGCCGAGAATGCGCACGGGACCAAGGCATCGGCCCGCCGGGCTGACAATTGTCATTGTCTGATCGCAGGCATATTCCCCGGGTTGCAGAAGCGGGCGCATCTCCGTCAGTTTCGCTCCCCTGCCGAACAGGATTTCCACATGTTCGGGAGCAAGGTGCGCGTGGCGATTCGACACCCCGATGAGCACGCGCCCGCCGCGGATGTCCTCGGTCACAAGATCTGTCTCGGACGGAGCATCGGCAACGCTTCCCCGCGCGGCGGTCAGCCGGCTCATGACCTGTTCCACGATTGTTTCTATAAGTTTCTCATCCATTGCCGCGAATTCAGATGCATCGCCCCCGAAAGGCAAGATAAAACCGAAAGCGTCACGGGACATCGTCCGATGATTATATATTACATGTGCGATGCCTTGAACCGCTTGAACAACCGCAGCCAATCCAGCATGAGGGCATCCGGTATCGTCAGTTTGCCCGTTGCGCGCATCCGTTCCAGATCCGCGATCGTTTTACCCCAATAGTGCCCCATCCAACCCGCCGCGATGCCGCGCGACCGGATCATAAATTGCTCCAACTCATCGGCCTCGCAGCTCATCGGAAAGGTTTCCTCAATCACCAGAGGTTTGCTTGTCACGAAATCTTTCAACACCGTGATCGCTTCGTCCACTTTTCCCCTTTCAGGATAGATGTGCACGCTGATAAAATCCAGTTCAGGTGCGATTGTGGACGGCGTAAATCCCGACATGTGACAGTGGACCGGCATGGAAGGCAGCAGCCCGACGGTGATCAGATGCCGCTGATCGTGCCTGCGTATGGCCGAAACAAGCTGGCGAATCCACGCGCGCGCGATCTCGTCGCGGGGCCGTCCCGCCTGGTCAAGGGATATGTACTGCACAAAATCAAAACCGCCAAGCAATTCGCCGGAATACCACGCGCGCGGCTTCCTCTTGCCGCCGGGCGACACCGGCTCATTCATCAGATCATAGCAGAACACGGCGGGGCTGGCGGCGCACCGCGAGGCGACCGCCTCCCAGAACCGCGCCTGTGTCTTCCATCGCGCCGCCTCATCGAGGCTGTCATACCAGGGGGGAACATCAGCGGGCCGGTAACAGCCCAGACCCGTGATATCCAGATACATGCCCGCTTTTTCCGCCGTTCCCAGCAGATGCCCCAGCCACTCGAGCGCCGCGGTATTCGGCGTGCCGGCGGCGCTCATGAATTTGCCAAACTGCAAGTGCGCCCGCGCCACGTTGGCGCCAAGATCCTTCATGTCGCGGAAGCCGGCCTCCACTTCCGGCCATGTCGTGTTCCAGTCATCATCGAGCAGCGGGCCGACAACGCTGAAATTGTTCCCATACGGCACGAACGCAGCTCCCGATTCAGCAAGAACAAATCCCCGCCCATCCGGCGCCACACGCACATCCTCCATCCCGCTCGCGGCAACCGAAAGATTAACCACTATCAGCACAGCCAACACAATCTTCGATAAACGCATCATCAACCATTTTATCATGATATTTGTCGCGTTAACAAGACCATGAAACAAGACCGGACGGCAAGCGCCATCTGAATGCTCCCCGGGAAAAACGCCCCCTGATTTGCCCAAACAGGTTCTGATTGCGATTCCTTTTCCGAGCCGTCAGGGTTCATCCCGCTGATTGATAAACGCGGACTGATGAAATATTGGAGACATGCAGATGTCAAAGCACCTGTTGTTGGCTGTTTTGCTGATCGCCTGGCCGATGTGTGATTCGGCGCAGGGGCGCGCGGAATACCGGATGTTATGGGTGGATGTGTTCCATCCGGGGCTGCGCAGTCCGGCGGAAATTGACACGATGCTCGCCGCCGCGCGGACGGGAAATTACAACGCCATCATCGTCCAGATGCGCAAGGCATGCGACGCGTTTTACAATTCGGGCGTCGAGCCAAAGAACGCGTCGCTCGATCCGTCATTCGACCCGCTCGACTATCTGCTCAGGCGCGCGCACGGCGCATCGGCCGGCCAGCAGCCGCTCGAGGTGCACGCATGGCTTGTGGCGTATCGATGCCGCATGCCCAACGACGACACATGGCGCAACCCGCGTCATGTCTCTCAGCGCCATCCGGAGTGGCTGAGCCAGAAGTTCGACGGCTCAAAGGAGGACCGCGGCGAGAGCGCGGGACGATTCTACCTCGATCCCGGCGTGCCGGCCGTCATTGACTACACAGTTGATGTTGTCCGCGACATGCTTTCGCATTATGACCTCGACGGCATCGTCTTTGATTATTTCCGTTATCCTGAAAGCAAGGGACCGGGCAATCAGTGGGGATATAATCCCGCGGCTGTGGCGCGCTTCAACGCGCTTTATGGGCGCGCGGGCAAGCCCGATCCGGGCGATCCGCAATGGTGCGATTTCCGCCGCCGCCAGGTTGCCAATCTCATGCGCAAAGTCTGCGCCCACGCGCGCTTGTGGCGCCCGCAGATAAAGGTTTCCGCGGCGCTCATCACATGGGGCGAAATCAGCAAGGGGTTTGAGCGCTCCGACGCCTATGCCTCAGTGATGCAGGACTGGCCCGCGATCGCCCAGGCTGGTTTTATGGACATCATGCTGCCCATGAACTACAAGCGCGAGCATGTGGCGGGCGAGTCGCGCGCCCACCGCGAATGGGCGCGGTTCCTCGCCGCGACTGCGATCGAGTCGGGACGTTTTGGCGTCAATGTCATCGACGGCGAAGGACTCAATTCGCTCGATGGCATTCTTGCGCAGGCAAAAGCAACAAGCGGCATGCGCGGTCTGGCCGGCCTGTCAACCTATTGTTACGCCGAGACGCGCCGCGGAGCGCCGCAAGCGCCCGATATGCAGTTTTTCCAAGCCATCCGCTCATCCCTATTCAGCGGCGCCGCAAAGCCGCCTGATGCGCCATGGCTCACGCGCCCATCCGAGGGGATCATCAAGGGGATCGTCACCCGCCGCGGCAAACGGGTTGACGGCGCGCGCGTGGAACTCGAAGGACAATCAACACTCACCGACGGAACAGGCTTCTACGCCTTTGCCCGGATGAAACCCGGCGAACGGACTCTTCGAGCCTCGGATAGTTCAGGCGCAACCGCCGCCGCCGTGACTGTTACCGCGGGCGGCGTGACCGAGGCGCCCCTGACTCTGCAAAACGGGCGCTGATTGATACAGATTCCCCCGCATAAATTTTCCCGGATCCGGAATGGAGCGGAACGCAACGGATGCGCCGCTCCCCCATCCGTGCCCCGGCGTGCGATGACCGCGTCAGATCAGGCGCGCAAAAGGTTGGCCTTGGCCGCGGTGACGGCGATGACATCCTCGATATCCTTCACCGAACAGCCCCGCGACAGGTCGTTGACCGACTTCGCCAGACCCTGCAGGATCGGGCCGATGGCATCGGCCCTGGCCAGCCGCTGGACAAGCTTGTAGCCAATGTTGCCGGCATCGAGGTCGGGGAAGATCAGCATGTTGGCCCGGCCCGCGATGGGTGACCCGGGGCACTTGCGCTTCCCTATGGCCTCAACCAAGGCCGCGTCGGCCTGAAGCTCGCCGTCGATCCGCAGTTCAGGACGCCTCTTCTTGACGAACTCCGTGGCCTCGACAACCTTGCTGACGTGGGCATGCTGGGCGCTGCCCTTGGTCGAAAACGAGAGCATGGCCACGCGCGGTTCGATCCCCAGCAGCTTGCCGGCCACATCCGCTGTCGAAATCGCAATGTCAGCGAGCTGCTCCGCTGTCGGATCGGGCATGACAGCGCAGTCGGCGAAAACCAGCACGCCGTTCTCGCCCATCGGGCAGTCTGGGACGGCCATTAGAAAATGGCTCGACACCGTCTTGATGCCGGATTGTGTGCCGATGCACTTGATGCTTGCGCGCAGAACCTCGCCCGTGGTCGTGATGGCGCCGGAAGTCATGCCGTCGGCATCGCCGCGCGCGACGAGCATCGCGGCAAAATACTGCGTGTCCATCATCTGCGCTCGGGCCTGCTCTGGCGTCAGATTCTCCTTGGCGCGCCGCGCCCGGTACTCATCGGCGATCGCGCCGAGAAGCGCGTCATCGGCGCCGGGTTCGATAATCTCGATCCCGCCAATATCGGCTTTTTCCTTCACGGCAAAAGCTTCGATGGCGGCTTTGACGCCAACGAAAACCGGCACGACGAATCCCTTTGCTTTGACTGCCGCGGCCGCATGAAGCATGCGCGCATCGCCGCCCGCTTCGGGAAGAACAATGCGGCACTTCTTTTGTGAAGCTAAACTAAAAATGCGTTGTTGGATAAAATCGGTTGCCTGGCTCATAGGTGGCATTCTTTGAATTCAATCCGCATGATCAAGAAAATAAAGCGTGCCCGATCATATCCGTCTCGCGCGAACATACCAGGAGCCTGCGCGGCGCGGCGGGGGGCTTGGGCCGCGAGCATGGCTCACTTGGCCAAGGCTGAAGCATGGATAAGCGGATCCTCCACCCATTACCTTCAATAGAGAGAAAAAGCCATATTAAAGATAACCTCGCGCAAAGACGCAAAGAACGCAAAGAACAACACCCGACCGCTTTCATGTCATCCGGCAGAGCGCACCCTGAAATGACGCTATAACGGTTCAGGATGAACCGGCCAGCGCTCACTGACCCGCCGCCGGAACTATGGCCGCGCGGAAACCCAGGAAATGGTAGCCGTCGCAGGGGAATAGCAGAACTTGCCAGAGCAATCCGCCCGGAAAGGCTAAAATGCCGCAAGGTTGGTGACGGCATCAGCGCATGATTCAGCCGTTGGCAGGTTTGGGAAATGCTTATCGAGCCACTTTTCATAGTCTGTATAAAGAATCTCTGAGTCGGGATGCCCGGCAAACGCCTGTGAGCCCGGTTTGTTCATCATGCCCTGAAACTGGTAAATCAGGATGACATCCGCATAATCCGACGCGATCTCTATCTGCCTGCGCACTCTGTCGAAAGGCGCGGGCAACAGCGCGCTCACACCCACATTGCCCTCGAAGGTGAATATTTCGATGTCGCTCCAGAATGCCGCCCTCTGCGCCTTGTCATGGGCGATCCGCAGGCCTTCGTAAAACCGCGGCAGGTCCTCGACGCCATGCCGCAGACAACCGATTTCATCCTGATAGGCAATGATGTCGACATCCAGCCTGTCCAGTTGGGCGACATAATGGTCATCGGCGACAACAACGCCGGTTCCATAGGGCGCGATAAGAATCGGGGCGTCCGGTGTCAATGAGCGCGCGATGCGGCTGCACTGGTTCACATAAGTCAGGACAACATCCGAATAACCGGATTTCAGGTAAGCCTCTATGGGCCAATACCATCCGTGAAAGCTGGGGTGATGGCCGTAACGCGCAACCAGCTCCTCCATGCATTGGGCCCGTTTGCGCTGTGTGTCAGCGTCAAGGATGTTCCGGCCATGATTTGTGCAATCGTCAAAGTAGTCGTTGGGCATGTAGAACTTGATGCCATACCGGTCCGCCGCCGAGAGAACCGCCTCGATGGGATCATCGCAAGCAATGCCGAACCTGGGCAGCAGCGGAGTGTCGTAAAACGATTTGAACAGCATAGCCACGTTCATCAGGACAAGATGGCGCATGCCGATTTCCGCCGCCTCCCGCACTTTGGTCTCCCATTGTTGCGCGGTGAAACCAGCAAGCGCTGCAATGTAATATTTCCCTTCGGCATCCGTGTGCTGGAATTCAAACCAGCTTCCCTCGATTGGTTTCAGCATATAAGATCAGCACCTTTCATTATTGTCATTCTGCGATCACCGTAAGCTCGTTAAGCATCAGCCAACCCGCGGACGGCTTGATGACAAAACGGACATATCGCGCCTTTGCGCCGGCCGTTGCCGAGTATGCGTTGCATGCGTTGTCACGCCTTGACTCGTTCACCAATTGCACAAGCGGCGAAAACGCGTGCGCATCCATTGATGTTTGCACTTTTACGGCATCGGGCAATTTGACTCCCTGACTTTCATTGTTCAAAAAAGATGCGCGTGCTGTTGTCAATTTGTGAACAGATTCGAGATCAATGGTGACCACAAGATCGCCGGCCAAATCCTGCCAACCCGCCTGCGCATACCAGCGGGGAGATTCATCCCCGTTGGTCAGCTTGAATGTCTCATCGGGATGCTGGCTGGACGGCTCACATGAATATGCATAGCGTTTGCCGCGCGACACATGTTCGGGCACTGCCGAAAACACAGCCATCTCACCGGCCAGCAACCGGCTGCCGCCCGGGCGCGCCTCCGCTTCGAATCTTACATACCGCGCTTCAGCGGGCGCGGTGGTTTTCATCTCATACACATTTGGGCCGCCCTCATCACAAGAAAAAGGCGGCGGAAACCGGCCGATGGGAATAAAGCGCGAACCATCAGTGGAAATGGAAACGCTGAGGCTGGCCGGGCCAGCGCAATTTATTGCGGCGGAATTAAGAAACGACGCGGCAAAACCGCAAAGGCCGCGGCGGGTTCTGCCAAGCTCAATTGTCACCTCAACACGGCTTTGGTTCTCCCATCCAACATAATTTTTCTGCTCCGCGCCTTCACGCCCTCCGTCGGTCAGTTTCATGCCGGCATCCGGATAAGCGGGCATGGGGGGAGACGAAAAAGCATACGGCCGGTTTTTGGCAACGTTTTCAATAAGAGGCCGGCCGGCCAGATATCGCCTGTAGTTGGCAAGGAATTCCACGGCGGCCGTGCTGCTGCCGGGCGAGAGGTAAGCCCATTCGAAAGCGATGTTGCGCGCGGCGAGGGGCGCAACCACCGCAAGCTGGTCCGCCATTCTGCTGATGTGCGGCGGATAACCGCATCCCACCGCTTCAAAGGCCTCCACGTCGGCCCACAGCGTGCGGCTCGTTGCCTCGCAGGCGCGGCGCATCCTGACGTAAAGATCATGAATATAGGCGAAGGACCGGCCTTTTGTGTCGGTGTCGATGTATTCATTGGCGCCAATGCCATCCTGAAAAATGAGCGTGTCGAGTCCGGGCGCATCGCGCAACAGGCTCGTCCAAAATTGCTCGAATGCCTCCGCGTCATATCGCGATTCCACGCCCGCAAATGGCGCGCAACTGATCATCAGGCGCTCATCAAGCGATTTTATGTGGCGCGTGACCGTGCGAAGGTAGTGTTCAACCCAGACACGGCGGAGCGATTCGGGAGCCGGATGCCAGAATTCAGGAATCAGATAGAAACCCTTGAGCGACGGATGACGGCCATATTGATCATAAAGGTCGGTGGCAATTGCGCATACCTTCGATGTGAGCATGTCATGGAATTCAACCGAGGTGGTCGTCCAGTGTTGGGTGTCATAGACCATGACATGGATGTCCATGCCATGCGCGTCCGCTTCGGAGAGAATCTTGCGAAGCGGATCAGAGCCGGTTGACTGAAGATCGGAAAGCATTGAAGGGTAATATGCTGTCGACTCGACAACGATCGAAGTGAGGATGATCGTGTTTATGCCAAACTCGCGCATCCAGCCCAATTCCCTTGCCAGACGTTCCGCGCTCCAAGAGTCGCGTCCGGAAATTTGGTAGAAGCACCCGTTTAACGCGGCGGGAGAAGAATTTGTCAGAACACGCTTGTTCCCGGCCGGGGACGCCGGCGACACGCCGGAGTCCGCCTGACCAGCGGGCAGCCGGCCGAAACCAGCTGCCGCGCACATGATCAGGCATTGAACAAGCCAAAAACGGAACAGGAATGTCAGCGACAATAGAGGCAAGTCAGGGTCCCGTGCGCCAGATGTTGCCATCGCTGATCGTACCGTTCGTGGGATCGTACTGGGTGATGATGTCGTCATATTCAAGGTCTCGCAAAGGCTCGCACCACAGGTCGCAATCTGGCCCCTTGGATTCCACATACCATTCATAATTCAATGCCCAGCGAGGCCATCCTTGCGGGCCAAAATAGAACCGTTTGTAGACTTTTGTGACCATCATGTAGTTTGGCCCGAGGAAAGTGGACAGGTCCGATCCGAACTGGTCGTTCGGGATCGACGACATGTACGCAATCGGGGTGGTGAGGCTCACTGGCGGCACACCCCAATAATCATGAATCGGCCACGGGTACTTGTTGGTGTCGATGCGGTAGGATTCGATGGAGGTGGCAAGCGCCTTCATGTCTGCCTTGACCCTTGACACCTTGGACCTTGTTTGAGCCTCGAGGAAATTCGGCACCGCGATGGCCGCCAGTATGGCAATGATGGCCACCACAATGAGCAGTTCGATGAGAGTGAATCCTGTCCGTATACTTTTCATGTGTTCCAGCCTTGATCAGTATAAGCCCCATTCAGGCACGCCCGAAGGATTTCTCTGTGTGCTGAAAACATAAACCTCGTAAAACGCCTGGGACCCGGAACCGGGATTGGGCCAGTTGAATTCAAATTTCACATACCTTGCCTCCACGGGGCCACCGCTCCATATCCATGGATACATGTCATTGCTGCCCGTGCCTGTTGTTGTCAAGCTGCCCCATGGCATGTAATCCGTGTTGTTAGTGCTTCCCGATACAGTGATGCTATCACAGGGTTTCGGGCCGGAACTGGGTTTGACCGGATTGTCGACCCTCACGGATGCGATATCCGTTTTCACACTTTGCATGTCAACGATGATATACGTGGGTGTAACAGCATTCGCGGCGTCATAAGCTGCCATTTTTGTCCAGTCTTCCCCTGTTGAAGCCGTGGCGCCGTCAGTCATGCGCATGTGGGCTGCCTCGACCGAACTGTTGACCCAGTAATCGCCGGGGAATTCGGGGATTGCCTGAACAGTCATGTCCCATGCGTAATTGTCCGTATAAGGGCCGGGAGTTCCGCCTCCATGGACGGCGATCTCGTAAATGCCTTCGGCCCCGGCGCCCGGGTATGGCCAGTTCAGAATAAATTTCACATAGCGCGCGGAGCGCGCAACGCCGCTACAACGCCATTCGTAATTGGCGTTGGTCGCGGTGTTGGTGGTTGTCAGGTTGCCCCACTTGGTGAAGGCTGTTCCATCCATGCTGCCGTAAATCGAGATGGCATTGCATGCCTTCATGCCCCATGGATTGACAGCATTATCGACCTGCGCGGCGCCGATGTCCGTTTTCACCGTGTCCAAGTCGATGATGATTTCCACGGGATCCATAAGAGTGTTATCCCAGGCGCCCATGACGCTCCAATCATCCCCCCCGGTTGATGTCAGACCGTCGGTCATGCGGAGATGCGGAATTTCAGTAGTTCCGCCATTGACCCAGTAGCCGGCGGGAAATTCGGGGGTGACTGTCACGCTTTTGCCCAGCGCGTAATTCTGGGCAAACGCGGATGCCGCGGCGGCGGCTATGACGACGGCGAGACAGGCTGATAACAGCCAGGATCTTTGCATGGCGCTGCTCCTTTTTGAAAACGTTTTAAATTCATGCGTCTATGAAAACGTTTTAATTCCTTCCCGGTCAAGAATAAAATCACCTCCCGGTCATTTTTTCATCAGGCTGAGGCATGACAGAAAAACGCCAGGCGTCACGCCCGCGCAAGTCATTGCGCGTCAAACAACGATGCAAGCGCAATCGCCGCATGCCATTCAAAAACCGTAATAATGCCGATTGACCGGATGTTTTATGAAATGCTTTTAAATTCACTCAACGATTCACCGCGCATTCAGCATCACTTTTACGCGGCAGATAAGCATTTTCCCAAAGCACAGGCAAATTCGTGTGAAAAATCCCGGAACCCGCCGCACCACACTCAAGGACATCGCACGGGAAGTGGGCATGTCCTTCACGTCCGTCTCGCGCATACTGCGTGGCGACCCGCTTTTCAACGAGAAAACTATCAGGAAAGTTCAGCAGCAGGCGCGCAAACTCAAATACCGCCCGAACATCATGGCGCGCGCGCTCGTGAGCCGCGGCAACAGCATGATCGGCCTCGTGCTGCGCGACATCCAGCATTCATTCTATGTGGATATCATCGCCGGCGTCCAGGAGGAACTCGAACCGAGAGGCTACAGCATCATCCTTGGCAATTCCAGCCTTGATCCGATCGACGAAAAACGCCACCTGAAAATCCTGGCCGACAAACTGGCCGAGGGCATTATCATCACCCCCATATCCGCCGGGGCGGTCAACCGCCAGGCATACCGCGAGGCACAGAATCTGGGCATGCCGCTTGTCATGATCGGAAATCCCAAAGCCGGCGTGAAGGCGCCATTCGTCAAGGTGGACAACGTGCTTGGCGGCCAGCTGGCCGCCAAGTATCTGATCGATCTGGGACACCGCGATTTCGTCTACCTCACCTGCGGCCAGGACGAATTGCGGCATCATAAGAGCACCCACAAATCCGAAAACATTGAACGCTTCGAAGGGTTCCACCAAGTTCTGCGTGAGCATGACCTGGCGGAACGGTGTTTTGTTGCCGAAGCCGCCAATTCGATTGTCACCGGCCATACGATCGGTCAAATTCTGTCCATCAGGCCGCGCCCGACAGCCATTTTCGTTTACTCGGATATGATATCCTTCCAGCTCATACGCATGCTGCTGGAGCGGGGAGTGCGAATACCTTATGATTTTTCCATCGTTGGGTATGATGATATCGAGACCGCAAGCCTGGTGACGCCGCCTTTGACGACCATTGCCCAACCCAAGAAAGACATGGGAAAGCTCGCGGCGCTGAAGATGATCGATATGCTCGAGGGCAAACCTGCGGGCGGGACGATCCTCACCCCCATTCTCGTGATCCGCGAGAGCGCATCGCGCCCCGCGCGCCCTGAATCAGACTGAAAGCTCTTCGCGCTGTTTTCTTTGCGGCTTTGTGTGAATATGCGAGCGGGGGACGCTCGCGCTCCCGGCGAAGCGCATCATGAAACCATATCCGCGTCTTGTTTGTTGACGCCATGCCCGCCGGCATAGTTGCATGGCCTTTAATCATGGAGACGATCTTTTCAAATCCGCACAGCCGGTTGAATCCGCTCACCGGCGAATGGCTGCTTGTAAGCCCCCACCGCCTCAAGCGCCCATGGCAGGGCAAGGTTGAACAAACGCCCCCCGAAACGCGCCCAACATACGACCCGAAATGCTACCTTTGCCCCGGAAACGAGAGGGCTGGCGGCGCGCGAAATCCGGATTATCAGGGGACTTTCGTGTTCGAAAACGATTTCGCCGCGTTGCTGCCCGACGCGCCGGCGTCACAGGCCGATGCCAATCCTCTGTTCGCGGCAAGAAGAGAGCGGGGAACGTGCCGTGTCATTTGCTTCTCACCCGACCATTCCCTGACGCTCGCGCAGATGAGCGAGGATGCCATCGCCTGTGTCATCGACGCATGGATGGAGCAATTCAGAGAGCTTGGCGCGCTGGAGCATATCCGCAATGTCCAGATTTTCGAGAACAAGGGCGCCATCATGGGATGCAGCAATCCCCACCCGCACGGGCAAATCTGGGCAACCGAAAACATTCCAACCGAACCCGCCAAAGAAGATGAATCACAACGGCGCTATTTTGAAACTCACGACGGGCGCGCCCTTCTGGACGATTATCAGGATGAAGAACTCCGGCGCGCCGAACGCGTCGTGTGCCGCAATGACGCGTGGGCGGCGCTCGTGCCGTTCTGGGCCAAATGGCCCTATGAAACCATGCTCCTGCCGGCGCGTCCGCTGGCCGACATGAATGATTTCGGCCCTGGGGACAAAACGGGCCTGGCCAACATCCTCAAGCGCCTGACCACGCGCTACGACAACCTTTTCCGTGTGTCATTCCCTTACACTATGGGCTTTCATCAGGCGCCGGTCGGCGGGCGCGCCCATCCCCACTGGCGCATTCACGCCCATTTCTATCCTCCATTGTTGCGTTCAGCGGCAATCCAGAAATTCATGGTCGGATTCGAAATGCTCGCGATGCCGCAACGCGACATCACGCCCGAACTGGCGGCGGAAACGCTTCGCTCCCTGTCCGAAGACCATTTTTAATCCCCATCATGCGCGAGGCTCGCAACAGCGCATTCCGCCGGAAACGGTTAGTAAAGCCAGTTATCCACGATAATATTGGCCCGCCAGATGTTGGCGGGACCGATGCCGCCGGAGAATGGGCGCACGTAATAAAGCCGCAACTCGGTTCGCCCCGGTCTGGCCGCGCGGAAGAAAAAGCTGTCGGCTCCGACTGATCCAGGCAGGCGCGAAGACCTTTGGAAGGAATGTCCTTCCGGGCGCAAAACGTTACGGTTGATCGCGGCGATTTCCCACTGATATCCGGTTGAAGGATTTGCTGGAAGACTCAGGCGAAGACGCTGACCGCGCCGGATAACGATCGTCCGGCCTCTGTCAGCTTCCTTGAGTTCAATTGTTCCAGCCGGGGCGGCAATTGTCGCTGAGGCCCGGGGGGAGACGACAACGGCGGATCCCACCTCGACAACCGCCGGGGACAGCGCCGGCAACAATAAAATGAATCCGGCAATCACCGGAAGAATCCATCCCGCCGCCGCGGGGCGTCCGCAAGTGAGTCTGTTGCCGTGCTTCATAGTCATCGCCGCTCCTTCTTATGCCATCCGATCATACAGTTTCAAACCCATTGAACCGCGGAAATTTGGAATATCAAGGCAGATGCGTCTCACCCATGAGGCGCCGGTCCACGTCTTTGGCGGCCTGGCGCCCTTCCATGATGGCCCAGACGACGAGCGACTGGCCGCGGCGCATGTCGCCAGCCGCGAAGATGCCAGGCTGGCTCGACATGTAATCATGACCGCACTTCACATTGCCGCGGGCGTCCAACTGGAGATTGAAGTGTTCGATGGCGCCCGCGGTTTCAGGTCCGAGGAATCCCATGGCAAGGATGACGAGATCGGCATCAATCGTGAATTCGCTGCCGGGGATGTCCCTCATTTGCGTGCGCCCGCTGCCGCCGGGCGGCGCCTCCCATTCAAGGCGCACTCCGTGCAGTTTGTTCACCCGGCCGTTGCCGCCCGTGAAGGCTTTTGTGTTGATGCTCCATTCGCGCGTGAGTCTGTTCGTCGCGAACCCCTCCTCATGCGACGAAGAGGATCGCAGAATCATGGGATATGTGGGCCATGGCATTTCGGGTGTGCGCGTTTCCGGCGGCATGGGGAAAAGCTCGAACTGCCGGATGGAGGCGCATCCCTGGCGCAGCGAGACGCCCACGCAGTCGCTGCCCGTGTCGCCGCCGCCGATGACAATGACGTGTTTGTCTGTCGCAAGAATTTCCTTGTCGGCGATGAATTTCCCGCCCGCGATCCGGCGGTTCTGCTGGGGAAGAAAATCCATCGCGAAGACGATGCCATCGAGATCGCGTCCAGGCACGGCAAGGTCGCGCGGGCGCGTCGCGCCGCAGCACAGCACGATGGCGTCGAATTCGCGCCGCAGCTCAGTAAGAGACACATTGACACCGGCGTTCGCGTTGGTCCTGAAGATCACGCCCTCCTCCATCATAAGATTGACGCGGCGCTCGACGATCCACTTTTCCATCTTGAAATCGGGTATGCCATAGACCAGCAGCCCCCCGATGCGGTCGGCGCGCTCAAAGACCGTGACGGCGTGCCCCGCGCGGTTGAGCTGTTGCGCGCAGGCAAGACCCGACGGGCCGGACCCGATAATGGCAACTTTTTTACCGGTGCGCGCCTTTGGGATGATGGGCTTGACCCAGCCAGCCTTGAACGCGCGGTCGATGATAGCCAGTTCGATCTGCTTGATGGTCACGGGATCGTCATTGATGCCCAGAACGCAGGCCGACTCGCAAGGAGCCGGGCACACCCAGCCTGTAAATTCCGGGAAATTGTTGGTCGCATGCAGGCGGTCGATGGCTTCGTGCCAGAGGTTGCGGTAGGCAAAGTCGTTCCAATCGGGGATGATGTTGCCCAGCGGGCAACCGGTATGGCAGAAAGGAATGCCGCAATCCATGCATCGAGCGCCCTGCTCGCGCACGAGTTCAACCGGCGCTTCGGCGCACACCTGCTTGTAATCGCGCACGCGCTCTTCAGCCGGACGGCCTTCCACAATCTGACGCCTGATTTCCAGGAAGCCGGTAACCTTGCCCATTAAGGGTGAACTCCTTGGTTCTAAATCATCCGGATAATGATATGCCTCATCCCCAAGTCTGTTGTCCGTGGACACGACTTGTTCACGACCGGTTGCGCGCCGATGCGGCATCCGCGCCGTTATCCGGAAATGCTCTGAATAAAACCAGAACAGACAGGCGTGAATTTTATGCGCATGGGGAACTGCGCGCGGGCACATCCGTGACGGCGGAGAACATGGGATGAATCGGCGGACATTGCTAATGTGCCCTTGCCCCAAAGATGATCGGACAGCGGACTTGAACCGGCTCGCTTCAGGAATTGCTCTTCTGGCTGATCTCCACGGTGTCGACGATGCCCATGATCAGCTCGCGTATCGGCGCTTTGGGGAAATTGAAAACCACCGAGGCCAGCCCGGGCGCCGCCCCCACGAGCACAAGATTTCCTTCGCCCGCGCCGACATAATCGATCGCGATCGTGGGCAGACCCGAGGGCTTGCGGTCCAGGCTGAGCTTTTGAACAACAAGAAGCTTTTTGCTTGCATAAACCTCGTACTTTTCAGTGGAGATCACTTTCCCGACAACTTTTGCCAAAAACATCAGACAATCCGATCCATTTGAATGTTTGTTGTCTTCCGCCATCAGGAAAGAAAGGCAATGTTTCTCTTGCTGGCGGGCTTTCACACTATCAAATTAATACTTTATGAAAATCATTTTGCCGTAAAGGAAATTTTTCTCCAATGAAAAACACGCCAGCACATGATGTCTCGGGGAAGAAACCCCGGCGTTCGCGTAAGACCGTGAGAAACGCGCCGGGTATCGAGCGCATACTGGTGGGGGTTAGAATTGAGCTGCGCCTTGTCAAGGTGATGAAAGGGCTGGCGGAGCTGAAGGATTACACGCTGGGCCAGTTCATCGAAGAGATTGTGATGTCGGCGATGGATGGAGAGAGCAATTTCGCCGACAAGAATGGGCGCGTCTCGCCCGAAACCCGCCAGCGGATATTAAATCTCAAGCAGGTCTATGGAGTGAATTATGACATCGACGACCTGCTGCCCAACCGCAGCAGCAGATACGCCATCGATGAATAAGCGCCGCGGCGGCCGGACTGTGGCGGCGGACCATGGAATTTTTTGACTCGATAGAGGCCCGCGGCCAGAAAGCCGCGAGAGAGAGCGCCCCGCTTGCCGACCGCATGCGCCCGCGAACGCTCGACGAGTTTGTGGGGCAGAGCGAGGTCGTCGGCGAAGGAGCTCCCCTGCACGCGCTCATCAGCGGCGACAAATTGCGCTCCATGATCTTCTGGGGACCGCCCGGAAGCGGCAAGACCACGCTTGCGGCCATCATCGCACGACACACGAAATCCGATTTCATGTCGATGAGCGCGGTCGCGGCGTCCATCAAGGACGCAAAGGCGGTCATGGAACACGCGCGCTCCACCCTCAGCCGCAGCGGCAAACGCACCATCCTTTTCATCGACGAAATCCACCGGTTCAACAAGGCGCAGCAGGACGCCTTTCTGCCATTCGTCGAGGACGGCTCAATCATTCTTATCGGAGCGACAACAGAAAACCCCTCATTCTCGGTGATCTCGGCCCTTCTGTCGCGATGCCAAGTCTTCATCCTAAAAGCGCTCACAGAGGAAAACCTTCTGATGATCTTGCGCGCGGCGCTGGCCGACAAGACGCGCGGGCTGGGAGCGGCCGGACTGACAGTTGCCGAGCGGGCGCTGGAACAGATTGCCTCAGTGTGCGACGGGGACGCGCGGCGCGCGCTCAATCTGATCGAATTCGCGGCGGAAATCACGCAACCAGATGAGGCGGGCAAACGCATCGATGGCGAAATCATCAAGCAGGCGCTGCAGCGGCAGCACCTGATCTATGATAAGACCGGCGAGGAGCACTACAACACGATCAGCGCGCTCCACAAAGCCATGCGCGGCAGCGACGCGCAGGCGGCCGTCTACTGGATCGGGCGAATGCTGGCCTCGGGCGAGGACCCGCTGTTCCTGGCGCGCCGAATGGTGCGCTTCGCCAGCGAGGATGTCGGCAACGCCGATCCGCAGGCGCTCATTGTCGCGCTCGCGGCGCGCGAGGCTTATGCCGCGCTCGGTTCACCTGAAGGTGAACTGGCGCTCATCCAGTGCGCCATTTACCTCGCCGCCGCCCCAAAAAGCAACGCTGCCTATACCGCCGAATTACGCGTCAAAGCCGAGATTGAAAAAACCGGCGCGCTGCCCGTTCCGCTGCACATACGCAACGCCCCCACACAACTCATGAAGGAAGCCGGTTACGGCAAGGGGTATCAGTATGACCATGATGCGGAGAAGCGTTTCTCCGCGCAGACATTTCTGCCCGATCAGGTGAAAACGCGCCTGTTCTATGAGCCGCCCAACATAGGCTTCGAGCGCGAGATCATCAAGCGCATGCAATGGTGGGAGAAGCTGCGCAATGAGGCGCGCAAGAAAAACGATTCAGACGCCTGATGCCCGTTCCCAACAATCTCGCGCCATCACTCCGGCTCCTCCGCCAGAACGTTGCGCCACAAGATTGCTGAAACATAAAGCGCGAGACGTTTGACCGCCGTATTGACGCTAATATATGACACCACGGGAAGCGTCCACTCCAGCACCGCCAGCCAATAGGGCAGCATGCTCGTTTCGAACAACGTGACGGTCTTCGCGTATCTGCGCAGACGGCAGATCATGTGGTAAGCCTTCCCGACCATGGGATCACTCCCCTTATAGGTGAAAGGGGCGGGCGCGGCAAGCGATTCGGCCCGCGACAATCCCTCAACAAACTCCAGCAGATTTCGGACATCGTCGCCGTTGTCGACACGCGCTGTTTCCAGGATGAAGATCGGTTCGAGCCGCGCGAAATCAGAAACGACGTTGCGCGGCCTGGTCTCAGAAAAATCAATGACGTAGATGTTCTCGCGCTCGTCGAGCAGAATATTCTGCATATTGAGATCGCCATGGCAGACCGCCGTGTACCACATCCTGGCCCGTTCGCGCCGCGCCGGATAAACATGCTTAAGGCCATGATATGGATTTGGCAGTTCCAAGCCCAGTTCGGGGCACCCGATCATCGGCTCATCTGCCGAAATGCCAAACGCCTTCTCGGCGTCCTCCACAAGCCGCGGGAAAAACACGCGGCTGGGCACGTGATCAGCATACGGCGTCAGCATTTCCCAACGCGGCTGGCCATACCACGGCTTGAGAATATCCGTGAAAATCCGGTCGAAGAGGGGAAGGAGTTCGCTGACAGGCCGGCGCATGTAATGGTCGCGCAGCCAGTTCAGGCGGCATTCCGGCCCCGAGATGCCCACGAAATTGTAACACAGCCCCGCCCAGCTCCCCTGCCGCGCCGTCCCCAGTATTTGCGCGCTGTTATTCAGGATATACTTCTGAACATAATGCCGGCACGCTTCCTCCTCGCGCCGTATATTTTCCGGCGAGCTGATTTTCAGAACGGTGGGCAAGAGCCGCTTGCCGTCACGGTCATAACCCGTCACATGGAAGGTTGACGCGCTGAACCCCCCCTGCAACGGAGTGAGCAAAACGCGCCCCGCGTCACTGTAAACGCGGCGGATGATGACTTCCCACTCCTCGCGCAACATGGCCTTGTCCAGTCCATCTATTTGCAGGAGTTTTTCCTGAGCCGAACGCGTGGAAGCGGGGAGATAGATCCACACCCGCGCGCCTGTCAATTCCGTGTCCGGCTCAACACACATCACATTCAGCAGATTCTCAGCGGTGACCATTTCCAGCATCATGTCCCGCGGATCATCAGACACCGCGGAATCATTCGATTCCTTGAGTGTCAGGCCGCGCGCATTGATGATCAACTGCTCCGGCGGCGCGTCCGCCTGTCCCATCGCGGCGCGCACAGCGGCAATCCGGGCGTCAGCCAGCTCATCGGGATTGTCGCTTCGAATCACAAGGCCGGCCAGCAGAATGTTGCCGCCCCCGGCGATCGTCTCCCGCGTCCGGACATTGCGGCTCATGCTTTGGGCATCCGCAAAATATGAACCGCTTATCAGCGAGGCTTGTCCCGAAAGCACAATCCCCGCAATAACCGGCCCGTTGCCCGCCTTATCGGCGCACATCGCGCAGATGTCCCCGGCCAGTGTGCGAAGCGTGAACGGCGGGGAGGAATGAGCCTCGAGCCGAAAGGACGGCGATCCGGACAATCCCACTGCGGACAGGACATGGACAGTCTGTTCCTGCGGATGCGACGTCACGATGTAATCAGGCTGGCAATAGCCATCCGCCGGCCGCACGGCGGCAAAGTTCACGCCAGTGAAAAGATCGCCCGCGGCCTCGGCGGCTTGCACCCTGTCAGCCCCCATTCCCCCCCACCCCACGGCTATTCCCAGATCGCCGAGCTGAGCCGGGATCAGATCATCGGGCAACGGCAATCGCCCGGACAGTTGAAACGATCCCCACAAATCAAGGACGCAGGGCTGCGTGGACGCAAGGCGGCACAAATCATAGTCCACCCCGCCAATGATCTTGTGAACACGGTTCAAAGACGATGTCTGGCCGCCGTGCGCGCTGGCGAGCGCGCTGGCAACTCCGTCCGCCACGTTGAATTGTTTGAACAAACCCGTCATTTCAAGAACAAGCGCCACGCCCGACGCCAGTCCGCACATGATCAGTTTTCCGCCTCGCGCCCGGAGCCGTTTTTCCGCGGCAATAATCACCCTGATCCCCGCACTCGACAGATAATCAACATTTGCGCAATCGATCACCCAGCACACCGCGCTTTCATCCGCCAGCGCCGCCGTTTCACTCTCGAACACCGTGGCCCCAAGCCCGTCAAAACGGCCGGAAAGCCTGATCAATGGTATACCGTTTTCATGTTCAACTTGTGCAATGAGCATCATGCGCCTCCATCGACAATAATATCTTTCACCAAAAAGTTTGTATCAACGCTGGATTTCACCGGGAATCATCACAAGGATGCCGAGATTATCAGGAGACAATTTCGCGGGTATCATTCCATTGTCCTTGGCTGTGGACAACAGGATATCCGCAATGCGCGCCCGTCCGCCGCGGCGGATCCCGCCTGGTCCCGCGTCATCGGCAAGCCGCGACGCGGGCGGTTGGAAAATCCACAGGCGCTTGTGGCGTGCCGCGGGCGGTTTGAACAAGTTCATAAGGGACTGCGCCTCGGCACGCAGTTTATCCGGTCCGTCGCCCTTAAGACTGCCTTCCGCGTCTGCCCAGCCGAAGTGACGTCTTGTTTCAAAAGGGAACGTCACCAAGCCGGCGCGGATGCCGCGCAACAGCATTTGATAAGCGATTTTTGCGCCCTCAAGATCAAGGCAGACCACCAGATCATCCGGCTCCGCATGACGGGCAAGATATTCTCCGCGGGCGCCTTGGGGATGCGTCGCCAGTCCCGGCGGCGCAGCCGCGTAACGCGGAGCCAGCGCCGCAAGAGCCAGCGCTGCCGTCACACCCCAAAGCGCCGCGACCGCCAGCAACCTGCTACGCAGCGCAAGCCGCAACTGGAGCACATGCGCTCCAACAGCCATGATTGATAAATAGAATGGCTGCGACAGAACATCATAACGCCCCACAACATACACAGGCTTCCATAAAACCGAGTAAACGAAAAGAAAAACAAGCGGCGCCGCGCCAAGAATGCCAAACACGGCAATCTGGCGCGAGTATCCGCGCTTCCTCCACCATTGCGCCGCCGCGCACACGCCAAGCAGGATGAACCACGCCGACGATGCCGCACAGACAGCCGGCGCAGGCGACGGAATTCTGATATACGGGGGCAGCCATCCGCCGACGCCAAGCGCCTCCAGCGACAGCGGAATGAACAGCCAGGAAGAAGTGGCGCGCCACGCCGGCGCCGCCCACGCCAGCGCGTCGGTTTTGGGCTGTTGAATGACATGAGCAAGCCACGGCAGGTAAAGCGCCGCCGCAACGGCATGTGCCGCCAAAAGCGCGCCAAACGCCCCGCGCGGCGGGCGCATGATCCGCGCCGCAAGCCAGTATGCCGGGATGAACACCAGCCCAAGATCATGGGTCAGCAGCGACGCCAGCACGAATGCTCCATGCGCGCACCATGGCGTCATCATCGACGAAACAGACACACCGCCCGATCTCGCAACGCGCAGCGCGCGCGTCAGCCCCCAGCAAGCGCACACCACAAAAAGGGTGGCGGGCGCATACATGCGCGTTTCCTGCGAATAATGAATTTGCAGCGGAGCCAGCGTCATCAGGAGCATTGCCCACAGGCACACGCGCCGGGGCATGCCAAAATCGCGCAGCCACAGCCCCAACACCGCCACTGTCAGAACTCCAGCCACAGCCGACAGGGCGCGAACGCCCACCGCCCCCGCCCCGAATGCGGCCATCCATGTTTTCAGCATGAAAAAGTATAATGGAGGGCTGTTATCATAACGCAGCGCCTTGATGATGCCTTCGGGCGAAAAGGCCGTGAGGACCGAGCAGCATTCGTCGAGCCACATTTCCAGACGCCCGATCTGGATAAAACGCAGCGCCGCCGCCCCCGCAAGGATCAGGCTGAATGACAGCCAGAAACGGCGGCGGGAACACTTGTCAGCCACAGGCGTCAATCCCCATAATCACCATGTTCGCAATCAGGCGCAACTGGACGGCAAACGGCACGGACCAGCATGAGAACTGACGCAGCATGGCACGCGCCTCGTTCTCCCCGCCCCCGCACGCCAACGCCCGCAACCGGGGCAGACGCGGCTGAAACCGCCGGAACAGTGTGTCTTCACGCGGCGGATCGCCGCGTGCGCGAAGCGTTTCCTCATTCCCAATTACGAAGAGGGGGATTTCGCTGACCATGACAAGCGGGTCGCCTCCCAGGGCTTGCGCCAATTCCATGGAACTCAAGTTGAATCTGGCGGCCATGGATTCATCCCCTTTGATCAGGAAAAAAGCCTTCATGCCCGCTGAAGTTGGCGTGGTGCAGAATCCCTTTTCGATGCGGGTGAAACCCTTTTCACCATGCCGGTCAACATCATGAAGCGGCAAACCTGCCGCGGTCGCGGCCTCCGCAAGCCTGCGGCGCAGATTCTTCGTGCGCGCCACCCATTCCCTGCCAATCAGAAACCAGGCCCCCTCGGCAAAGGCCATGCTGTGGAGCGACGCATGAAAAACATACGGCGCGCCGCCGCTCAGAAAATCGGCAATGGCGCGATTTTCCGGGCGTATGCCGTCCGCCGAAATACCATCGCGGGGATCAGGATAACCAAACTCAACGTCATCACCGGGCAGTTCGCGCACCGCCAGGCGAAGATATTCAAGCGGGTCTTGAGGATCGGCAAACCATGCGCGGTTCGCCTCCGCGCCGTCGGGATTCACATTCGGGCAGATATGAAAACGAAACCGTTCAATCAAGTGGCGCGCCGCGGGCGAATCCGCAAGCCATTCGGCCAGCGCCAGCGCCGCCATCGGGCCGGCAGGCTCGTCCGAGTGCGCCCCCGCTGTCAGACTCACATTGCGCGGGCCGCACCCGACACGCAACCCATGCAATCGCCGGCCCTGCCTTGATTCACCCGCCGCCACAAGCTCGGCCGGCACGCCGCGCCGCGCCGCCGTCGTCATGATGCGCTCCATGATAGATGGCATGGTCGCATCCGTACAGAAGCAACCGCCAAGATTGCCGCGCCAGGCTTCAGAGGGAAAATCCTGCATCACCAATTCATCTACATGCCGGAGAAATCACATTTCAAGGCTCCTTTCACGATTTTGCGCCAACAAAGCCCGCGACGGTGTGTAGATGAATACAGACCGCTGAAAGGATGGTGATGTGGCCGCCGCGCGAGTGGCGTCTGAAAGGCGCTCGTTGCGCGGAGGAAAGTCCGAACACCGCAGGGCAGGATGCCTGGTAACGCCAGGGCCCGCAAGGGACGGAAAGTGCAACAGAAAGAATACCGCCTTCCGTGCGCGTGGCGCAAGCCCGCGAGCAAGGCAAGGGTGAAAAGGTGCGGCAAGAGCGCACCAGCGGCCGGGCAACCGGTCGGCTCGGCAAACCCCATCCGGTGCAAGGCCAAATAGGGTCCGATGCGGAGACAATCCGCGGGGAAGCGGCCCGCTTCCCGTGCCCGCTTCTGCGGGCGCACAGGACCGGGTAGGCCGCTTGAGTCCCGGCGTGAGCCGGGACCCAGAAGAATGGCCACACCGCAGAGTCCCTAAAGGGCTTCGCGGAACAGAATTCGGCTTACCACCGCCTTTCAGCGGTGTTTGCGTTTAATAGGTGGTGGGCCATCCCGCCCACATCGTCCAGTTTGTCCAGTCACTCCATCATCGCGTCGTCTGAAGCTTCCTTCCCAGGAACAAGCTCCACCATCACCGGTTCGGTGATATATTTCCGTGCCGCGTCAAGAACATCCCCCGCGCTGACGCCGCCAATCAAAGCGGGATATTTTTCATCGTAGGCAAAACCCAGTCCCAGCATCTCATAATCGCCAAGGTAGCCCGTCCGCTGGGCGTTTGTCTGGTGATCGATAAGAAATTTGCCGATGATGTGGTTTCTCGCGCGATCGAGCTCGTCAGCGGCGGGAGGTTCCCGCCTGATGCGGTCGAACTCGGCCATCATTCCCTCGCGCGCTTCCGCCAGCGACTCCGGCTTGGTGCCAATATAACCGGCCAGATGCCCGCCGTGCAGATAAGCGCCCCCTGAGCATCCAGTCGCATAGGCAAGCCCGCGCTTGTCCCGCAACTCGACAAAAAAGCGCGAACTCATGCTCTCGCCGAGTACGCCCCGCAAAACCCGCACAGCCGGATAATCGAAAGATTGGATGGAACAGGCGGGGTATCCCGCGACAAGGAAAGCCTGTTCGCACTCGCGCCGCAGTTGCACCGCATAGGGCTGAGCATACGCTGGGGCGGGGATCTCAACCGGCTCATACCGCGTCTGACGCGGCAGGAAAAGGCTTTCGAGCATCGCGCGCGCTTCACCCGGATGAAAATTGCCCGCGCACACGACAAGGAAACGCGCCGGATCAAAAAACTCCTCATGGATGCCCGCGGCCTGGTCACGACGAAACTCGCTCACGGTTTCCTTCACCCCCATGCGCGGCAGACCATATGAATGGCCGCCGTAAAGCTCCCGCATGAACCGCTTTATGGCAAATGCCGGTTTGTCGTCATCGCATCGGCGGATGGCGGCGATGGTGCTCTGACGCTCCTTCTCAATTTCCTCGGGTTCAAACGAGGGATTCTGCAAAATATCCGCCAGCAGGCGCAGAGTCTCGGCGAATGTGTCACTGGTGCAAACCATGTGGGCGCACGAAAAATCCTGTTCGGCATCGCATCCCACCGACGCTCCCAGGCTGGCGATGGCTGTGGCCAGTTCCGCCGGGCCCAGCGAGGAAGTCCCGCGCATGAGCATCCGGTGGGTAAAGCTGACAAGCCCTGCCTCGCCGGGGCGCTCAATGGCGCCGGGCAGGGGAATGTAACACGACAGCGCCACGATGTTGTTCATGTCAGAGGGCGCCATAAGCGCCCGCATGCCCCCCGCAAGTGTTTCAATCTTCATCGCGGCATCCGCTGCGAACGCATTATCAGGCATTATCATCCTCTCGATTAATCATCGTTTGCAAAGCTTTCCCCGTTTCACTTGGGTTCCACCACAACCATGTTGGGCTCGCGGCTCAGATAACGGCGCACAACCGCCATTGTGTTGTCGCGCGTCACCGCATCGAGGCTTTGCAGGTATTTGTCCACAAAATCCGCGGAACCCATGAGCGTCTGGTAGTATCCCAGCACGCCCGACTGTCCCGTGTTGGTTTCGGTGGCGAAACAGTAGCTGTTTCGGATGATGCGCTTGGCTTTTGCCAGCTCAGCCTCAGTGGGCGGCGCGTTGCCCGCCATGTTCCTGACAAGGCGCAGGGTCTCCGTTCGCGCGGCGTCAAGCTTGCCGCGCTCGAGGGTCATGCCGACATAAAAAATGCTTTCTTGCCTGTGGGTGGGAAAACCAGCCGCAACCAAGTTCACAAGCCGCATATCCTCCTTGAGCGCGCGGTACAGGCGCGAACTGCGGCCCTCGCCAAGAATCGTGGCGGCCACATCGAGCGCCAGCATGTCGTCAAATTCCCTGATGGCCGGCGCTGGAAACGCAATCGCGGCATAAGTTTCCTGAACATCCCTTGGAATGACGCGCGCGACACCGCTGGCATATTCAGCCGTATCATTACGCGCCGCCAGAGGGCGATGGGGACGGTTGAAACCTTGAAACGCGGCGCGCGTTTTGGCGACAGCCAGCTCCGGTTCGATGTCGCCGACAACAATAAATGTCATGTTTGCCGGGGCATAGTAGCGCTCGAAATAGTCAACCATGGCGCCGCGGGTAAGGCCGGACACCGATTCGAACGTGCCGATCACGCTCCGGCGGTAAGGGCCGCGGACGAAGCTGGCCTCATAAAGCTCATCAAAAAGCGCGCCCCAGGGATTATCCTGCTTGAGCCGGTATTCCTCCAGAATGACCCGCTTTTCCGAATCGAACTCGCCAGAATCAATGAGCGGATTCTGCAGCATGTCGCTGATCGCATCGAGAGCCGTATCCACAAAAGGCGCCGCCACAGTGACATAATAATGCGTGTAATCTTTGGATGTCCCCGCGTTCCAGACACCGCCCACGCCCGTCACCGCCTTGTCCAACTCGCCAACGCCATACTTCGCGGTGCCTTTGAAGAGCATGTGTTCAAGAAAGTGCGACACTCCGTTGAGCTCATCGTCTTCGTTCGCGGAACCGGCATTCACCCAGGCGTCCAAGGTCACCACCCTGTTGGGAACATGACGGGCAATGACTGTGAGGCCGCTCTCAAATCGCTGCGTAATCAAGTGATTGAAACTCCCGTTCGTGACGAATTTGTGTAATTTAAAAGAATAATTGCCGCCACAGGTAAAAAGATTCAGATTCATTATGGAATAATGAGTCGATCCAAGGTCTGCGTGCCTGACGACCCCAAAAGAACGAAGGAGTCAATAATGCCAACGAAAAAATCATCTGTCACCGGGGGGAAAAAGACGAAACCGGTTGCAAAAGGCGTGGCGCCCAAGAAAAGCAAAACAGCCTCCGCAACGACAAAATCCGCAAAAACTGTGAAAGCGGCGGCAAAGCCGCAGGCGAAAACCACGGCTAAAAAAACCGCCGTCCCGCCCGCTGAAGAGCGCCTCATCAAATCCGAAGACGATATCGCCGCCAAGGCGCCCACGGATGTCCGCGAACATTTTTTCCATGAGCACCGCGCCGCCGCTCCCGCCCCCGGGGAGGTTGACATCCCGCATGAATATGGCGACACGCGCATTGTTTTGCTCGTGCGCGACACCGAGTGGGTTTTCGCGTATTGGGAAATCGCCGACACGATCCGGAATGAACACGGCATTCCGCGCTCCGGCCACGACAAGCGCATCATCGTGAGAATGTATAAGATCGACGGCCGCAACTGGCCCGAGGAGGCGGCACATTACTTTTACGACATCGAGGTCGGCTCCCACACCAACAACTGGTACATCCGGGTTCCGGAACCCGACAGCCAATGGTGCGCCGAATTGGGCATGTACGACAAAGACGGCAATTACGTCTGCATCGTCCGCTCGAACATCGTCCACACCCCGCGCGACAGCATGAGCACCGAAACCGACACCGACTGGATGGAGATCGAGCAGACTTACCAGAAACTCTACGGTCTGAGCGGCGGATTCACGCTCAAGGAATTGCGCGGCAGTGAGGAGTTGCTGCGCCATCTGCAAAAACAAATTCATCCCATATTAAGCGGCGAGTCGCCAACCAGCGGCGGCATCTTCAGCGGAAGCTGGGCCGACGCGCCGTCGCGGGCGGCCGCCGCAAATGATTTCTGGCTCCAAGTGCACACGGAATTGATCCTGTACGGCGCCACCGAACCCGACGCCACGGTGACCGTTCAGGGCCGCCCCGTGAAACTCCACCCGGACGGCAGCTTCAGCCTGCGCTTCGCCCTGCCCGATGGCCAGCAGGTGCTTGATGTGCGCGCAACCAGCAACGATGGAACCATGGAACACTGCATCATTCCGGTTGTTGACAAATCGACAAAATGACGCCCATGATGTTTTCCTGCTCAATCCTTATGGAGAGATGACCATCATGGTCGAAGAAGGCAAAGCCGCTTTTGAAATACACCTGCCTGCCTCAACGGGCAAGCCCCTCAAGCTGAGCGATTTGCGCGGCAAGTGGGTCGTCCTGTATTTTTACCCCAAGGACGACACGCCCGGATGCACGCGCGAGGCCTGCGGATTCCGCGACAACATCAAACGCATCGAATCTCAGAACGCGATCGTGGTCGGCGTCAGTCCTGACGGGCTGAAAGTGCACGACAAGTTCATATCAAAATATGACCTGCGCTTCATTCTGCTGGCCGACGAGGAGCACACCGCCGCCATGAAGTACGGCGTCTGGAAGGCAAAGAACATGTACGGCAAAATCGTCATGGGCATCGAGCGATCAACCTTCCTCATCGATCCCAAAGGAATTGTCCGTAAAATATGGCGCAGGGCCAAAGTGGAGTGCCATGCCGACGAGGTGCTCGACGAACTCAAGGCCGCCAACGCCTGAAACACCCCCAAACCATCCGCCCGCGTGCCACGACAACATCGCATCGTCCCTCGTAACATTGCCGAACCC
Organism: Candidatus Sumerlaeota bacterium; assembly: GCA_026398535.1. Classification (GTDB taxonomy): domain Bacteria; phylum Sumerlaeota; class Sumerlaeia; order Sumerlaeales; family Sumerlaeaceae; genus JAPLSQ01. The sequence goes on along the minus strand of JAPLSQ010000012.1, from coordinate 13,204 downwards.
CGCGGATCAAAGGCGCCGCGATATCTTTCGTTTTTTAGTTGCGCAAACATGCGCGTTTTCTGCATTCGTGACCCGTCATGACTTCGCTTATCGTTAAAAACGGGCGCGTCCTGGATCCAGCGTCAGGGCTCGATGAGGTGGCAACGATCCTCATCGGGGACGGCGTCATCAAACGCATTTCAGGAAGCCGCGAGAGTCTGCGCGAGCAGATCATCGACGCCACGGGGTTGCTTGTCTGCCCAGGCTTCATCGACCTTCACACCCACCTGCGCGAACCCGGCCGCGAGGACAAGGAAACCATCGCGACCGGCACGCGCGCCGCCGCCGCCGGCGGCTTCACTTCGGTCTGCGCCATTCCAAACACGAATCCCGTCATCGACTCGCAGACAGGACTGCGGTTCATCATCTCGCGCGCCGAGACGGATGCGTGCGTAAACGTGGTGCCGTTGGCGTCCGTGACGCGCGGCCAGTGCGGCGAAGAAATCGTCGAGTTTGGCGATCTTGTGTACTACGGCGCAAAAGGATTCACCGATGACGGCCACCCCGTCATGAACACCGAAATCATGCGCCGCGCCCTCGAGTATTCCGCCATGTTCGATGTGCCCATCCTTGACCATTGCGAGGACCTCCTGCTGAGCGACGGCGGAATCATGCGCGAGGGATTCGTGTCAACGAAGCTCGGGCTCAAGGGCATCCCGCCCCTGGCCGAGAGCATGCAGGTGGCGCGCGACGCTGATCTCGCGGAATACACCGGCGGACACGTCCATATCATGCATATCTCCACCGCGCAATCGATTGAGCATATCCGCCGCGCCAAAGCGCGCGGCGTGCGCATCACATGCGAGGCAACGCCGCACCACCTGACGCTCACCGATGAGGCATTATACAATTTCAGCACAGCCGCAAAGGTCAACCCCCCGCTGGGAACCGCCAATGACCGCGACGCGCTCGTGTCGGCGCTGGCCGACGGCACGATCAACTGCATCGCCACGGATCACGCCCCCCATACCGACATTGAAAAGGACCAGCCTATCTGCGACGCGCCCTTCGGAATGATCGGTCTCGAAACAGCTTTTCCGCTGCTCTACACCAGGCTTGTGCTCACGGGACATATCAGCCTTCAATCCCTCGTGGATAAACTGACGCGCGGCCCGGCAGGAGTCATCCATCTCGAACCGCGCGGAACACTCACCGAGGGCGCCCCCGCCGACATCGTGCTCATCAACCTCGACAAGGAATTCACCGTGGGAGCCGAACCCTTCTTCTCAAAAAGCGCGAATTCACCGCTCATCGGGGAAAAACTGTGCGGCAGAATAGAAACCACTATCGTCGGTGGCAAAGTGGTCATGCACAACCGCGTTTTCGCATGAGAACAACACCCCATCCATGGGGGATTCCATGAATGCAGCGGATGGAATATCCGGTCTCCGGCTCCAACTGAAAGCAGCGATATGCAACGCCCAAAATGAGCCGTTGAGCCGCTCCGAACGTCTTGTCTTCGCGGCATTGTTCGCGGCCATGGCCGTCCTGCGCATCGTGCTTGTTTTCCGGTATCAGATCGACAGCGACGAACCGCAACACCTCCATGTGGTGTGGGGTTGGACACAGGGACTGGCGCAATACCGCGACATCTTCGACAATCACGCTCCGCTCTTCCACATGCTCAACGCTCCGATCCTGGCCGCGCTGGGCGAACGATCCGATATCATCATCCTGATGCGTTTCGCCATGCTGCCGTTGTTCATCGTCATGTTGTGGGCGGCATATGACATCATCCGTGAACTGGCAGGGAGACGATTCGGACTGTGGACCGCCGTCATGCTCGGATTCTTCCCGTATTTCCTGGCAACCGTCGAGTTCCGAACCGATGACTTGTGGGGCGCGTTCTGGATGATCGCACTCGCCGCGCTGGTGGGCGGACATATCGGCGCGGGCGCCTTCTTCGCGGCGGGTTTCTTTCTCGGCGCGGCATTCACCGTTTCTTTGAAAACGATCATCATGGCGCTTTCCCTTGCGACGGCATTTCTGGTTCTGTGCGCCTGTTCGCGCGATTTCCGCAAGACCGCGCTCCGTTGGAACACAGCTCTGCCGCGCCTGTGCGCCATGCTACTCGGCTTTTGCATCCTGCCCCTGCTGATATCATGGATGATCGTCAAGCTGGACGTGTGGGACTCGTTCGTGTACTGTGTCGCCAAACACAATATCGTGCCGGGCAGAAGCTGGCGCCTTCACTTCTGCGCCAACCATGTTGTGCTGGCATTGTTCCTGTTGCTGATCGGGCTGGGCGTGCGCAGACTCGCCGCCAACTTTGCCGGTCACAGCCGCTGCATGCGCATCGCATTTTTGCTGCTCGTAACAGGATTTTATTACACGGCCACGCGCACGTTGTGGCCCGTGCGCGAAATTCAGACGATGATCCCATACTACCCCATGTTTGTCATGTCCATGGCGCTCCTGCCCTTGGCGTTATGCCAGCCCTGCCCGCAAACCGCCCCTCGCACCGGCGCTCCAAACAGCCGCGCCCTCATGATCATCCCGTTGCTGATCGTCGCGGCGGAGACGGCATGGCTTGTCACCTACTCCCGAATCTGGCGCGATGGCACATACCACTCGACAAAATTTCTTGCCGCCGCACTCAAATTGACATGCAAGGGCGACTATCTGCTCGATCCAAAAGGCGAAACCATATTCCGTCCGCGGCCGATCTATCACGTGTTTGAAACATTCACCATCGACCGGTTCGCGCGCGACTTGATCAACAACCACGTCGCTGAACACTGCATCGCCACAAGGACATATGTTGTGGCGAACCGGTTTGAACGGTTCCCACCCGCGACAAGGAATTTCATCAAGAACACTTACATCAGCGTTGGACGGTTCAGCGTCGCGGGGTGTATTCTTCAACCGCCCAAACCGGAACTTGCGGGCAAACCAATTCGATTCGACATTGTAATTCCTGGGCAATATGAGATCGCTTGTGAAGACGGCCCTGTTTCAGGCACACTCGATGGCAAGGCCTGCCACGGTGCGCTCTTTCTGCGCGGCGGACAACACGAATTCCTGCCCGCCGACAGCGCCGACACCCGCACAATGGCCGTCGTTTGGGCTCCAGCGCTCAAACGCGGTTTTTCGCCTTTCGACAATGCGAAACACTGAGACAGCGCCGATCATGGTTGCGTCCCGCGCCGCGTCTTGGTAGCAGATCATGCAAGAAGGAACACAACCGGATTATCGAATTCAATGAGTCAATCCAGTGCCAGACTTATCCATGGTTCGCTGATCCGGCGATACCATGTGCAACTGGCCGGGTGCAGTGTGCTGGCGTCGATCCTGAGATTGGTCCATGTTCATGCCCTGCATTATTCGCCGATGGCGGACATGGCAACCTATTTGAATTATTGGTATGCCCTGTTTCATGACGGAAACGCCAATCCATTTTCCACCATTCTTTTTCCCCCGGGCTACCCGTTTTATCTGCACTTGGTGTCATTCCTATTCCCCATTGCAGAAACCATCAAGCCGGCGCTCTATATTCAGGTGTTCGCGAGCGCGGGTGGCCTTCTGGCGCTGGCGGGCGTCGCGCGCTATTTTTACGGGGTCAGCGTTGCTGTGGTCAGCGCGTTTGCTTACGCTGCTACTGCCCATTTGTTTATTATACGATATGAACCGCGTCCGCCCAGGCGCGGCGCGGCGAGACGGCGGTCTTTTGCGAAGAATTGCTCTTCCGGCGCTCATCGCCGTGACGGCGTTTGGCCTGATGGCCCCGTGGTCCTTGCGCAACTCGCTGCTCATCGGACGCCCGTGTTTCGTGGGCGACAATCTTGGGCACAACCTTATCCAGGGCAACAACGAGGTGGCGGATGGACGGTGGACGCCGCCCGAATGGCTGCCAGAAAGACTGTACGGCAAAATGAATAACCTGCCGGCGCCCCAATGGCATGAAGCCATGAAGCAACACGCGCTGCAATTCATGACCAGCAACCCCGCCCAAGAGTTGTTTTACCTGATACCCGCGAAACTGAGGCTTCTATTTGTTGAAAACCAAGTTTTCTGGCCATGGGAGGACAGACAACCCAAGGGACATTTCGCCACGAATCCATTCGGCCCGCGTTTTTATTTCCCGCTCCTGCCTTTCATCCCTGTTCTCGTACTCGGCGTGGCGGGATTGTTTTATCGAGGCAGGCATCTGCCGCATTTCATACCGCTCATCTGGATATGTTCCGTGCTTCCTTTCATTGTGCTTGTGCCCAACGTGCGATACCGCAGCCCTTCCGATCCTCTCCTGATCATCATGGCATCGGCGGTGTTTGTCAGACTCGTTCCGCGCGCGCAATTCCGCCGGATCACGCGCCTGCTCGTGCTTGGAATATTCTGGTGGGCGCTGGCGGGAATGACGCTGCAATGGGCAAGATTCAGCGGCGCCAACCTGCTGAAAACAAAGTCGCTGTTGCGGCGCGGGGAAGCCGCCCAGCAAATGATCAGGGGCGTCTACACGGGCCATTTTACCGGCATTTCGCGTGACAATATGGTTTCTGAACCGGTGGGAATCATCGCCGTCAATCCCGCCCGGGTAAGCGATTTGCTTGTGTCTTTCGACTATTCGATCAAAATGCTCGAACCCGCCGAACGCTGGATGACAATCAACTTCACCATCAACTACGACGACGAAACGAGCGCGACGGTCACCATGCCCGCGACAATCGACACTGTTGTGCCCGCCCAGGCCGCTCTGAACAGCTTCCAGGAGCGTGGCGGCACGGCGTGGCGCATCATCCATGTGCCCGCGTTGACCCGCTTTATCCGCTTCGATTTCACCTCAAACATGTGCTCGGATGTGAAAATCAGCAACCTTGCTGTTCATGGCCCGTCCTGGGGCAACAATCCCCATCTGCCGGGCACTATCGCGGACAAAAGTCCGGAGCGGGGCCGCCAATGATGGATACCCGACAGCAGGCATGCCGCGCCGGGCTTTGGCCGATGCTGGGACTGACAGCCGCAGCGCTCGCGGCGCGGCTGTTCCATCTGGATTACCGTGGCTTCTGGACCGACGAATTCCACACGCTTGATGCCATTCTGCGCCCGTTGCCGGACCTTATCATGGACCGGCTGCACGCGGGTCATCTGCCCACTTATTTCATCCTGCTGAAACTGTGGACACTTGTCGCGGGAACATCAGAGTGGGCTTTGCGCTTCCCCTCGGCGGTCGCCGGCGCGATGCTGGTTCCGGCCGTGTGGCTTTTCGCGCGCAAAAGTGTGTCAAACGGTCTGCTGCTGGCGCTCATGTCCATGGCCGCATTCAACGGGATGGCCGTATGGTCTTCACAGGAAGCCCGGATGTACTCGATGTTGACCGTGGCCGCAACCCTGTCACACTATTTTTATTTGCGCACGATGGAGCGCGGCGGATGGCGGACATGGACGGCATACTACTTCTGGCTATTGATCGCCGTGTCACTGCAACCGGCCATGGTGGCGTTCTATGCGGGCCATGCGGCATTTGCCATGTTTGCCGGCCGCGCCTTTCCGCGTCATCGCCGCGCCGCTCTCGCGGGCGCGGCTGTTGCCCTGACAATGGGAGCTATTGGCGGCGCGGTTTATGTGTCGATTAATCGCGAAATGCAATTCGACGGATTTCATCTTCCCCGGATAGCCATACTGTGGGGACGGGCGTCTCTTGTGGTTTTTGGGAGTTCGCCTGATGCTTTCTGGATGCGCGGCGTTGACGAAATCATGCTGCTTGTATGTGCGATTGGCGGCATCATCGGGTGGAGAAAATTACGCCGCTCCCAAGCGGATATTGACGGGCAAATTGGACCGTATGTTTTCCTCAAGTTCTGTTTTTATGCCAGCATTGTGCCACTGTGCCTCATGTGTGTTTTTGGAATTTTCACGCTGCACATCATCGGTCCCGGGCGCTATCTCCTGCCCGCAAGCGCGCCTTTGTGGATTCTTGCCCTGTGGGGAGTTGCGCAATATCCTGTCAGAACCAGTCATATGATGGCGTTCCTGATCGCGGTGATTGTGGCAACAGGACTGGGAAACCAATGGTATCATCGCGGATCGGGCGCGCGCGAAGCGGCAATCTTTCTGCGCGAGCAAGCCGCGCCTGGTGATCCTGTGTTTATGCGGCATTCAACAATCTTCCCGCTCATACTCAATTATTATGGGGCGGCGCAGGTCGACATATGCCTGATCCCCTATAAAGCGAGCAACGATGACGTGCTGCGCATGATCAGAGAGCGCGCGACCGGGAAAACACAATCCTGGATATTTGAATACCGTGACCAGCAGAAGCGCTTGAGCCGTTTGGCTGCTGAGTCATCTGAAAGCGTTACACTCATGGAGCGATATGGTTTCAACGAAGCCCGCGTGTTCCAAATCACCACAAACAACTAAGGCTTCGCACCTCACCTTTGCACGCCATACAACATGATTCCTATCCACAATCGGCTTTACAATTCCCGCTCAATGCCACAAACTGCTGTCATCAAATTGGTTGAGCGTTGCGCAAAACGCCGAAATTGAACAATTAGAATGGTCTTCATTCATACCAAATGACACATATGCCTATGCCGGGCAAACCAGAATGACCGACAGCCATCCGCTCTATCTTGCCATTTTGTGGCACATGCATCAGCCTTATTACAAGGACATCAACAGCGGCAAGTACATCATGCCGTGGGTGCGGTTGCATGGCACGAAAGATTACCTCGACATGGTCGAACTCCTCAGCGAATTCCCGCGCATCCGGATCAATTTCAACATGGCGCCGTCGCTGCTCGAACAAATTTCCGATTATGTGGAGCGTGAAGCCACGGACCTCTTCCTCGACCTGACATTGCGTCCGGCGGAGCTCCTCAACGCGAGCGAGAAACTCTTCATCCTCGAGAAATTTTTCTTCGCACACTATGACAACATGATCAAGCCCTACACCCGCTACCGTGAACTGTACGAAAAGCGCGGCTGGGCGAAAAGCGATGCCGAACTGATGCGCGTCGCGCAGTATTTCACCGATGACGATTTCCGTGACCTGCAGGCATGGCACAACCTGGCATGGATCGATCCGCTTGAGCGCGAACGCGATGAGGCGCTCGCGGCGCTGATACGCAAGGGGCGCGACTTCACCGAACACGACAAACAGACGATCATCCTCAAGCAGCGCCAGATGATGGCGCGCATCGTGCCCGTCTGGAGGGAATGCGCGGAACGCGGCCAGATCGAAATCTCAACGACGCCCTTCTACCATCCAATCCTCCCACTGATCATCGACACTGACAGCGCGCTCGTGGCGCGGCCCGACATCACGCTGCCGCGCAAGCGCTTCTCACACCCCGACGACGCCCGAGACCACGTGCGCCGGGCCGCACAATTCCATGAGCAAATGTTCGGACAGCGTCCGCGCGGCATGTGGCCTGCCGAGGGGGCCGTCTCGCCCGCCACCATCCCCCTGTTCGCCTCCGAGAACATCCAGTGGATCGCCACCGATGAAACCATCCTGGCGCGTTCACTCGGCCAGCCGGTGCGGCGCGGAGCCGATGGCACGGTGCTCAACAGCGGCATGCTTTACCAGCCCTATATGGCTGAACACGACGGCGCGCGGGTGGCTGTCATATTCCGCGACCAGTTCATCAGCGATCTTGTCGGTTTCCAGTATCCGTCGCTGCCCGCCGATGAAGCGGCAGCCGACATTTTGGCGAGGCTTGAAAAAATCGCGGACAACACACGGGAGTTGAATCGCCCCGCGCTCGTCACCCTCATCCTCGACGGCGAAAACTGCTGGGAACACTATCGCGATGACGGACTCCCCTTCCTGCGCAAGTTTTACCAGATGATCTCGGAATCGAGCCGCATCGTGACAATCCGCATTTGCGACTACCTCGACCATTATCCGCCCGCGCAAATCCTGCCGCAGATCTTCAGCGGAAGCTGGATCAACGGCGATTTCAGCATCTGGATCGGCCACCGCGAGGACAACCAGTCGTGGGATTATCTCCATGAAGTGCGCGACATGGTCGAGAGCCACATCGGCAAATATCACGCAACGCTGACCACAGCCCAGGTCGAGGCGGCTCGCAAGGAGCTCATGATCGCCGAGGGCAGCGACTGGAACTGGTGGTATGGCGACGACCACTCAAGCGGCATCGACGATGAATTTGACCAGTTGTACCGCGCCCATCTCAGGTCGGCGTGCGACATCCTCGGCATTCCGCCCCCGTCGTTCCTTTTCATACCGATCAAGACACAGGGGTTGACCGGCTGCGCCCGCGACCCGCGCGCCTTCATCAAACCGGTCATCGACGGGCGCAATACCAGTTATTTCGAATGGTTCGCGGCCGGCCAGTATGACCCCTCGATGGGCGGCGGCGCCATGCACCAGGCACAGTATCTGATCCGCAGGCTGTGCTACGGCTTCGACCAAGACAATCTATATTTCCGCATCGACTGCAACCACAAGATTATCAAGACCGTGCCGCGCGACAGGGTGACGCTGAATCTGTCGCTCATCGCCCGCGAATCATGGACGATCATCATGGCGCTGCAAGGCCGCCACAACACCGCGCAGCCCGACTCAGAAAAGCCCGTGGCATTGCTGGGACGCCAGACTGACATGGATTTTGAACTTATCAGTGAACTGCCGAATTTTGCCGTGGGACAGGTCGTCGAACTGGCCGTGCCTTTCACAACATTGAACATAGAAAACACGGAAGAGATCCAATTTTTCGTGACCCTTGAGGTCAATGGGCGCGAGATCGAGCGTTGTCCTGCGCGAATGCCCTTGCGTCTCAAAGCGCCTTATGACAATTTCGAAACCAAAATGTGGGTTGTTTAGAGGATAAATATGAAATTTCACTTTAATCGCGTAGTGAATAATATGCTGTGCGCGGGCGCTGTCGCCGCACTGTCCCTCGCACTTATCCCGTCCGCGCGCGCGACCGACACGGTGCGCCTGACAAATGGCAACAAACTAAGCGGCACAATCATCTCGGAGACCAGCGGCATGGTCGAGATAGAGACAAGCCTTGGCCGGTTGAGCCTGAAACGCGCTGAAATTCTCAGCGTGTCAAAGGGCGCGCCGGCCGAAACCACGGCCGTGCAGCCGCGCGAAGCCGCGGCCATGGATGACGAATTGCGCGCCGCCGAAAATCTGATCGGTCAGCGCAACCTCGATGAAGCGCAGGCCCGGCTGGAAGAGATCCAACGCAGCAACCCCACTGATGCCGCAAAGAAGATGCTCGCCAACATTCATTACTTGAGGGCACAACAAGCTTCCGACCGCCAGAACTCAAAGGATAAAGAAAGGGAGCTCAAGATCGCCATTGAAATCAACGATCAGGATTACCGCCCTTACCTGGACTACGGCGACATGCTTCTGAAAATCCCTGGCGGCGAAACAACCGCCATCGAAACCATAACAAAGGGGCTGGAACTCGGCAAAGATAATGTCGCCGCTGACCAGAGAGCCAAGTTCGCCTATCTTGTCGCCAGGAAACAAATCGATATGCGCAAATATGAGGACGCGGCGATGAGTTTCGCGCGATGCGTCGCGGCGCAGGGCGACATACAAATCTACTCCGACGCTCCGAAACTCACTCTGGATAAGCTCAAGGAATTCCATGAGTACAAATTGTCGCTGCTGACACCCGAAATGATCAAAATCCTGGAGGACGGCCTCAAGAAAATCCCATCCAATACAAACGCCATGTATCTGCTGGGCAACCTTTACAGGGACTCCGGAGAAACAACCAAGGCCATTCAGACCCTCAAGCAGTTGATCAACAAAGATGACCAGTACGCCGGCGCTTATTACGCGCTGGCCCGGGCATACTTTAACAACAGCGAATACGAAAAGGCAAAGCAAAACCTCGATGCGGAAATCGGCAGAAGTCCAAACAATTTCGATGCAATTGCCGACCGTACCGAAATGCTGATCGCGCTCAACAACATAAAGATGGCATTGGAAGATTTAACGCTCGCAAAGGGCGTCAACGCTGGCGTCAACGCCACTGATCCGCGCGTAAAATACCTTGAGGCAAAACTCAACTTTATGATCAATAAAAACACCCAGGCTGTCAAAATACTTAAAGAGCTCCAGAAACGAAAACGGGACTCGCAGCTTGTCGAGGCGCACATTCTTATGGGGCAGATCGCCCTCGCGGAAAAGAAACCCGAGGATGCGAAAAAATGGCTGGAACCAGTCTCCAACAGCCTGGACAAACTACCGAGGGCAAACGCAAAAGCGCGGATCATGAAAGGGCTTGCCGACATTTATCTGGCGGAAGCTGATCTTCAGCAAAACACTGTGCCACAAGCGGAAACCAAGGCGCAGGAAGCTCTGAAAATCATGCCCAATTACATTCCCGCCATCCTGGCAATGGGCAGAGTTCTCCAAGCGCAAGGCGAGGCCGCAAGCGGAGCCGAAAAAGAGAAAAAGTTGCGGAATGCCTTGGAGCAATTCAACAGGGCCAAGGAACTGAATCCAAAGGATCCGGAAACGCATCTGGCGCTCGGTGATTATTATCGGAAGGCCGGAAACGACCCCAAGAAGGCCAAGGAGGAATACGATGAGTACATCAAATATGGCGGCAGGGACAAGACCGGCGTCAACAAACTGATCGATGAAGCTGGCGGAGGCGGATCATCCACCGCTCCCGGAGGCGACAACACAACAAGCGCGTCCGCCGAAGCCACCACGACACCGCTTTGACGCTTCCCATGCGCAAAACCGCCTTTCTGGCAATATGCCTCCTGGCCGCGCTTGCCGGCCCGCTGGATGCACAAACCACATTAACACTGCCGCAAGTTGGCGGAGCAATCCGTGAGTTGCTTTCCACAAGCGGCCTTGGCGGCGCAACCGTGGGCGTCTATGTTCTCGACGTCCGCGATGGCGCTGTGATTGCCGACATCAACTCCACCGCGCCCGTGGCCCCGGCCTCATGCAACAAACTTTTCACCACGGCGGCGGCTCTCTCGTTGCTGGGGCCTGATTACCGGTTCACAACAGAGCTGTATGCGGACGGCAAAATTGCCAACGGCAAACTGCGGGGCGACCTCATCGTCCGAGGCGGCGGCGATCCTTCCATTTCCGGGCGTTTCGAAACGGACAAACGCGACCTCACGCGCCAGATGCGCGATTGGGCCGAACTGCTCCGCGCGCGCGGAATCTTGCGTGTCACGGGCAGGCTCGTCGCGGACGATACGATTTTCGACCGCGAGTATTTCCACCCGTCTTGGTATCCGAAAGAGCGCGGCGAATGGTATGAGGCGGAAATCTGGGGACTCTCCTTTAATGACAACTGCGTCGACATCTTGTGGTCGGGCGCCGACCTGCTGCCCGGCGACAAGGCCCGAATGACACTTAATCCCGCTGGCTCCTTCGCGAAGATAACCAACGCGGTCAAGGTCATCGCCCGCGGGCGCACCGGCTCGCGTTATTACCTCCGAACGGAAAAATCCAACGACATCCTCGCCACCGGCACCATCGCCGTGGACTTCACGAAGGAGGACAGCGCCTCCGTGCACAACTGTCCGCTCTTCTATCTGTCTGTTTTCCGCGATGTGCTGACCAGCGCGGGCATTGTCGTGGACGGCAAGGACACGCTCATCACGCCCAGCCGCGCGGCCTCGTACCGGAATCGCGCCCTGAAACTCGGCGCCCGGCAGTCGCCCCCCCTCGGCGAGATCATCAAGGTTGTCAACCTCAACAGCCAGAATTTCTACGCGGACATGCTCGCGAAAACGCTTGGACGCGAAAAACTCGGATCTGGCAGTTTCAAGGCTGGCTGTGCCGTCATCCGCGATTTTTGCCGGCGCAACGGGCTCGAGTGCGCAACCCAGAAAATTGACGATGGATCGGGATTATCCGCCCGCAACCGGACAACAGCGCGCGAGCTTGCCGAAGTGATCCGGCTCATCGATCAAGGCTCCTTGCGCGAGACGTGGCGCGCAAGCCTGCCCGTGGGAGGCCAGCGAGGAACGCTGAAATCCCGGTTCCAGGAAACAACTGAAACACGCGCCATCGCAGGACGCTTATGGGGCAAAACAGGATTGATCGGCGGAGTTCGTTCACTTGTCGGCATCGCCCGCAACGACTCCGGACACGAAATGTATTATGCCATCGTGGTGAACAATTTCAAATCGGACGCGTCGGTTGTCATGAAATTCATTGACTCAGCGGCGCTGATCCTTGCGCGCTCGCGCGACGATTGATCACGCGCCTGGCAGGCAACAAACCCGCCAGCGCCTCAACACTCCCTGATCCCGCCTCCTTCTTTGCTGTTGAATCCGATACGCGCGAAAGACTACTTAATACATCATCCTGCCGCGAGCCAATAAACTCGCGGACTATTTTATGAGGAACTGTTTGTATGCGCGTAAGTTACCGTTGGTTGCTTCATGAGCTTGGTTATGACATAGCGCTGGGCGCGTTGCTGGAACGCATGACCATGAACGGGCTTGAAATCGAGTCCGTGACTGATCTCGGCGTCGGATCGGGACGCGTGGTCGTCGGCAAGATTCTCGAGATCAAGCAACACCCCAACGCGGACAATCTCGTGCTTTGCCAGGTTGACACACACGGCGCCGCGCCTTTGCGGATTGTGTGCGGAGCAAAAAACATGAAGGCGGGCGACATGGTTCCCGTGGCGCTCGACGGGGCCCATCTTCCCAACGGAATGACGCTCAAGCGGTCAAAAATCCGCGGCGAGGTTTCGGAGGGCATGATGTGCAGCCCCAAGGAACTGGGACTCAACGATGACGCGTCCGGCCTTCTCCTTTTACCACAGGACTGGATCTATCAAATCGGCGCGTCATTCGACGCCATCATCGATGTGAAGGTCACGCCAAACCGCGCCGATTGCCTGTCGATCCGCGGCATCGCGCGCGACGTGGCTGCCGCGGATAACAGACCCATCGCCAAATTCCCCGCCCACGATGTCGCCGAATCCGCTCAATCAGCCTGCGAATTTGCGCGCGTGCGCAACGAGGCGCCCGGCAACTGCCCCCGTTACATGGGCAGGGTGATCCGCGGCGTCACAATCGCGCCCAGTCCGCTATGGCTGCAGCGCGCCATCGAAACGGCCGGCCTGCGGGCAATCAATAATGTCGTCGATGTGACGAATGACATTCTCATCGAACTCGGACATCCGCTTCATGCTTTTGACCTCGACCGCATCGCCGGCAGCGAGGTCGTGATCCGCAATGCCCG
>JAPLSQ010000134.1 GCA_026398535.1 Candidatus Sumerlaeota bacterium | reverse complement strand
GGTGTGGGGGGCGAAAGCCCCCCACATGGCCCTACGACGACAAGAAGACGGTCCGCGTGGCCGGTCCCTTTACTGTGAAAAGCCTCAGTATATTCGGCAAGCCAGACATTACTCTCTTGCCAGCGATGGGGAGAAGAAGGAATTGCAGGAAAATGGCAGCTTTGCGAACCGTCCTCTACAACGGCGATTTCGATTGACATGCGCCAGCCGAAAGGCATAGAAGAAAAAGTGATCATCAAGCTTCACACAAAAAACAGGTTTCCAATCCCCCGAGGACGGCGCATGAAGCAGGGCCGGCCAAATGGGATAGGAGAAAGGAAAAAAATCATGCGTTACGCAATTTTGTTGATGGGGGTTCTTCTTTTCGCTTGCGGCTCAGCCGCGGCCCAGAGTCAAAACATGGAACTCATCTCGCAAATGGGAGGTTCGTCGTATGCTGTCGCGGCCGACGGCATCCGGGCGGTCATTGGCGAAGGGGGCGGAGTGCGGGTACTCGACATTTCACAGCCGGGCAATCCGATCCGGCGTGGCAAGGTGTTGCTGGGGGCGGGTTTGGTCCGCGCCATTGCGCTTGAGGGCAACCTTGCTTTTGTGGCGGCGGAGAATGACAGGCTGTTCGTGGTGGATGTGTCGACGCCGGACTCGCCGACGGTGGCGGGTTGGGGGCAGCTCGGGCCAGGACAGGCTTGGAACGTGGGCGTGCAGGGCGCGCACGCCTTCGTGGTTTCGAGCGACTGGGGGGCCACGACGGGCTGCCTGACGGTTTTGAGAATCAGCGGGACCGTGCTGACCAAGGTGGCCGAGACGCCAATTGAACACCCGTGTGTGGGATTGTGCTTTCTGGGCAATTTTATGCCCGTGAGCGGCAACGCTATCATCACCCTCCTGGACATCACCAATCCGGAGGCGCCTGTGGTGCGGTGGAAGAATTGGATGGTTCCGATTGAAGCCGGCACGGCCGACATAGCCGCGCAAGGCAACATGGTGTATGGCGTTCTGGGAGCAAACGGACTGTCATCCTTCGATTTTTCCAATATTGACGATCCGGTGTTTCTGCAGGCGCTGGAGCCACCCGCGCTTCCGGGTCTGGAGGGTGTGGCGTTTGCTGTGAAGATTCGCGGCAACGACGCATTCGTGGCCTGCGGTCTGGCGGGTGTGGCGATGGCGGACTGCGCGGACCCCGCCCACATGGGTTGGACCAGTGTCGCGGGCACCACGACGCCGGCCGCGCGCCTTGCGCTTCTCACCACGCGCACCATCGCCGTTTCCGAGTACGGCGGCGTGTGGGACGTCGATGTCACAGATCCCATGAATCTGAGTGTTCTTGGCGGCTACACTTTCCCGGGCCTCATCCAGGACATTGCCGCGCAGTCCATTGCGCGCGTGCACACTGCGTGTGACATGGGCGGCTACCAATTGCTCGACTTCAGCAACCCGGCGCTGCCCGTGCAAGTGGGGACGCTGTTCAACAGCGAGCCTCTGCCGGGGCCGAGGATCGTCTTGTGTTCGTGTCTCGACAACGATGTGGTCATCGGGCGTTGGACACCGATTTACCCCGAAGTACAGACGGTCTCGCTTGCAAATCCATCAAAGCCTGTCGTGCTTGGCGGCTGCCGCATGCCGACGCCGAACAGTTATTTGGCGGCAATTGCGGTGTCGGGTCAGTTTTGTTTCGCCGCCGACGATTTGTCCGCACTGAATGTTGTGGATTGCAGCAATCCCACCAGCACGGCGGTTATCGCGTCGATTGCACAAGGAACCGGCAACTACTGCGTGAACGTCGCTGCCGGCACGGCCTACACGGGATCGCTGGAGGGTCGTATGTCCATGGCCGATGTTTCGGACCCGGTTCATCCGGTGAGCAGGGGCGACTTTGACACCACCATCGCGGTGGTCTCGGCTCTGGCGCGGCATGGCAATCTGCTGGCCATTGTTCAGGACGGTTTCACCCTGTTGGACATCACATCACCATTTGCGCCGGTGGAGGTGGGCGCGTTCGACTTTGGCACCACACTCAACCAGACCATGGGGATTGCGTTCGACGGCGATTTATTGTATGTGACGCGCTTCAAAATCAACTATGCCTTGGAGGAAAACCGCGTCGAAGTCTATGATGTCAGCAATCCCGCGTCCCCCGCGCTTGCGGGATTCTTCACCTTACCCGCAACTCCCACACGCGTGATCGCAACAGCCGGCGACATTTTCGTGGGCGACTGGACGGGCGGCGTTTACCAATTGCGCTACAACCCGCCCGTGGCTGTCCGCGATTGGGCGTTGTATTAATCCAAACGCGGTTTTTGTCATGCGCGCGTTAACGATGCTTTTTTCTCCAAGGAGCGCGCATTATGACATCGTTTACACGGCTTGCGGTTGTTGCCGGCGCGGCGGTGATCTGTCTCGGCAGTCCCGTTGCGGCGCGGGCGTCGGAGACCGAAACGAACATCTTCGTTCTCGATACGACCATCACCACGATCCGCGATTGGCAGGATTACGCCGCGCGGTGGAGCAAAACGGCAGCGAAGGTTATCTGCGACAGCAAAAACTACGGAAAG
>JAPLSQ010000111.1 GCA_026398535.1 Candidatus Sumerlaeota bacterium | reverse complement strand
TCTTTCGGATGATGCGCGCGGATACGACAACACAGATGATGGATTTGCAGGAGCGTTTCCGGAAGATTTTCAATATTGCGCCTGAAGCGATCTATATTTTTGAAGTCCGAAGCCGCCGCCTGCTCGAAGTCAATGACTTCATGTGTAATTTGCTGGGTTATGCGCGTCATGAATTAACAGGCATGGCGCTTGAGGAAATCGTGGTTGGAGACCCTGATGTTGTACAGATGAATGTCGACACAGTCCTTAAAAACGGGATGGCCCGTATGCCGGACCATCGTTACAGGCGCCGGGATGGCTCTGAGGTCAGCGTCGAGGTCACGGCCGCCATTATCCAACTGCTTGACGACGATTGTGTGCTTGTTTTTGCCCGTGATATTACGCAACGCAAGCAAAGTGAGGAAGCCCTGCGGGAGCAAACAGAAATCCGGGAGGCTTTCTTTGACAGTCTTCCGGGCATGGTGTTCTGCAAATCGCGCGATCTTGTTTATCAGATGGTGAACCATGATTTCGCGCAACGACTTGGCATGACTCCCGATCAGATTGCGGGCAAAACGGATCATGACCTTTTTCCTCCAGAAGCGGCCGAACGCACCCGCGTCAGCGACTTGATTGTCATCGAATCCAATACACCACAGATGGATCTTGAGGAAGACTTTACGGGTCACGATGGATTAAAACACTGGCAATCGACCAACCGGACGCCCTTTCATGACCGCGCCGGCACGGTTGTCGGACTTGTTGGCATATCGCTTGATATTACAGAGCGCAAACGCGCTGAGGATGAGCGGCGCACGATGGAAACGTTGTCGCGTCAGCTCACTTCAACGGTGACATCGGATGAAATAGGCCGTGCGGCTGTCACTGCGTCCCGCTCGATTTTTCAGCACGACGCTTTCGGCTTTTCAATCTATGACGATCAGGCGGACAAGATCGTCGGCATTTATTACGAAGACATAATGCCTGGGGAAACGCAACCACGCGAAGTGGCAAAGGTTCCGCTCTTCACACCGGGGATCAATTCACGCAGGGTGCTTTCCGGTGAGCCTTTGATCATTAATCGCAGTAAATCACCAAGCTTCGATTTTGGAGACACCTTCGGCGATACGGCGCGTCCCTCACGCTCCATTCTTCATGCTCCCATAATGTGGCAAGGCCAGGCGCTTGGCATGATGAGCGTGCACAGTTATTTACCCGATCGGTACAATGAAATTGACCTGATGCTGCTGCAGTCCTTTGCGGATCATTGCGGCGGCTCGCTGGCTCGCGTATTGGCCGACCAGAAGCTCCGCGAAATGACCATGCATCAGCAGGCAATCCTTGACAGCGCACCGTATGCCATCATCGTGACCGATATCTACGGATTGATTGTGCTTTTCAACCATGCGGCTGAGAAGATGCTCGGTTGGAAAGCTGAGGATGTCATCGGCAAATTGACTCCCGAGGCAATCCATAGTGCGGACGAGATGCGGGCTTATGCTCAGACGCTATCAGAGGAGCTTGGCAGACCGGTCAAACCCGGTTTTAATGTTTTTACGGAAAAACCGGCAAGTGACAGTGTCGAAGAGCGCGAGTGGAGCTATATCCGGAAGGATGGCTCCAAATGTCCTGTGTTGTTGTCTGTCGCGGCGTTGCGCGACAAGGATCATTCTACAACAGGTTATCTTGGCATTGCCATCGACATAACGGAGCAGAAGCGCGTCCAGCAGGAACTGTCCCAGCGCGAGCAATATCTGCAAGCGGTTGTTGAGGTGCAAAAGCGCCTGCTCGCCGGCTCAATGACCGATAACATTTATGATCAGGCGCTTCCTGTCTTTGGCAGAACATCCGGCGCAAGCCGGATTTACGTGTTTGAAAACCACAAGGACAAGCACGGGCGGATGCTGATGAGCCGTCGCGCCGAATGGTGCGCGCCGGACATTCATCCGGAAATTGACAATCCGCAATTGCAAAATCTTTCCTATGATGATTTCTTTCCCCGCTGGGCAGAGATCCTGAGCCGTGGCGGCATCATCAACGATATTATTGCGGATTGCCCGGAGTCAGAAAGACAGATGCTTGAACCTCAGGGCATCATATCCATTCTAATTCTTCCTCTGATGGTGAATGGAGAATTTTATGGTTTCATCGGTATTGACAATTGTGTGAGCGCCCGGTCGTGGACACCGCTTGAGGTTAACCTGTTGCGGGCCGCGGCAAATGCGGTGTCGCTGGCTTATGAGCGCCGGCTGGCAAATGAAATGCGCTGGCGGTTGCTGGGGATTCTCGAGGCCACGCCTGATCTTGTGGCCACGGCCGACATCAATCAGAAAATCATCTACATGAATGCGGCGGGAAGAAGTCTTGCCGGCATTCCGGCTGAAGCGGATCCGGGGAAATATTTCATCAGGGATTTTCTTGACGACGAGTCATATAAAAAATTGATGGGAGAAGCCCTTCCGACTGCCGCGGAGAAAGGCGCATGGAGCGGCGAAACGGTTGTGACCGGCAACACAGGGCAGAAAGTCCCGATGTTGCAGGTCATGATCGCCCATAAAAATGCCGCCGTGCAGGCCATATTTGACGCGATTCCTGATTTGTTTTTACGCTTCAACGCGAACGGTGTCTACCTTGATTACAAGGCCAGTTCTGAAATCGATTTGTATATCCATCCCAAGCAGTTTCTCAGTCAAAGGATTGAGGACATTCTTCCTGCAGACGTGGCCGCACAGACGAAGAAAGCTATCCACCAGACAATCGAGGCTGGCAAACTGGTGCTCTATGAATATTCCCTGCCCATGGAATCAGGTTCTCAGGACTTTGAGGCGCGGTTAGTTCCGTTTCAGAAGAACGAGGTCATCGCCATTGTCCGCAATGTGACCGAGCAAAAGGCCGCTCAACGCCAGATTCATTTGCAGGCCAAGGCGCTCGAGGCTGCCGCGAATGGCATCGCCATTGTCTCACGCGAAGGCATCATCCGTTGGATCAATCCGGCGCTGTCGCTCATTACCGGTTGGAGCGTGAAAGATGCAGTCGGCCATAATCCCCAGATATTCAGATCAGGAAAGCAAAACAAAGAATTTTACCGGAACATGTGGGCAACCATTCTCGACGGACGGGTCTGGCATGGCGAACTAATAAACCGCAGAAAAGACGGCAGTCTTTATTTTGAGGAAATGACAATCACGCCAATTTATGATGAGACGGGAAGGATCATCGATTTTATTGTGATAAAACAGGACGTCACACAGCGAAAACACACGGAACAGGAACTTATCGAAGCCAAACAAGCCGCGGAGGCGGCCGACAGCGCCAAGTCAGACTTTCTGGCCAATATGAGCCATGAAATTCGCACGCCCATGAACGGCGTCATTGGCATGACCGACCTGCTGCAAGAGACTTCGCTGACTCCCGAGCAGCACGAGTATGTGGAAACAATCATCAGTTGCGGACAAGCGCTGATGGCCGTGATCAATGATATTCTCGATTTTTCCAAGATTGAGGCGGGCAAGCTGGAGCTCGAATCGATTGAGTTTGATCTGCGTGATTGTGTTGACGAAGTGGGCGACATTTTGCGTCCCACCGCAAACGAGAAAGGCTTGGTGATCGCCATTCTCGCCTACCATGACATTCCGGTTTATGTCAAAGGTGATCCCATGCGTTTGCGCCAAGTTTTGCTCAATCTTGTGAACAATGCCATCAAGTTCACGCAGAAGGGCGAAATTCTGGTGCGCGCGTTGGCCGACGATATTACGGATCGTCACATCCGTATGCGGTTTTTTATCACTGATACCGGCATCGGCATTCCCCATGAACGTCTCAGCCGTCTGTTCAGGCCTTTCTCCCAGGTTGACACCTCAACCACGCGCCGTTTTGGAGGATCGGGACTTGGATTGGCCATATGCCACCAGTTGGTCAAGCTGATGGGGGGCGAAATCGGTGTAGCCAGCGAGCCCGGAAAAGGCTCGACATTCTGGTTCACCGCCGCCTTTGAACGTTGTGACAGCGCCTCACGTCTCCAGCTTGAGGAGCAATCTTTTGGTCTGCGCGTGCTGGCGGTTGATGATAACCAGATAAACCGCAAAATCCTCATGGAAAACTTGAAGTTGTGGAAATGCGAGTGCTCTGAAGCTGGAAATGGGGACGCCGCGTTGAAAGCTCTGCGGGATGCGGCCAATGCGGCGCGGCCATATGATCTTGTGCTGATGGATTATCAGATGCCGGGCATGGATGGCGTCGAAGCGGCCCGGCAAGTGAAAAGTGATCCGCTCACCTCATCAACGCATCTTATCATGTTGAGTTCCATTGGCTGGCAGTTGGGACTTGCGCGAATGACACAGTTGGGCTTCGATGCGTGTCTGACAAAACCTGTCAGGCGCGTGCAATTGCGCAACGCCATTGAATGTGCCATTGGGAAACGGATTCCCGGAACCATTTTCGGTTTGCCTCAAGCTGAACAGGATACCGCAACTCAAGAAGCCGGCAGTTCCGCGCCGAAGGCGCTTATTCTTCTTGCGGAGGACAATCTCGTCAACCAGCGTGTAGCCGTTCGTGTGCTGGAAAAAGCCGGACATCGTTGCGATGTCGTAAGCAACGGCATGCAGGCGCTTGATGCGATTAAAACCAGAAAGTATGATCTCGTTTTGATGGATTGTCAGATGCCTGACATGGACGGCTACGAAGCCACGCGATGCATAAGACAGTATGAGGCTGCTACGGGCGCGCTCCACATCCCGATCATTGCGATGACAGCGCATGCAATGGAAGGCGCCAAAATTCAATGCCTTGAAGCCGGTATGGATGATTATGTTAGCAAACCGATCAAGTCAAAAAAACTGTTTGAGGTTATCGGAGCCCATTTGCACAAGACAGGAGACAATTCTGTGCGCCCAAATCAGCCCGATCCGTCCGCGATGCCGGACAAACCGGCATCAACTCCTTCCCAGCCATCACCGATTGATTATGAATGGCTTGATCAATGCACCAGCGGCGACCGGGAGGCGGAAAAGGAAATCCTTGATCTGTTCGCGCGCGAGGCGCAGAAACAATTGACCCTGCTAAAACAGGCCATCGCGGCGGGCGACTGTGCCGCTGTGCGAAAGGAAGGCCACTCGTTGAAAGGAGCGGCTGGCAATGTGGGCGCCATGCCAGTCAAGGAGGCCGCCGCCGCATTGGAAATAGAAGCGGCTGCGGGCAATCATGATGGGATGAAAAGCAGATTCGCGTCTTTGTGTTCCGAATTTCGACGCTTTGAATCATTCTACGAGGAGCGCACCCGGCAATCATGACCAGCATGCATCAACCGTGCAAGGATCCGCTTGTTCTTGAGCAATCCGCTGTCGTCATTCTTTTGGATATCGACAGCACCTTCTTCGATTTCGTCAAGGCAGAGCTGAAACAATTCCACGAACGCTTCGGACGGGCCGACTTGCTGCAGCTGTTTTCATGCATGGCGCGCCACATGGCGCCGGGTGTGACGGTGTATGATGAAATCGATGAAGTCTGCCGTTTGAGGAAATCACCACTTGCGGGTTTCTTCACTTATGGCGAGATTGGCAGGAACACCCGCGGGAAATGCGACTTTCACAACAAGGCATTCGCGCTGATGGCGTTGCGTCTGCGCGATACGATTTGCTGAAATATGGGCCTGCAAGAACTTAAAGAAAGAATCCGTGAGCTTCAAGGCGCGCAACTTGAGGGAGCGGATGTCGAGTATCTCACGGCTCTTATTGAATCCGCGCAAAACGAACTGAAACGGCTCGATTTTAAATATCAGCGCGCTGTCAAAGATAAAATCGTTATAACTTCCCTTCTGCGAAACACTTCCGAAGACCTTGCCGCCAGTGAAATCAAGTATCGCTCAGTCGTCGAAAACGTCAAGGAAATCCTATTTCAGACTGATGACAGAGGAAAGCTGACATTTCTCAACAACGCATGGTTTGAAAATACCGGACATAAGGTTGACGCCAGTGTTGGGCGGCATTTTCTGGATTTTGCTTGTGACGACGACAAACAGCAATGCCTTGAGTGTTTTGAACAGCTTTTTCTGCGCAAGGATGATCATGTCCGCAAAGAATTGCGTCTCATTACCAAGAACGGGGAATTGCGCTGGTTCGAAGCGACAGGCCGTCCGACAATGGACGAGGCCGGCAAAGTCACTGGAATTGCGGGCACATTCAATGACATTACGGAGCACAAGAAGGCTGAGGCTGCGCTGATAAGCGCCAAACAGGCGGCTGAAGATGCAGATCGCGCGAAATCTGAATTTCTGGCCAATATGAGCCATGAAATCCGGACTCCGATGAACGGCGTGATTGGCATGACAGATTTGTTGTCTGGAACCAAGCTCACATCCGAACAGCGCGAGTATGTGGAGACAGTCAATAGTTGCGGGCATGCCCTGCTGGCAGTGATCAACGATATTCTGGATTTTTCAAAGATCGAAGCGGGGAAACTCGATCTGGAGCTCATCGACTTTGATTTGCGTGAAACTATCGACGAAGTTGGCGATATCCTTCGGCCCAAGGCCCAGGAAAAGGGGCTTGAGATTGCCATTATCGCTTACCATGACGTGCCGCATTTTGTAAAGGGAGACCCGGTCCGCCTGCGGCAGATTCTGCTCAATCTTGTCAACAATGCCGTGAAATTCACCGATCACGGCGAAGTCGTGATCCGAGCCTCCGTTGAAAAGTGCATGGAAAACAATATCATGTTGCGTTTTTCTGTGAGCGACACGGGCATCGGAATTCCCCTCGAAAGGATCGACCGTCTGTTCAAGCCGTTTTCGCAGATTGATTCCTCGACAACGCGTCGTTATGGAGGCTCGGGTCTGGGGCTTGCCATCTGCAATCAGCTTGTGAAGTTAATGGGCGGCGGGATAGGGGTCGGCAGCACAGTCGGTCAAGGCTCGACGTTCTGGTTCACCGCGGTTTTTGAACTTTCAGCGGGCAACTCCGTGGTGCGTCATCGTCAGGAATTACTCGGCCTTCATGTTCTGATTGTCGATGACAATCCGACAAACAGACGGATTCTTTCTGAAAATCTTCAATTATGGGGATGCACCTGCAACGAGTCGCCCGATGGTCCCACCGCGCTGGAATGTTTGCATGAAGCCGCCCGGTCAGTAAAGCCCTACGATCTGGCAATCCTTGACTACCAGATGCCCGACATGGATGGGACTGAAGTGGCAAAAATTGTCAAGTCTGATCCGGACATTACCTCCACCAGGCTGATCATGCTGAGTTCGATGCCTTGGCAGGGCGGCGCCGGTCGCGTTGGCCAGTCAGGGTTTGACGCATGTCTGACCAAACCGGTCAAACGTTCACATCTGCGAAACGCCATCGAGTTTTCAGTTGGACGGCGCAGTTCCGAGGCCATATTCGGCGTTCGTGCTCCGGCACTCATCGCCGAACGATCAGCCGAAGAAAAGCCCGCGCAACGGACTGCGCGAATCCTGCTCGCCGAGGACAACCTTGTTAATCAGCGCGTAGCCATGCGCATGCTCGAAAAAATCGGTTATCAATGCAAGATCGTGTCAAACGGCGTCCAAGTGCTCGACGCTCTTAAAGAGCAGGCTTATGATATCATCCTGATGGACTGTCAGATGCCGATCATGGATGGATATGAGTCCACCAGAAGTATCCGCCGCGAGGAAGGCATCAACGCGCACACAATCATCGTGGCAATGACGGCGCACGCCATGGAGGGCGACCGCGAGAAATGCATCGACGCAGGAATGGATGATTATATCTGCAAGCCGATAGAATCGCAAAAACTGTGCGAAATAATCGAACGATATTTGAACAGCAACGCCGAGCTCATCATCGATTCGGGATCTGGCAATGCCCAAGCTCCCGCGCCTTTTGAAGCGCCTGTGGATATCAATTGGCTTTCGGAACACACAGGCGGCGATGCGGAACTGGAGAGAGAGTTCGCCACGCTTTTCGTGTCGTCGGTGGAATGCCAAATTGAAGAAATTGAAAAAGCTTTCAACTCTGGACGCGTGTCAGCCGTCCGCAATGAAAGCCACTCGATCAAAGGCTCGGCCGGGAACATGGGCGCGCGCGGTTTGATGAAAACCGCCGCCCTCTTGGAACGCCATTCCGCAAATGGCGACCTCGCGGCGGGCGAACCGGTATTTCGTGAACTCAAGATCGAATTTCAGCGGGTGAAGGACTTTTTCAGGGCGCGTGATGCCCAACAAGTCTGATTGCGCATGCATCGTCCTGCCATCGCGCGAGAGTAATGAACTCACGTGATTGGCTGACATCACGCATTGAGCGCACCGATGATCGTCAGGGATGACGAATCGGCCGTGTCGGGCACGGCAATTGCAAGTGAACGGCCATCCGGCAAACAAGCCTTGGGATTAATTTCAAGAACCGGCGCAAAAGCAAACGGGCGTTCGAGAAGATAAGGATGCGGGATGACAAGATCGGGAGTATCCATGACAACATTGCCAAAGAGCAGTATATCGATATCGATGATGCGCGGTCCCCAGCGCACGACCGGCACGCGACCGAGACAACGCTCGATGTCCTTCAACTTCCGCAGGAGAACATCTGGTTTGAGGGTCGTTGCCGCCAGTATCGCGGCATTATAAAAATCCTCCTGCTGTTCATAGCCCCATGGCGGGCTCCGGTAGATGCTGGAGCATTGTTCTATGCGTATGCACCGGGTCTGGGCCACCATCTTCACCGCGGCATGCAGCGACGCAATGCGCGCGTAATGGTTGCCAGCATTGCAACCCAATCCCAAGTATGCCTGTGAGCGGCATTTCATTGAATGCCGTCTATTTGCCGCCAGATTCGGGGACATCACCGATGACAGACCAACCGCGACGGTTGAGATCCCAGTAAATGAAGAGGGCTGCGGCGGCCGAGATGATGAGGAAGACAATTCCGAGCGGGGTTTCACCAAAGATAATTTTTCCCACGCCGAAAAGCGCCATGTAAATCATGACGCATCCGGCCAGCCAGTCAAAGAAGTTGTTCATTCCGTCACGCCGCGGTTTGACGTCGCTTGCTTCACGGGCTATGGGACCCCAGAGCATGGGGCTGGGCGCCACGCGCCGGTAGAATGCCAGCAGGGTTTGTTTGTTTTCGGGCGCCGTGAGGAGGGTTGCCAGGAGCCAGACCACGGTCGAACAGGCAACGGTGATCAGAACGGTATATGCGAACCGGTGGGGATCATCCTTGGAGAACACATAAACATACTTGAAAAGATAAAGTTCGAGGAACATCGACACAATAAACGAAGCAGCCATCGCGGCCACTTCGCTCCACGCGTTGATGCGCCACCAGAACCAGCGCAAAATGAAAACGCTGCCGGTTCCCGCGCCGACGGCCATAAGGAATTTCCAGGCGTCGGCGATGGAGTCCTGATAATATGTCACGATCACCGAGAGCAGCATAAGCAGGACGGTGGCAGCCTGCCCCGTGCGGACATAATGTTTATCATCGCGGCCTTTGACAAGGAAGCGTTTGTAAAAGTCGTTGACGAGGTAGGATGCGCCCCAGTTGAGCTGGGTTGCGATGGTGGACATGTAGGCGGCGGCGAAGGCGGCAATCATGACACCGCGCAGCACGACGGGGAAAACATTCGGATCAACAAAGGTTTTCACAAATCCAGCCTCCTTGTCTTTCAGATCCGGGTAAAGCACGAGCGAAACCAGCGCGGTGATGATCCATGGCCATGGCCGCACGGCGTAATGCGCTATGCTGAACCACAGCGTGGCCAGCAGAGAGTTTTTTTCGTCTTTTGCGCAGAGTATGCGCTGAACCACATACCCGCCGCCGCCGGGTTCGGCGCCGGGATACCATGTGGCCCACCATGTCACCGCAAGGAAGACGAAGAAGCTGATCATGGGCATCCAGACGGAATTGAGATCGGGGGTGAATGATAACAACGTTCCCTGCCCGCTTCCACTTGAAGCAGCTTTTGCGGCATCGAGCACATGGATTTTTTCTATAAGCGCGTCCATCCCGCCGACCGATTTGACGGCATACCATGCCAGCACAATCACCATGCCCATCTTCAGGAAGAACTGGTACATGTCGGTGACCAGCACGCCCCACAGGCCCGACAGCGTGGAAATAAAGGCTGTGATGAACATCATGGCAAAAACGATGGCCAATGCGGCCAGTTTGGGATCTTTAATACCGAGCAATGGAATTGAAAGATCGGGAAAAATGATCATGAGGATTTTCACCATTGCGAGGTTGACCCAGCCAAGAATGATGCAGTTGACCGGAAGCCCCAGATACAACGCGCGGAAGCCGCGAAGAAATGCGGCTGCCTTTCCGCTGTAGCGGATTTCAGTAAACTCCACATCAGTGATCACACCGGAACGCCTCCACAAGCGGGCAAAGAAGAAAACGGTAAGCATGGCGCTGAGCAACATGTTCCACCACATCCAGTTGCCGGCGATGCCGTTGGCGGCCACGATGCCCGTGACGGCCAGAGGCGTGTCGGCGGCGAAGGTGGTTGCCACCATGCTGGTTCCCGCCAGCCACCAGCCCACTTTGCGCCCGCCCACAAAATATTCGATTGTTGAACCCGTCGCGCGCTTACGATAGTAAAGACCAATCAGGAAGTTGAAAACGAAATATGCCGCGATCACGGCCCAGTCCAGCATCGTCAGTTGCATCTTCACTTGTCTCCATAAATTTATGTTCGCATAAGGGCAACCATGAGCTATTCTAAAATGTGTTTCATGAACGCAAGATCAGAATCGCGTGTTGCCGACGCCATGACACATTGTATTCACAATCATCAACATGCGGATCGATTAAAGGTGAGGTATGCCTGACTTCGATGGCATTGAGGCACTGCCCGCCGTCGTGGCGGAATGCGCGACTGGCGCCAAGATGCGGGGAGTGAGGTTGCGTCTTGCCGCCAGAACCAGCCGTGATTGGTTAAAGCAATGGTTTGACGCTGCCGCGGCAACCGGTTTCAACGTTGTTGTTTATGACGCAATGTATGCTGGTCAGATAACGCATCACAGTCTTGTTCCCGAGCAGTCACATTACCCCAAATACGCGTTTCGCATAGGGCGCCGGGATCTTTTGGCGGAAGCGTGCGTGCTGGCGGGAAGCCATGACATGGCCATTTATGCAGGGATGGACACCTTGTATGCGGGGGTCAAATCTCGCGGCATCGCCTCGCATATGCCAGTGTATGCGCGCCATTTATATGCGCGGACCCGCACGAATCAAACGACTTACACAAATGGTCCCGAGCGCAATTCGAAGTTCTTATGCCCGGTCAACCGCCGCGTGGCCCGCTGTCTGTGCAATTACATTCATGGGCTTTGCGAGTCTTATCCCGTTGATGGATTGCTGATGGATTTTTTTCGCATGCCATCCGGTTCGACTGAAACCGGCTCGTCGTATTGCTGGTGCAGAAGTTGTGAGACGCAAGCTCAGGAGGAGTTGGGTATCAATCTGAAGGATTTATTAAGGAATCCGGATGCTGATCTTCGGGAGCGCTGGAATTTGTGGAAGTCAGAGCGGCTTGGGCGATTGTATATTGAAATGATGGCATGCGCGGGTTCCGCGCGCCGCAATCTGCCGGTCATCATGCGCATCGAAAAGGGTTGTTCAGGACGAACATCTTGTGCCGGGGCTTCTACCGTGAGCGCTTGGGCAAAAGAAGGCTTTTTCAATTATGCCGCCGTCGTGACCCATATGGAATCGGCATCCGTCAAGGATCAGACGGATGTGAAACCGGCATCATCCCACATGCCAAGTCTTTTGCGGCTGATTCGCTCCGAACATCTTGTGGAATCATTGAGAGATGAAACGGATTACTTTGAATTGCCATCAGCCGGATTCCTTGTGGAGTTCGCCGATCTGCCGGGCGCCGAACTCCTGCGCACACTGCGCATGGCAGAGTGATTTAAAACAGTCCGGGCAGTTTCAGGCCGCCGGTCAATTTGGAGTACTCATTCTGCTGGAGTTCCTTGCTCTTTTCCATGGCAAGGTTGACCGCGGCAACAACAAGGTCCTCGAGCATTTCGATATCTTCCCCGTCTATGGCATCCGGTTTAATCTTGAGCGACACCAATTCCTGATTGCCATTCACAACGGCGTTGACCAGTCCGCCTCCGGACGAAGCATCAACGGTTTGTTGTTTCATCTCATCCTGCAGGCGCGACATCCGTTCCTGAAGGTCTTTCTGCATCTTCTGAATCTGTTTTAGATCGAACATTTTTTCACCTGTCTTATGTGCGGTAATCGTATGATAATTGCGAATCCTCCACATGGAACACTTTTTCCACTATATTAATGAGATCGGCAAGATCGCTGTTTTTCTCGGCCAGTTTTCTTAAAGCCGTGCCCCGATAAATGCGTTCCACAGCAACCGGTTCAACTGTTGCCAGTTCAGCGATTTGAGGTGCAAGGTTTGTCTCAGCATTGGATGATTCATACTTGACCGATGCGGCGCTGTTCTGAGGGGGCGTGCTGGCAATGGGCAATGGTATGGGAGTCATGGAAGGCAGCGGCATTCCATCTGTTTGAAGGAGACCGGACGGGATTTCTGCCGGCCCGGGCGTATTGTATTGAAGGCGTATGGATACTGGATGACCAAGAATTTCAGCCGCAATTTCCCGGATGATGGCCTGATTCTGGGGACGGCTGAGGTGATCATAGGTGAAACGATCAGCCGGATTCACACCAAACACCACGACCCCGGTATGTAAAGCAATAATAGAGGCCTCAAGCATGCTTATGTGAAGGTAGTGATTTTTCTGCAGGGTGCGTTCGCGCAGGAGATTGAAAAATGTCTCCTGATCGATGCTGGATCTATGTGCGGACGGAACGGTGAGAGGAGTGTCAGGCGTGGATGGAATATCATCATTTGCCGGAGGAGGCGAAACGGTTGTTTGTTGATGGCATGTTAAAGCGGCTGGTGATTCGGTCTGATTGTGAAGAACGGCGTTGGAGGGAACTGGAGGCTTGGCGATGTGGGACTCGGATGCGCCATGATGAGGTAATGCTGTGGTCGAGGGTGGGCGCGCTGAAGGGGATTGTCCGCCATTTAAGGTTTGTTCGAGTTCCTGAAGACGCCCGATGATTTTCGCCACGTCCTCGACAGGATCGATCTGGGTAACCTTGATAACGGCAATTTCGAGAATGAACCGTGTTTGATTCGAGGTTTTCATTTCGTCTGTGACACGCAAAAAGACTTGTGCCGAGTTCAACAGGAAACTGAGCGGGAATGACTCCGCAAGCCGCCGCAGAATCGCCAAGCGGTCGGAGGACGCATTGATCAAGCCGCTGTTTTCCGGCGTGGTGCGGGCGATGAGCAGATCACGAAGGTACTCGGTGAGATTTTTCACGAATCGTTCGAGATCCTGGCCGGTATTGATCAACTGATCGATAATCATCAGCAGGTCGGCAGTTCTGCGCTCGAGCAACGCGCGCGCAAATTCATCGAGAACATCAACCTCAATGTATCCAAGAAAACGTCTGACCGACGAAAAATCGATCCGCCCCCTGCTGAGCACGAGCACTTGATCAAGGGCGACTTGCGCGTCGCGCATTCCGCCCTCCGCGTTTCGTGCCAGGAGGTCGATGATTTTTGCCTTATCTTCTTCGGACACCTCCAATGCGCGCCGTTTGGTTTCGGCCTCGAAAATCCGGGCAAGTTGTTCAGCGATTTCCATTGTCGTGAAACGGCGAAATGCGAGGCACTGGCAGCGCGAGACAATCGTGTCGGGCACTTTCTGCAATTCCGTGGTCGCCAGGACGAAGACAACCTGGGAGGGGGGCTCTTCAAGTGTCTTTAGCAGAGCATTGAACGCCTGCATGGAAAGCATGTGGACTTCGTCGATAATGTAGACCTTGTATCGCGAAAAGGGCGCCAAGACGATTCCTGTTCGCAGGTCGCGGATATTATCGACGCCCGTGTTGGATGCGGCATCAATTTCGATGACATCGAGACTGCTTCCCGCCGCGATCGAGCGGCACGAGTCACAGACACAGCAAGGATCCGGACGCGGGCCGCCATTCCGGCAATTCAGCGCCTTGGCCAGGATACGCGCCGTGGAAGTCTTGCCTGTGCCGCGTGGACCGCTGAAAAGATAAGCATGGCCGATGCGTCCGCTCTCGATTGCCCCGACCAGCGATGATCTGACATGTTCCTGGCCCACTATTTCACTGAAGGTTTGGGGACGGTAGCGCCTTGCGAGAACAACATACGGCGGCGCCTCCGTGGGAAGGGGGGGGGGCTCACTGAACAGATCGCTTTCTGGTGGCGGATTGTCCGGCGCGGCAACTGGTGCGACATTGAGCATGTCCTCATGCTCCACAACAAAGGGAATCGCCTCACCCCCGAGCAAATCATGTATTTGCCCCGACTGTTGTTCATCATTTGGTCTGGTGCGCTTGGCCATTCGGATTTCCCGTCGCATTTGAAATGAATGAAAATCGAGCCTCCGCATTGCCGTAGTAACCGTAATGATTGAACCTGCAGGTCAAAGTGGGCGCCCGCATATCCGCTTCATTAGTCCCCGTTATGCGGGGCACGTGATCCGCGGAAGGATTTAAGGCTCCCTGTTTAATTGAGTTGGCTCAATGTGTTCCGGTGTATACCAACATAGCAGAGACTCGATATATGGGGAAGCGTGCTTGACGCTCCACAAAGCAAATACACCTTAGACCTCGTTTTGATGCAACAAGAACCGGCATGCTGGAATGCGCATATTAATCCCCTTCGCACATCCCTCGTCAAATTCCCACCGTCATCAGACCTCGCTCCGGGGGAGGCCGCCGCTATTTTCTGGAAAACACCTTGAGATAACGCTCGATGCCGTTGCGCGTGGGCGCGTTGCGCAGATACTTGTTTTCAAAATCGATGCATACTCCGGCTATTTCCTGCATGGGCTGGGAATTTTGGCGCTCAATGATGGGCCGCACCCCTTGTGCCACCGCTTCATAAAAACGGTCGGTGAAATAAGGAGGTTCACATCGCAGGTGCGGGGCAATGCTGTTTTCATAATCCGGGTAGCAGGGGAGTGAACGGTAAGGTTTCAGCATCTCGCTCACCTGATCCTGCTTTGCCCGGTTGAAAAGCGGCACCATCGGATAACCTGTCATCTCCTGTTCACGAAAATAGAATTGTTCACGGAACTTGAGGTGTTCAGGATCATGCTGGAACATGAGCCATTTGAACGCTGCGGCGCGATGCTCGCGGTCAAGCTGGGAATTGATGATAAGGCAGCGGCCAAACATGAGGTGATCCCTGTTCTGCGGGCCGGCTGGAAGCATGCCAACACCTATATCATTCGTCGGCATCCCGAGCTTGACAAGACGCTGAAAGGATTCGCGGGTGGCGGGCAGCATCATCATGGCGATTTTGCCGTCGGCAAACATTTTCAGGAGGTTGTCATAGTAGCATTTATCGGTTGGGGGAGTCACATCATACCGCCAGCGCATTTCCTTGAGGAACTGTGCAACTTCGGCGGCGGCGCTTGTGCCAACATCCAGCGAGACAGTTCCGTTTTTCAGCGATTGCACGGAAAGCCCGGCCTGAACGGCCCACTGGGTGAATTCTCTTCCGCCGCCCTCCGCAAAAAGCACGGGCGCGTATCCATAAATGCCAACCGAGTGATCGGTAAGCTTGACGGCTATGCGGATGAGCATATCCCAATCCTGCGGCAATGCTGTATTGATAACGACGGTTGTTTCAGGTTGGCGCTCGGAGGGTGACGCAGCCGGTCGCGCAACAGCGGTGTCAGTTGTCAGAATGTCCTCGTCGATTTTTCTGCGGGGTTTGCGGCGGGGTTCGGCTGATTCGGGCACGGCGGCATCCGCGGATGAAGGTTGCGCTGAAGCGGAGCCTTCTTGGGAAGCGGTGGAAGCGGCACGCGATTTTTTCTTCGAGGGCGCGGCCGACTCGGGCTGATGCTGATATTGTTGCGTGTCATAATAGCTCTGCACGGCCCCACGCTGACGTGAAGTGCGGCGCTCCTGAATCTGGTAATAATCGCTGACTGCTTCTTCTCCCCGGCGATTGGCGCGGGGTTGATCTTCTTCATCCGTTGCGGGACTGGGATAATAATTGCTGTCCTGGTAACGGCGGCCTTGAGCGATTTGAATGCCCTGACCGGGGTCATTCAGATAATCTCTGGGGTCTGAGTCGGCGCCCTTGCCCTTTTTCTTTTCAGGCACGGTAATGCGTGGCGCCGGGTCCGGGACAGGTTTGGGATTCATGGCGCGAACCCAAATCCGCCGATTGTAAAAGAGCGCCATTGTCTGCAACTCAACCGGGATTCCATAAACACGATTGTCTCGAGTGAGAAATTCCATGACATCCGGATTGAAATCACGCATTTCGGGCGCTGCCGCGGCATTGTCCGTCAAATCCGCGGCATAACTCAGATCGATGATTGGCTGCGCCTGGGGGGCGTCAATTTCAATAATGTCAGTGAGCGAGCGGTTGCGGGCGCGTTCAAAAAAACTTTCGGGCGTGAATCGCCATGTGCTGTATTCAACGCGAATACCAGGATTCTTGCTCTCGAACAGCTCGATTTCCTTGAGCGCAAGGTCCTGCTCCAGCGGATGGCTGGCGCTGGGGGCATTGTTAAGTGTCAGGACAATCCTGTTGGATTCCCTTGCCGTAGAAGCTTCGGCGGTCTGACCAGACGCCTTCAAAGTCGCGGCCACAAGCACATCGGCGTCAGCTTCCACGGAAAGATGAGGATTGATTTGCTCTTTGCAGGCATTGCACAGGCATACGAGACATGCCAGGATGATGGCGCGGAGCAGGGGTCGGTCAGGCGGGTTCATGGCCGGCGGTGGCGCTCATGGCGTATTCAGGTTGATGCTCTTCATCGGCATCCGGTTTTTCCAGTCCCAGCGCTTGGCACAACGGCCGCATGAAAAGAACGCATTCGGGATATTCGCGAACCATCTTTTCGAACTGTCTGGCCGACTCGCTGAAGAAAAGGTCAAGATCCGCTTCGCGATTACGGCCGGATCGTGAACAGCACAACGGATAATAATGGATGAAATAGCGGCGGTTTCGGATGACGCACAATCCAAACACGATGGATGAATTTGCGAGACGCGCCACATCGAGGGCGCCGGCGCGCACGTGGATCTGGCGCCCGAAGAAGGGCATTCCCATCTCGCGCCCGCCCTCATCGCCGTCGAATGCGATGCCCATGACGTGATTATTCATTAATCTGCGGATGACTTCACGGATGGGACTGCGCAATCCCGTGGAGTCGCCGAGATAGATCGCGTCGCGGTGAATGTAGAGCATCTCACGCAGCCTCCGGGATGCGATATCCTTCATGAACGCTTTCCGGAGATTGGTGATCTGATAACCCAATTGCTCGAGGTAAGCCGTTGCCAAGAGATAGGTTCCAATATGCATGCTGGTCACGACAAGACCGTTTCCCATCGCAAGCGCATCCTCGACGCGATCAAGTCCTTCGACTGCGACAAGCTTTTTCAACCGGGCTGGGGAAGCGCCGAGGATCGCGTATTGGGCAACCGTCAGCATGAGTTGTCTGTGAAAAAAACGGCGGGTGAGTTTGGCGGGCGGCTGTGTGATTGAGGCGGTTTCGCATAGCGCATGGAATGCCATGCAAACGCGTCTGCGCCGCCCGCGGTTGATCCAATAGAGTATTTCCCCTGTCACCCAGCTCAAGGGCCACCACAAGCAGGCAGGCAGAATGCGGCACAGCGAACCGAGGAAAATGGTGATTTTGCTGTAAGGGCTTAATACTCTCTTCATCCAGATGAAAATACCGATCCATGTATCAAAGGTTCAATTGTAGTTTGGACCAGCAGTGCGTGTTTCATCAAACATAATCAACGGCGGAATGAGCGGTGTCGCATGAATGACATTCAATCCCCGGTTTTTGCCGTCCTTGTCCATTATCCGATAATGGACAAGCATGACAGGATTGTCTCGACCTCGATCACAAATCTTGATATCCATGACATCGCGCGCGCAGCGAGGACGTTTGGAGTACGGCGTTATTACCTTGTCACGCCTATCGAGGCGCAACAATGGCTCGCGCGCAAAATCATCAGCCATTGGGAGGAAGGGTGGGGGGCGGATTACAATCCCAACCG
>JAPLSQ010000142.1 GCA_026398535.1 Candidatus Sumerlaeota bacterium | reverse complement strand
AGGTCATGCTGCCACTGCGCGTTGGCCGGGTCTGACTCGCACAGCCGCCGCATGATCAAATGACAAGCCTCGTACGCCTCGAGCGCCATGTCGAGCTTGCCCTGAGCCTGGCGGATGTCGCCCACATTGGTCCACGAAGCCCCTAGGTCATGCTGCCACTGCGCGTTGGCCGGGTCTGACTCGCACAGCCGCCGCATGATCAAATGACAAGCCTCGTACGCCTCGAGCGCCATGTCGAGTCTGCCCTGCGCCTCGCGGATGTCGCCCACATTGATCCATGAACCCCCAAGGTCATGTTGCCACTGCGCATTGGCCGGGTCGGACTCGCACAGCCGGCGCATGGCTTCGAGCCGGGCATCGTATGCGCGCCCGGCGGCGGTGGTGTTGCCGAGGGTTTTCAATTTGCCGCCGGCCTCATTTGCGAAACCCGCAAGCGCGAGGAGTCTCTTCGATTCGGCGGCGGGTGTGGCAGAGATTTGCGTTGCGGCGGCGTCCGCCGCGCGGGTGAAGGCTTCGAGTGCGGCGGGGCCGTCACCGCGTTTGCGCAGATGGCGGGCGCGGCGGACGAGGAACTCGACATCGACGCCGAGGCTGGCGAGGCGCGTGGCGGCCTCGTGGACGTCTTTGCCCGCGCCCTCGAGGTGGGCGGGCAGGTGGGCGAGGTGGTAATTGGCCAGGGCGCCGCCGCCGCCGCGGGTGTAGTCAGTCCATCCCGCTTCGGCAAGGCGCGCGTGACCGGCGCGCTTTTTGATTTTGAACTTGCCGGCGGTCGTGCCAGCGAGCCATTCGCCCAGCGAGCGGTGGTGGAAGCCGTGGCCGGCGGCGTCGCCGTCGAGGAACTGGCCGAGGGCATCGAGGCGTTCGGGCAGGTCGTCCTCCTCGTCGATGCCCGTGGCGGCGGCGAGGAGCGAGTCTGGCACGCGCTCGCGCGCGTCAACGAGCACCTCGAGGATGGGGCGCAGATTGGCGTTGAAGGCGTCGGTATCGGTAAATTGCCGCTGGAAGAAGCGAAGATAAAGCGCGGGCAGGCCCGAGGGAAGCTGGTCAAGTTTGGCGAAGGAGTCCTTGCCCGCCACGATGTCGACGAGCACGTACTTGACGAAAAGGAAGTTCCCCTCGCCGCGCTCGAGGAGCACGGTGGAGGCTGTCTCGGCGGTGCGGCCGCTGGCGGCGAGGTCGGCGGTCAGCGCAGGGCTTGCGTCGAGGCGGCGACGGACGAACTCCGCGATGTCGTCGCGGTTGCGCGGGTCGCCGGCGCTCAGCACCTTGCGGGCAGCGCCGCCGAGGGCCACCCCGGTGATTTGGTCCACCTCGCGCGAGGTGGCCACGACGCGCAACCAGGGGGGAAGGTAGCTCAGGTTGCGCGAGAGCAGATCGACGATGGTCAGACTGCCTGAGCCGCCGCCAGCATAAAGCGCGGCCTCGTCGAGCCCGTCGACGAGGATGTAGCGCGTCGAGCCGTCCGCCGGGGGGAAGTTGTGAAGCGGCGCGAGGATGCCGTGGTGGAACGCGCCGACGGGGTCGCTTGCAAAGGCTTTGTCGTTCAGTTCGCGTTCGAGCAGGCCGGCCTTGAGGGCCTCGGCGTATTTTGGTATGCGGGCGGCGGCCAGTGCCGCCACGGTGCGGATGAAGCGCTCGGGGCTGAGCGAATCGGGCATGTCCGCAACACAAAAGTATGACGCCAGCACCTGGCCGCCGGGGTTGCGGTGGGCCAGTTCGGCCACGATGGCCGACTTGCCGATGCCGGGCGGCCCCGTGATGAGCAGCACCGACGCCCCCTCGCGTTCGCGCCAGCGGTCGATCTCGTCGAACAGCCACTTACGGCTACGGCCCTTAAAATCGCGAATCTTTGAAGCGATGATCAGGTCAAAGTCGAACGGGTTAAGCATCGACATGATCATTCGCACCTTTTCGTGGCCATGCTC
Organism: Candidatus Sumerlaeota bacterium; assembly: GCA_026398535.1. Taxonomy (GTDB): domain Bacteria; phylum Sumerlaeota; class Sumerlaeia; order Sumerlaeales; family Sumerlaeaceae; genus JAPLSQ01. The sequence continues at coordinate 13,620 of JAPLSQ010000142.1, read as the reverse complement.
GAGGACATATTCGATGCTTTCGATCAGCTCGGTGAATTTGGCGCGGTAGGTATCGTCGTCGAGCGGGCACGGGCGCGTGAGGTCGATGTAGTGGAAGCGGCAAATAATGAGGGGCGGCTCGACGGGGAGCAACATGATCGGGACAATGCGGCGGGGCGGATTGTGGAAGCGGGCAAGGAACAGTTCGTCGAGGCAGACGCTGTCGGGGTGATTCTGGTCGCCCCGCACGGAATGCTCGGACAGAATGGCGATGACGATGTCGGTTTTGCGCATAGACTCGCGGATTTGTTCATCCCACGCCCACCCGCCGCGCATCTCGGCCTCGTCGAGCCAGCAGGTGAAGCGCCCCGTGGCCTCGAGGTCCGCCTTGACCCGCCGCGCCATGTCCGATGCGTCGGCCCGGCCGTAACTGATAAAAACCTGCTTCTTCGATTCGCCCATCGCGCTTCTCTCCCGTGACACTGCTTTATATAAAAAATCAATTCATCATGCGGTGACGCTGGCACATGGCCGGAGGATTATTCCAGCGTTATTTTTTACTGCGGAAATGCATGCGGGTCGGCGCGGATTGCCGACGCCGCGCATTTGGCGGGCTGGCGCGGCAAATGCCCGGCCTCGTCACCGACGACCACTGCATAGTCATGGTCTGGGCCGACTCCGACGACGACACCAACCAGCCCAGCGCCTTCGTAGACGACGTGTAATACAAAAGCGCGCCGCACAAACACGGCGCGCACGTCGCTTCGCTCCGCGGCTGGCTATTGCGTCTGTCGTTCGTGCCACCAATTAGAGCGGTCGCTCTAAATAGTGTCACGCCTGCCGGACGCTGCCAGCCTTGAGGTGATGACGGCGGTGAACAGCGCCATGTAGACGATGCCGACGATGAGCATCATTTCGGCGCAGAAGTCGCCGGTCGTGGTGCGCGGCTGATTGATGTCGAAACCGCTGGTGGCCAGGACGATGAGCGTCCGCAGGGCCGCGAAGCAGCCGTCATAGGGCGGGCCGTAGGGGCGCTCGTTGACGTAGAAGACGAACGCGAGGGACATAATCGCCGCCAGCAGGACGAACGCTCCGTAACGCAACGGATGGCGGGCGAGTTCGCTCCGCGACAGCATGAGGCGGGTGACGTATGGATGCGCCATGATTGGATTTCCGCCCTTCACTTGCTTTGCGTCAGCGTGTGTTGTCAAATGAAAATGCTGAGAGCGCGGTGGCGGACCGGGGGCGGGCGCAGTTCCAGATTCCCACTTCCCCCTTATGCCCGAGACTGAATTGGCTGGAGAGACAACCTAAATCTTGAAAAAGATACGATGAGGCAGATGACTTGGTCACCTTCTTCCGCGTCTTCGCCGCGGATGTCCCCGGACTGCTTTCACCAAGCTGCCAACCAGAGCATTAAAAAAACTTTATCTGCCTCGTTTATTTCATTGACAAAGTATGGAGCTTCAAGCAAGTTGCACTTAAGATTAATACATAAATCCTGATCTGAGTGTGCCGATGAAAGCAATTTTACGCTGTATTCTTGCGGTTGTTCTGGCTCTCGTGATTAAGCAGAGTCAGGGGGCAGAGCTGGCTGTCGACACGGTCATCGCCATTGATGTCAGCTGGTCGATGGTGATGGATTTGCGCAAGGAACTGAAGCGTGAGGGGTATAATCCCGACAAGCTCGCGGATTTGGAGCTGGCCTTTAAGAAGAAGCCGGAACTCTTTGAAAAGAACATCCTCTACAAGACGGTTCGCGCCATCGATGCCGTCATCGATCAGTACGAGACCGGCAACATCGCGATCATCACCTTTCGCGAAGGCGTGTTCGACCTGGACGGCGCTAAAAGCCCGCTTTCGGGGTTCTTCGCGGCGGATGTGAGCCGGGCCGACTCGAGCCAGAAAGACCGCTTGAAATCCTTCCTGGACCCTTATTACCCCGGCAACAAAAGGTTTCCTGAAGCTCCGGGCTGGACCGGCGTTCTTTTCGAGACGATCATGAGACGCGGTGTCGAGAACAAGACTTACATTCACAAGACGTGCCAGCAGGCATTCGAGTATCTTCAGGAGCGCGCGCGGCGGCCGGGCTACCACGACGGCACCGAGATGCAGCGCATCCTGCTGTTCACGGACGGTCAGGAAGAGGAGGCGGGCGCCGATTTCAAGCTGTTGCTCAGCCGGTTCCGCACATACCGCGAAAGCGACATCTATTTCGAGTACCAAGAGATTTTCACAGGCAATCCGATCAACGAAAAGCCGGAGGATGGGGAGAAACGCGAAGTCCGCAAGTTTGAGACCCGCAAGAGCGGGTTCATCTATAACGAGGGGAATCTCGAACGCATTCTCTACCTGTTTTCCATGGGGGGAGACATGTCAGCTTCGTTCAAGCAACCCGACGAGGGCGCCAAGGCAGACGCCATCGCGGCGAAAGTGTCCCCGGCCATTGTGCTTTACGGCCGCAACAGCCTTTCCACCAAACCGGCCCGCGGCCAGGTTGTGCTGACGCTTGATGCGAAGGGTGCGATCCCTGGGGCAAAGTTGATGCCTGACAAGGTGTCTCTCGAGGCCATCTCCAGCCAGTACACGTCCATTCCTCTGACGATTGAACTGCCCGCCGATTTGGCCGGTGACGACGCTTTCTGGAAAATCCAGGAGCGGTCGGCCGCCATCCGGGCCGACCTGCAGTTGGAGGAAAAAGAGATCGTCCCCATCATCAAGCGCACGGAGTTTCCGGTGGCGTTGACATTCCGCGCCCGCCCCCCGGCGATTCCCAAGACACCGGTCGTCCGCATCGTGACAAAGGATTTCAAGAACGACTCCGACACCACGGCCGCCGCCGCATGGTACGGGCATCAGGCCGGGCGCGCGGGCGATATCTGCGGATCGTTCGCAACCGAATGCTCCGACGCGCCCGAACCAGTGGATTTGAAGGTTAGCCTGGCGGACAGCGCCGGGAAAGGTCTTGTCCTCGACGGCGACGAACCGGGCCGCTCGCGCGAGTTCACGGCCTGCTCGGGTTCGGCGCAGAAGCGTTCGTTCTCCCTGCGGATTGCGCAGGACTGGGCCGCTCCCAAGGCTTCGGCCAGGTTGGCGTTCCAAGTGGTCAATCCCAAAGGGGCCGTCGTCGAGCCCCGCGAGGCGACGGTGGAGGTGCGGGTGATGACGTCCAAGGTGTCGTTGTCCTGGCTCTCGGGCAAGGGCGTCAAGGTTCCCACTCCCGCCCGGCTCGATTTCGGCGCGGCCACCACGCAGACCCTCGATGCCGTCGTCAAGGGAACACCCGCGGGCAACGCCTTCGAACTGTCCTTCCCTCCGGACTTTTGTCCCGAATCCTCCGTCGAGGTTTCCCTCACGGGCAACGTGAATTCGGTTCTGGGTCTTATTCGAAAGGGGCAGACGGACACCGGGTCGGCCGCCTCCACGATCGTCACCAGCGCGTCGTGCGGGCTTACGCTCGCCGCCAAACCGGGCGCTGAGGGCGGGCGACGCGAAGGGGAACTGGTGTTCTCGCCCTTGGAAGGCGCCAGGCTCAACGACAAGGCCGAACCATTGCGCATACCTGTTGACATCACTGTGCTCGATCCAAACATAGCCTTGGCGTGGCTCGACCGTGCCGACAAACCACACAAGAAACCCGTCCCCATGAGGGATTTCGGAACACTCGGTGTCAAGAGCGTCGTCAAGGGCAACTACCGTGCCGCCCGCCTTAAGGATTACGATTCGTTCATCGTCCAGTTCAAGGCGGAGCGCCAGACCACGCCCCCGCTGTTCCTCAGGCTGAAACTCCCCAAGGGCGTCACGACGCATCCGTTGGCGTTGGCCTCGGTGGACGAGGACAAGGTTCTGACGCCTGTGCCCCCCGAACCCGGCGGTCTTTCCTGGGCGCTCCACGAGCCCGGCGCTTTCCGGTTGCTCATCCGGCCCGACGCCAAGCCGGGCCGCTATGAATGGGATGCGGAATTTGTCACCGGCAACCCGGTATATGTGCTCAACGCCGCCCACGGCGCGTCCGCTCATTTCCGGACGTCCATCGGCACGGGTGCGATTCCCTTGTGGCCGTTTGTCTTGCTCGCAATTGCCGGTGTTATAGCCGCATTCTGGCCCAAGCGCTTTGACGACATGCGTGTAGTGGAAGGCACATTGGAAGTAAAAAGAAAAGGGGGAAAGTGGGAACCATTCGCCTTCAATTTGAAACCATCAAGCCCAAGCAATACGATTGGCACAAATCTTAAGGATGACTCTGCGGTTAAATGGACGCTGATTCGAAACACCAAGCCGACAACGATCAGGATGAATCTGACAGGGAAGGATTCCAAACCAAGTGAACTGAAACTGCGGGTATACAAATTCCGAAAGGCGTTCCCAACTTACTTCACCGTCGGTAAAAACACGTATTGCGCACGGATTCTGCATGCATCACAACCAAAGAAAACAGGAGGCAAATAATGAACGATATTCCTTGGTACGAAATCGCTGGCAATTATGTTAAGAGCGAATACCTGTATTTTGGGTGGGCGCTTCTTGTGTCCTACTTGCTGGTCTGGCTCATTGCTAGGTGGTTGGCAAATCGCAGTGTCGGTTCCAACGCGACCATCGTTTCCATCTGCCATTCGTCGTGGGCTTGGGCTTTCTTGTTGCATCTCGTTGCGACGATTTCCTTGGCGTTTGTCTGGGTTCGCCAAAACGGAGAATTCGACGCTTTTTGGGTCTTTTTCGCTCCTTATATTATATTTGCGGTCCTTGACCTGCTCGGTGTTGTTGTGCAATTCAGCAAGGCAGGCAGTACGACCAGTTACATCAAATAGAATTTTGAAGCCGATTCATCCGAATCGTTGCACTTGAACAATAGTGGTTTGCGCATAGAATGGTCGGCGCATATTTCCGCCTTGGAGGCATGAAATGACAATTAATGTGACTCTTAGAAAAAGTGTTTTCGTCGGGTTGGGGACAACCGGCACATTGATCTGCGAAGGCATCAGCAAGCTTTATGAGGAGTTTTATGGTCCGGGCGGCGTCCCGGAACTCACCAGATTCGTTGTAATCGACACCGAAGACCCACTGAACTGCAAAACAGAGGGAAACTGGATACGATTGGCTATTAACAGTTCATCACATCGCGACAAACTATTGAAGATATTCGACGCGACGAAAGAACAGAACAATAACAACTCGAACTCCGCAGAACCCCCCGCTGGGGTCGGGCGAGGCGACTGGGAGTTTGTCAAAAAACTGGAAAAATGGGCGGACAGGGACCTTATTTCAGGGTTGGCCGAACACGGAGGCGGCGGGGTTCGCGGGCTTGGCCGTTTGCATATGTGGCACTTTTCTCGACATAGCGCATCTGATTAGGAGAATTACGAACCTAACTCCGGATGTATATGGCACGTTTTCGGTTCCCGGTATGGCAGGAATCGATAATGCCAATATGCAGGCTGCTTCCCTGAGCGCCACAGCTGCCTTGATTGAATATGGCAAAGTCAGGGGGAAGCAAATACCCGGCGACGGGACGGTTGAGGTGTTTCTGCCCACATTTGAAAGGGCATTCACTACCCCCAAAGATCCGTTTAAGAGTTTCTTTGTTGTTTCTTTGGATTCTGCAAATGAGAACCATCCACCGTTTACGCGTGATGGATTCGGCACGTTGAACTCGACCATTGTGTCCCGGACCTTCTTGGCAGCGACATCCGATTTGGACGACAAAGTTGGGGCGTGCAGGGTTGACATAGCGGCGGCCGCGGAAAAAGCCCTTGCCGAAGCGGACAAGTTGAATGAACTCTGTCAGTTTGATACTTTTGGAATACATCGCATTCGATACCCTGAGGATGCTATCAGGCGAGCGGCAAGTTGCGAAATATGCACGAAAGCGATCGAATTTCTGACTTCAGAAAGCGTCGATAATGTATTAGTGGGTGGCGTAAATACCGACGATCTGATGACAGACATCAAAAAAGCCGTGGCCGATTCCTTTGTCGTATTCTTGACGCAGAAGAAGTTTAGCGTCGCAATGGCAACGGAATTCGCAGATAAGGCTGTGAAGTCGCTGGGCGATCCCAACAATCCATCCAAGGGGTACGAGGCTCTTGACCGGTTGTTTAGTTTCGTTCATGATTCTTACAAGACGGACAAGGGTGGCGGCGATGTACAGTCCTTTTTCAATGTGGACAGTGATAGGGGATTAGGAAGGGAGCTATCGGACTGTTACCTCCAGCAATATAAGGACTATGGAAAAGTTCTTGTTCCGGTCATTTTGGACTTGTTGAGGAAATATCGCGTCTCGGAGCTGAAAGAACTGGTGTCTAATATAGTCGAGGCTGTCAAGCATATTGCGTCAAGTCTTCCAGAGAAACCGGATAACAGTTTCCTGAGGCCAAAAAGCATTGCGCCAAATGCGTGGTCAACGTGGATTCTTGGCAGGGCGGATGCTGCCGATTTTGAGATGAAACAGCAGGTCTGCAATTGGTTTCGCTATGAGATGGAAAGAAAGGCGGAGGCGTTGAAGGCTGAGTTTGGCGTAAAGCTTTTTGTCGGGACAGTCTCGAAAATGCCGGAAATGTTAGAACACGTCCAAGAGGTAAAGACCCAATTGGAGAAATGGCAACAGATTTGCGCGAGCGCAATCAAGGAAATGCGCGCAATGACATCTCGCACTGGTGACATTTCATTCGTAAGCCTTGGAGATTCTCAGCAACTTGTAAACACCATTGGCGATGACATTGATTCATTGGTTGATAGTTTGCTTAAGGTCAAGTCGGCTGATGTCGACTTTCGTAATCCGGAAATGGCATTGCTGTGCAGGCTGGAGAGTATTGTGAATAATCCTAGGTTGGCTGGTAGTGTGGGCATTGGGGATTCAAAAGGCAAAAAGGGACTTGACCTGCTGGTGAGCTTGGTGAGCTTGGGGAGTGAGCCAATGAGGCAGATTCTCGAAATTGCATATTGGGAACGGTTTGCAGGGGAGTTCGGGAATCGAAGGATAATAGGGAAGGATTTGTTTGGCAAGAAACACGCAGATGTTTCGGAATGGATTAAGAAGTCAGCGCTTATTTATATCCAAAAATCCATGCCGCTCATGTCGCTGGACATGCACAAAGCCGAATCAATCGTTTTTGCCTCATCCGATCATTATCTAGTGATGGCGGATGATGTTTCGGATGAGGATAAGAATTCGATTAAGGAGATTTTCGATAAGGCATTCAATGGGAATGAGAATATTGCCCCCAACGGTCACAGGGATTTCCATCAAGACATTCTGAGAATTCCTGTCCGTAATGAGATATTTGTGGTGACACACAATTTGCGGTTCGCGCTGGAATGGGTGTCGTGGTTTGGGCGGGCGAAAGATAAGCTACGCGCTGCTGAAAAAATAAAACCTTCGGTGACGCGTTTCTGTTGTAGCGACCTTGTTGGCGGAAAAGTGCAACTTTAAGTAGTTTTTAAAGGTGATTGGGATGACTTGCGCGGACATTTGCTTCTGCATAGACGCTTCGCGGTCGATGGGTCGGTGCTTCCCGGCTGTGCGCGACCGGGTGGAAGGGTTGCTGGGCGCGGGGGCGACGGGCATAGCCCCGCAGATGGTTTTGCTATTGGAGCCATATATACGGTCGTACTCAGACGCACACACGCCACCGGAGGAGTAACCAAGCCCCCCCCCTGACAAAAAGCGCGGGACGGGCCACGGTGCGTGAAACGCTCAGCCTTGGACGAGTCGGAAAGGAATAACGTCCGATCAAGCACCTGATCGGACGCGCAAGGGTGAGATCTCCGCGCATCCAGAAAACGAGGCCGGAATCGTCCACGACGCCGGCCATATCTGCGACCTGTCACCTGGCGCAGCCAAATCGCTCGGCCTCGTCACCGACGACCACTGCATAGTCATGGTCTGGGCCGACTCCGACGACGACACCTGGCAGGATTTAAGGCGTCATTATTGGCTGAATTTATGGTTCGCGCAAAGCCGCAAAGCCGCGAAGTTATGATGATTATTGACGAGCAGCGCAAAGCGCGCGTCAGGCTGTGATCGACAATTGAGCAAGCATTCGGTCAGGACTGTGCTGTCGAATCCAATTTCTCCAGTAATCTTACCAGCGATTTGTCCATGCGCATTCCCTTGTCCCGCATCTCGCGCAACACACTGTGGCATAGGGATAACCACTTGCCGGCGTCTTCGCCCCCGCCCTGATCGCGGGGGGGTGTGGACATTTTATAGAGTGACACAACAAGATCGCGGGCGCAATGCCGGCAGGCCGGCGGTCTGAGCCGCATCAGATGTGCGGCATGAATACTTCGCGCCGCGCGCCTGACAAATTCAGCCCGGTCGGTGTTTAACAATATGAGTGGCGCGATGGACGTTTCGAGCATAACGCCATGCGGAACAAGCCGCTTCAACAGACAACACACAAGGGAAACAAATATGAAAGAGGGTGAAAAGCCGCCAAACGGCGAATTTCCATGCCATGTTGGTGAAACATTTCAGGAAAAACAGGGTGAGGAGTGAAGAAAGTTCAGAAATGGATTGCGTTCTCGCGGCGGCGGAGCAAATGTGCTTTTAAAACCATTAACCGAAAGAGTAATGATGACTCCCGGGGAAAATAAAAAGCAGGATTTGCCTGAAGGCGTCCCAGAGTTCGGGGCGGATGCCGCCATGGTCCAGTTTGACGGTTATTCCAATCAGCAATTGCTTGACATCATCCTTAACGAGGAGAACGGCCATGAGCGCGCATATTGTGAACTTCAGGCCAGATGGGCATGCAGGTTAAAGGCCCTGATTAAACAGTCAGATCTTCCTGAGATCGACGCCGAAACAGCATTTCGTCAGGGTATGGGCAAATACGCGAGCCATGTTCTGAAACATCCGGAAACGAGGGCTTATGGTGAAAAGTATGCTTTTAAAGTCTGCGTGAATATGGCCAGGAACATATCGAGGGACCTAAGGCGCGGAGGCGCCCCCAGGCCATCTGATATGCGGTCAAGGGATAAAGCGAAGGAAGCGCCGGATTGTCCAGAACCGACGCGGAATGAAGCGGAGGAATTATTGGATGAGCCTGAAGACAAGCAGTTTGAAGAAGAGGAACCGCCGGACCCGAATAACATGCCATATATTGGCAAGCATGGGCCTGACATTGGGTGTGAGCAGCGCATGCTGGCAGCAAAGCGGGAACTTATAAGATATCTTCTCGTTTGCGCGGAGAAACTGAACCAATCAAAGCAAAAGGAACTGATTATTTCGATTATTAAAGGCGGGACGCAAGCTGGTGTTGCCAGAACATGGGTGATGACGCGCGCGACGGTGGGCGAGTATTATCAGAAGGCGCTGCAGAATTTACGGCTTTGTCTGGAGGACAAGGGAGTGACGCACGAGGACATCGAGTGGGTGATCTCATAAGCTGCAGGGGCGGGGGCATCACACCCGGTTGACAAAGACGATGAACGAGGAGAACCAAGGAATCATGTCACGGCTTACAGAAAACGATGTCGACAGACTGCTGACGGCACTGCAGGTTTGCGGCCGCGCCGGCAAGCTGGCTTACGAATTGCGGACATGTCCGTCGCTGATGCGGCTTGCCCGCGGGGTGGCCATGGGGGATTGGAACGCGCCGGAAAAGCGGATTGTCAAGAAGTCGGCGTTCTGCCAGTCAAGCATCGCCGGGATATTCAACGAAACGCCGCCGCCGTTCTCGGAGTATGTAAGATACCACGCCGGGATGTCGATTTACAGCAGGGCGCTCGAGATGTATGCCAAACGGAACGCCCTGGCTTCATGGCTGCTTAAGTCGCCGATCACCAAATGGTTGGGCGAGACATATGCCGTGACGGACAAGATGCCAATGAAAACAAGGAAGCGTCCGCGTTGGCAGCCCGATGTTCAATCCGAAGGAATGGCGATGCTTTGTTTAAGTATTTCCAGTTTTGGCGATAGGATCAGCGGGACCATGGACAGAGAGAGCCAGCGGGTTGACGCAATGCGCGAGGCTCTGGACAAAGGGCCATTTTGGCAGTTTGTGAATCCGCCGCCGCCGGCTTGCGCGTCGGCCGCCGCGGCCGCCGAGAGGGAGAAATGGGAAGCGGAATACCGCTCGCCGGATGGCACGCTCACGGTCAAGGTTTACGAGACGGCCGGCGGCGAGTTCGGGGCGCTCGCGGTTTCAACAAACCCCGACGACGCTGGCAAACCGGTTCGAGCGGAAATGTTTCCTCTGCCGCCCGAAGGGAAGGCGGCAGCGCCTGACGCGCGCCCACTGGAGCTTGATTTGCCGCCGCTTCGGGCGGCCGCCGCGCCGGGGAGGTTGGAATCCGGGTTCAGGCTCGAGGGAAAGACCTTCCGCGACATTGCTGAGGAGCGCTTCAGCGGCGCCGGCAAGATCATGCTCGTGGCGGCCGCCATGCGGCAGACAACGTCCGAATAACAGCGCGCGCGCGCATGAAACGACGGCGCGCCAGGCAGGCAGGGGTGATCTTTGCGTTCTTTGCGTCTTTGCGCGAGATAATTTTTAGTATGGTTTTTTCGTCTCCCGTGGCTGGTGAGGCGAGCGTGTGGCGTTTCGCCGAAATGGGCTATCACAATTCGTTTGACTTGCCCCGCCCCGTGCCCCCATTGTATCGTTGTTGTCCGGTCTGTTCTCCCGCAAATGCGTGCGGAGCGGGATTGGACGATCCGCGGCTGCCGCAGGGCCAATTTGCTTTTTCCACATAAGGAGGATTCACATGGCGCTCAAGTCGTTGAAGATCGGTTTCGATCCGGACCACTTGGAGGAGACGCAAGCCGCGATGGCGGCGCTGGGCGGCAGGTTCAAAGGGGTGCGGGTCGGTCTGACCCAACGCGGCACAGTCAAGTTGCCGCGCCCCGACGCGCCCGACCCTTGGCTGACCACCGAGTGGGACGACACCGACGCGGCGCAAGAGCCGATGTTGCAACTTGTTTTCGATGTGAACGGAAGCGAAGACTTTCGTGCTGTCCCTGTTGCACCCGAGGGATTGCCCGAGGTGCGGTTGCGGTTCATTCATCATCATGGCAACGACCTTGTGGAAATGAGCGCCGATGGTGTCCCACTCGCCGCCATCGCCGGCCCCGGCTGCGATTGGGCCAAGGCCGATCCTGAGACGCGCACTGTCGTCTCGCGCGGGTCGCGCTGGAGCGATGCGCTCACCCGGATGCCGCGCCTGCGGACGCTTCACCCCATGGACGCCAACGAGGATTGGATCAAGGGCCTTGAATGTCTGACGGGATTGACCCGGTTGAACCTGTCGTTCTGTAAGCGTCTGACCGATGTTTCGCCGCTGTCGGGTCTGACGTCGCTGACGAGGCTTAAACTGTCGTCGTGCAAATCGCTGACCGACCTTTCGCCGCTGTCGGGTCTGACGTCGCTGACGAGGCTCTATCTGGATAATTGCTACTCGCTGACCGACCTTTCGCCGCTGTCGGGTCTGACGTCGCTGACGAGCCTCGACCTGTCGGGGTGCAAGAACATCACGGACCTTTTGCCGCTTGGGCGGCTGTGCGCGCTGGAAACCTTGGATTTGAGCGATTGCCCGCTCGTTGAGCATTATGACCGCAACCAGGCGTACCGCGTTCTTACGGCTTTCACGGCGTTGCGCGACCTGAAACTTTACCGCGAGTGCGAGGTTTTGCGGATTTTGGCGGTGTGTGCGGCGTCGCGCGGGGACGGGGAGTACTTGGCGGAGAAGACGCCCGAATGGCTGGGTACGCTGCGCGCGGCTCCGGACCGCGCCGAGGCGCTGGAGGAGGTGGCCAAAGCGGCGGGTCAATTTGCGGACGAGGCTTGGGCTGAGGAGTCGCTGAGGGGTGTGCTCGGGATCCTTGCGACGATGGAACTGACCGAGGCGTCGCTTTTGGCGGCGTTGCGGGGTTTGGCGCGGCGGGGCTGGTCCGACGCCACGCGCGAGGCGGCTGGCCGGTGCCTGCCGGGGAATCTTGCGCCGGGTCGCGCGTTGTCGGACGCCGAGCGGACGGCGCAGGCGCGGGGGTACCTGACGGCTTTGCCGGAGTTCGCCCCTGACGCTCGGCCGGCGGGGCCCGCGCGCGACTGGGTGGTGGAGACGGGGCGGGCGCTCCTGACGCCGATGGAGGGTGACGCGGCGCTGCTGGAGGCGTGCGCGACGCCGGTGGCGCGTTTTTGCGCGCGGATGGGGTTGACGGATGATCTTCGCCGCTGGCTGGAGCTGGCGGCTGGCGGGCGCGCCGAGACGGCGGCGTCGGACCGGATGCTCGAGGCGCTGGCCGGGCTTGACATCGCGGCGGGCCGGACGCGCGACGCGCTGGAGAAGGCCGCCCGGGTGGGCGATCCGGCGTTGCGCGACGGCTTGTCGGCGGCGCTTGCGCGGCGTTTCGCCTTGGATGGCGAACCCGAGTTCGCGGCGGCGCAGGCGCTGGCGGTGGCCGATGCGGCGGCGCGCGCCAAGGTGGCCCGGGAACTGGCGGCCGACGCGGCCAACTTGCGGCCGGCGCGCGCCGTGTGTCTGCTGGCCATGGCGCTTCAGGCGGCCGGCGGCGAGGGGCTGGGCCGTCTGCTGGCTGACGCCGCGCCGTTGCACCCCGAACTCGCCGCCGCCCTCGCGCCGACGGCCGGCGGGGCGAACGGCGCACCCGAAGGCGGCGTCCCGGTGACGCTGGACGACCTGCTCGACGAGCTGGTGGAGCGCGAGATATGGAACGACAAGAAGCGCCAGCGCGCGCTGGAGCGGCTGGGCAACGAGGGCCGCAGCCGGATCGAGGCGGCCGTGGCGGCCGCGCCCCGGCGGGCGCTGGCCGAGGCGCTGAAGGAATGCGGCGCGCTGACGGAAGACGACGCCGAGGAATGGCTTGGCAAGGAGGCACGGTGATGGGAAAGACGAAAAGCGACAAGATGAATGTGGCGACGCCTGCCCGCGCGGCGATGTGTTACCATGCGGCGGCGGCGCTGAAGCGTCATGAGGCCGAGCGCGACCCGTTCAAGCGCGCGCACCGGATGCTCGACGCGTTCGAAGTGGCAGTGAAGTATGCCGTGGCAGTGACGTTGTTCGCCGCGCTGGACCGAGAGACGGAGCCGGCGCGGAATCGGGCGCTTTTGGACATTTTTGCGGGGTCGATCCTTCGCCCGAGTCTGGGCCACTGGGCGGGTTACCTGCGCCAGTTGCTCAAGCCGAGGCAGCCGGCGGCGTGGGCCGTGCTGGCCGACGAGTCCTTCGCCGGGGCGGCGGCCGCGTTCGGGCGGGCGCAGGCGGACTTAGACAGACTCGTCGCGTTGCGCAACGACTACGCGCATGGCGCGACAAAGGCCGACAAAAAGTGCGATGCGGACCTGCGCGAGAGTGAGCCGCGGCTGGCGCGTGTGATGGCGGCGCTGACGCCGTTGTTCGCTCTGCCGCTGTACGCGCCGAGGGCGGGGGGCGACCCGCGCGTCCTATACCTGTGGCGCGGCGACGACATCGCGGCGATCCTGGCCGCGCCGGCCGTGGCGGCTCCGCCCAAAGGGACAGATGACGCGCCGCCATTCGTGGACCTGGGGGGCGGGCGGTGGGTGTCGCTTCACCCGTTGCTCTACGTGGCCGCGCCGGCCGGGGCCGAGCTCGACCCGCCGAGCACGTGCGTCTACAACTCGGTGAAGTCCGTGAAGTATGCCGACGCGCGGCCCAGTCAGGTGA
>JAPLSQ010000122.1 GCA_026398535.1 Candidatus Sumerlaeota bacterium | reverse complement strand
TTGGGGGGGTGACACGGTGATTCTAAAAAACAAGTTGTTGTCATTCATCCGAGAATCAGATTGAAAATCGCCGTTGCGGCGCGCGCAAAGTAACGAATTCGTACAGTATCCGCTGAAGAGTGGTATTATATATATACGTAGCTCTAATAGCAGGACTGCCTGGTCACAGTATGAGGCCGACACGCCGGCGTCACGGCAACAAGCCCACACTCACAATTTCTTTGCTGGCAACGGACAGATGCACGGAGCCTGTTTCATCGACAGACAGCCGCTTTTTCTTCTTCTCCTCAAGCGTCAGTTGATCGGCGCGTCTTATCGCGAAACCGGTGTGTAGCGTGACTCTTTGCTTGTTGTCGCGGGGATTCCACAACCGGAGCACAAGTGTCTTGCCGTCTTCTCCTTGCTTGATGCCGCCAAATACGAGCACGCCGGGCGTCGTTGTCATGTAAGCGCGGGAAACCGGATATTCACCGCGTGTGGGAGCCGATTCGAGAGCCAGAGGAGCCGTGATATGTTTCGCGGTCTCTTCAAAAATGCGGCTTTCTTCGCACTTTCCTGAATGCGGATACAGCGCGAAGCGAAATGTATGGATGCCAAGGCACTGTGAACCGGGAGTGGGACGATCATACTGGAATTTGCCGAAGCATCGCATCAGTGTAATGGCGATGGTTCGATTGTCGTCATCCATGACCTCGTATTCGGTAAGTCCGTCATTAATGACGGCAAATCCATCATGGTCATCATTGACCTCGACGAAATTCCACATGGGATGAGTCGGATAGGGCTGCTCTTTCCAGCCAGTCGCATCGGGCAACTTGATGGGTCTGCGCAACACATCAAACTGTCCTTCGGCGATTGAATGCGTGGCGGCCGGCAGACACGAGGGGAAGAGCACGCGCAAACGATGATCTTTCGCGCGGTTTTCAAGGATGATGGTCACATTGAGCACGAGTGAAGATTTTGTGAGATTGACAAGCACACGAATGGGCGTTTCAACTTCGCGACCGCTCCGAGCGCCGTCTCCACCCTTTTCCGCCGGAAGCATCATGGTAAATGCGACTTCAATTGTTCCGGAAAGCGGCCCCCGCTCGATGACCCTGATACGGGGACTTGGCGCATGCCCGCTAACCGGCATCACAGGATGATCGCCTGGCGGGACAATCCGGTTCCACGGATCGCCAAATTCGGCCGTGTCATCAAACACGCAGAGATTATCCGACACACGCCCTGTGAGCTTGTTCGTCAACCGGAACGTGCCATCGCGGTGCGAATCAACACAAAGGAATTCGTTCTCAATGGAACGCGCCGTGGTGACAACCGGCCCGGCCATAGCAACAGGCTGCCGTCCGCGCCTGATCGCAAACGCCTTGTAACCCATTGGCGGCAGATTCTCCAGAAACAACTTTGACACATGACGCCGCACATCGAATGACATCGAAAGCTCATACCCGCCCTCAATGGTGGGTTTATAGAGCTCGCTCGATATGATCTGCACGGGAACGTCATGCCCATCCAGCGTTTCGACAGCAAACGACTCGTCAGCGGCCGCGCTTGGCAGGTCGATGATAAACTCCGCGACACCGGCGCGCTCGAAGGCCAGCGTGTTGAATACTGTCAACTGCAGATCGGACGGGGGGATGGCTGAGCCGTCTATGCGGCAGATGAGGTCGCGCATCGAGCGGCGGCACAATTCATCGCTGATCGCCTCCACCTCGCTCCAGCGCGCCTGCATCTCCGTGTGCACCTGATCAACGCTGCATCCGCCGATGGCGTCGTGCGCATGGTTTACAAGCAGTTTCTTCCAAGCGATCTCAAGATGGCGCGCGGGGTATTCCGAACCGCTCAACCATGCCATCGCCGCAAGCGGCTCAGCAGCATTGATTATCATCGAATTAACACGGCAGTTCTGTTGCTTGAGGTAAAGCCGGCAGGAGAGAATTGTGGCCATGAGTGTCGTCCACAATCCTTCCTTGAGCGTGTGGCGCATTTCGCCCCGGACAACGGATCGAACACGAGCCTCCTTGCGGAACGCCTTCATGTAATCATTAAGCGAGCTGTGGAAGATGATCTCGCGCCCGTCGCCCAATTCCTTGCGCAACGCATCGATAAGTGGGATTTCCTCCCGCGCGGCAAATGAGTGGTCATGCCCCATCATATAGAGCAAATGGCGTGTTGTCGCATCCGCTTCTGTGAACCGCCGGGCATCATCCGCGGCCTGCATGAGATTGCCAGGATGCACTTTCAGCTTCTGGTTCATCCACCGGTATTGCCGATCCGCTGACTGCGCGACAGCAACCTTGTAAGGGATCTCATCGGGGTTCCAGATGTAATCCCTGTCCTTCGCAAATCGCCCAAGCAAACCAGGCCTGTAAACCAGGTAATAATAATTGTATCGCGCATAATCGCCAAAGCGGAATCCGAACACCCGCGAGCGGTCAGCTCCCTCCCAGATAAACTCGCTCTTTGCCAAATGCTTTCCAATACCACGGTAGAAGAAGCATGAATCGATGCCAAAACCTCGATAAAGCTGGGGAAGCTGCGATATCTGCCCATTGGAGAACGGCGTATACCCCGTTTTGGAAACAGGGCCGAAGCGTTTCGCCACGCGGTGACCCATGAGCAGATTCCGCACAAGCGCCTCACCATGGCATCCCCATTCATCCGGCAGTGTATACCACGGCCCGATCTGCAGACGGTCGGCTTTCACCAGCTTCCTGATACGGTTCTCATTCTCAGGCCGGATTTCCAGGTAATCCTCGAGCATGACCGTCTGGCTGTCGAGATAATAAGCGCGATATGCCGGCTGGGTTTCCAGAATGTCGAGCAGACGGTCCATCATGTCCACAAGATCCATGCGATAGGTCTGAAACGGATAGCGCCACTCGCGGTCCCAATGGGTGTTGGAGATCACATGACATTGTAATTGGGGGCTTGTGTCGGTTGGGACTTTCATTGCCTGACTCCATATTTTCTCTGGCCTGATGGCGTACTCGCTGACCGGTTTTATGATTATGTGCTCGTTGCGGATGCTGCCAGAACGGTTAACGAGTCAGGATCCGCCGATGTCAACCGTCATGGACGAGACGATGCGGCCCGTGCCTTCACCATCGGCTCTATAGGAATAGAACCTGCTCGCCTCACAAAATGCGCAGATGCCGCAATCAGTGATATTCGATGAAGGTATGCCGGCTGAAACAAGCTGAAAAACATTCAGTGCGGGCAGATCGAGCCGTCGCCCACGGACAAATGCAATGCCCTGGGACTTCGCATCCGCGAATTGCCGCGTGAATTGATCCGCAAGTTCCGCGCTCACCTCGTAACACGAACCGCTGATCGCCGGCCCCAGCCATGCGATGATGTTCCGGGGCGCACAGCCAATTTCCCGCATCCTGTCAACTGTTCGTTGCGCGATGCGGGCAAACGTTCCGCGCCATCCGGCATGAACAAGCGCAATTGCGCGCGACTCCTGATCCGCAAGAAACACCGGAACACAATCAGCCGTGAAGACGGAGATCGTGATCCCCGGGATGGGACAAATGATGGCATCCGTCTCGTGAAAAATGAAACGCCCCTCCCGGCTCATGTGCGCCAATACTGTTTCGTCAACAACCCCCGCGTGATTCGTGTGTTTCTGCTGGGCAAAAACGATTGGATGGCGCGGCAAGCCGAGATACTTCTGCAACATGTGAATTTCATCGGATCGGGGCGCGTCTGGGGGGGAAAACTTCCGCGCCGTCGAGGCATGCCGCAACCATGGCAACCGCGCCAGAAACGGTGACTGGGCGATCAGACCATCAGGGGAATAGATAATCAGGGGCAAGTGTGTAAAACCGCAATTGACGGATAAACATTCATGACTTGATCAACAAGACTGAGTCTGACAACCAAAAGGAATGGAATATTCCTGATAAAGAGGGAATCGACAGCGTGGCGAAAACCGTCACCCGAAATTTCGAGCGGCCCAAATTCATCAAGCACAACAAGAGCGCATCCTGCGCTGACGGCGTCAAAAAGAGCATCTATCCCCCCTTTAAGACCACTGGAAAACACCCGCCAACGACCGACAATCAAGTCTTTGCCCGATGTTTCATACACATCTGGAGGAACACCGAAAACACCGAGCGCCATATCGGGGCCAAGATCCTCCCGAAGCGCAAGCGGCAAGGTGTCGCCCGTTATCATATTAATTCCCCTGTATCCTGCTTTTTCATCTTTCAGATAAACAGCTTCGCTGATCAATCCGCCGGCGTATGGCGTGGCGTCATCACGATTCAACATATTGACAAGATACTTCAGGCAAAAGGATTTACCGCTGTTGACCACTCCTGTGAGAAGCCAGTTTTGCCCAGGAGATGAGCGGATTCGTTCGGCAATGCGGGAAATCCCCGTTGCCGTGTTTTCAAACATAAACAAGCGTTAAAACAACCACGCACAGGACACTTACGGCTGTCTCACAAGCGAGCGCCATCCAACAACGGCGGCGGGAGGTTGTTGCGCTCGCATTTCGCAGACAACGCCCGGCCCATAATCCAAAAGGCATCATGACGGCGCCCATGACAGCTCCGACCGGCATGCCCCAGACAGCCAGGGGCGTGGAGCCGCCAGGCACAACACAGGCTGGTATGCCCGTAAACACCTTGACAGGAAGGAACAGGACCGCGGCCAGGATGGCTGTAAAGGCTCCCATCGTCATGCCTGCGGTCAAACCACGCGAAAGGCATTTTCTCGCCACGAAAAAAACCAGCATAAATGCCGCGCACTCCATCCAGAACGCGAACACGGGGTTGGCCACGGCGCCGCTCATGATCTTCTGGTCAAGAAGAAAACCCGTATAAATCCGCAGGGAGCCGGCAATCAGCGGCAGAACAGAAAGCATGATCAGGCGCAAGCCGTATCCCGAAGCCGCCGCGAAGAAAAATATGCTGGCGCCGGTCAGCAGCGAGCCTGTGAACATGCGCGCGCAACTGCCGCGCAGAGACACACCCGCGAACGACTCAACAACCCCCCAGGCACAACCCAGCGCCACAACAGGCATCACCGCCCGGATGTCGAATCTATGCTCGTTCATTTGTTCCTCCAGCGTGTTTCCGCACGCATTATCTTTTCAAATGCTTGCTGTGTTGAACATGTTGCGCTGTAAGACTAAAACATCAAGCAGAATCCCACTCATAATCCGCTTTACCACAACATGGTGCGTCCCGCGTATCCCGTGGGCATGCCTCCCGCCCTGTAGAGGTTGCCAAGACTGGCCGGACCATTCGTCGGATCATAAACAACTGACAACCATGCATCCGGATGATCATCGGATTCGTGGAATTTCACCCGGATGTCCGCCTCGGGATCCAAAGCGGGTGATTTGAAGCCATATTGCGAATCAGGCCCGCGGCTCGCGACCCACCACCATACGATCGACTGCCCTTCCGGCGCGACGGAATTGGGCGGTTGCGCGGACGACTCAATGATCTGATTGCGGTTGTTGACTGGCTCATAGGTGTAAGTGACTTGGGCGATCATGCCTCCGCGCTTTGCGAAGGGGTCGACCGTGCGGGCAGTGCTAAGATAGGCGCAGGGCGTCGAGAGCACCGCCCATGAATCGCGCCCCTCCACGACAACACCATACGGGGGAGGATAACTTGTGTTATCGGTGCGATATAATTCGATGGCCGTGGCAATCGTTTTCATATCCGCCCGTGCGCGCGCTGCTTTGGCGCGAATGCTCGATTCGTTGAAATTGGGAACCGCTATTGCCGCAAGAACTGCGATGATGGCCACCACGATCAGCAATTCAAGCAAAGTGAAGGCAAGGCGATTCCTAATAAACATCAATCCATCCTGCTGCTGTGCCGCTTGACATATTCACCTCAGGCACGCGGATCATCATGAACACCTATATAAAATCAGAATCATGCGTCGTATAAATGTTTGGTCATCAAATTCCCGCGAAACAGCGCTAATGAATTTTTAATGGGTGTCAATGCCGACGCCGTAGGATTATTTGAAGAACTTGGCAGGGGCGGAAACAGGGGGTATGCCATCATTCGCAAAAGCCAAATTCAAGGCATGACGCATACATGGCCTTGAGATTATCGGGCGGACATGCCGGAGGAAGATTGTTGCCCTCGGCAAGAATGAAACGCCCCCCGGATTTCACTCCGCTGAGCAGGATGTCACGGGTGCGGTTCCAGACATCGTCTGGCGTGCCATTGAGCAGAAGTCCCGCCTCGGGCCCCCCGGCAATCTCAACGTCCGGCCCGAGGCTGCGGCGCAATTCTCCGTGATTCACCGGAAATCCGGTGTCGAAACTGGATACGCCAAGCTCATTCTTCATCACTGGAAACAGATGCGTGGCATCTCCGCACAAGTGCATCCATCGCGGAATGTCCCCGCCTGCGGCATCGTAGTATTGGCGATGATAGGGCATGACTCTCTCACGGTACATCGGCACGCTTATCATGGCGCATGAATCGTCGGCGAGCCAATTGCCCGTGGCGATGCGGTTTCCCCAATAACGCTCAAAGGTGCGGCGTCGGATGGTCGCGGCGCGTGTTACCAGCTCCATCAGGCGCGCCGCATAATCGGCGTCCTCCATGAAATCCAGCAGGAAATCCGCCCCTCGGAGGTTGCATCCCGCCGTAAACGGCCCATCCGTGCCCGTCAGCGCGAACGGCATAAGCCTCACAGGGCGCCCTTCATAACGCATGTCCGCGCATATCCGCTCCATCTCGCGCCAGAATGCCAGCGACTGTTTAATAAAACGGTTTTCAAAGGGATGCTCAATGTCACAGTCAAAAATCTCGCGCTTGTTGGCTTCTGTGAGAAACGGTTCAGTACAGGGAACCTGATCGGGAGGATAACACACCTCAGCGCCAAACGCCGCAGCCTCATAGATGTTGTAACAATAATAATATACTTCCCAGCAATCCGGCAAACCGGCCGGTCCGTCGGTGAACTGGTTCAGCACAGTGCGGACATAATGCGCGTGTTGAAGCGAAATTTCGACATGCGCGCACGCATCAGTCTGAACCTGTTCAAACTTATACCCGTTATGGTTCAGTTGCGCGTCAAGAACGATGATCCGCGGATTGGTGCGAAGCATGACGGGTATTCGCGTCGGGCGATGCTCATGATATGCATGCCAGAGCTCATCTTTTTGTGTGTTTGTCAGCATGAGTATGGATGGACTCTCATGTCATCCCATCTTGTGCCAATCGCAAGAAAAAAAGACGATTCCACTCTCACGCCGGGACCGGCATGAGCCTGGCCTCCAAGTCGGCCTGCTCTTCTTTTTCGAGCTGGGCAAGGGCGCGCCTGTATTCCCTTGGCATGACCTTCACAAAGCGCCGCACACTGTCATCCCACCGATCCAGGATCATTCGGGCGCGTGCGCTGCCCGTGTATTTCGCATGATTGCTTATCAGGCAGAGGAGCAACTGGATGTCCTTGGGCTCATTAACCTCCTCAAGGTCAACCATCGCCTTGTTGCACCTTTTCTCAAAAAGTCCGTCCTCATTATAAACGAACGCGATGCCGCCGCTCATGCCCGCCGCGAAGTTGCGGCCCGTGCGGCCAAGCACGACAGCCACACCGCCGGTCATGTATTCGCAGCCATGATCGCCCACGCCCTCGATGACCGTCTTGGCGCCGCTGTTGCGCACGGCGTAGCGCTCGCCCGCCAGACCGCGCACATAGACCTCGCCGTCAGTTGCTCCATAGAGACAGGTGTTGCCGATGATGATGTTTTCCTCGGGCACAAAACCGGCATCAGGCGGCGGTATGATAATCAGCTTTCCTCCGCTGACTCCCTTGCCAACATAATCGTTAGCGTCGCCAATGAGCGTGAACGTCACACCCTTGTAAAGCCATGCTCCGAAACTCTGCCCTGCCGAACCCTGAAAAACACCGCGTATCGTGTCATCGGGCAGACCATGCTCACCATAACGCCTTGCCAGTTCTCCGCTGAGCATCCCTCCCACCGTACGGTGAACATTGCATATGGATTTTTCAAACTGCACGCGTTGTCCCTGTTCGATGGCGGGCTGGCACACCTTGATAAGTTCAAAATCCATCGCGCCCTCAAGTCCATGCTCCTGCGTTGTGACATGACTGCGCGCAACTTCCGGACCAGCATTCGGTTGATGGAAGATTTCGCTGAAATCCAGTCCGCGGGCCTTCCAGTGCTCAAGAGCCGGCGCCATGTCAAGCATGTCAACTCGTCCGATCATCTCGGCAATAGTGCGAAATCCCATTTCGGCCATGATCTCGCGCAATTCCCGCGCGAGAAAACGGAAGAAGTTGATGACATGCTCCGGTCTTCCGGCAAATTTGGCGCGCAACACAGGATCCTGTGTGGCAATGCCGACAGGACATGTATTGAGGTGGCACTTGCGCATCATGATGCATCCGAGGGCCACAAGCGGCGCGGTCGCGCAGCCCCATTCCTCGGCGCCGAGCAGAGCCGCCACGGCGATGTCGCGCCCGGTTTTAAGCTGACCGTCCGTCTGGACGATAATGCGCCCGCGAAGGTCGTTCATCACCAAAACCTGTTGCGTTTCCGCAAGACCAAGCTCCCAGGGAACTCCTGCATGCTTGATCGATGTGAGAGGTGATGCGCCGGTGCCGCCATCATGTCCGCTGATAAGCACAACATCGGCGCGCGTCTTGGCCACGCCAGCCGCAATCGTTCCCACGCCAACCTCGGCGACAAGTTTCACGCTGATGCGAGCCTGCCGATTGACGTTCTTAAGATCATAGATGAGCTGAGCCAGATCTTCTATCGAATAAATATCATGGTGCGGGGGGGGCGAGATCAGTTGAACATAAGGAGTTGAATGGCGAACGCGGGCAATAACCTTGTCCACCTTGTGGCCGGGCAACTGCCCTCCTTCGCCGGGTTTGGCGCCCTGTGCCATCTTGATTTGCAGTTCGTCGGCATTCACCAGATAATTGGTGGTCACGCCAAACCGTCCGCTGGCCACCTGTTTGATGGAACTCCGCCTCCAGTCACCATTCGGATCCCTTGAAAATCGCTCCGGATCCTCGCCTCCCTCGCCAGTATTGCTCCGCGCGCCAAGACGGTTCATCGCAATGGCCAGCGTCTCGTGAGCCTCCTTGCTGATGGAGCCGAAACTCATCGCGCCTGTGGAAAACCGCCTGACGATGGACTCGACCGGTTCAACCTCATCGACGGATATGGAGTCGCCCTTTCGAAACTTGAACAATCCCCGCAGCGTGCACATCTGCTCGCTCTGATCGTTGATCATCGAGCTGTATTCTTTGAACGTCCTGTAGTCGTCCGTGCGCACGGCGTGCTGGAGCTTGAAAATGGAATCGGGATTGATCAAATGATATTCGCCGTCACGGCGGTACTGGTACTGTCCCCCCCAATCAAGATGCTCAATGCGCGCGAGCCGGTCCTCAGGATACGCGTTCTTGTGCCGCATAAGGGTTTCGCGGGCGATGATATCGAAACCGACGCCCTCGATGCGCGAGGCGGTTTTGGGGAAGTAGCGGTCGATCACCATGCGGTTAAGTCCGATCGCCTCGAAAATCTGGGCGCCCTCGTAGCTTTGGATTGTCGAAATGCCCATCTTGGCGATGACTTTGAGAAGCGCCTTGTCAACGGCTTTAACATAATTATTGAAAGCCTGCTCAACACTGAGTCCGTCGGCGGACACAAGTTCCACCGGCAGGATTTTATGGCGCACCATGTCTGAGATGGTTTCAAATGCAAGGTATGGGTTGATGCCGCCGGCGCCATAACCGATCAGCAAAGCGAAATGCTGCACCTCGCGCGCCTCGCCGGTCTCGACAATAAGGCCCGCCGCGCCGCGCAGCCCATCCCGTATAAGATGATGATGCACGCCTGAAGTGGCAAGCAGCGCCGGTATGGGCGCATGGTGCTCATCAACGCCGCGGTCGGACAATATGATGATGCTGTAGCCTTCGCGGCATGCTCGGGAAGCCTTTGCGCACAACTGCACCATCCCCTTCTCCAGCCCCCTCTCACCATCACGCACATCAAACAACATGGGAATCGTGATCGTTCTATACACCCCCCGCTTGATATGCCGGAGCTGTTCGATCTGCCTGTTTGTCAAAATCGTATGGCGCAGACGCACGATGTGGGCATGCCTGGGTGTTTCGGCCAGAATGTTGTCCCAGCTTCCCACATAATTGTGCGTGGACATGACCATGTCCTCACGCATCGAATCAATGGGCGGATTCGTGACCTGGGCAAAAAGCTGCTTAAAGTAGTTGTAGAGAAGCTGGGGGCGGTTGGAAAGAACGGCCAGCGGCGTGTCATTGCCCATGGAGCCGACCGCTTCCTCACCCTGCGTGATCATGGGCGCCATCAGGAACCGCAGATCCTCTATTGAATAACCGAATATCTGCTGTCTCTGCAACAGTGTGTCATGGTCCGGTTCCTTGAGCAAGTCCAGGGGCGGATCAGGCAGACCCTCAATATCGATGATGTTCTTGTCAACCCACTCGCGGTAAGGCTTGCGGGTTGCGATGGCCTTCTTCAACTCGTCATCGCCAATGATGCGCTTGTGTTTCAGATCAGCGAGAAGCATCCGGCCCGGTTGCATCTTGCCCTTGTAGATGACATCCTTGACGGGCACATCAAGCACACCGGTTTCTGAGGCGTAAATCAGCCGGTCGTCACGGGTGACCCAGTAGCGCCCGGGACGCAATCCATTGCGGTCGAGAACCGCGCCAATGCGCACTCCATCGGTGAACGCGATGGCGGCAGGGCCATCCCAAGGCTCCATGAGGCAGGCATGATATTCATAGAAAGCCTTCTTGTCATCATCCATCATGGGATCCTTGGTGTATGCTTCCGGGATCATCATCATCATGGCATGGGGAAGGCTCCGGCCGCCCATGACAAGGCATTCAAGCGCATTGTCAAATGTCGCGGAGTCGCTGCCCGTTTCCGTCACAAGGGGAAAAAGCTTGCCGATGTCGGGACCGAAAAGAGGACTTTTCAGCGTGGCCTGACGGGCATACATCCAGTTGCGGTTGCCGCGCAGGGTGTTGATCTCGCCATTGTGGGCAATCATGCGGTAGGGATGGGCAAGCTCCCAGGAAGGAAAGGTGTTCGTCGAAAAACGCGAATGCACGAGGGCCAGCGCGCTTACAAAATGTTTGTCCGCCAGATCAGGATAGAAAGGCGCCATCTGGTGGGCGACGAGCATGCCTTTGTAAATGACTGTCCGGCTCGAAAAACTCGGCACATAAAACATCTCCTGGCCCGGAACGTTTTCGTCCTTGATGCGCCTGTTGGCGCATTTGCGGATCATGAACAGGCGTCGTTCAAAAGAGTCCTGGTTGCCGGCCTGATCGGCTTTCTTCACAAAAAACTGGCGTATGGCGGGCATGGCTTCGCGGGCAACCTTGCCAATAACTTCAGGCCGGACGGGCACATCGCGCCAGCCGATGAGCCGCAAACCAAATTCCACAATCGTTTCTTCAATAACAAGCCGGCAGGCAGCCTGAGCTTCTTCATCATGGGAAAGAAAAACAACACCGACGCCATATCCCCCTGGTCGGGGCAGCACTATTCCAAGCTTCCTGCACTCCTTCTTAAAAAACTCATGGGGGATTTGCAGAAGAATTCCCGCGCCATCACCCGTATCCGGATCGCACCCGCAGGCGCCCCGGTGCGCAAGATTGACAAGAATCTCTATCGCCTGGATTATAATATCATGCGATTTTTTGCCTTTGATGTTGGCGACAAAACCCGCACCGCACGAATCGTGTTCATAATCGGGAGCGTAAAGTCCCTGCCTGCTTGGAAGACCCGCGCAAAAACTCATTCTCAAATTACCTCAAATCATTCAAACAAAACACCATCGGTCATGTTCATAAATGCGTGCAACGTACTGGCATAACAGGCACGCAAAAATGCAAGCTGTAAGGCGCGATCCGCCAGGTTGCCTAAATAGTGCATATCAAATCATTCGTGATATGCGCCGCCGTGCATGCCTGCCTTGTGATCCGTCACGGCGGGCGATGTGTCTCGGAGCGTTGTGGGGTTTGGCTGCGGGCCTGGCAGTGACGCTGTACAGCCAGATACAGCCAAGGCTCAACGAAACACCTGAAATGTTCTTCACGGGCGCGCCCCAAGGCCAGGATCAGTGGGTTTACTTTTCCATGATTCGCGCGTTGTGGCGCAGTCCCAACGGTTTAACCTACTGCTACCCATTTACGCTGTTCTGGTCAACACCTGCTGTCATGTTTCAAGCGCATTTTACCGTCCTTGCATGGATCGCGCGCCTGACCGGATTGCCCGCCGCATTCGAAATCGGACGTGTGGCGGGCGCCGCCGTCTGCGGATCAGCCATAGGTTTCATTGGCGCAAAGCTTTGTCCCGGCGCAAGATGGCGCAAATGGTTCTGGATTGCCCTGGTGCTTGGCGGGGGTTGGTTCACATGGGGCGCCGCCGGCTTGGCAATCGAAGTGGCGGGAGTCGATGGGCTCACTGAATGGGCGGAATATGTGCCGCGCTTCATGGGACCGCTGTATTCATGGCTCCCCTTCGTGCTTGAAAATATCACCCTGCCCATCGAACCAATTTATCATGCCGTGCTTTTCTGTGCCATGGCGGCCCTGATGGCCAGACGCAACAAATTGGCGCTGGGGCTGGGATTGGCCGCCTGGTTTTCACATCCTTTCACTGCCGCCGCGCTCACAATGCCCGTGCTCGCATGGTGGGCATGGGCCGCGCTGACAGCGAGCGGGCGCGAGCGACGCGACTGTATATGGAATCTGGCGGGATGGACCGCAATCACTGCTCTTGCCATCGGGTATTATCACGTTCTTCTCGGGCAATGGGAGGGGCTTCGCGAACTTGCGAAACTCTATAAAATCCCTGTCACGGGAATGCTTTCACCAGTTAAATTGCTTCTGCTTGTCTGTCCATGGTTTGCGGGACTGATCTGGTCGGTGTTCACATCCGCAGGACGGCGGCGGGTGTGGGGACGTCCGGCTTGGAGGCTGTTTGGTCTGCTTGCCGCCACACAGCTTGTTCTGTTGATGCAGGGAATCGCGCTTGGGGAACACGCCATCCAGCCGTTCCACTACAACCGGGGTTGCCTCGAGTTCGGTCTTGTCGTCGTGTTCTGGCGCGCTGCCACTTCGTGGGCGCAAGACCGCAGGATCGTGCCAGTATGGCTGATTGTCGCCGTCAGCCTGACCCTGCCAGACCAGGCGCTCTTTTTCCTGCGCTCACTGGGCGGGGTATGGGTTGGTTTCGCAAGCAGGGATTACGCCTGGATACTGTCAGCCACAAACAGTTATCCGCCGGGACGGCTGATCCTGAATGAAATCATCGGGACTGGCCTCATCATTTCGGCTTTCTCCGACCATGTTCCCTATGACGCGCCCGAAAGCATGGTCGTTCCCTTCTGGAAGGAGCGGGCGGACATTCTTCACCGGGCGTTGAATGGCGAGGGACGCACAGTTCGCGATCTGGGAGTGGACCTGGCCATCGTGGACAAACAGCAGGAAATGATCGAAAAACTGGCAACGCAGGGATGGCGCACGGTGACACAACGCGGCCGTTTTGTCCTCATGGCGCCCCCATAGAGGGAATGACGCTCACTCGGGCTGATCATCACGGGGCCAGCTTGCCCGAGCGGACGCCAGTATCAAAGAAACCGCTGATATTCCCGCAATGTCAGCGCCGCCGCGATTCCCCAGCAGAATCGTTTCTCGTTTTCATAACCCCGCCGCACAAGCCCGGAACGCGCGCTTTCATCACCAAAGAATTCGTCAAGCCGCGCATGGAATTCTGTTTTGCTCCGGGGATCAAAATAGAGCGCGCCGTCGCCAGCAACCTCCGGCATCGATGATGTGTTGGATGAAATCACTGGCGTGCCCACCCGCTGCGCCTCGATGATGGGGATGCCGAATCCTTCACACAGAGAGGGATAAACAAGCGCCTCGGCGGCCTGATAAAGTGCGGAGAGCTTTCCGCAGGTCACATATGGAATCAAATGAACGCGGTCGGCACAACCGCGTTCCATGATGAATCTGCCCAATAATTGCCGGTCAGATTCATTCATTCCGCTTATGACAAGATCGATGCCGCCCCCATTGCGCCGTGTCCAGTCGATGAACGCCTCAATTAAAAATGGGAAATTCTTGTGAGGCTTGTTGATGCCCACCGCAAGCAGATAGCGCTTTGGAAGACGCATGTCTTGACGGAAACTTTCTGCATCCTCAAGAGAGACTTGCCTGAACGAGGGAGCGACGGCATGATATATGATGCGAATCGAACTTTCAGGGACGCCGCAATAATCGGCGATGTCGCGCCGCGAGCTCCCGCTGGCTGTGATAATCACCAAAGCATGCCTTGCCGCATGTCGCAACATGGCGCGGCTGACTGCCCATTTGACACGAGAATCCAGCACTTCCGGAAACTTCTGATGCACGAGATCATGAATCGTGACCATATAAGGACGCGCCAACCGCCGAGGCACATTGTAATGGGGAAAATGAAAGAAGGCCGCCCCTGCTGGTTGAGGGAAAAACAACTGTTCCCGGAGACTATAAATCGGCATCAGGGCTGGAACGATCTCTCCCCCGCTGCGGAAATACTCATAATCGGTGAGCAGTCGCGGATCACCAAGGTAAAGAAAATCCGGACGGCTCCCCGCCGGATGACCATGAATGATGGCCTCGTTCAGCCCCCTGATATATGTTCCAATGCCCGAATTGTGAACCATTCGCGCATCAAAGGCCACCTTTTTAATGGACACATCCATAACGGATTCATTGTCTCAATATGGCAGGGTGGCCATTGTCAACCAGACAATCCATCGCTTGCTGATGTGATCACGCATGACTTTTTGACAATTCGCGGAATTTTTGTTTCGGCTGGCGGGTAAAAGTGTTTTGCCCTCGAATCGCGCCGGAGTGGCGGAATTGGCAGACGCGCTAGATTCAGGTTCTAGTACGGGCAACCGTGTGCAGGTTCAAGTCCTGTCTCCGGCATCTTTCATCAATCTCTCATCATGAACGATATTATCATTAAAGTTCTGGTTGAGTCTGTAGCCCGCGACCTTGGCGTCCCAGCAATCATGACGCCAGGCGCCGCGGCCGCTGACTTGCGCGCCGCGCTGGATGAGCCGGTGGACATTCCTCCTGGCAAATGGCGCATCATAACCACGGGAATCAGACTTGAAATCCCCCCAGGCTTTGAGGGACAGGTGCGTCCGCGCAGCGGTTTGGCCGCGCGCCATGGCGTCACGTTGCTGAACTCGCCGGGAACAATCGACTCGGATTACCGCGGCATTGTCCAAGTGATCATGATTAATCACAGCCACCAGATATTTACCGTAAATCATGGCGACCGCATCGCCCAGCTTGTGATGGCCCCTGTCACATCGGTGCGATATGAGGCCGCCCAATCACTTGAAATGACAGATCGCGGCGACGGCGGTTTTGGGCACACGGGCATCCAGTAAAATCGCCCGCCTGAATCGGCCATGAGCTGATCCGCATGAAAAAAAATGGAGATGTCGTCATCGGAGTGCGCGATGTGCCTGTCCCCTGCACGATATTGAACAGGCAGACAACCACCATGGCGCCGCCTTTCCCCTGCCGTTACAGGACCGTCTTCTTCTTCTCGATGTAATATATATAATTGTCATAGGACACATCAGGCGGGACACGATGATCAACCGTGGGAATATATCCGCCACGCTCGACAAGCGGACGCAGACGCTCTATCTCGCGGTCAATGGCATCCTTGCCGCGGGCCAGTTCCACCTTGTTCACTCCGCCGACCAGAAGCACCTGCTCGCCATATGATTCCCGAAGCTTGACCGGATCGGTATGTGCGGCCTCGATCGGAAACATGCAATTAATGCCGCTCTTCAGCCAACCCGGCACAAGCTTGTAGATAGAGCCGTCGCAGTCGAGCAGATTGACATCGATGCCATAACGTTTCAATTCATCGGTAATTGTTCGGTAACGCGGCGTCATCAGTCGCTCAAACATAGCCGGCGATAATAACGGGCCGTTGTTGTAACACATGTCCTCCCACCACCATCCGAAATCCACCTCCACACCCGGAAGCGCCTTCCCGATTAGATAAAGCGTCATTTGGGTCAGATGCTCCATCATTTCCTCAACCCATGCGGGCTCCTCAATGATGGCAATCGACAGATTTTCAACACCCATCCAGTTGCGGAGCCATCCA
Source organism: Candidatus Sumerlaeota bacterium (assembly GCA_026398535.1). Lineage (GTDB taxonomy): Bacteria > Sumerlaeota > Sumerlaeia > Sumerlaeales > Sumerlaeaceae > JAPLSQ01. Next base: position 49,441 of record JAPLSQ010000122.1, on the reverse strand, counting down.
TAAAGGGAACCACAGCCGAACGCGATGGGCATGCCCGCGGCGTGGGCGTTGTCAACGGCCGTCTTCACATCGCCCACCCGATCCTCGCGTGTGTAGTCCAGCCGCTCACGCTTGAGAAGCTCCCAGTCCTGGCGTGTTTCCAAGCCATACTTTATATAACGGGGAATGGACGCGCCATGCTTGGAAACTTCACAGATGTTGCCCTCATGGTCGCGGACGATCCTGGTATCGGCACGCTCCTCCAGCGTTTCAGGCTGAAACCATGGATAAAGTCCATTCCATACGGGCGTTATAAGGATGGTTTCCATCCCTTCGAGGCCAAGATGTCTTTCCACATCAGCGCCTGTTTTGACACTTTCAGGCAGACCCTGCTTGTGCCATTCAGCAATGGTCTCATCCCAATAGCCAAAATCCATATTGGGCGCCCTGTCTGGTTTCTGCCAATGCATGATGCGGTTAAAGCGTTCCCTTGTCGTCATTGGTGTGATCGGCATTTCCGGTGTCCTTGTCTGCGTGATTGGAAGTGATGTGATCTGCTTGTTCGTGAAGATACGGCTGCCCGGTTTTATCAGGGGCGTGCCGGCCTTGCACTGCGGACAGTCTTGCGGCGCGAAAGTCTGCGCATCAAGTGCGGCATACGCCGCGACAGGGTCTGCCGGCGCGTAACGCCCGCCTGACCTGTCCACGATAATGGCATAACCGACGACCTTCGCGCCCAGATTCCTTGCCATCTGCGCCACTTCATCCGCACTGCCGCCAGTCGTAACCACGTTTTCAGCAATAATAACCCGTTCCCCCTCGTTGAGCGAAAATCCCCGGCGCAACTCGAAGCGCCCACCCGAAGGACGTTCGGCAAATATATTGCGAACACCCAGAGAACGCGACAATTCATAGCCGAAAAGTATCGCGCCCAGCGCTGGTGACAGCACGATGTCAGGCCGCCAGCGCAAGACAATTGCGGCTATCGGGCACGCGATTCTCTCCGCGATATCCGGCCTTTCCATGAGCGGAGCGCATTGAAAATATTGCGCGCTGTGAAGACCGGAACTCAGCAGAAAATGCCCGCTCAACAGAGCGCCCGCTCCGCTCAACAGTTCAACAGCCTGGTCATGCGGCACGGCAAGTTGCGCTTCATGTCCCATCACATTCATCTTTCAGCCTTGCCGGGGTTTGTGTGTGAATATTGCATAAAAAATGAAATCGAGAACTATCATCACCGCTGTGGCGGCGGCAAAAATCGTCACATTGACAAAAAGCCCGAAAACGCTGTCGAGACCGTAACGATCCGCAACAGCATTGTATGCTTTCCAAAGCAGAAAAAGCATGGGTGCGGCAACAAAAGCGAGAGCCCAGTGATGGCGATGGCATGCCACAAACATCTTCGTGCGGAATAAACGCAGAATGATGATAATGACCGCTGGCGCCGCGATCGCCAAAACAAGCAACACCGTGTCAACCAAGCGGCTTCGCTCTATTGCTTCAAATATGCTTTCATCCATAAGAATGCCTGTTGCCAAATTCGTTCAAGACATCATTTCTTATACATGAAACAAACAAATGAACGACTCAATAGTGAAAATTCGTCGGCGCGCGCGGCCAACTGTGCTCATTGCCACGGTCTTGGCCTTCTGTTTTATCACTCTCGCGCTTGCTCTCTACGAACTCGACCGCCAGCGCTACATGGCGGAGAAACGCCAGCTCATCATCGACAATTTCAACGAAATCTTCAAACTCCCCACAGACCTTACCGATTACGCCCGGCAGGCCGTTTATGCGATGAATGATGATGACAGGCGGCTTGCGATCGAGCGTCTGCGCGCCCAGCTCAGGGACATCGTCAACGGGGCCGCAAGCATGTATCGTTTCATGCTCAAGGATCCGTCCGGCCATCAAATACTGACCGTTGAAAACGCAACGAAACCTCAACGACTGAACACATGGCGCAATAACCTTTTCCTGCGCTCTTTCGAGGGATCAAGCGCGCAACAGATCACCAAAACCCGCGAATACGAAGGCGAAACTCCTCAAGTGGCAAGGCTCATCGCCTGCTACACTTCCCCCGCAAATTTCCAGCCGATCATCGACCTTACCACCCGCTACCGGTATTACGCGCTCGGACTGATCGCGATATGGTGCGCGCTGTCATACATTTTCTACATATACCTGCTGCGTCCGGTGCGCAATGTGACCTCATACGTCGAACGATCAAAAATCGACCACCCGCGCCTTATTCCAGCGGCGCACGGATTCCTTGAGATTTCATATAATGACATCGCCAGTCTGGCCATATTGCAGCGTTTTCAGGAACGGCTGTACGACATGATCGGCCAGGACTCGCCCGCGGCGCGCGCGCAGACCGTCAACAACGCGCTCGATCTTATTAGAGAGGCCTTCGGCGGAGAGTTCATCGCGGCCGCCGAACTCACGACGGGCACGGAAGGCATGAGCATCTCCGGATTTTATTCATCGCCGAACGTGGTCAGCATGACACCACAAGAGCTGCTCAACCAGGTTCAGATGCTCGCGCACGACCCGGCCACAAGCGGCAAAGAGGAAATATTCCAGGCAGATGGAAACAGGGAGTTTTCTTATTTCGCGGATCTCGCGGGAAACAAACTTGCCATGACCGGGCGCCTCGCGGAGGGTGTGCCTGATCTCCGATACCGCATCGGATGTTTCAATCAGGCGTGTGAATCGTTACGGGGCGGCTTGATGATTTGGCGCGCTTATCAGCAGGGCATCGTCCGCCAGCGCAGTGAAGCCAACATCGTCCTCTCGCGCAATCTCGGGCATGATCTCACCAACATCATCGCCACAAGCAAGCTCGACCTTATGGCAGTCCGGCAAATCTTGGCGCAGACCACCTTATTAAAAAACCGCGACCAGCGCACAGTCCTCCTCAAACAGGCCATCGAAGGGCTTCTGCAAAGCATGAAATTCCTGCAGGAAATCGTCAACATTTACCGCTCATTCAGCTTCGTGAAAAAACCGCAATATGAGCGGTACGACCTTAACGCCCTCGTAAAAGATTTCCTGCAGGCCTTTCAACCCTCCGTGTCAGCGCGCATCGCAATCGATCAGCAATTAAGCGGCAATGTCCCAACGCTTATCCTCGAACCGCGGTTGATCAAGCTGGCCTTTTTCAACATACTGACGAATGCGCTGGACGCGATAAAGCGCAGCGCAATGACAAACGGCGGCGATGCGCGCATTATCGTCCGGACAGCCTATGATCCCGAAACGCATGATTACAGGATCGAGGTGGAGGACAACGGGCCGGGCATCCGCGCAACGGATGGCAGACTCCTTGGGCGAGGAGAAATAAGCGCCATTTTCACCTACGGATACTCCACGAAATCGGCAACATCGGAGGGATTGGGCCTGAGCTGGGTCCGCACAATCATCGAGGATTTTCATGACGGCGCCGTTCGGGCGGATAATATGGACACCGGCGGGGCCCGCTTCACACTCTCCTTCAAATCAATGGAAGCCTCTGAAGCCAGAATATGAAATCACAATTGATGATGATGCGCGCGGGATTACCTGATCACCGGCAGGCACGGCATGACGGCAAGAATGCGCTCACGAATGAACAGTCTGGCGACCTTGCGCGCAAACGATAAGACCCGTGCGGTATCGGGCGGCAATACTTCAGCCACGGAGGCTTCCGCAACCACTCCCGCAGACAGACGGATGGACGCGGCCCCGCCAAACGCCTTCTGAAGAAGGTCAAAAACCGTCAATTCCTTGGGATAGGTGACAAGTGACACCCTGTCATCTTTTTTCAAACCAAGCAGATTCTTTGTTTCCGTGACAGCGCGCGCCAAACCGCCGATTTCATCGACCAATCCCTCCTTTTTGGCCAACCGTCCGGTCCATATGCGTCCTTGGGCAATTCGATCAATGTCCTCGCGTTTCATTTTACGCGATTCCGCCGCCTTCGCAACAAAGTCATCATAGGTGCGGCGCATCATCGTTTCGACGAGTTTCCGTTCATCAGGGGAAAAATTGGTGGTTTCTGAATACAGGTTGGCAAACGCGCCGCGGGAAACGGTGGACTTGCTGATGCCAAGCTTGTTGTATCCGCCTCCAAGATTGATCTTTCCGCCCACCACACCGATGGAGCCCGTGATGGTGCCTTCGTGGGCTATCACCTTGTTTGCGGCCATGGCGATGTAATATCCTCCGGAAGCCGCCACATCTCCCATGGTGGCCACAACAGGCTTGATGCGCTTGAGCGCGTCGATCTTTTTCCAGATCAGGTCCGAGGCAAACGCAGAACCTCCCGGACTGTCGACTCGCAGAATCACGGCCTTGATTTTCTTGTCAGTCGCGATTTCATCGAGTGTTTCGATGAAATCATTGGAAGCAATTTCCTCATCATCGGCAAGGCCGATGCCACTCCCCGAGCCAAGCACGATCGAGCCAACGGCATACACGACTGCGACCTGCGGATATTTCACCGTCTTGTCATCAGTCAACGAAGGTTTGTTGATCAACGAAAGCAGACTGAAGAGGTTGACATCTTCAAGCTTGACCCTGCCGCGCTTAAAGTAATCTGATCCATCAGCAAGTGTAAAGCCTTCCTTTTCAAGGGATTCGTAGACATCATCCGCGTAAGCAATCCTGTCGATAAGCCGGCTCTGGAGCGCCTCGGTCGGACTGCGGGGGCCGCTGTTGACGATCGCTTCGGCTTGGTTGGGTGTCATCTTGCGGGATGTGGCAATGACCTCGACGAGTTGTGAATAGACATCCTCGACGATTTCACTCATATTTTCACGGGCAGGCGTGGTGTAATCATCCTCCGTAAACATCTCGCCAAAGGACTTATACTTCCCCACACTCAGCACCTGCGCCTCCACGCCGAGCTTGGTCAGAAGACCCCGCAGAAAATAGGCGTCGGCCGCGACACCCGTAAGCATAAGATCGCCGCTCGGTGGCATGACAACCTCGTCGCAGGCGCAAGCCACCAAGTAGGCGGGCTGACTGTCATCGTCGAATATGGCTATGGTTTTTTTGCCCCGATTACGAAACTCACTGATGGCGCCGCGCAGTTCCTGAGCTTTGGCAAGACCAAGTTCAGTTGCTGAAAGGCGCACGACAACAGTCCGCACATCCTTGTCATCACAGGCCTTGCGCATGAGATCAAGATAATCCTTGAGCGATTTTTGGCGGCGCGCAAGGCCGATCAGTGTGTCGCCCCGTTCACGCATTTCACCTGTAATATCAAATAAAAGGGCAACGTTGCGCGCCGAAGATTCCGGTTTGGAATCAGCCTTGCGGATTTCTTCGCTGATGGAACTGATCTGGTCTCTTACAATCCTTGACGCTGACGTCCTGCGGTCCAACACGCCGCTTGTTGCGCCGACTGCCGCGGATTCCAAGCTTTTCCTGTTGCCAATTTGCCTGCCCGGTGATTTGGCGGCATGCAAACCGGACACGGCCATACACAAGATCATGAACACTGGAATGAACCGTTGAATCAAGGCGTCTCCTCCTGTAAATAACACATCATGGCTGTTTCATTGCAATCAGGATACTTATGACACTTGATGCATTCACCCCAGACTTTGTGGGGCAGCATGTTGCGGTCGATGGTTGTAAATCCGCATTTTTCGAAAAATCCGGGTTTGTAAGTTAGCGCGAATATACGGCGAAGACCCAGCTCGCGGGCTTCCTTCAGACAATTTTCCACGATCAAGCGCCCCAGCCCAAGCCCCTTGGCGTGCGGAGCCACTGTGACGCTTTTGAGTTCCGCCAAGTCATCCCATGTCACATGAATCGCTGCGCACGCAAGCATCTCGCGGCCGTCGTCTATCACAATAAAATCCCGCAACGTTTCATAGAGTTCGTTCAGACTTCGGTGCAGCATCTCGTCACGGTCAGCATAAATCTTGATCAACTTCTGGATGGCTGGCACATCATGAATTGACGCTTTGCGTAATCGGACTTGAGGGACGGTTTCTGGCATGGCATGTTTTTCGTCATGGGTTGTTACAATATTTCATGTGATGGAATTCTATGACAACAAAAGACCGCATCAATACACGACGCGCAAAGGCTGACGATGCTCCTGTAGTTGTGGAACTTATCAAATCCCTGGCGCATTTTGAACAACTGACATTACCCGACGAAGAAACACAGTCGCGGCTCGTGCGCGATGGTTTCGGAAAAAAACCGCGTTTCACCACGCTGCTCGCGGAAGTGAACGGCAAGGTCGTGGGATATGCCATTATGTTTGAGACCTATTCGTCATTCCTCGCCCTGCCGACGCTGTTTCTCGAGGATATTTTCATTCTCCCCGAATACCGGGGAGTAGGCGCCGGGCTGGCGCTCTTCAAGCAATGTGTCGCGGAAGCTGAATGCCGCGGCTGCGGGCGCATGGAGTGGATGACCCTGCACTGGAACATCCGCGCCCAGAATTTCTGGAAAAAGCTCGGAGCCAAGCATCTGAAAGAATGGTATCCGTACCGGCTTGTGCGACCACAATTCGCCGCCATTCTATCCGGCCAGCAAAAATGAATACTCCCATAAACAGCATTAGCCTGATCGCCCCGGAGAGCGCGCAACGCGCACAGATTGCCATCATGGTGACGCAAAGATTCCCGGGCATCAGGATCCTGCCGCACTCCGCCTGGCCCGACACTGCAAACATGGATGGCAGCTTGGTCATTGCCGATCTGCTTTTTGCTGATCTATTGGAGACGCTTTTATGTGAGTGCGGCAACAAGGGGAGGCTCCCTCCGCCAGTCATTGTCATCGCGCCCCAGGAGCAGGAAGAGCGCCTGGCATCAATCATTAGATCGGGCTCGACCAGCTATGTAATTACAGACACGAACCAGCGGTGGCTGGTGATCCTTGAAGCGCTGATCGATGCCATAATAAACCGATACGCGGTCTTGAAACAGCCGGAGGGAATTCAGACAATCCCTTCTCGCAAACTGCGGAATATCCTGGCCGTCGACGATGATTTCATGTCACGCACCGTTTTTCGCACAATTCTGTCAAAACTTGGATACCAATATGTGCTCGTGGAAAACGGCGCCGAGGCCGTGGAAGCCGCGAGACGACAGACATTCGGTCTGATTCTTATGGATGCCCAAATGCCCGTCATGGACGGTTTCACTGCCACACGCGAAATCCGCGCCCTCGCATTACAACCCCAACCGGTTATTATATGTGTGTCCGCTTTCAGTCATGCCGATGAACATGAGCATTGCATCAGCGCCGGCATGGACGGTTGGCTGAATAAACCCATCGACTTGAAAAGCCTCTCAGCACTTATCGCCAAGCATTTTCAGACAGGCAAGGAGACGCCGGCCGCACAGGGAATTCCTGAACCCGGCATCCCCACAGCCAAAGAGCCTTCCCAAACCGCTGCCGCATCCGCCTCTGAAGGCGTCTGCGGCGATGCGGAATTGTATGATGCGACCCCTTTAAAAGAATTATGGGAGATGACCGCGGATGACGATCCGGATTTCGTGCCCTCTCTCGTGCGTAATCTCTTGAAAGATTTTCCTCCAGTTCTCGCCAGGATGCGCGAGACTGCCGCCGCGGGCGACACGCAGGGCTGTTACGCGGCAGCTCACATGTATGAAAGCCGGACCGGCAACTTGGGGGCGCGACGCATGCAGGCCATCTGCCACCTTATACAACAAAAGGTTAAAAAGGGAGATTGCTGTGGCTTGGTGGAACTGACCGCGGAATTGTCCCGCGTATATGACTCCACCCGGCCATTGTTGCTCGAAGCCTATCCGGCGGCGTCTGACAACGCATAATGCGACAATAGCCCGTTTAGGCTTCGCGGGCTTTCCACATGCGCTGTTTACGGTATATTGTCGTGGGGCTGATCTCCAGCAATCGGGCTGCATCAGGGATGCTGCCCTCGGACAACTCGATGGCCCGTTCGATGTTCTCACGCTCAACTTTCCATAATGGCTGCACCAGCTTTTTCGCCGTAAGATCAGAAACGGTTTCTTTCCGGCGCACAGTGCGAACCTGGCTTGCCGCGCCAGCCTCCTCAACCACTTTGGGCAACATGATTGGTTCGAGCGTCTCGGCGTTGAAGTTCTTCACGGCATAGGCCATCGCATCACGCAGTTCCCGCACATTGCCCGGCCATGAATATGCAAAGATGGCGATTTCCGCATCATCAGACAGATATTTGAAACTTTTACCCTCTTCGGAGGAAATACTGCGCAGGAAGTGCTCCGCAAGGTCGAGGATATCCTCTCCCCTGTCGCGCAATGGGGGCATATGGATTGAAACCACATGCATCCTGTAGAAGAAATCCTCGTCCAAGCGTTGCTGGGAAATCTCCGTTTTTGGATTGGCGCTCGTGGCCGCGAAAATGCGCGTGTCGGTTTCCTGCCCATTGATTGATACTTCGTTGGTCTGCAAGAACCGCATCAGACGCGCCTGCACCTGGAGCGGCACAGCGCATATTTCACTGATAAACAGCGTGCCTTGGTCAGCTTCCATGAGCAAGCCCGGTTCGTTGGCGCTTCCAAACAGACGCGTTTCAATTTCACCGGGGGGGACATCCTCCAAGCCAAGAATGACGAAGGGATTTGCCCGACGCCCGCTCTCGGCGTGAATGCCGTGCGCACACATCCGCTTGCCGGTTCCGGGTTCGCCGCTTATGAAGACGGGCATGGAACCCGGAGCGCTGTTCCGGATGATCTGGTAGATGCGCTGCATGGGAGGCGATGAGCCGCGCATCCCGTGGAATTGTGTGCCCTCGTAATGCCTGCGGAAATCCTCGAGTTGCTCGATGAGTTCATGGCGCTCCAATGCGTTGCGCACCATGATCACAAGACGCTTGTTGTCGAGGGGTTTGGTCAGAAAGTCATAAGCGCCCTGCCGCATTGCTTCAACCGCTATGTCCACCGATCCGTGAGCCGTCATCACAATCACCGTTGTCAGGCCGCCGGTGCTGCGGATGTGGTTGAGCACTTCCATCCCGGAAATATCAGGCAGACGCATATCGAGCAACATCACGGCCGGGGGTTCATCCGTTACCATCTGAAGGGCTCGCCTGCCCGTATTCGCAACCCGTATTTCAGTGCCAATCTGCTTCAGCACGGCCTGCAGGATGCGGACAAGCTCGAAATCATCATCAACAATCAATATGTGCCGTGTGCCTGGCGCGTTGAGACCCGCCATCTTTGCGCTCCTCATGATAAGCTCACATTAACAAGACAAACACTGCAGGCAGAAATGCAACAGCAGCTATTTTGGCGCGTTTTGGGTTTACACCAGCGAAGCGGCCATGTCGCCAACCTCGCTTGTTGAGTAGCCCATCTTGGTTGCGGCAAGGCTCTTGAGCTTGTTGGCCGTGATGTGCATAATCGCCTCCTCAATCGCCGCGGCTGCTTCACCCTCGCCGAGTGTTTCCAGCATCATCTGCCCGGCCGCGATGGCGGCAAGCGGATTGATGACATTCTTGCCGGTGTACTTTGGCGCGCTTCCGCCTATGGGCTCGAACATGGACACACCGCCGGGATCCGGGTTGATGTTGCCGCCTGCGGCAATGCCCATTCCTCCCTGAATCATGGCTCCAAGGTCGGTGATGATGTCGCCAAACATATTGCCGGTGACGATGACATCAAACCATTCCGGATTCTTGACCATCCACATTGTCGTGGCGTCCACATGGGCGTATTCCCTTTTAATGTCAGGATACTCCTTCTGCCCCATTTCATGGAACGCCCGTTCCCACAGGCTGTAGACGAAGGTCAGGACGTTCGTCTTGCCGCAAAGCATCAATGTTTTTTTCTTGTCGCGTTTGCGCGTGTAGTTAAATGCGTAGCGCAGGCACCGGTCGACGCCAAAACGCGAGTAAATGGCCGTTTGCGTCGCCACCTCGTTGGGTGTTCCCTCGTGCATCACGCCGCCCATGCCGCAATACATGTCCTGTGTGTTTTCGCGAACCACAACAAAATCAATGTCTTCCGGCCCTTTGTTCTTGATGGGCGTTTCAACACCCGGATAAAGCTTCACGGGCCGGAGATTGATGTACTGATCGAGCGCAAATCGCGCCTTCAGCAGAATCCCTTTTTCGAGGATGCCTGGCGCGACATCCGGATGACCGATGGCTCCAAGGTAGATGGCGTCGTGTTTGCGAAGTTCCTCTATCCCGGAATCAGGAAGAGTTTCTCCCGTCCGCTTATAACGTTCACCGCCAAAATCATAATGCGTGCAGTTCAATTTGAAACCGAACTTTGCGGATGCGGCATCAAGCACTTTGAGCCCCTCGCGCACAACTTCAGGCCCCGTGCCGTCACCGCCCATAACCGCGATATTGTAAGAACGTTGCTTGCCCATCAATATTTCTTTCTCCTTATCTTAAAAACACCGAATTAAAGCGGTCAAACCGCGGCTTGATGTCAAAATGAAAATTCCATCAATTCTCGTTGCTTGACTTCACCGGTGGTAAATTCCAGTTGTCAGGCAACAGAAAGGAACAAATTGTGAAAATTAAAATCTGTACTCTGGTTTTCACGGCGGCTCTGGCCGTGTCTTATGTCAACGCCGCGGAAACAGACGCCTTAAAAGCACTCGATGAGATCAACCAACTCGTCGCCAAAGTGAACAGCTTCTCAGCACAGCTTGAGTTCCAGGAAAAACAGAAAAATGAAGATGCGGCAGCATCATCGTCTATCGTGATCTCAAAGGAACTGGGATGGAAAATGGAGGACAGCACACCGGGACGCGAGCATATCGTTTACAACGATTTCAAGGTCTCCTATGATTATTTTCCCAAGGCAAAGCGGGTCATTAAAACCACTGCGGACACGCCGATGGCCAGGGAAGCCTTCCGCAAACCGGCCGACGCTTTCAATATTCTGCCGGCGCTCGACACCGCCACACTCAAATTCAAGGGCACTGAAAAATTGGAAGGCGAAACCGTCTATATGTTCGAGGGAACAACAACGACAAAATTCATTCCCGCCGGCGAACCGGTTGTCCGCAATATCAAAGCATGGGTGTCAACAGTTGATGGCCTTCCGCGCAAAATCGTCGAGGATGCGGGTGAATCCGTGGGCACGACAGTCTACCACGACGTGAAAACCAACATTGCCCTCAAACCATCCGACTTCCAATTTTCACCGCCCAGGGATGTCGAAGTCATCGATGTCAACAAACTCGGCGCCAAGGATGAACCAAACAGCAGATATGATATGGACACAACGGCATCGGGTGATATGAAATAGTTTTGCGGCGCTCACACCGCAGAGGTGGCATCCGGCTGCTTCTCCGATGGAGCTCCAAAACGATCGCACCACAATTGAGGCCTGAGTTCGCTATGCCCAAGACTGGTGGAACATCAGCGTTTTCGGCGTCCGCCGCGGGCTTGGAATCCTCCCTGATGCGGTCGGCGTTTTTCGTGACGTTGTTTTTTTATCGTCCGCTGATCATGCAATTGCGCGTGTTTGACGGGATATCCGGATGAACCGGGTTTCTGAACAAGGCGCAGATTCATTTCCCGTGAAGCCACGTTGACATTCGCGATCATGACATTCACACGGTCACCGAGTTTCACCGCCGCCCCAACATGTTTGCCTGTGAGCATCATGCGCTCTTCGTCATATTCATAGAAATCATCATCAAGTGTGCGCACATGAACAAGCCCTGTGACCGGCACATCCACAAGCTCCACAAAAAAACCAAAGTTCCGAACGCCGGTCACAAACCCATCATACTCTTCTCCGACAAATGCGCGCATGTATTCCATAGCCTTGACATCCGTTGCCTGGCGTTCGATTTCCTCCGCGCGCCGCTCGCACTCGCTGCAGTGTCTTGCCCATTCACCGAGATGAGCCCGCAACCATTCCATGCGTTTCGCGGACAAAGGCAGTGCGGCATCTTCCGATGGAACAGGCCTTTTGCCGGACACAGGCTCCCTCACGGCTTTCGCGGGCGGCGTATACAATCCATCCGCCGCCATCCCCTCGCGCATGGCCTCTTTGAGCAACCTGTGCACCAGCAGATCGGGATAACGCCGAATGGGCGATGTAAAGTGTGTGTAACAGGAGCTTCCAAGCCCATAATGGCCAAGGTTTTCGTCGGCATAATGCGCCCGCGTCAGCGATTGCAGGATGAGCCGCCGAACGATGAAGCCGTTATCCAGACGCGTGGTGCTGTCCAGCACGGCCTGCAACGCCGCCGCAGTGATATCATGTTTCGCGGGAAAGCGCGCGCCAAGATGGGCAATGACAGGTTGAAGCCGCCGCAACCTGTCTATGTCAGGCTCCTTGTGCACTCTGAAAATGCCGGGGATTCGCAGGTTGAACAGATGTGAGGCGACAACCTCGTTGGCGATGAGCATGCATTCCTCAACAACACGATGCGATTCGAGTCTTGGGCGTCGTACAAGCCCCCGGGCAACGCCCTGTTCGTCGAGAACAACTTCTGTTTCAGACATGTCAAGGTCCAGGGCGCCGCGTTTCATCCGCATGGATGTCAGTGCGCGCCGCAGACCATAGAGCAGTTCAAGTTGCGGTCGAACGCTTCCTGCCGCCCGGATGATCGCAGGAGACGCCACGCCCTCCATGAGCGCCTGAACATCCTCATAAATCAGCCGATAGCTGCTGCGGATGACGCTTTCCCGGATGGAATAATCGCGCACCCCCCCGCGCCCATCGATCGTCATTATGCAACTCAGCGCCAGCCTGTCCCCGCCAGGCTTGAGCGAGCAGACCCCATTTGACAGCCGCTCAGGCAGCATGGGCACAACCCGGTCCACTGGATAGATCGATGTGCCGCGCCTGAAAGCCTCCTGGTCAAGAGACCCTCCCTCGCTCACATAATGCGCCACATCAGCGATATGAACTCCAAGACGCCACATGTCATCCGCTTCGAAACTGATCGACAATGCATCGTCAAAATCCATCGCCGATGCGCCGTCCATGGTGAATGTCATGGTTCCGCGATAATCAACGCGCCGCGCAAGCTCGCTCACGGGAATTTCATCCGCAACCATATCTGCCTCAGCGACTGCTTCTGGCGGGAAGACCTGCTCAGCACCCGCGTCACGGATGATCATTGTAATATCAATGCCGGGCGTTGACGGATCGCCAAGCGCTTGAATGACGCGCCCCTTGAGCGGTAACTCGGCCGGGGTCCACTCCATGATTTCCGCGGCAACATAATCCCCGTTCGACAAGTTCAGGGCCGCGTCAGGACGCGGCGTTGTGATCGAGCGCGTGAATCTGTCATCGCGCGGGATAACCTGACCGCCGAATCGCGTATGATAAAAAACGCCCACAATATCGCGCGTCCCCCGTTCAAGCACCTCGGCAATTTCACCCTCGGGATTTTTCGCCGTTTGAAAAAGAAGGCGGACAACCACCCGATCCCCATGCATCGCGTCGGCCATGCGTTTGCGCGGCACAAATATCGGGCACTGTTCATCTCCCTGGATGCAATCCTCTTCCGGGATGACAAAACCGAACCCCTTTGAAGAAATCCTTATCACCCCAATGACATGATTTGTCATGCCCGCCGTGGTGTATCGCCGCCCCTTGAGGCTGGCAAGGACGCCTTCCGCCTCAAGTTCACGCAGAACACGACGCAACAGCTTGCGTTCCGGCGCCGCCAGACCGAGCGCATTCAACAACTGGCCAAGGCTGGCCGTACGGCCCCCGCGCTCCGCGAGCCATGCGCGAATGCGATTCTTCAAAAGATCAGGCATCGAAATTCATACGAATAAAAACAGGGAATCCATGAATGTCACAGACTCCCCTTGTTTGTGAAGTTGCGGACCGGATGGGCGGTTATTCAGAAGCCTGTTCCGCTTCCTCAGCCTTCTTCTTCGTGATAACTTCAGGCTGCTGCACCTCTTCAACCTCGGCCGCGGTCGGGACAGCCTCGGCTTCGATCTTGGGCGGCAACACGGTAAAGACAACAGTTTCGGGATCGCTGACAGGCTTGACGCCGTCGGGCATTTTGAGATCGCTGACGTGGATGGAGTTGTTAATTTTGAGGCCGACGATGTCGATCTCAATCGTAGAGGGCAGAAGCGTTGGCAGACAGCGCACTTCCACCGTGTACAAGTGCGTTTCGAGGATGCCGCCCTCGCGCACACCAACCGGCATGCCAGTGCTGTGAATCGGAACTTCGAAATTGTTCTCAACATCCATGCGGATGCGATAAAGGTCAACATGCAAAGTGCGCCGTGTCACGGGATCGCGCTGCACTTCGCGCACGATGGCAACATTATCATCAATGGCAACACTTGCTGTGCCCGCGATATTGATGCTTAAAAGCGCATTGCCCCCCTCAACCGCCATCATTTTGTTGAAATCGTGGGTGTCCAGCGACAGCTTGAGAGGCTCCATGCCCGTCCCGTAAAGGACGGCTGGAACGCGCCCCATCACGCGGAGGCGGCGGTTGGGACCTTTTCCCGATTGCGTGCGCAAAACCGCGGAAACAGAAATACGGTTCATCTTAACGACTCCTCTTTATGATTGCCTGGAGTTCATGCGGCCGGTCATTTGAGCGCCGCCCGTACGAGTGCAGGCACGATAAGACCTGAACAATCATCCGCCGCGAGTTATTCGTTCTTCCCTTGATTGTCCATGCCGGCGATGAACATTGGTATCAACCAAGAGAGAAACCGGGATAAGTGATTATGACAGAAAGACGCGGTATAGCCGCAGGCGGAAACTGGATCATCGACCATGTCAAGTTGATCGAAGAACTGCCCCCGGAGGAGCAATTAACAACCATTATCAGCGAGAGCCGCGGAACCGGCGGCGCGCCTTACAATGTGCTGGTCAACCTTGCCACGCTGGATCCGGCTCTGCCACTCGAAGCAATCGGCATTGTCGGCAATGATGATGACGGGCAACACATCATCGATCATCTTGCCTCGCTGAATATTGATGCGCGGCAGGTTCGCAAGACTTCTGACGCGCCAACATCACACACGGATGTCATGACGGTGCAGTCCACGGGACGTCGCACCTTTTTCCATAATCCCGGCGCAAACGCGCTCTTTGGCCCGGCCTCCATCAACCTCAACACCCTAAAGTGCAGTATCCTGCATTTGGGCTATCTTCTATTGCTCAAGTCGCTTGATGAACCGGATCCCGAGTTCAACGGGCGCCCGCGATGGATTGGCGTTCTTGGACGGGCGCGCGCTGCGGGAATGTTGACATCGCTCGACATGGTCACCCTGCTGGGTCCGCGAATCCGCAATATCGTCAAACCAGTCCTGCCCTATGCCGATTATTTCGTTCTGAACGAGCTTGAAGCTTCAGGATTGACCAGCATTCCGGCGCGTGACAACTCTGGGCGTCTGATTCGTGATAACCTGCGCCGCATGGCCGCTTCGATGCTGGACATGGGCGTCCAGCGACTGGTCGTCATTCATGCGCCCGAAGCCGCGCTCTGGCTGAGCGCCGCCGGATCAGATTGTTACATGCCTTCACTGGATGTTCCCAAGCAATGGATCAAAGGCACGGCAGGCGCCGGCGATGCCTTTTGTGCAGGAATTCTGTATGGTCTGCACCAAGGATGGGCGCCTCAAAGATGCCTGGAACTGGCGGCGGCCAATGCCGCCATGAGCCTGAGCGATCCCACATGCACGGGGGGGCTCAAAAGCCTTGGCGAAACCATGAAACTTATTGGGAAGTTCGGCTTGCGCCCTGACGTTTGACCGTCTTGCCGCCATCCCCGCGCAAGTCTTTCAGTATCTGGATGATACTGCCGGACATGCGCGCAACATTTTGTGCCGCCGCAATGTCTAAGACTTCACGGTGCTTCTTGTCAATTTTGAAAGCCGTCGGGATTTTCTGAACGATGTTGTCCGTTTTCGCGTCGTATGCTTCCATTCGAATGAAAACAACGCCCCATTTGTTTGGATCATGGATCGTGTTAACCACATCGCTATACAAAGCCAGCGGACGCAACGCGCCGATGTCATATAACCGCATAATGACGCTTAAGGGACCCCAGCTTCTCGGACGGGCCAATTTGACAATTTCCGTTTTTGCGTCGGCATCGATGACGAGGAGCAACACCGGTTGAGAGCGTTTGAAGGTCTTTATAATACTGACCAGGCTGTCCACCCCGAGATTGTCATAAAGCCCGCCGTCAGCCACCTGCACCCACGAGGACTGAAGAAGTTCAGGATCGCGGCGCTTGTAGAGTTTGTCCGGCACATTGTTGGGATAAACCTTCAGACGATAGGGCGCAAGCAGAATGGGATAGGCGGCGCTTGCCGCGACGGCTTCAGCAACGCGGTATGAACCGATGTCGCTTCCGATATCTTCGAAATGCATCGGCTGTAAAATGCGATAGAGCATCTCAGCGTCCACGTCCGCCATGGCGACATGCTTGCCACGCTGATCAATGATGGGCGGAAAACATTGGGGCGGCAGATTCGTCATCACGAGCCTCTGGCACGTATTGTAGACGGTGCCATTGGCAATAAAAATGGGTGGGGGATCACTCGAGTGGTAACGTTGCGAAAGCAGATCGTTGAATGTGGCGGGACGCCCCAACAGTTTCTCGATTTCGTTCGCCAGCAGTTCTGTTCGCGTTAATCCTGTAATGACAAGCTCAAGCACCGCAGGCGGAAAAATGACCATGTGGCCATATGTGCGCCATTGAAGATTGACAGCCATGGCTTTGCAGAAACGCTGGAAAAAGTCCGGGGAACGGCGGGTGTCGTAATTCACGATGTACCACGCGGCGGCAAGACTGCCCGCTGACACGCCCGAAATCACTCGCACATTGTCGAGAACGCTGCCGCGGCCCGAAGGGCAAGGCACATTGTCAAGTTCCTGCATGACGCGCGAAGCATAATATGCGGCGCGGCTGCCACCCCCCGAGATCGCCAGCATGATGAGCGGTTCGTTGGGATTCTTTGGAATAAATAGGCTCTCAGGCCGCTCTTCGCCCGGTAAAAGCGGTTGATTGAGCTGTATATGCGCCGTGGATAATTTGAATGAGCGCGCTGGCTGAGACTGGTCGACGCCATGGATCGTCGCGCACGACGAAAACACCATCGCCGCCGCGCCAAGAAGCACAACAATTAAATATCGCTTGAGAGCATGCATTATCATTCGTTCTTAGTATTAACAGATCAAATTAAAACAGATGGCATTCCCCAATGCAATTGAAAATGGCAACAGGACGCATATTTCAGCCATATGTTGATTTCATCACAAGATGACCAAATGGTGGCAACGGGTTGCCCGGGCGCGGATTCGCGCTTCCCGGCTTGTTGACGCCATCATGTTGCCCTGCCGGGTCACCGCACTTTATACGGATTAAATCGCTCGATGGGATTGGGCCACACACGGCACACGGGCGCGGGGGATCTGATGAATCCCTTTTCATTCATAGTGTCCTTGGTGCTGTAAATTCGCCTGCCGGTGCTTTCTTGCGTAAACTCAAACAAAGGCACTGTTTGCGCCAAGGGTGAGCTCGCGTTGAAATCATCACGGAATGGCACGGCATAAAAAACCGGCTTGTCTCCCCTGCCGTCTGTCTTGCCCGCGATGAGCCTGACTGTTTGTTTCTCAGTATCAACCGCTTGGTGGATCGGCACGGTGTCCTTGCCCGGGCGATCAGGGGCAAACCAGGCGATCTCCGGCTCAAACACATTGTCAGGAAGATCCTGCTTTGTGGCGTATGTCCGCGCCTTGTCTCCAATCCGATACACGGGGACAGGAAGAAACAGACGCGGATCATCCAGAGCGAGTTTGTACATAAACGTGTTGTAATTTTGCCGCGGAACTGGAACCTTGTCATTGCCAAACTCGGCGGAAAACGATCCCTTGAAGAAGATCGTGCGCCCCTCATTCTTGTCAAAGTCAGGTATCTGCGCCGTGCAATAGAAGGAGACATGATGATCCTTCCATGCATGCGTGACAATCTTGCGCGCATAAACCCATGGACCCAGCGGCGTGTCACCCTCAAGGTGCCAGACCTCGCCGATAAAGGTTTCACCCCCGTTTTCAAGGCGTATGCACACCCAACGCTTGCGGTATGGATTCCAGTAAATCGAACCGCTGTGGGAGCGCACGAGTTTTCCCGAGTCCGCATCACGGATGGCGTACCACTGTTCTTCGGGTTTCATCGCCCCGGATTTCACAAGCTTTTCCATCTCATTCTCCGCAATCGGAGACGTGTTGCGTTTCCAATGCCAGCGCAGATTGCCGTTCTGATCCCTGTCAAGTTGCTCCGCTGATCCATTGAAGCGGCTTCCATCCTTCAGGCAGCTGAAAGCCTCACGCACACCGAAATTTGTCTGCGATTCATAATCGGCGGGGCATCGGATGGAGGGGTAGGGGGCGGGGTAATAGAAGTACTCAACGCCGTTTGTCTTATGGCGGAATGGCGATCCTTGGGCGCTGTCAAATGGCGCCATGCAATCATCGGGATACTTGCGCACAAGTTCGAAGACGCCTTTGCCCTCGTTGAACTCAATCAGGCCGCGCTCCACCGTTCTCATTGGTTGCTCAATCTGGGCATAATCGGACACAAGCCTTTCGCGGCCTGCCTTGTCGCGGACGACTCGGGGAAAACAATACCAGTATATCCGCCCGGGCAGGTCGATGATTGGACGCGGTTCGCCATACTCCCCCTTGCGCATATACTTGTAGGCGATGCCTGCCTCCGGATCGAGTCCGCCGTTTGCGGGCAAATCCGAGACTGCGCATGTGCTCTTGAAAACACCGAGAGGGAAACGGGGAATGACTGTGTCGCCCCAGAACCAGAAGAGTTTGCCTTTGAAAAGCGCGGCATCTCCGCCGTCCTGCCCTGCGACGGGGGGCTTTCCATCCTCCTCAACAGGGGGCGTTTTATCGCCAAGCAGTATGCTGTCGCGGTAGATGCCGGCTCCTGTCATGCGGTATAAACGCTGTGCGATATTGTCGCGGTGCATCTGCATAACCTCGCTGCCGCCCGGCACAGTGTCGAGAATCCGGCCAGAAAATCCGAACCAACCATCCTTGGCATGGGTGTATCCGTGGGAAGCCGCCTCGAAGTACACCTTCTGGTTCATCAGGTCAGGTTCATAAAAAGCGGCAACACCCGCGCTGTCCGTCCAATACTCAGTGGCGTTGGTTGTCAACAGACGCGCACATGGTATTCCACGGCTCGTTTCCTCATCCACGACAGTGATGCGGAAGTAAGGATGCGCCGGGCGGGCAGCAACGGGCGCGCTTTCTTGCACGCGGGTAACCGAGGTTGTTTCCGCGCCTATCGCAAAAGACGCCAAGCCATGCAGCCAAGCCAATAGCACAACAGCAATCTTCATATGTAATACGTCGCGCATCGTCTGAGAAACCCTGAAGTTACGATGATTATCTTGTTATCACGCTTTTATAATCTGCCCGCAGCCCAACGGATGCCTTGGGTGAGTATTTCCCGAAAATTGGGATCAATCCAACTGCGCGCGTCATGGCCTAATTGATAGCAGAAAACGCGCGCACTGCGGAATTGCCGTGTCCATGCGATCGTGCGCATACTCTTTTCGTGTTGGGTCGTCAGAAGAATTTCGCTCGCCTCATCCGCGCTGTCCATCGTATAGGTTTCGTCGAACATGATCCAGTCGCTGAGGCCCTGCACGATTGGATGCGCTGGTTGTGCGATTTCCACTTTAAACGTCTGATCCATGTGAAATCCGAATGCGCGGTTGGCAATGCCCACTATCTGTGACCAATTTTGGTCGTTTGGATATGCCAAGAGGCCGTGATGCAGTACAACGATCCCCTGATTGACGGCTTTCCCAATTTCACCGAGGGTTTCGATCAGTTTCGGCTTGATGAACTGGCACTCAGGATTCGGCTCAGGATTTGAGTTGTAAAAAAGCAGCACATCGTATTCATCACGAACGCCACCGCAATCCACCGCCCAATTATCGATGGCCTGATGGTAAGGATCAATATCTTCAATTGAGCGGAAGAGATCGCGAAATCCGGGCACATCGTATGGATGAACACCATCGATGATGGCAGTCTTGATTAATCGATTGTCAGTCTTGAACATATTTCGCCCTTTCGCAAGGTTTGGATTCGTGTGCCTTAGACAGCGGCAAGATACTTTTTAAGGAATTCCTGAACATCGACGGGTTTGCCTGTGTGGGCTGACTCGATGGCAGCGAATAGAAGCGCCGCGCATTGGATTTCGTCATCGAGGTGGCATGGCGGCGGAGCGCCCCCGTCGAGCCAGTCACAAAACATCTCCGAAATCCATGCGTTCGCCCATGCGGGCTGATCAGCCAGGGGCAGGTCTTGGGCAAATGGCCTGTTCCATCCATTGTCGCGCAACGCACGCAACCAGCGCCGGTCAAGTTCCAGAGTCCCATGCTCACATTCAGCGCGGAAGTATTCATTGCCCCAACCATTGTAGGTGCAAGCGTTGGCTTTGGCGCCCTCGTAAAGACACTTCACGCCATTCATCATGTCGATGGTCACAAATGCCGTGCTGTCGCCGGCGAACTCGCCCCATCGCGGGTTCCAGCTCAAGGTGTAGACCGTCTTGGCGTCACTGCCCGACAGCGCCCGGAAGATATCGAAATGATGGACGCTTCCCTCAATCAGCAACGGATCGGGAATTTCATGGCGGAACTTGCCCCAGCTCCCAAACGCGCGGCAGTTGTGCGTGAATCGGCAAACGCAGTAGTTGAGATCGCCATAGTTCCCGCTCTTGATTTCGCGTTCGAGGCTCTGCTTGTCCTGATCAAACCGGTGCGACAGCGTGACGGCCATTTTCTTTCCGGCCGCTTTGACCTTTTTATAGACACGGCAACTGGATTCAATGGTGTCGGTGATCGGTTTCCCGGAAAGGATATCCATGTCATGCTTGAGAGCAAGATCGACCACGGCTTCATGGAAAGCTGGCGGCGTGACAATGATGGCAAAATCCGCCTTATTCTCGTCGAAAGCCTTTTTCATGTCCGTATAACATTTCTCCGGCGGCAAACCCAATCCTTCCCGCGCGTTCACAAGAGCGTCGGGATTGATGTCCACAGCGGCAACAGCACGGGCTTTGCCCATCTCCTGAAGTCTGCTCATAAAAGTGCGGCACCAGAAATTGCCCATTCCCCCTGTGCCAACGATAATGAATCGGTATGGTTTTCCCATTCTCAAATCTCCTCTCATTTATAAATTCGAAATGAAAAGAAAGCCGAAAGACGACAAATGCAAAATGAAAAGGATTCAGTGATGCTTTTCGAAAATGAGCCATAATCGCAAGACACTGGCCCTTTCCCTGGCGGTGCGGGAGCGCAATGCGTCCGGTATCCTCAGTGGCAAGACCCATGGGCATAATCAGAAAAATCAACCTTCACAACGGTGTCAGAATCCTGTTTGAGCGCATCCCATATACGCGCAGCGCGTCGGTGGGATTCTGGATTGATGTTGGCAGCCGCAATGAGCAGGATGCCGAGAATGGCCTGTCGCATTTCATCGAACACATGTTTTTCAAGGGCACCCTCAGGAAGAATGCCTATGAATTGTCAAACGCGATGAATCTGATCGGCGGCAACGTCAACGCGTTCACCTCGCAGGAAAACATCTGCCTGAGCGCGAAGGTCATCGATGAGCATCTCGGTCACGCCATCGGCCTTCTTGCCGAGATTTATCAGGAAAGCGCGTTCTCCGAGGATGAAATCGAGCGCGAACGAAATGTGGTGCTCGAAGAAGTGAGTATGTACAATGACACGCCCGATGAGCTGGTAGTGGATATGTTCATGAACCGCCTTTACGCTGATCATCCCATCGGGCGTCCCATCCTTGGCGCTCCGGAAAACATCCTGCGATTCCAGCGCGATGATATTCAGCGTTTTCTTGGACGCGAGTTTGCCCCTGACCGCATTGTGGTTGCGGTTGCCGGCAACTTTGACCAGCGGCGTGTGGAACCGCAGATTCGCCGCATCTTCGAGCCAATCAGCCCCAACGGCTGGGAACGCAATCCCCTGACCCGACCGGCGCCCGTCTATAGCAGCCATAACGAGGATCGGCAGCTCGAGCAGGTGCATTTCTGCATTGGCACCGACGCCCCGGAGCGGGCCAGCGGGGAGAGATTCGGATTCAGCATTTTGAATATGATTATTGGCGGCGGGACATCATCGCGCATCTTCCAGGAAGTGCGCGAAAAACGAGGACTCGCTTATTCTGTCGGCAGCTTCGACTGCACCTTCAAGGACGCCGGCTGCTTCGCCATATCCGGCGGCTGCAACCCGCGAAATATCCACAAAGTGCTCGAACTGTGTCTTGCCGAAGTAAGAAAATTCTGCGGTGAGGGCGTGACGACCGGTGAGATTGAAAACGCGCGCGAGCAGATCAAGAGCAGCATCGTGCTGGGGATGGAAAACTGTTCCACCCGCATGGCGCGGCTTGCCGAATATGAAATGTATTTCGGAGAATACGTTCCCGTGGATCATGTCATCGCCAAGCTCAATGCCGTGACGCGCGACGATGTGCGCAATCTTGCGGACAAATACCTGCGCGACCGGCCTGTCACATTCACGTCGATCGGTCCGGACAAGAAATTTGAGCGCTATCTGAATGGCATGACTTTTTGAATCCGCGAACTTCACATGGCGCCTGAAAACGCCGGCAGGAATGATCCTGAATCCCTGATTACCGGATAAGGAGAA
Organism: Candidatus Sumerlaeota bacterium; assembly: GCA_026398535.1. Taxonomy (GTDB): domain Bacteria; phylum Sumerlaeota; class Sumerlaeia; order Sumerlaeales; family Sumerlaeaceae; genus JAPLSQ01. The sequence continues at coordinate 26,820 of JAPLSQ010000122.1, read as the reverse complement.
CCAGATGAGCCTTCACCACAAAACTCTTCTGAGCATAGGCATCATCATGATCGGCATGGGGTTGATGTGACATCTGGAAGCGGGCATGGACAATTACATCGCCAAACCAGTTAAACCGAATGCGCTGGCAGAGATAATTGAGACGACGCTGAAGCGTTTTCAACAGGATATCCTCGATTCGGAGCCCACAGCATGATGGGCATATTATCATGCCAATAAAGGCATTGCCTCCAAGTGCATGTGGTTAAAGTTTTGTGCGTCGAATCAAATTGATGATAATTTGACGATCCTCTTTCCATGCTACAAACAATGTGATTCCGCCTGCCACAACGCAAGCTGTGGGAATTCGGACAAATACAACCTGATTTCTCATTAGCAAGAGTGTCAGCGCTGTTGAACTTCCTATGATTGCAATTTGTAGTATAGTATTCCATGGAATACTTATTGTACGGTTCTTCAGCATCATCAGGTTGAATGTCGTTGATGCGCATTCGCTGATTAATAGTGCCCATGCCGCGCCAGTTATACCCCATCTGGGTATTAATAAAATGTTGAGTGTCACATTTATGATTAACGCCATCATATATTGGCGCATGACCACACGTTCCTCATTGAGACAAATAAGTATATTTGCGGTAATGTATTGTATAAATGTGAATAATATCCAGAGACCAAAGCACTGAAACGTGGGCGTTGCCACAAGATAGTCCGCCTTGGCGATGCAGATGATAATAAAACGAGTCTCTATTAAGAAAATTACCGCCATAAAAATTCCTATAAAGCCAAGGTAACGTACTTGAAAATTGAAATATCGCCTGATGGTTGGAATGTTATCATAATTCTGTGATAAAAAAGGGATTAATGCATTTACGAATGCGAGTGGCAGGAAATTGAAAGCCTCGGGTAATTTCGAAGCTGTATTGAAACATGCAACTGCCTCATTGCCAAGATATTTGGAAAGCGCGAAGGTTCCCGTACGAAGATATAGAATACCAACAAGGTTAAGGATGGCAAATGGCAAAGAACAGATAAGAAGATTTTTCAAATTAGAAATGCGGAATCTCCCGAACGGACGCAGGCCGGTTACAACGCGAATAGTGATTAAGAGTCCGATGGTTTCAAGCATCGCGCCGGTCAAATGCGATAATGCGATGGTTGCCAGATTTATCCGCCCACTCATGGCGAACAAGAAGATTAATATTAAAATGATCCCACGTCCCAAGAAGGATAATAACGCGTCGTATTCCATGCGTTCGAATGAACGCAAAATATACTTCATAATCATTGCGAATGAATCGAGAAACGCATAAATAAGAAAACAGCCTGATAGAACAACAAGCTCATGTGAGTATCCCAAGACATGCAGTAGAATCAGTGACAACGGGATGACTGGGACAAGAAGCAAAAAACGCAAAACAACAGTATTACTGAATAGTGATTGCGCGCTTGACAAATCATCAGATAGCCGTGACATCTCCCTCATGACATAACCGCGCAAACCAAATTCCGTCAGTATGGCAAACACGAATCCAAACGTATAAGCAAACTGGAACTTTCCGTTATCATCGATACTGAGCGCTTTGAAGATCTGAACCGTTGCGAGAAAAATAAACAGTTTCGATGTAGCCCCGGCTATCAACAGTGAAGCAGTATTCTTAAAATGAATTCGTACTCGACTCATGTTTCTCCGGATTTTGCCTGTTTATCGGGTTTGGACATGAGAACGACGTAACCCAATGTATACATTGAGGATTTTATTGTCTCTGCTTTCAATAACCTTGCCAGCAGATATTGTGGAAGACAGAAAAAATAACGTAAAATATGACAATTCAGCATATGCCGACGTGTTCTGAACACTCGGCGACTCACATAGCTGACACCTCCAAAAACCATGGCAGCCCCCTTGATTAAAATATCACACAGTACAGATGCATACCCACCACGTGTCTTGATGCTTAATAGCTCAAGACCCGCATGTTTGGACAATTTCTCATAACTATAACATGTGTAACGATAGAAATCATACGGCGATTCATGAATCCGGTACATGAAGGGTGTGGAAAAAATGACTCGACCGCCTTGCTTGAGTACTCGTGATATTTCCCGCACGCATAGTAGCGGATCAGGTAGATGTTCAAGCACCTCGGTACACAATACGAAATCAAACGATTCGCTGCAAAAAGGCAGATGAAGCGCTGAGGAATATGCATCAATGGCGGAATGATCATGTCTACTCGCTGGCACATCAACGCCAATGTGCTTAGTGACAAGCCCTTCAAAAACGCAACAGTATGGCTTAGTTCCGCATCCCACATCGAGCATGATCCCAGTAGCATTGTCCCGCATTGCTAAAATTTCTGATAAAAGTCGTATTGTTGTAAACAACGATTCGGGAGCAACAAGACGCCAGTCGATGGAAAAACGGGCTGTGCCTGTTTTCACAATAAAACCCGAGCAATTAATTCTGTTCATTATTGCGTTTATGCCTGTAAATTGTGTTCTCCATCTCAGTCGCAAGCTTGGCCACATGGAGTTCCCAAGAAAAATTCTCTGCATTCAATTTGGCCTTTGCTGACATTTGCCGTCGCTTTTCTGATTCTGTGACCATTTTCATTATCGCATCGGATATTGCATCGATATCGCCTGTTGGGACGAGTATGGCTGTTTCACCATTGATGACAGCTTCAGGCACACCGCCCCAATTTGAACCGATGCAGGGCAAGCCTGCCGCTTGCGCTTCGATAAATGAGATGCCAAAACTTTCAAGAAAGTCGCCAGCAGGCTGACTGGGCTGGATGTATACATCCGATGCATGATAGGCTGATGGTGTGTCATTATATGCCAAAGCTCCCGCAAAGAGGACATTTTGGGGAATTCCAAGATCATGAGCAAGAGATTTGAAACGGCCGGAATCGGGACCGCTGCCAACAATGACATAGACAGCAGGAAAATCAGGATGCTCATGAATTATCCGAGATAATGCGCGAAGAACATAATCAATTCCTTTGTCGCGGGTTAAACGGCATGTGGAAAGCAGAACGATACTGTCCGCTGCCGCGCTTGTCCTGACGAACCATTCGGCTCGTATGCGCTGTCCGTTGCGTTTGACTTCTTCTCCTTGAAATCGGTCAAAATGGACCCCAGGCACAATGGCGCTGACAGGTGTTGTGACTTCCGGAAAAAGATGATGCAACATCCGCTTTGAATTTTCGGAATTCGTGGCAAGGAATGCGGCGTTGGCGAATACATGTTTCATCACGGCGCGGCGGGCCAGACGCCGGGATTCGCTGCGGAGTTCCGTTCCGTGTATGAAGATTGAGTAGGGAATGCCATGCGCGCCGGCGGCGAACCGGACGGGCAGACCGTAACCGCGATAGGTGGGACAGCAAATGAAATCGGGGCGTTCGCGGCGGCAAACACTCCACACCTGCGCCGCAAGCGGCGCCACCCGCAAGATGGCGCGCGCGTGAATGGGCGCGTAATTCACCTGTGCATTTTCGATCGCGACGGGCGGGCCGTATTTCGAAAAGTCGATGGTTTCAACCCGAACCTTGTGTCCAAGATTGGCAAGACCAGATGCCTGCTCGTAGGCGACGGTTGACACTCCGCCGGGAAAGGGCGGGAATTCGGTTGTCGGAATAATGATTTTCATGAGCTTATATGACACTGAACCTGCCCACATGTGAATGTGAGCTGAAATATGGTTTCGTCAGCTATACTACAAATCCATTGTGACAAAATGATGACAGCGGATTTTCATGTTGGACATAACGTCGTATGCGCCGGATTTTCAATCATTAGTGAGCTTGAGGAATAAAACAAAATCCTCCAGAGGGTTGATGTAGAACATGTTCAGGAGTTTTCTTCCAAGAGAAACGAATTTCTTCGATTATTTCGAGCAACACATTTCGCTGACAATCGAAGGATGCAAGGAATTGCTCGAACTGGTATCGAATGGCGCGGATGTCTCCACCCGTTCCGACCGTATTAAGGAAATCGAGCACAAAACGGACGACATTACGCACACGTGCACATGAAAAATGCGCGGGAGATCGAAGAGAAATGCATCATGATCTACCAGCTTGAAAACGATGGCGACGTCATTCTTCGCGCGGCACTCGTAAGGCTCTTTAAGGAATCGTCCGATCCCATCGAGGTTATCAAGTGGAAGGAAATCCTTGAACTTCTCGAAAAAGCTGTCGACCGCTGCGAGGACGTGGCCAACATCATCCAGGGAGTGGTCATCGAGGCTTCCTGAACCATGACCCCGCTTCTTATCGCAGTCGTCATCGGCACGATTGCCATCGCCCTTGTCTTCGATGTGATCAACGGTTTTCACGACTCCGCGAATTCAATTGCGACCGTCGTCTCAACCCGCGTGCTCACGCCATTCCAGGCTGTCTGGTGGGCCGCGTTTTTCAATTTCATCGCGATGTTTGTGTTCGCGCCGAAAGTGGCCGACACCGTCTCGAAAATCGTGAAAATCACCTCTGCCGATCCTGCTTTTGTTTATGTCGTTTTATCGGGTTTGATTGGCGCGATCATCTGGGATCTGCTGACGTGGGTTTGGGGGCTTCCCACCAGTTCATCGCATGCGCTCATCGGCGGTTTCGTGGGCGCCGGACTTACGCATAAAGGCATCGGAATCATCCAATGGAATAAGCTGTTCGACACAGCGCTCTTCATCCCGCTCGCCCCGCTTATCGGTCTCGTGACCGGGTTTGTCATCATGCTTGCCGTTTACTGGATTTTCAGAACATGGCGGCCGTCTGCCGTTGACCGTTTTTTCCGTAAAGGCCAGTTGTTTTCCGCGGCGCTCTATTCGCTTGGACACGGAGGCAACGATGCGCAGAAAACGATGGGCATCATCGTAGCGCTGCTTGTCGCGGCCGGATTCTTTGACAAGAATGTGCAGCTTTCCCTTACGGATCCCAAGACACTGTGGATCATCCTCTCGTGTCATGCGGCAATGGGTTTGGGAACGGCGATGGGCGGCTGGCGGATAGTCAAGACGATGGGGATGAAGATCACAAAGCTCAAGCCGGTTGGCGGATTTTGCGCCGAGACAGCGGGCGCTGTCACCCTTTTCCTTGCCACTCATCTTGGCATTCCCGTGTCCACAACACACACAATCACCGGCGCGATTGTGGGTGTTGGCGCGATAACTAAATTGTCGGGCATCAAATGGGGCGTGGCCACGCGCATTGTCTGGGCGTGGATTTTCACAATCCCGTTCTCTGCTCTCATCGCCGCCATCTGCTTTTACGCGATCTCATTGATCCATCCGGCTTTTTAAGCCAATTTTACCGGGGGAACCAGGCGGGGGGTGATAATCAATCTCCCGCTGGAAATGGTTTGCGACTCCTCAACAACCGAAGGCTGGGAACTCGACCAATCGACACCGGGACATGCCTGAATGATGTTCTTTGTCATATGATTGTAGCAGAATTAATACTAATGCCAACCAAAAGCTCTCGGAGATGCATTCAATGTCCCCATTGCACATGCGTGTAACAGCGTTATTTGTTTGTCTGATCACCTTTCTGCTTGCGGCAGCCACGGCATCTCCCGATGACGGCCTGATTCTACTCAACACCGGACCGGTCAACACAAGCAACCCTCCCACGCAGTCCGCCCGCCTGTCAGCGCAGGATTTTTCGGGCAAACGTCTGCATCTGATTCAATTGGACGGCCCGGTACAGCCCGAATGGCACAGCAACATTCTCTCCACGGGTGTTGAGATTGTCACCTACATCCCCAACAACGCTTACCTCGTGTATGGAAGCGCGTCCTCGTTGAGCAATTTGCAATCACTATCCGCTACAGCGCATTACTTGAAATGGGACGGCAATTATCTTGACGATTACAAGATCCAGCCAGCCGCCCGAACCACTGATGCCAAGGGCGCTCCCCGCACCCCTGAAACGGACATGTTCACCATTCAAATGGTGGCTGATGACGCGGTAAATGCTGACACTCTTGCCGTTATTCACTCTCTGAAGACCAGCCCCATCCGGAAACAAAGCCGGGTTCTCAATTATCTGAATGTGGAAACACGGATTCCTCCGGACAGACTGCATGAAATCGCCGCGCGGCCCGACGTCGTTTCGATCCACCTCACACCCGAACGCAGGAAGGTGTGCGAGCGGCAGGATCAGATCATCGCGGGCAACCTTTCGGGCAATGCCCCATCCGGAGCTGGATATCTTTCCTGGCTCAGCTCGTCAGGTTTCTCACAAGAGCAGTTCAACGCATCGAATTTTGCGGTCGATATATCCGACAGCGGCGTGGACAACGGCGCCGTCACCCCCAATCATTTCGGCCTTTATGCCGGCGGTGTCAAGCCCGGCTCAAGCCGTATCATCTACAACCGTCTTGCCGGCACTCCAAACTCCGGAAGCACGCTTTCGGGATGCGATGGCCACGGGAATATCAACACTCACATTATAGGCGGTTTCAACAATTGGGCATCTGGCTCTCCGCACACGGACAGCGCTGGCTACCACTATGGTCTTGGCGTGTGCCCGTTTGTGAAAATTGGCTCGTCCGTGATCTTTGATCCCTCCAGTTACACGGATCCAAATTACACGACGCTCATCTCCACCGCGTATAAAGACAGCGCGCGCATCAGCTCGAACAGTTGGGGGGGCGACAACAAAGGCGCGTATACCGTTGACTGCCAGGAGTACGATGCTCTTGTGCGTGATGCGCAACCGTCCGGCTCGCCGTATCCCGTCGCTGGCAACCAGGAAATGTCGATTGTGTTTGCCGCGGGCAATGCCGGATCTGGTTCCGGAACTGTGGGCGAACCTGGCGGGGCGAAGAACGTCATTAGTGTGGGCGCGTCGGAGAATGTGCAGGCATTTGGCGGGGCGGATGGCTGCGGGATAGCTGACACCGCTGCCAACAGCGCATTTGACATGGCCGCCTTTTCTTCCCGGGGGCCATGCAAGGATGGCCGGGTCAAGCCTGACATTGTCGCACCCGGCACGCACATCAGCGGCGGTGTGGCGCAGGCGGTCGCCTCCCTCGCGAACGGCACGCAACTTGCCTGCTATGATGGATCGGGTGTTTGCGGCGGTGTTTCAGGCGACAAATTCTTCCCATCCGGCCAGCAATGGTATACCGCTTCATCAGGCACGAGTCACTCCACACCCGCAGTCGCAGGCGCTTGCGCGCTTGTCAGGCAATTTTTTATCAATCTTGGGCTTGCAACTCCCAGCCCTGCCATGACCAAGGCGATTCTCATGAACAGCGCCCGTTACATGAACGGCAGCGGCGCCAATGACAATTTGTATTCAAACAACCAGGGCATGGGATTAATGAATCTTGGCGCGGCTTTCGACACGGCGACATCACACACACTGCGCGATCAATTATCCGCCGACATGTTCACCGCCACCGGACAAACCCGCGTCTTTACAGGAACGATCCCCGATCCGGCAAAGCCTTTCAGGGTCACACTCGCATGGACGGACGCGCCGGGCGCCACTTCCGGCAATGCCTATAAAAACGATCTCGATCTCGCCGTCACGGTTGGCGGAAATCAATATCTTGGCAATGTGTTCTCCGGCGCAAATTCCGCAACGGGCGGCAGCGCTGACCGCAAGAACAATGTTGAAAGTGTCTTCCTGCCTGCTGGCGTCAGCGGCAGTTACATGATTATTGTTACGGCCGCGAACATCAATTCCGATGGTGTGCCGAATGTTGGGGGGGCTTTGGATCAGGATTTTGCCCTTGTTATCAGCAATGGCGCGCAAATCCTCGCGCCTGTCATAGAGGCGCAGAATTGGTCGCTCCTCTCTGAAAGTTGCGCCCCCGCCAATGGCGGGATTGATCCTGATGAAGAGGCGGCAATCGGGCTTCCCCTGAAAAATATCGGATTGGCTCCAACGGTTGACCTGAAAGCGCGGATGATGACATCGTCAAACATTATGCCCCGTGATGGCGGCGAAGCCAGCTATGGCGCGCTGACTCCTGGTGACACTGCCGTAACCAGAACATTCAAGTTCCGCGCTTTTGGCAGTTGCGGCCAAATCATCCCGGTTATTGTCCACTTATGGGATGGCGCGACCTCAATCGGCGATGTGAACTTGTCCATTCAGCTTGGCAAGGCAAACACCGCAATTACATACAGCTACACGGGACCCGCGGTGACCATCCCGGACAATAATTCAGCCGGAGTGAATGTTCCCCTTTCTGTAAGCGGATTTGTTGGCACAACAGCCGATATTGATTTCCGCATTGATGGTTCATCATGCAGCGCAACGCCAGGCTCCACCACGGTGGGTGTCGACCACACCTATGTTGGCGACATTGTGTTCAAATTAACCTCTCCAAGCGGCAAATCCGTCACTCTTATCAATCGTTCAGGCGGCAGCGGACGCAATTTTTGCCAGACGCTTCTGAATGATCAATCAGGCGGCGCGTCAATAAACGCCATTCAAAGCAGCGGATCGCCGCCTCTCGGACCTCCATATACCGGCACGTTTACTCCAGCCAATCCGCTTTCTGTTTTCAATGGCTATAACCCCAATGGAACCTGGACGCTCAACGTCAGTGATCTTGCCGGGGCTGATACAGGCAATGTCAGGGCTTTCTCGCTTATCATCACTCCCTATACATGCTGCGTTAGTGTTCACCCCAACCAGGACGACCAGTTTACAACGAACAACGTCCAGCCCGAGGGAGCGTTCAGCGGTTGGAGCTGTTATGGCTTCAACTCACAGGGTTTTGCATGGTCTGATTATGACGAGACAAACAAGGCGATGCGGGCAACTGTGGCAGCCAATCCATCACTATATCGAGTCACGGGCCTTGCGACAAATCTCAACGACTGGCTGCCATATGCCTATGTCGGGGCAAACAACCATGTGCGCGTGAAATATTACTTGTTTGCATCAGGCCAAACCAACCCTTCCGATACGCTGTCCATTCCCAATCTGCGGGTTCGCGCTTCAAACCGCTCAGCGGTCAACTCGATGCTGGAAGTCTTCCATCATCTCAACAGCGACCCGGCAAATGATCCTTACGCTGGCGAGTTGCGGCCATCTTCTGATCCGGCGCGTCCTTCCCTTTATCGCGTGGATTTTGACCCTGTGGATGTGCCTTATCTTGCCGCCAATGCGGGTGTTGAGGGCATTCAGCGTGCATTCGAAGTCTACGCCACCATGCCGCAGGAAAACGGATCCATCGAAATGGCCGAGAGCGAGATAGGCACATATCCCGCCTCTATGCTGAGTGCGGCCACCCCGGCCATAAAAGTCTACCAGCCATCACCAACCGGCGCCGGCGATCTTGCGGTCAAGACATCGGCGGAATTGGACACCGGCAATTACATCGCGGGCGCAAGCGAAGGCGAATTTGCCGTCAAGGACACAGCCGCTCCGTGCGCCAATGTGCCCTCCAACCGCATAGGTGTCATCAACCGCGAGTTCACCCCGGGGAACACCTTCGCGTCTTTGGCGCGGGTCGAGGAGAACAAGCAGTACACGATACGCTGGCATGCCGCTTCAACACAATATTCCAATTTGAACGCCCAAGCGCGATTCCGCGCGCGGTCGATCAAATTCGCATGGTCACAGAAACTCGAAATCGGGGGTGCGTGGGCAACGGGCGGCACGGACCTCAATCCGAACAACTCAATTGCCCAGCAGGCGCTTCCCGGCGCGGGATGCCAGAATCCTGATAAATACACCACCGACACGGCAGGCGGTTGGTACACGATGATTGTCCATACGCCGATGAGTCCGGGCATTCGTCCGGAATATCCCGATGGCACTCCCCTCACGACCCGCATGCCAAACATTGCGGCTCAACCAGGTCCTGGCGCTGATGCGCCCTCGCACCGCGATTTGCGCGTCGGCTGCGATCTGATCGACACTATCAGCGGCGGACTGAACAAGGACCTTGAAAAAGGCAACTATACGCTCGACCGGATTGAAATCCGCCGTTACGATCTGATCAGTGATTAAGCGCGCAATCTCATAATGTTTCAAGGGGGGGATCGCCTCGCGCTTGACCTTGGAATTTTGCGGCTTGATTAAATGACTAATAGCATAAAATGTGAAAGACGATTTTGACTGATTTGCATCATCCCGCGAAACTGCTCACACTGGAGCAGGCATGTAGCGCGCGTGAACAATACCGTCAGACTGGATTGCGTGTCGTCATGGCCAATGGCATCTTCGATGTGCTTCATGGCGGACACATCTCCTATCTTGAGGATGCGCGCGCGCGCGGCAACATTCTTTTTGTTGGTGTCAACTCCGACGCGAGCACAAAAGCACTCAAGGGTCCTGCCAAGCCGATTTTCCCTCTCTCCGAGCGCATCGAGCTGCTCAACGCCATACGCTATGTCGACCATCTCGTGGTGTTCAATGAGATGACCTGCGAAAATCTTCTTCGGACACTCCGGCCCGATACGCATGCAAAAGGGACTGATTACACCATCGAGGCGGTGCCCGAGCGTGACGTTGCGATTGAACTCGGGATTGAGACCTATATCGCAGGCCCTCCCAAGGAGAACGCCTCTCGCGGCGTCATAGCCATGATCATCGACAGATATTCGAAGCAGGCAACACTGCAATAACCAAGTCTTGCTTCAGCATGAGCGTCATGACTGTTTGCGTGTGTCATGACAGTCAGCATTCAAACAAATCCGGATTTGCGTCTGAATACGCAGGCGTCACCCCGCATTCTGATTGTCAGGCTCAGTGCGGTGGGCGATGTTGTGCATGCCCTGCCTGCCCTTAATGCGTTGCGCGCGGCAATGCCGCAGGCGCACATCGGCTGGGCGGTGCATCCCGGCGCCTCCAATCTGCTCGAAGGCCATCCGCAAATTGATGAGCTCATCATCGTCCCAAGACAAGTTTTCGGGTGGAAGGGATTGGCTGGTCTGAGCGGTTTAAGAAAGTTGTTGCGCGGTTCATCGGGCTGGGATTGGGCTGTCGACTTTCAAGGGCTGACCAAAAGCGGAGTGGCGGCCTGGCTCAGCGGCGCGCCCCGGCGTGTGGGTTTTGCCGGAAACGCCAGCCGCGAACTGAATACTCTTTTCATGACTGACCGGATCGCACCGCAATCCCCAGGTGTTATCAGCATGAACATGGAATTGCTTAAACCAATCGGCATCAGCAAGCATGCGGCCAAAGCAGTGCTGTCATACACGGCGGACGACATGGAGATCGTTGAATCATGGGCGCGCAAATACGGAATCATAAACGAGCGATTTTTGGTGATCGATCCATTTGCCGGCTGGCAAAGCAAACTGTGGGAGCAAGCCAACTGGATTGACATGACGCGAGAGGCCGGAAAGAAGTTTGGGCTTCGTGTTCTGGTCATTCATGGTCCGGGTGAGGTGATGAAAGCCGAACAGATTGCGCAACGAATTCGCGCTGCCGGCACGGATGCGATGGTTGCGCCTTCCACAACTCTGCGCCAGCTTGCGGCGCTGCTGAGGGAACACGCGGCATGCGTTGTGGCGGGCGACACCGGACCGATGCACATGGCGGCAGCCCTTGGCGTCCCCACCGTGGCATTGTTCGGGCCATCAGACTCCCGCCGCAACGCGCCGGCTTTCGATGGCGCAATGTTTGTCGCCCTTCAGGACTTCTCACAGCCATGTGCCGGTTCGTTTGCGCGACATTGTCGTTATCATCCGCCTGGAAAATGCATGGCATCATTGAGTCCCGATCAAGTGATCGATGCCCTTGAGAGTCTTATTTCCGCCGCCGCCACGAACATTCCGTGAGCAGCGTCAGGGAAGCACAAACAATTCCTGATTTTATGAATCGTATTGCAATGGCTTGGTATGTCAGCATTCGGTGTGCCAAATAGCGGCGCCGTACAGATGCGTATTGTATGAGATATGATGGCCGCATCAGCGCCGGCGCGAAGGATGATCTGTATGAAAAAGAATATTCACCCCAAATATGTTCTTGCCATGGTGACCTGCGCATGCGGCGCATCATTCAAAGTGCGCTCCACCAAACGGGAATATCGCTTGGAAATCTGCTCCAAGTGCCACCCCTACTTCACAGGACAACAGAAGTTTGTGGATACCGCCGGCCGTGTCGAAAAATTCCGTCAGCGCTATCAGAAACAAAAAGCCGTTGCGGAACCCGTTCCGGCAGAGACGGCGCCCGTGTCAGAGTTATTGCATATACCTGAAAGTCAAACAACCGGTCCCATTGTGTGACCGGTTTGTTTATTTCAGTGTGCTGATGCTCCACTCATAAAAGCTTGGCGCGCCAAAACCATTCTTCACAGTCTCCACGGCAAACGCGTGTATCCATTGCGGACTTCGTTTGGATGCCGGCGATGACCCGATGTCAGCATGCGACATGATGCAGATTCCCGGATTCAAACGTTTGATTCGATCGCGATATGCGCGCGCGTAATCGGCCACAAAATCAGGTTTGAGTTCGGGCTGACACCAATCCTGCCATGAATCCTCCAAGGTGATGATGTCGGGTTTGAGTTCCACAACCATGCGATTGAGATCAATGCCCTGATACTCGCGGCTCGCGTCCGCTTCGACACGCGCATCGGCCAGATAGGTGATGCTGATGTTTGCGCCTGCATGACCGCGGCGGGCGGCCGAGATGATGGCTTCAGCGAACTCCTGGATTGTCTGAACGCGAAAATCCACCCATCGCGAGTAAAGCGCCGCATTCTCCGGTTTGCGCCAATACCATCGGCTTGAGACGGAGGTCAGCATGTCGCGCGCATCCGCACCCGAGATGCGGCGAAACTTTTTCACGCAGGCGTCACACACGCAGGCATACGCGGCGCGCGGTTTGCCCGGCGTCTCCTCGGGGCCGCCCCATTGCTCCCACCATACTTCGGCGAGTTGGATGGCGTCAAAACCGCCGTCGCGCATGATATCTTCCACGCGATCACAATAGGCTTTAACGAATTCCGGCTTGTTGGGGCAGAGATATGTTCGCCAGTCAAATTTGCCGTCAGCGCCGCCAAGCATAAGTTGCCGCCATTCAGGATGATCCTGGTAAAGCTGCAGATCGGTGGGCGGATAGATGCGCAAGACCGGCGTCACATCGGCCGCCCGCATGGCGTCCGCGTACTTCCGCAACACAGTGCTCGTTGTGGCCGTCACTCCGGTCCAGATAAGTTGCGCCGCCGTGAAACCCTGTTGCCGGATGGCGCGGCATATATCCGGCAGTGGATGCTCCTTGTAATAATCGAATCCCGGATCGACCGCGATTGTTGGCCCAAAGACGCCACCCCCGCGGCTCGCATCGAAAGCAAGGGGCGCGGATGTGGCCTGATCAGCCGACATGGCTGACTCCGCACCGCATAAGAATAATGGGATGCATATGAATGCCACGAATGCGTTTGCGCATGTTCTTCTTGCCATTAAGTGAATCCTCCCTCATGGAAATGATATTCTTTTAGACCGTTCCAAATGCAGCCCATGATATATAAATTTGCCAGTATGGTGAACCGGAAAATTGACATACTCAAGCGCCTCTTGCACGTCATGACAATTGTTTCGATTTCATCTCTGTTGGGCGCGGCTCCCGTCCACACCACATATCTCTGGCATCTGCACCAGCCGATCTACTGGCCTGATCAGCGCGGTTCAGCGCCCGATCATTATGAGACCGCATGGGACACGATCCGCGCGCAGTCAGCGGGGCGAACGCACCCTTCCGACAGCATCGCCACGATATTTGGCATCGACGACCGTGTGGCGGCTTACCAGTTTCGCCCCCGCGATTCGCTTCAGACAATACTTGGCCAGCCGGATGCCGGCGCGCAGGTGAACTATTCAGGGGCGCTCATAGAAAATGTCAATTCACTCGCCGGAAATTTTGGGGGCTATTACACAGGGTGGCAGAACAGTTTCATTGAGGCGCGCAGCTGGCAGACGAGCGGCGGCAAACCGCGCATGGACATCGTGAATTTTACCTATCATCATTCCCTTGCGCCCCTGCACTCGCGGAAAACATTCGAAATGGAGATTCGCCTGCATCGTCGTGCGATGGAGTTGCGATGGGGAACAAATCCCGCGCTTTCACGCGGATATTTTCCAGCGGAAATGGCTTTTAGTGAAAGGCTGATCCCCGTTTTGAAATCACTGGGCATTGAATGGGCGATCGTTTCCGGCAATCATCTTTCCCGCGCCTGCGCGAATTTCCCGCTTGTGCTTGGTTCTGGCGGTGAGAATTGTGAACCGCCCAATCGCTCCGATGTGATGAATCCCGCCCAAAGCTATTACTGGCGGCAGCAGATTTCTCGGGGCTGCGCCCCATGCAACGCCGCGCCGTTTGCCTATACCCCACAGCGCGCCCAATGGATCGATCCCGACACGGGCGGCATGCAAACAATCGTTGTCGTGCCTTCAGCACAGGAATTCAGTTGGATGGACGGTTATCAATGCTTCGGCGCCGGCGGGATCGCATCAGTGGCGGCTCAAAGTGACGCATCACGGCCTGAACTTATCGTGCTCTCACACGATGGCGACAACGCCTTTGCGGGAGGGTACAGCTACTATATGGAGTGTGTGAAGAACTTCGTCAACGGAGCCGCCGCGGCGGGGCATCGCCCATCCACGGTTGAGCAATACCTTGCGAATCATCCTGTGCCAGCGGATGCCATCGTTCATGTGGAAGATGGCGGATGGGTCAATGCCGACGGAGATTTCGGATCCCCGGCATTTATCAACTGGCTCTACCCTCTTCTAAACGCCAGCGGACAACCAGACCCTGTCAACGGCTGGCATGAAAAGGCGCGTGAATACGCCATGTTTACGGCCGTTGAAAACCGGATCCGCACAACCGAGCAGGCATCTGGCGTGCCGCCGCGCATTGATGAGGTTCTTAATCCCACGGATGCCGCGACGCACATCGAGCGCGCCTGGCATTATTATCTCGGCTCCCTCGACAGCGGTAATGTCTACTATGGGACACCCGGCGATATGGAGGTGCGCAGCACGGTTGGCTGCAATAATGCGGCCGCGCGGGCTGACCAGGCGCTGGGAACATCATTCAATGACGCAACAAATCCCACCATCTTCATTCCCCAGCGCTGGCCATATAATCCCGGCTCGGTGAACTTTGGCGTGGCAACTGGCTACCAGCAAAAAGTGCTCGGTCCCGATTTTACAGTATGGTCATTTGTCTATGACATAAGCGGTCTGACATCGGTAACGTTGAAATGGCGCACAGACAACGATGGCGTGAATCCGCTCGGCGGCACACAGAACGAGACCTACGCCGGCGGCAGCGAGGTGGGAGCATGGCAAGCAGTTGCCATGAACCGCCGCGTCTTCCCGCGGGACAATATCTACGCCAAACCTAGCATGTATGGGTTGGCGACCAGACGGGCGGACCGGATGCGGAATCGCGCGCGACTGTTGTGCCTGACAAGCCCGTGGCAGGCCAGCAGTTCATGATTCAATACAACCAGGCAGGCGGACCACTCGGCGGCGCAAGCGCGATCAAGCTGCATTATGGCATCAATGGCTGGAGCATCGTCTATTCACCCGATCCATCAATGGTTTATAATCCGGTTTCGCAGCGTTGGGAGACAACTATCACATTAGCCGCAAACGCAACCCGGCTTGATTTTGTGTTCAACGATGGAGGAGGCGGATGGGACAACAACAGCGGCGCCGACTGGCATATCCCTGTGTCGGGCGCGCCGCCACCGCCAACAACACCATGGACGCTTGACGGCAACGCTGAAAGCGGCACGCTTATCCGGGCTCAGATTTCCGGCGGCCTGAAGCTCTGGGCCGCCGCTCAAGGATCCATTCTGTACGTTGGCGCCCAAAGCGCCGCTGGAACAGCCAACGATCATTTTATATTTATCGCACGCTCACCCGGGGCGTCCCGCAGCGCGCCTTGGGCCAAGACGGGCGCGGTGGCAGCCTGGGACGCTTTCCTTGCCAATGAGTCCACAAACAACTGGTGCGGATGGTTTGATTCAACAGGCAGCACAAATTTCGCAGGATTCACTGAAAAGATAACCGGCGGCACGGGAAAGGTCATCGAAGGCACAATCGATCTGCGGCAGCTTTACTCGACAGGCGGCATTTCGCCCGCGGCTTTGCCTTCCACCGTTTATCTGTGCGCTGCCGAATATGGGACAAGTGACGGCGGAAGCCTGGTCAATTCGACACAGGTCCCCGCGACCGTCAATTCCGACGGCAACATCGATTTGGGTGAGTTCCTCGCGTTTCCGATCAATGCGGAAGTCCACGACTGGATGCTGCAGTAATCCGCTGAATTGGTCTGCTGTACTTTGATTTCAGGCCAAGTGTGAAGTTTTAAGCTTCGACTTGAGATGTGGAGTTTGAGCGCACCGGCATCAGGGAATCGCGCAGTTCACGCAATTGCCTTCTCTCATCATCGAGTATCGATTGGATGACCTTATGGGCGGCGGGATAATCGCGTGTTTCCTCCGCGCGCGATTCAAAAACGCGTATGGACGCCTCCTTGGAGCGGATCAGGAGATCATATAGATAAAAAATATGCAGGTAGTTCGCATCCGGGGAGCCTTCGTCATAGGCGCCGGGCGAAGGGATTCCGTTATGCTCGACTATGGCGCGCCCAAGAAGCCGGGCGTGGACGCGCTCCTCATCGCGAACGTGCAGCAGGAGGTCCCATAACGGTTCGGCGCCCGACGGCACATAAGGGGAACACATCGTCAGATATTCCGCGAATGATGATGTCTTGCGTGTGAGGTCGAGTTGGAGTTTGTCGACAAGTTCGGGGACGCTCAGCACGGATGATCCCCTGTGTGCCGGATATCGAATGCCTGCGGGCCATGCGTCTTTTCAGCAGCCCGCAATGTTTGGTTTTGATGTGTTGTCATCGGTATGATCATGATGACAGCCTGTCTTGCGGCGCCCATGCCGCGCTCCACAAAGCGACTCAGCGGCTGCCAGTTGATCTGAAGCGCGATGATGGGCGCGGCAAAGCACAGCATCGCTAATTTCTGTGTGGTGTTGAACCTGAAATTGGCGAGCTTTTCCCCCGGCTCATAGAAGCACATCTGCTTGATGATGCCGACATAATAATACAGCGATACGACACTGTTCGCGAGAGCGATGAGTACCAGCGAATAAAAGAACCACGGACTGGCGGAGCGCTGGCCTTCTTCAACAACAGCGACGAACAGTTTCCATTTCCCCACGAAACCCGCCGTTGGAGGCAGGCCGATAAGCGACACAAGCAGAATGCCCATGCACACCACAACAATGGGTGAGCGATAGAACAATCCGCGCCAATCGCTGATCTGGAAGCTTCCCGTCCGGTTGTAAATGAATGTGACGGCCGCAAACATGCCGAAATTCATGATAAAATAGATGATCAAGTAAAACATGACAGCGGAAAAAGCGTCCTTGTTGTGCGCCACAAACGCCGTCAGCATGTAACCAGCGTGAGCGATGGATGAGTAGGCAAGCAGGCGTTTGATATTTGTCTGGCGCAGGGCGGTGAAATTGCCAAGTGTCATCGTAAGGACGGCCAGAAGCCAGAAAATGCTTGTAAGGTCAAACTGGCGTCCCAGCATCCCGCGCGCCGCGTCAAAGTATGGCGCTATGGTCGTCATACTGAAATAGGGCGCAAGCAGCCGCATGATGGCGGCAAATCCCGCCATTTTCGAGACCACGGAAAGGTAAGCTGTGATTGGCGTGGGCGCGCCCTCGTAAACGTCCGGCGCCCAGAAGTGAAAAGGCGCCGCGCTCATCTTGAATCCAAATCCCGCGATGAGAAAAATCATCGTGACTATGAAAACGGGGTAATTGACGGTTGCGATCCGCGTGATCGCGGCGTAATCCAGCGAGCCTGCCAGCCCGTAAAGCAGGCTCAAACCATAAAGCATCACACCCGACGACACAGCCCCGAACAGAATGTACTTGAGCGATGCCTCCGCCGCCTGGCGGTCGCTCTTGCGGTAACCGGCAAGCACATACGAAGGCAGCGAGAGCGTTTCCAGCGCAAGATAAAGCATGAGCATGTTGGACGACGATGCCATGAAACACGAGGCCATCGTGGCCGTGAGCAGAAGCGCGTAATATTCACCGGAGCGCATCCTGGTGAGCTCAGCGGAGCGCAGAGAAAGCAGGATCGTCACTCCCGCGCCGGCAAGAAACATCAGCTTGAAGAACATGGCGAAGTTGTCAGCGGAGACCATGCCCCAGAAAAGGCGCGCCGGGCCTCCCAGCATCCTGCCAGATGTCACATTCCATAAATAGACTGCATCCATCGCGGCGATGCCAAGCCCCGCCAAAGCCACCCAACCGCATTGCCACGATTTCTCGCGCGGCAGGAACATGTCGCACGCGATGACCACGACAATCGCAACCGCAAGCATCAATTCCGGGACGATAAACGTCATTTGCGTCAGCAACGGCATGATAGATTGTGGAGCGGCGGTCATTGCATCCCTGCGATGCTGGACGTCGCGGGCAGCAACGCCGGCGCCATTCTTCCCCCGGCACTCCAGATGCCAAGCATGCTGTTCATCGTCCCATTAAAAATGTTCAGCGCAAGGCTTGGCCAGACACCGAGTAGAATCGACACAACCGCAAGCGGCACGAGCGATGCGTATTCATACCTGTTCAGGTCGGGGAAGTTCGCATACTCGCTCTTGGATTTGCCAAGGTAGACACGTTGGATGGCCAAGAGAAGGTAGGCCGCGCCCAGCACGATGCCCAAAACGGAAATCATGGTCAGCGCCTTCATGCTGAAAACCCAGCCGAATGCCTGCGGGCCAAGACCGGTTGACTGTGACTTGAAGGCGCCGAGGAAAACCATGATCTCGCTGATGAATCCGCTCAGTCCCGGCAAGCCCAGCGACGCGAAAAAGCCGACGATGGCAAGCGTCAGATAGCGGGGCATTTGAAGGCCAATGCCGCCGAATCGCTCAATCTCACGGTGATGCGCGCGGTCATAAAGCACGCCCACGATAAGGAACATCATGGCGCTCGATATGCCGTGGTTGAACATCTGGAATACGGCTCCGTTCATTCCCTCGCCGTTTAGCGCCGCCATTCCCAAAAGCACATAGCCCATGTGCGACACCGATGAATAGGCAACGAGCTTTTTGAAATCCTTCTGGGCCATGGCGCAAAACGCGCCGTATATCACATTGATGACACCGAAAACAGCGATGACACCGATGAAATATTCCGTGGAATCGGGGAAGATTGGGAAATTGACGCGGAGGATGCCGTAGCCGCCCATCTTGAGCAGAACTCCCGCGAGGATGACAGAAATCGCGGTCGGGGCCTCGACGTGGGCATCGGGCAGCCAGGTATGGAACGGGAACATGGGGATCTTGATCGCGAACGCGATGAAGAAACCAATCCAAAGCGCGTGCGCCAGCGCCATGTTGTCCCGAAATGGCGGATTGGCGGCAAGTTCTGGAATGGAGAACGAGTGATACTTCATGTAGATAATAATGATGGCCGCCAGCATGAGTATGGACCCGGCGAGCGTATAAAGGAAGAACTTGATGGCGGCGTATTCCTTGCGCGGTCCGCCCCAGATGCCGATGAGAAAATACATGGGCAGGAGCATGACTTCCCAGAAAACATAGAAGAGAAACATGTCGAGCGCCACAAACGTGCCCATCATGCCCGTGATGAGCAGCATGTACATCATGTGAAAGCCCTTGACCGCCTTGTTGATGCCCCATGCCGAGAAGACAGCGAGAAACGAAAGCATTCCCGTGAGCAGCACAAGGATGACGCTCAAGCCATCCACACCCAGGTGGTACCAAATGTTATACTCCCCTATCCAGCGCGCGCGCTCCTCGTAAAAAGACATGGCGCCCGCCGGAAACTGCGCGCCCTTGAGACCGATGAACGCCGCGCGCTCGGCGGCGGGAATGGCGTAGAAGTTGACTGTCAGAATCACACTGAATGCGAAGACAACAAATGTGGTGAGCAACGAGACCCAGCGCACCGGTGCGGGACCGAGTCGTTGCGGAATGAGCGCCATCACCGCCATGGCGACGATTGGCAGGAAAACGATCCAGGATAATATGTGGGGTATGGTCATACTTTTTAACCTGTGCGGCCAAGAATCCAGAATGCGAAGCCCGCGAGAAATACCATGCCCAGCAGGATGCCCATCAGATAATTGCTGACGCGCCCTGTTTGCAGCCGGCTTGCCGCGCGCCCTGCCGCCATGGCAGAGTCGGCAACAGCATTGACCGCGCCGTCGACGACAACGCGGTCATGCAATCCGACAAGCCAGCCAAGGGCGCGTGTGAGTATGCCCGTAAGATTCACCAAGCCATCGATGATCCACTTGTCAAAACCGCCCATGAATGCCGACAGCTTCAGAAACGGTCTGACCACAAAGGCCATGTAGAATTCGTCGATATAGTACTTGTTCAGCAGGATGCGATGAATGACGGCGAAACGCCGTGCCACATCCTCAGCGCGGATGGCGCGCCTGATGTATGTCAACCAGGCAAACGCGATGCCCAATGCAAGCACTGCCAGAGAAACGGTCACGGCGGCATTATGGGCTGCATGGGCGAGATGTTCGTCATTTTGCGTGCCGTCCGTTTCGTGTTTCGGATTATTCATCCGCCGAAGTGTCGTGATGTCATGGTCCGGCTGTTTCGCATGCGGGGCGGTATCCATGTCCGACGGGTTATGTGACTTCGGGCCGTAGTGATTAATGATCGACTCTTGAGCCGGCGCGGGATTGCGCGACCAAAACCAGTTGCCGTGTCCGCCGCCGATGGGATAAATGCTCAACAGCGCGAGAATGATCAATGGCAGGGCCATGACCCAGCCGCTTTCGTGCGCGTGGCGGTGGGCGTCATGGTTTCGCGGCTGGCCGAAGAAGGTCAGGAAAATCAGACGAAACATGTAAAAAGCGGTGAAAAACGCCGCCAGAACCGCGAAACCAGCCAGCGCCCAATGACGCGGCTGGCGCATCCCAAGCTCAATCGCGGACGCGATGATCGAATCTTTTGTGAAGTAACCGGAAAATGGCGGCATACCAGTCAGGGCAAGTGTCGCGATAAGAAACGTCACGAATGTCACCGGCATTTTCTTCCGCAATCCGCCCATCTCACTCATGGATTGCGTATGCAGGGCATGGATAACGCTGCCTGAGCCAAGGAAAAGACATGCCTTGAAAAATGCGTGTGTGGTCAGATGATAGACGCCAGCCGTGTAACCGGTCAGAACAAACCCGCCCACGCCGAGTCCGAGCATCATGTAACCAAGCTGCGAGATGGTTGAGTATGCCAGCACCTTTTTGATATCGTCCATGACAACACCGATGGTTGCCGCGAAGATGGCGGTGAAGCCGCCTATATAAGCCATGGACAGAAACACTTCGGGCGTGAGCAGCAGGTACATGCGCGCCATCAGGTAGACTCCTGCGGCAACCATGGTCGCCGCATGGATGAGCGCGCTGACCGGCGTGGGACCTTCCATGGCGTCGGGCAGCCAGACATGAAGAGGAAACTGGGCGCTCTTGCCTATGGCGCCGCCGAACAGCAAGAGGCCCGCCCACACCTGCCATGAGCCGCTCAATGTCCCGCTGGCAACTGCGGCGAATATATCCGCATAACGCAACGATCCCACACGCCAGAAAATGATCAGAATTCCGAGGAACATGAGCACATCACCGACGCGAGTGGTCATGAACGCTTTCAGGCATGCGTCCGCGGCGCTTTTCTTTTCAAAGTAATGGCCGATGAGCAGGTACGAGCAGAAGCCCATGATCTCCCAGCTTATATAGAGCGTCAGAAGATTGTCCGACAGCACAAGGCCAAGCATGGCGGCGCTGAAAAGCTGAAGCCCGGCGTAGTAGCGCACATACTTGGGATCACCATGCATGTACCCGACTGAGTACAGATGTACGAGGAAACTGACAACGCTCACAACAACGAGCATCATGGCCGTGAGATTGTCGATCATCAGACCGGCGAACAGATAAGCGCCATCACCCGCCATGCTGAACCATGCCGCGCTACCGCGGGCGCCGGCATCGGGACTGTTCACATTGAACACTTGGAAAAACACCCACAGTGACAATCCGAGCACAATGCCCATGATGCCCGTCGCCAGCCAATCGCCCTTGCGCGGCAACCGATTGCCGAATAATCCTTCCATGAAAAAGCCCGCGATGGGCAGGCTGATGATGAGTATGGCAGACGCAATCAAAGGCATCGCGCTCATCCGCTCATCGTGTTGGCATAATCCACTTCGATCGAGCCGAACCTGTTGAAGATGGTGATGATGATGGCAAGAGCCAGCGCGGCCTCACATGCCGCAAGCAATATGATGAAAATCGCGAATACCTGACCATCGAGTCCCGCTGATCCCTGCAGCCCGGGCAACGCCAGGCCTTTTGCTGCATGCTTCGCGAAAGCTATCAGGTTGAGGTTTGCGGCATTAAGGATGATTTCGATGGAGATTAGAACGCCCACGGCATTTCTGCGCGTCACCACTCCAATAATACCGAGCGCGAACAGGATGGCTCCAAGAACAAGGTAATGGATAAGGCCGATTTCGAGAGTCATTAATCCCTCTCGCTTGGCCGGACAAGATATGAGGCGCCCAAGAGCGCCGCAAGCAGCGTGATTGATGAGAACTCAAAAGGCAGAAGAAAATTTTGCAGTAAAAGATAACCGAGCGGAGCGGTAGTGCCTTCAAGCTGCGCATTTTCAGATTGCGGCCAGCGCGCGTAAAATATGATCGCCAATAGCACGGCGAAAATGACGCATCCCATGACAACACCCAACAAACTGGAACGTTGGCCTGATATGATCAAATCCTCGAGCCGCCTGTTTGTCAGCAGAATGCCAAACAAAAGCAGCACCAGGATGCCGCCCACGTATATGACGATCTGTGTGACAGCCAGAAAATCAGCCCTTAGAAGCACATAAACGCCGCCCAGCGCCAGCAGGGTGAAAAAAAGACCATACGCCGCGTTCACGATATTCCGCGCAAAAGTGGCAATGACCGCGGATAATATGATAATGACCGCAAGGCAGTAAAATATCACAGTCTGCGGACTCATCGTGAGCGCGTGCTCACCGGGGATTTTTCAGAAACAGATGTCGAATAATCATTGCCACAAATCAACGCCGTGTAGATGAATGCTGTCAAGTGGTTTGGCGGCATCACGCCCGCAGATTAAGGCTTAAAGGTGTTGTGTGGTTCAAAAGCATCTGACTGAGATATTCACGGTGATCATACCGGCAATTCATCTGCTCGGGATGCTTACCGCTTTCCGCGCGATCATGGATGTTCGCACGCCGCAAGGCGCCATCGCATGGGCCATATCGCTCTGCACGTTCCCTTATCTGGCCCTGCCGCTTTACTGGATTTTCGGGCGCAACAAGTTTAATGGATATGTCGAAGCTCTGCGGTCAGCCCACGAGGAAAGCCATGTCCGCTACAACGAGGCGCTGACACAAATCACGCAAATGCAGGCGCGTCTCGAAGGCAAGGTTGGCGCCGATCTCCACGTGCTTGAGACGCTTGGTGAAATGCCCTTCACCCGCGGCAACAACCTCGAACTGCTTGTGGACGGAAAAGCCACATTCGACTCGATTTTTGCCGCCATTGATGAAGCAAAGGATTATGTGCTTGTTCAGTTTTTCATCATCCGTGATGACGAACTGGGGCGTGAGCTTAAAACACGCCTTATACGCAAGGCGCGCGAGGGCACGCGCATCTTTGTGCTCTTCGATGAGGTGGGATCGCATTCACTGCCCAACCGTTATGTGAACGAGCTGAAATCGGAAGGCGTCAAGGTTTCGCCCTTCCGCACTACGCGCGGCCCCAACAACCGCTTTCAGTTAAACTTCCGCAATCACCGCAAAATCGTCATTGTTGATGGAAGGGTGGCATTTGTCGGGGGGCATAACGTGGGAGATGAATACCTTGGACTGGATCCTCATCTCGGCCCATGGCGCGACACCCATGTTCGTGTCACTGGTCCGGCCGTGCAGTGCATCCAGCTCGTTTTCATTGCCGATTGGTATTGGGCATG
Source organism: Candidatus Sumerlaeota bacterium (assembly GCA_026398535.1). GTDB lineage: Bacteria > Sumerlaeota > Sumerlaeia > Sumerlaeales > Sumerlaeaceae > JAPLSQ01. Next base: position 2,818 of record JAPLSQ010000122.1, on the reverse strand, counting down.
CCGCGAACTGCCTGGAATCATGGGGAACTGCCAGCCAGCCCAGAGCGAGCCTGTCGTGAATGTGCTCGTTCTGCCGACAGGCCCGGCTGACGACAAGGAAGTTTGCGAGATGTTCTTTATCCAGTCGATTCAGGCCGCGCGCAACCGTGTGTGGATCGCCAGCCCGTATTTCGTGCCCAATGCGCCCGTGCTCGCGGCTCTCAAGCTGGCAGCGTTTCGCGGAGTCGATGTGCGCATCCTTCTGCCCCAGAAACCCGACCACATACTGGTTTATCTCGCCAGTTTTTCATTCATTCAAGAATGTGAACAGGCTGGTGTGAAAATCTTCCGCTATCAGCCGGGTTTTCTGCACCAGAAGGTGCTGCTTGTCGACGATGAGGCGGCAACTGTTGGAACAGCCAATCTTGACAACCGTTCCCTGCGCCTGAATTTCGAGATCACCGTGATCGCAGCCGACCGCGGATTTGCCTCTGAAATTGCCGAAATGCTAACCCGCGATTTTGAAAACAGCCATCGTGTTACCGCCGAGGACTATGCGAAACGCGGCGTGTTTTTCAAAATAGCCGTCCGCGCCGCCCGCCTTCTCGATCCCATCCTTTAGTCCGCCAGCATGATGAAGGGATAATTTTTTCTCCCCATGAAATTCGACATGATTTCATCAAGCAGGGCATGCTCCGAGAAGTACTGGTACACCCGCGAATGAAAGCCATAATACTTCTCAACATTCAAAACGGCGTCTGAATAATCATCATACGTCGGCGCATCATGGTGGCGCGACCCGGCAAGCGCCGCCGAATACCAGCGGATGAGGGCCGCATTGATGATCATACGGTTCAGGCCGTTTGTGAGCGTGCCCACATGCACGAGATCCTTGCGGAACACACAATGTCTCAGATACCGGCCGACAAGCTCAAGCGCCGGTCCGTCTGATGGAAAGATTGAATGCTTAAGCAGGGAGTGTGTTGCGCGATATGCCAGCGGCGACAACCTGACACCCCCCGTTCCAAGCGCGTGGCGCGCATATTGCCCTATCAGCCCCGCCACAAGACCACACCTGCCCCTCGGGCGCTGTCCGCCAAGATTCCCGTAGCTCGTTACCATCCCAAGAAACATTCGTATGAGCAGCGGCGACCGGATGGAACGCGAGGCAGCGCGCCGGATATCCGCGAAATCAGAACGGTTCACTGCCGCCAGAAACTCATCCAGCGTCTTGTCAGGCATGGATCTTGCGGCATCCATTGGCGCGTGGGCGCCATGGGCTATTCTGAACCAACCATCCAAGAAACCCAGAAGGATATTGCACGCGACAAGACGGCGGCCGAGTGGCAATCTCCGATCCGCAAGCAGGCGGATCATGCATTCTTCGATGGCAAGGTATTGTTTCCAGGACAGGCTGATGTGCGGATTCAACAGGACAGGTTCGCTGACAGATGATTTTCCGAAAGCCGGCACGCGTGCTTCCTCCAAAGCCGGTCTATGCTGTGTGATCGGCGCCCCCTCGTTTGCCCGCACCGACGGACAGACAAAGGACAATCCAACGTAAACACCGTCAGGCGCGGCCCGATAACGAAAGGGGAAGTCCCTGCATGTTTGAGGTTTAGTCTGCGCACCGTATACATGGTGAAGCTCACACAGTTTGTCTTCGCGATGAAAAACGCATGCGCCATCAGGAGACTTGCGCAGAGCCAGCCCGCTTTCACCGCGTAGTTCAGCAACCACGGCATCATTGATGTCAGTCAGGCGCTGGCGCGCCGCTGGAATACGCTCAAGATCGCACTGTAGGAGCGTGCGCGCGCTGAGATCATCAAGAGGAATACTTGGAAAAATCGAGCAACACAATCCGCATTGGTGGCAGGAAAATGAAATGTCCTCCGGGAGATGAAGTTCAGTCATGCATTGCCCGCTCACATATCCCGGCTTGATGCTGTTCAAATTTCGCGCGGGACAGTCTTGGCGGCTTCCGCGGGTTTGGATTGCAGAGCATAAGCGGCGAGATTATAAATTTCAGTATATCCGCACAAGGCGCATGATACCAATATGAACTTCTGACCGGAAGTCCCAAAAACCTCAGGCAGGCTCTGTTTGATCGGTTGGGATATAACGTCGCTCAGCGCCCGCTTGAAGGGCACCACACGGGTCAGCGCCGTTTTGCCGCGGCACTTCACGCAGGTGAAGTTGACCTTCAGTTTCTCTTCAGCATTCATTGCACTTGCAGTTCGAGCGTGTGCAGGAAATTCTGAGCAGACGCATAAAATATATATGTTTCTGAAATCATGAAGCGCAAGTTCAAGCTGTTTGGAAAAACACAAAACTTGATCGTTGATTCGCGGAACGTAATTACCATTTGCATGACCATGCCCTTCACATTCACCATTCTTTTGCCATGAAAATGATCATAAACACAAAGAGTCTGCCGGCGATGCTGGCCGTTCTCGCATCACTGTTGTTTCTCGCATCCTGTGAGGACGATATCAAGATTGATCCCAAGTTCTCGGTCAATATTGTCACACCGGGGCCCAAATGGCCCAATATTAAGAACCTGACACCCGCACAGAAGGAAATCTACGACAAGTATGGAAAGCCCGATGCGTTCCGGCTTATCTGGAATCCGTCAGGCCGTTTCATGCAACAATCGGACCTTGCCCAGATGCTCGGCAACAAGAAACCCAGCAAACTTCCCCCGTACACATGGATATATCAGCAACGCGGCATCCAAGTGTCTTTCCTAAGCTCTCAGCCCGCCGAAACCCCCGTCAATGACCAGTTGCGTCTTGTTCTGAAATACGGCGATCCCGAGAATGTCAAGGAAACGGCGGAA
>JAPLSQ010000115.1 GCA_026398535.1 Candidatus Sumerlaeota bacterium | reverse complement strand
GCAATGTCCGCCGAGCCCAGGTCCCGGATAAAAGGGCATGAATCCGAACGGTTTGGTGGCCGCGGCGTCGATGACCTCCCAAACATTGAGTTTCAGCCTGTCACACATGATGGCGACTTCATTAACAAGCCCGATATTGACACTGCGAAACGTGTTTTCGAGCAGTTTGACCATCTCGGCGCATCGGCATGATGAGACCGTGATAACGGTGTCAAATATTTTGCTGTAATACCCGGCCGCTTCGCGCGTGCATGCCTGAGTGATTCCCCCGATGATTTTTGGGGTATTCCGGGTCTTGAACTTTGGATTTCCGGGATCAACGCGCTCCGGTGAGAATGCGAGAAAGAAATCGCGGCCAGCCTTCAGACCGTTTTTCTCAAACTCAGGAAGCAGAATCTCATCGGTTGTGCCGGGGTATGTCGTGCTTTCGAGTATGATGATCTGGCCGGGTTTGATCCTTGGGGCAATTTTCTCAACGGCGTTCACAATGAAGGAAATATCGGGGTCCTTGGTTTTCCTCAGCGGCGTGGGCACACAGATGCTTATGGCGTCGAGTTCGCGGATGATATTCCAATCGCCAGTCGCCGTGATGCGGCCCTCACGCGCCAGCAACGCGAACTCGCCGCTGTCCACATCATCAATATAATTATTGCCCGCATTGATGGCGGTTATCTTGGCCGCATCGACATCGATTCCCACACTATCCAGACCGCTTTTGGCAATTTCCACAAGCAGTGGCAGACCGACATAGCCAAGACCGATAACCCCTGTTTTCATTTGTGTGCGCCGCTCCAGCAAGTTTTCTGATTCAGATGATTCTGGCAATTTAACAAAATCAACATCGGCGATTTTTCACTATTCAAATTGCCATAAAACGGAAAGAATACACGGCATCTTCGCATACGGAAAGGATTAAATCATGTTTTTCACGGGTTTCGCCGACGAGGCGGCCGGTGACATTGACGGGCAGATTCGCGCGACGCGTGAACTCGGATGGGATTACATTGAAGCGCGCAATGTGAACGGACGCAATATCCATGACATCCCGGAAAAAGAGTTCGATGAGGTTTGCGGGAAGCTGAGCGATGCGGGCGTGCGCATCAACTGTTTCGGCTCTAACATCGCCAACTGGGGTAAAAACATCACTGATCCTTTTGATTCATCGCTCGAAGAAGCGCGACGCGCCATACAGCGCATGAAACGGCTTGGCACGTCCTGTGTGCGCGTCATGAGTTTCGGCGTTCTTAAAGACCGCGATCCCGGCGCCCAGTGGGAAAAGGAGCGTTTCCGCAGATTGCGCAAGCTTGTGCGCATGTTCGCCGATGAGGGGCTCTTGCCCCTGCACGAGAATTGCGCGAACTACGGCGGCATGGGCGCGGCATTCACGCTTCACCTGCTGGAGAATGTGCCGGGATTGCGCCTTGTTTTTGACACGGGGAATCCGATTGTGACGCCCGATTATGAAAAACCGCTCCCCCGCCCCCGCCAGTCGAGTTGGGATTTTTATGAGCGTGTCAGGGATTATGTTGATTACATCCACATCAAGGACGGCGTCTTCGTTCGGGCGTTGCCCGGCGCCATCTTTGATGAAGCGCAATTCACCTGGCCGGGTAATGGTGATGGCGATGTGAACCGAATTGTTACGGATCTTCTGGCAAGAGGTTATGACGGCGGCTTCAGCATTGAACCGCATCTGGCCGTGCTATACCACCTTGCCCAAGGACAGACAGATGATGAAGCGCGTTACGCGGGTTATATCGAATACGGACGGCGGTTCATGAGGCTGGTCACGGAGGCTCAAGCGCCGTCATAATTGTGGAGGGCGCCCGCACATACATTCAAAAAGCCAGTGATCATCCGGACTGAAGGACGCGGAGCAGCGCGGCTTGTTTGTTGATCCATCACACGGACACCGTTGCTGTCATGGACATAATCAGTCAAATCATCGTTCCGCCGTTGCGGATTGGATCTTTATGCGCACAGGTTGTCCCTGATGTGCTCAAAGCTCATCTTGAGCGATTCGAAGGGGTCGCGGGGGCACTCATCCTGTTCAACGATGAACCATTTGCATCCTGATTTTTCCGCTTCGCTGATGATGATCGGCCAATCAAGGTTGCCTTGGCCGATCTCGGCATAGGCGGGCTTGTTATCCTGGTTAATCATGTAATCCTTCATGTGCAGAAGCGGGAGGCGCCGACGCAATTTTCGGCACCAATCCGTCGGGCAGCCGCCGCCGAATTGAACCCAGTAAGTGTCGATCTCCCCCTGCAAGTTGAGCGGATCAGTCATCTCGTAGATTTGCTCCAGGATTGTTCGGCCCTCCACGTGTCTGAACTCCATGTGGTGATTGTGATAACTGAGTTGCACCCCGGCATCGCGAAGTATTTTGCCGGCGGCATTCAACGCCGCCGCAAAGCGCTTCAAATCATCGAGGGTGTTCAGCGTCACGCCTGCGGGATAAGGATAGGCGGTGTGTCCGCAACGCATTTTGTGGAGTTTCTCCGCCACCCATGCCGGGTCCTGGAGTATCTTCTGGCTGTCCTCATGTGTGGCGCAGACCGTCAGACCTTCCCCGTCAAGTATGGTCATCAGATCGCCAGCGTCTATCGGCCCCATGCCGCTGATCTGGACGGTTTCATAACCGATTGCGCGAACTTTGCGCATGGAGTCGGCGATATCCGCCGGAGTTTGTAAGAAATTTCTCAGCGTGTAAAGTTGCGCTGCCACCTGATTAATGTTCATGATAAGACACCTTCCTCCATGTAATCATTTGTTGAACGATTTTGATAACGTGCCGGATTCCAGCGCCGGGCCTGTTTTCTTTGCACGGGTGGATGCTGAAATTTTATCCTTGAGTTTGATTTCGTAAGCCTTGCCGTCCATGGGCAGCTCGATGGTTTTATCATCGAATGTGGATAGCAATATGGCATTGGCAAGTTCGATGGAACGCGCGCCTTCGCTGGCTGGCGCGATCAATGGCGCGCCATCGAGGCTGGCATCCACAAAATTCTGAAGCATCTCCACATGCTGTCCTCCATGTCCGGAAACAGGTATGCGGATATCCCATGCCTGAGGTCTGTCGAATCCCTGGCTTGAGATGCGGCTGAATTCGCTCATTTCGATTTCATTGCGCATGAACGATATGACATCATTTTCCAGGACAAGCCTGCCGCGCTCCCCCGCCACTTCCAGTCTGTTTGTGCCCGGAGCTTCTCCGGTCGATGTTATGATGACTCCTGTTGCTCCGTTGGGATGCTCGAAGTATGCCGTCACATCGTCCTCGACTTCGATGTCATGGTAACGTCCGAATTTGCAGAAAGCGCGCACCCGATCGGGCATGCCAAACATCCACTGGTACAAGTCAAGGTTGTGGGGGCATTGGTTGAGCAACACGCCGCCCCCCTCCCCTGCCCATGTGGCGCGCCAGGCGCCCGAACGGTAGTATGCCCCGGTTCTGAACCAGCTTGTGATGACCCAGTTGATGCGGCGGATTTCCCCGAGTTCACCGCCGGACACAAGACCGCGAATTTTCTGGTAATAGGGATCCGTGCGCTGGTTGAACATTGCGGCGAAAACGAGTTTTGAATTGGTGTGCGCGGCTATCATACGCTCGCAGTCAGCTTTGTGGACGGAAACCGGTTTTTCGACCATCACATGCAAACCATGCTCAAGCGCATCAATTCCAATATCGGTGTGAGAATAATGCGGTGTGGCAATGACAACCGCGTCCACATCACCGGAACGTATTAGGTCCGCGCTGCTTTTGAAACATTTAACCTGCGGCTGGCAGGCGCATCTTTCCGGATCAACATCATGCACGGCGGTCAGCTCGCAGCGCTTCACCCTCCCGCTTGACAGCCACCCAGCATGACCAGCGCCCATGATGCCCATGCCAATGACGCCAATTCGAACTTTGTTCATGTCTCTCGGCATTCCTTTTTGTTGATGGTATCCTTCATGTGAAAATCTGAACTGCAATCTGCTTTGTCTTCATGATGCTGGTCCGCTTACGTTGTCCCTGCCGTGTTGCCGCTGTTAAAACTGTTCCAAGTTGATAATTGCTTTCAGGACACCGTCCTCCCGGCGATCGACAAGATCAAATGCCTGGGCGGATTCTGATGGCGGCATGACATGCGTGACAAGACTATCGGGGACAATGTGCTGCCGCACGGCAAGGCTGATGGCATCCTTGAGTGTATTGAGGCTGCGCCGCACGAATTTGATAGTCAGTCCCTTTCTGCGCGCGCTGCTTGATGCAAAAGCCACACAGTCATCGGTCGGAGTGCCGATGACGGCCACCTGCGCGCCGGGCGCGGCGATCTCACACATGTCATGGAGCGTGTCGCTGTCCCCCGCGCATTCAAACACAAGATCGGCGCCATATCCGCCCGCCAAATCCTTGACCTTAATCACAGAATCCATTCTATTCCGCGGATTGGCCAAAATTGCTTCGTCCGCGCCTATCCGCTTTGCCCGTTCAATTCGATCTGGCATAAGGTCAACGCATATAATCCGCATTCCTTTGAAGAGACGCAATATTGAAAGCACACAAATGCCAAGGACGCCGACGCCAAGGATCACGGCCGTTCCGGCCTTGTGCGGTTTTACAAGCCGGACGGCGTGGAGCGCTATCGACATCGGTTCCAGCACAACCGCCGATTCGTCGGGTAAGGAGTCGGGTATCGGCTCGACAAGATGCGCCGGATGAACAAGCAGTTCGCGCATGGCGCCCTGCAAGGGCGGAAGCCCCATAAACAGACCGTGCGGGCATAAATTAATATGCCCGCGAACGCACCACTCGCAACGTCCGCAGTGAATGTGCGGCTCCACCGCCACACGTCTGCCGATGAGATTCTTGTCGACACTGGCTCCTGCGCCAATCACCCGGCCCGCGCATTCATGACCTATGATAAAGGGCTTTTCTATGGTCAGCGGGCCAATACGCCCATCGCGGTACAAATGCATGTCCGAACCGCAAATGCCGGCGCGCGTCAAGCGGATCAGCACTTCATTCGGCGCCGGGGAAGGATCCGCAAGATCGCGAATGGCGAAAAGACGTTTGGCTTCCCACAGAACAGCTTTCATTTGTTGTTTAAAAGAACCCCGAATTCATTGGAATTTGATGCGTGATATTAAGGAGCATTAGGTTGGGAAATGCAGGTTTTACAATAATTATCAATATCACGCATGGTCAACGGCACAATGAAACGAAAACGTATCATCACCAGCATCGCCGCTTTGTTGCTCCTCGTCATTGCGGGAGTGCTCCTCTATCTTGTCATGCCCGGCGACAGGAAACAAATCCAGCACAACGTTAAGCAAATGGCGTTGCTGTGCGAAACGGAAAATGTGGCGCAGCTTGGCGATCATATCTCCCCCGACTATCGGGGCGAGATCGGATCAGATAAAACCGCCGCGCTTGAAATTGCCCGAAGCGCGTTTGCGCGCGTTGACGATCTCAGGGTGAAGATTGAATCGGTTGAAACCAAAATACACGACGCCAAAGCCAGGGTATTCATCATCTACTCCAGCAGCGGCAGGGCTGACCTGGGCGAATTCGGCAACAATGTCCCGTTCCGCAATATACGATCCGGGAATCCTCTGCGTCCAGAAACGATTTATGCGGAATTTACCAAGAAGGACGGAAAGTGGTTGACCGATTACGCCTCATGGGACACTGTCTCCCGCCTTGACGAATTCCCCGCCTCGCAGAAACAGCTCGGGAATTAACCCAAAAGCCGCAACCTGATTCAGCGCGTCTGAACTCCGCGTTCGCGCAAGTATTGTTTCAACTCCTGTATGCCAATCATCTGAAAATGAAACACGGAAGCTGCGAGCAGGATTGTTGCTCCCGCATCAACAGCCTCAAGAAAGTGGCTCAGATTTCCCGCTCCGCCGGAGGCAACGACAGCCGCTGAGACAGCATTTTTGATCGCGCGTATGACAGGCAGATCATAGCCCGTCTTGGCGCCATCCCCGGCCTTGCTGGTTGGCAGGATGACAGGGACGCCATATGCGTCAACTTTCCTCGCCCACTCGACGGCATCGGCGCCTGTCGCCGTGCGACCGCCATCAATATATACTTCGTATCCGGAAGGCATCAAATCATTGCGGTCAACATCAATGGCGACCGTCACCTTTTCAGGACCGAATTCTTTGACCATCTCACCAATGACAGCCGGATTGCGAAAAGCGCTGCTGCTGACAGACACCTTGCTTGCGCCGGCCTTCAGAACAGCTTCGGCCGATTTGACATCCCGGATGCCGCCTCCGACCGTGAAGGGAATGGTTGTCACTTCAGCCACACGGCTTACAACATCGAGCATCGTCTGCCGTCCCTCAATTGTTGCCGTGATATCCAGAAGGGCCAATTCATCAGCGCCTGCGGCGCAATATGCTTTGGCGCACTTGACGGGATCGCCCGCATCGCGGATATCGACAAAATGAACTCCCTTCACGACCCTGGCATTCCGCATATCCAGACAGGGCATGATACTGATTGTTTGACTCATGATGGCGCGCTCCAATATGTGTGATTCATAATCTGTTCAGACGGAGAAAGCCTGATGGATCGTTATGCTTATGTCTTGGACCGGACATGGTCAACCGTTGTGTTTGCAATTTATCGTCAAAAGGGGGGGGTATGAAACGAGTTGGCTTCACCCTGATAGAATTAATTGTGGTTGTGTCCATCATCGCCATCCTCGCGGCCATCGCCATCCCCAACTTCATTGAAGCCCAGACCCGTGCCAAGGTGTCGCGTGCCAAGAGCGACCTGCGAACGATTGCCATAGCCGTGGAGGCTTACTGCACCGACCACGGAAAATACCCTGATCCGCTCCAACCTTACAAAGAGTCGCTGTCCACGGTAAATGAATTATCCACGCCCGTGGCATATCTGACGACCACGCAGTTGCCCGATGCATTCCCACCCACGTGGGTGGAGACGACTCCTCCACCGCCGCCCGGGTACAGTCCAACCTATTGGTACAACAGCTTCTCGGGAGCAATGGGGAAGGAATTGAGCGAAGCGTCAGGATTTCCGGCATTTTCGGGCTACTGCCTATGCAGTGTAGGGCCGGACAGAGTGTCGAATGCGGCGACGCTTCTCCCATTTTACATTGACAGAGACCCGAAACGCGAGAGGAACTGTCTGGATCTGCTCTATGATCCCACGAATGGGACGATCAGTTCGGGTGATATTGCCCGCTGGGCCGGAAAGGCTCAGAAGTACAGGGCCAATTGAGGACCGGGAGCGGAAACGCTGGCATTGCTGGACTGGATCTATGCAAGCGCCTTTATGAAGAAGCGGCTGCATCCGGAGGGGGATC
>JAPLSQ010000017.1 GCA_026398535.1 Candidatus Sumerlaeota bacterium | reverse complement strand
GTGTAAAAACACCACAAAAACGGCCGCTCCCGAAGGCATCGCCGTTGACTACGGCCCGGCGGCGCGGACAAACCGCATCTGCGACCACTCACCCGGCGCAGCAAGATCGCTCGGCTTCGTCACCGACGACCACTGCACTGTCATCATCCGGGCTGACTCCGACGACAAGACCAACCAGCCCAGCGCCTTCTTAGACGACGTTTAATACAAAAGCTCGCCGCACAAGCACGGCCCGCAAGGCTTTGCGGTTTTTACTTGCCTGTTGGCGCGCGCGAGTTGAACTAACCCGCATGATACAACACAAACCCAGCACAGGACTTTCCGGTCTCGATCAGGTGCTCAAGGGACTCATGCCCGGCGACAATGTCGTATGGCAGATCGAATCCGTCAAAGATTATCGCGAATTTGCCAAGCCATATTGCACGCGGGCCAATACCGCCAAGCAGAAAGTCGTTTATTTCCGCTTCGCAAAACACGAACCTTTGTTTACGGCCGGCGACGATCTTCAAGTGTGCGAACTCAATCCGCAGGAAGGCTTCGAGAGCTTCATCTCCGAAATCCACCGCACTATTCAGCACAACGGACAGCGCAGTTGTTACGTGTTCGACTGTCTGTCGGACCTTGCGGCCGACTGGTACAGCGACCAGATGCTGGCCAATTTTTTCATGCTTACCAGCCCATACATCCTTCAGATCAAAGCCTTGGCTTATTTCGCGCTCTTCCGCAACTCGCATTCATCACAAGCAACGGGACCCATCGCCGAAACAACCCAGATATTTCTCGACGTGTACCGGCACGATGGCAGCCTTTATATCCGCCCGCAGAAAGTCGAATGGCGTTACTCGCCGACCATGTTTATGCTTCATGTGCTCGAAAACGAGCAGTTTCTCCCCGTGACCGAGAGCGCGCGCACGGCAGAAGTCATGGCGCCGGTTCCATGGATGAAATTTGAGGCTGTCAGCCAGAGGCTTGACGTGTGGAGCCGCACACTGCGCGAGGCTGAGGAGGCGATGGAGACAGTTGAACGCGGCGAGGCGCGCGCCGAAGACTATGCCGGCCTCTTCAGGCGTCTCTTGCGGATGATTGTGTCGCGCGACCCGCGCGTGCTCAATCTGACGGAAATGCACCTTGGCATCCGCAAAGTCCTTGAAATCGGGCGGCGCATGGTGGGAACCGGACTCATCGGCGGCAAATCGGTCGGAATGCTGCTGGCGCGCGCTATTCTCAGAAAATCATGCCCCCGATGGAACGAAATCGAGGAAATTCACGATTCGTTCTTTGCCGGTTCTGATGTCTTCTACACATACCTTGTGCGCAACGGATGCTGGTGGGTGCGCGAAAAACAGAAGAATCCCGACACTTTTCTCGACGGCGCCGGGGAAGCGCGCGAACGCATCCTCAACGGCACATTCCCCGATTATCTCATAAAGAGCTTCTCCAACATGCTCGACTACTTCGGGCAGTCGCCGATCATTGTCCGCTCCAGCAGTCTGCTCGAGGACAATTTCGGAAACGCATTCTCGGGAAAATATGAAAGCGTCTTCTGCCCCAACCAGGGACCGAGCGAGGAACGTCTCAAGAAATTCATCGCCGCTGTGCAGACCGTCTACGCCAGTTCGATGAGCGAGGAGGCGCTGACCTACCGGGAGAAGAGAGGCATACTCGGACACGACGAGCAGATGGCGCTGCTGGTGCAACGGGTTTCCGGTTCGCTGCGCGGAAACCTGTTTTATCCCGACATTGCAGGCGTGGGCTACTCATTCAATCCCTATGTGTGGAACCGCGACATCGACCCAGAGGCCGGCATGTTGCGCCTTGTGTTCGGGCTCGGAACTCGCGCCGTCAACCGCAACGACGACGAATACACACGCATCGTGTCGCTCAACGCCCCCGACCGGCGCCCCGAAGCCAGTTTCGACCAGGTGCGCCGCTATGCCCAGCATCGTGCGGATGTCCTCGATCTCGAAAAAAACGAACTCGTCTCGATGGACTTTTCGGAAGCCGCGCAGAACAGCCCCGATCTGCCTCTCGGCATGATCGCAATGCACGATTCGGAGCTGGAAAAGATGGCGCGTGAGCGGGGTATCCGCGCGATTTTTCCATGGGTGCTCACCTTCGAGGGCCTCTTTACGCGAACGACATTCATCGAAGACATGCGCAGCCTCATGACCGAGCTGCAGAAGGCTTATGATTATCCCGTTGACATCGAGTTCACCGCCAACCTGATCGGCGACGGACAATTTCACGTCAATCTTCTGCAATGCCGCCCCTTCCCGGTCAAGGGCAGCGCGCCCCGTGTGGATCCGCCCACTGGCATCGTGCGCGAACAACTCGTGCTCCACACGCGGGGACCTGTTATTGGACACAGCCGTATGGTTCATATCGACAGAATCATCTACGTCGTGCCATCAGCGTACGGCCAGCTCGCCCGCTCAGATCAATACTCCATTGCCCGGCTGATTGGCAAACTCTCGCATCTCAAGAGCGGAAACAAACCTCTGAATCTGATGCTCATGGGACCAGGACGCTGGGGAACAACAACCCCCTCGCTGGGCGTGCCGGTTTCTTTTGCCGAGATCAACACGGTGTCGGTGTTGTGTGAAATCGTGGCCATGAGAGACAACCTTGTTCCCGATGTCTCACTGGGCACGCATTTCTTCAACGACCTTGTCGAAATGGACATGCTCTACGTGGGCATTTTCCCCGAACATGAGGAGAGCATGATCAACAGGGATATTCTGGAGGGAGCGCCCAACCGGCTGGCGGAAATGATGCCCTCGGCAACGGCAAGCGCCAACGTGGTTCGCGTTATCAACGCCAGCGACTGCACGCCCGGCGGCACATTGACACTGTATGCCAACGCTGTGACACAGCGGGTTGTCTGCTGCGTTGAAACCTGAGATCGTTCAAAACGATTTATTCCATTTGATATGACACGGCCCCCGCCGGATGACGGGGGCCATTTCGTTGCGTGTGATGTGCTGGCGTGCGGGCTTACACGATGCCCTGCTCAATCATGGCATCGGCAACCTTGACGAAGCCGGCGATATTGGCGCCGAGCACATAATTGTCCGGATCGCCATACTCGGCCGCTGTGCGGTGGGCCGTTTCATGGATCGAATGCATGATCTGTGTGATGTGCTGGGAGTTCTGTGCCATCTCCAGACCCGACACGGCCACGCCTCCCGCGTTGGCGGCTTTACCCGGCCCATACATCACCTTGTTCGCCAGAAAAACCTCGACGGCGCCAGGTTCGCTGGGCATGTTGGCGCCTTCGGCCACAAGCTTGCAGCCGTTCTTGACGAGGGTCTGCGCATCCTCGGCGCTGATTTCGTTCTCCGTGGCGCACGGGAACGCGCAATCACATGGAATGGACCATGGGTGCTCGCCCTCGCGGTATTCAGCCTTGGGATATTTTTCCATGTATTCGCGGATGCGGCCGCGGCGCACATTCTTGAGGTCCATCACATACTGAAGTTTTTCAAGATTGATGCCATCGGCATCATAGATTGTGCCATTCGAGTCAGACATGGTCACGCACTTGCCGCCAAACTGGGTGATGCGCTCGACGAGATACTGCGCCACATTGCCCGATCCCGATACAGTGCAAACTTTGCCTTCGAGGGTTTCACCCCGGGTGTCAAGCATATCAAGGGCAAAATAGGTTGTGCCGTAGCCGGTGGCTTCGGGCCGTATAAGCGATCCGCCCCATCCATAACCTTTCCCGGTCAACGTGCCGGTGAACTCGTTGCACAAGCGCTTATATTGTCCGAACATATAGCCGATTTCACGGCCGCCCACTCCAATGTCACCCGCCGGAACATCAGTGTCCGGACCGATATAACGGAAAAGCTCCGTCATGAAAGACTGGCAGAAACGCATGACTTCATTGTCAGTCTTGCCCTTAGGATCAAAATCCGATCCGCCTTTGCCGCCGCCCATGGGCAGAGTGGTCAGAGCATTCTTGAAAATCTGCTCGAAACCAAGGAACTTAAGCAATCCCATATAGACCGTGGGATGGAAACGAAGTCCTCCCTTGTAAGGACCGATGGCGTTGTTAAACTGAACGCGGTAGCCCCGATTGGTCTGATAACGGCCCCGGTCGTCGATCCACCCCACGCGAAAGATGATAATGCGGTCCGGCACCACAAGTCGTTCGAGAATGCTGTTATCCTGGTACTTGCGATAACGATCCAATACAGGCCTGAGACTATGAAGAACTTCCGTCACCGCCTGGTGAAACTCCGACTGGGCCGGGGTTTTCTTGTAAAGGTTATCGAGAACATCATCGATGTAACCCATGGTTCTCTCCGTATCATGAAGGTATGATCAATGCAGTCGTGCGGGATGGCCGCTCCAGGCGGTGAAAGAACGCCCGATTTTTTATCTGTCTGCAAATCCCGTCATCCCTCCAGCATTCCCATGTGCCCTGTCAATCAGCTTTTGCATCATATTGCGTTTATGTTCACAAGGCTTGAATGTCGCCTCAATGAGGCGCCTGTATGTGTTCATAACATTTCATCTCCTGAAGCAGGCTGGCTTATGAACATATTGTTGCCGATTACGGTCCGCGCCGCCGCCTTGTTGACTGGCACAGTCTGGTGCCTTGGCTCTCACCTTCGGGCGGAAACCGGCAGCGCCACAACAGCACCTGCAACAACCATGGACTTGATGAGCGACACCTGGCCCGCCACGGATGCGCTTGGACGCGAGTTGCCCGATAGCAGGCAGTGCCGCCCGCCCCAGCGCGGCAAGCGGGTCGGCATCTTCTATTTCCTCTGGCATGATGTCAAATCGGGCAATGTCTGCGATATCACAAAACTGCTTGCCGCAAATCCGGACAACCCGGCATGGGGACCGCTACACGCTTTCCACCACTGGGGTGAATCCGAGCTCGGTTACTACCTTATTGAAGATGAGTTCGTCATCCGCCGTCACGCGATGATGCTCACTAACGCGGGGGTGGACATGATCATCTTCGACGCCACAAACGGATTCACCTATGCGCGCGAGTACAACAAATTGTGCGCCGTCTATGAACAGATGCGCGCCGAAAATATGGCCACGCCTCAGGCCGCTTTCTTCGTGTACAACGCCGATTATGCGGCGACGGCGCGCAAAGTTTATGACGATCTCTATGCAAAAGGGCGCCACAAGGATCTCTGGTTCATCTGGAATGGCAAACCGCTTCTGCTGGCGCCGCTCGCGAAAATGCCTCAGGATCTGAAAGACTTTTTCACCATACGCGAATCATGGGCCTGGACCAACAGGGAAGGGTGGTTTGGCAACGGGAAGGACAAATGGGCGTGGCTCGACCATTATCCGCAACAGCCCGGCTGGCATGAATCGCCAGACAAACCCGAGCAGATATCCGTCTGTGTGGCGCAGCATCCAACGTCCAACATCGGCCGCAGTTTCCACGACGGAGCCGAACCGCCGCCGGAACAGTTGAGAACCGCAGAGGGTTTGTGCTTTGACGAACAATGGCGGCGCGCGCTTCAAGTCGATCCCGAGTTTATTTTAATCACCGGATGGAACGAATGGATCGCCCAGAGGTTCATAAGCGAGAAGGGCGGCGGCAAGATGCTTGGCCGCACTCTCAAGCCGGGCGACACCTTCTTTGTCGATCAGTACAACCCGGAATACAGCCGCGACATCGAGCCGATGAAAGGCGGCCATACCGATAACTATTACTACCAGATGGCCGCAAACATACGCCGCTACAAGGGCGTCAGGCCCGTCCCGGCCGCTTCCGCCCCAAAATCAGTTGTGATCGATGGCGCTTTCGACGATTGGACTGATGTGCAACCGGAATACCGCGACGCGCCCTTCGACACAATGCACCGCGATCATGCGGGGTTTGCCAATGCCAATCATTACGCCGACCAAACAGGACGAAACGACTTCATCCGCCTTAAGGCCGCAAGTGACGACAAATTCGTCTTTTTTTATGCGGAAACGCGGGAGCCCATCACCGAGCCCAAGGGCAACAATTGGATGCTCCTGTTTATCGATGCCGACCAAGACCACAAGACAGGATGGGAAGGTTATGATTTCAGGGTCAACGGGCAAATCATCGATGACACAAAAACCGTAATCGATAAGTACACGACCGGGCCGGACGGACGCGCATCATGGAAAAAAGCCGGAGTTATTGATTATCGGCGCGCCGGCAACAAGATCGAACTGGCCATCCCACGGGCCATTCCTGGTATCGGCAATAATTCCGCCGTGAAGCTTGATTTTCACTTTGTGGACAACATTCAGCGGTCCGATGACATCGCCGAGTTTTCGCTGCACGGCGACAGCGCGCCTGACCGCCGTTTCAATTACCGGCACACAACAGGGCGGTGATTATCGCTCGTGCCTGGGAGCAACAGTGATTTTGATGGGATTCAAGTATGTATGCCAGAATGCCCAACTATTGCCGGGTCGCGAGCCGTCGCTGTATGCGTAAGCGATGAAGTTAGCGTCGCGCAGGCTGATATGACCGTCGGGAGTTCCGCTAATTCCCGCATTGTGGCACCGCAGCTTCACGTACCTGGTGACGCGGGCAGCTTCGCCAAAACGGATTCCGTCGGACGATTCACGGGCGGCAATATAACTGTGCGTGGTAAAACGGTCGCCCGCGGATACAGCAATAAACCGGCGCGCGGCATCGACATATTTGACATCGGCGGAATCCTCATCTTTCTGTCTTTTGAAGGCCGTGCCCCGGAAAGTCAATTTGCCTGGCCAATTGGGATCATCGGCCGGCGCCGTGGCCACGCGTGTCTCGGCGACAGGCCGGTCTTTGCCATCGAAACTCGACCATGTGTAATAGATGAAGAGGGTTTTTTTCTTCCGCACAAAGCTTGGCTCGCCAACCCCCCAGGCTTTGGTCGGGGTTGTGAACTCGACGATGGCAGCGGGCATTCCTCCCCATCCTTTGCCGTTCCATTTCTCGAAACCGCCTGTGGGAGATTTTGAGCGCGCCACGAAAACTTCATTGGTCAAACCGTTATTATCAACCGCCGTTGCGGTGTAACCAAGGTAATACAGATCGCCCAGTTTGATGATCCCTGGGTCACAGACCGCCATTCTGTCGCGCGAGCCTTCCGTCGCCTTGAGCACGACGGTTTCCGTCGTCCATGTGCGCCCGCCATCCGTCGACCGCTTGTGGCGCAGCCAATCCCACTGATGAATTCCATCGCTCCCCTTATCGCCCGGCGAGGCAAACCATGCATCGATGCTGCGGTCCTCTTTGATGGTGATGGAGGGACCATAACGATAAGCGAAACCATCCTTGTTCGGATCAAAGATGACCCAGCCTTCCGCCGGATCGATGTTGATGACGCCCGCATCGAGGCGCGCAACCAGCACTGGGATAATGACTAACAGAGTTGTCATCCTCCTGTAACATTTCGCGCAAGTCATATTAAAGTTATCCTTTCACGCCGGTCATGGTGATGCCTTCAACAAAAGACTTTTGTGTTGCGAAAAACAGCATGATGATTGGAAGAATCAGCAGCGTCGAGACCGCCATGAGCCGCCCAAAGTAGTTCCCATATTGGCCAAGGAACATCTGAAGACCAAGCGCCAGAGTATATTTCGATTCGTCGAAAAGATAGATCAGCGGACCGAGGAAGTCATTCCAAGCTCCCATGAAAGTAAAGATACCGACCGTGGCAATCGCCGGTTTTGCCAGCGGCAGCATGATCTGGCTGTAAATCTGGAACTCACCGCATCCGTCGATCTTTGCCGCCTCGTTGAGCGACAAAGGTATCGTCATGAAGAACTGGCGCAGGAGAAAAATGAAAAACGCGTTTCCGAAAAAAGCCGGCACGATGAGGGGAAGATAGGTATCAACCCAGCCCAGTTTGCTGAAAACATGAAACAACGGGACCATGACGACCTGGTAAGGGAGCATCATCGTCGACAGCATGATCCAGAAAAGCAGGGTGCGTCCTTTCCAGCGAAGCTTTGAAAATCCGTAGGCGCACAACGAGCATGACAGCACCGTGCCCAAAGTGGCGAACACGCATATGACGAGAGTGTTGACCAGGTAAAGGCCGAACGGAAGCGCCGTCACCCCCTCAATGTAATGCTGCGCCGTCCACGGATCAGGGATGATCTGGGGCGGCCACCGGCTGATGTTGGCATTCGTTTTGAACGATGTCGTCACGAGCCAGTAGAATGGCGCGGCGAAGACCGCGCCCAGCGCGATCAGCATGAAACAGCCCGTGAATCGTTTCCATGCGGTTTGTTTCACTGGTTGTCCCCCCGGTAATAAACGTAACGCGCCGTGCTTTTGAAAACCACGATCGTGGCGATGAGGGTCAGCAAAAAGAGCAGCCACGCCATCGCGCACGCATAGCCCATTTTGAAGAAGTGGAAGGCATTCTGGAAAAGATACATGGCAAAAAAGAGGGTTGAGTTTGCCGGCGAGCCCGCCCCGCCCGTCATGATATAAGCCTGAGTGAAATACTGCGAGGCGCCGATGAGTCCCATGATAAAGGCAAAGAAGATATGGGGGCTCATGAACGGCAGCGTGATATGGGCAGTCTGTTGCAGATCAGATGCGCCGTCTATTTCTGCCGCCTCGTACATCTCGCGCGGCACATCCTGCAGTCCGGCGAGGAAGATGATCATGGTGCCTCCCACCCCCCATGTGCTCATGATGATGAGCGCGGGCTTGGCCCAGACGGGATCGGCCATCCACCCCGGTCCGTTGATGCCGAACAAACCAAGCACACCGTTGAGCAGGCCATACTGCGGATTGAAAACCCACAGCCAAAGAACCGAGCTGGCGACGGCCGGCACGATGCTCGGCAGGTAAAAGATCGTCCGGAACACCGCGATACCGCGCACAGGCTGATTGAGCAGCAGCGCGAGCACAAACGCCACAGCGATGCCCGCCGGAACGCTTCCCGCCGCGTATGCCGCCGTGTTGAGCAGCGATTTCGTGACAAGCGGATCTTTAATAAGCTGAAGATAATTGCCCATGCCTATCCACACGGGCGGCCTCAGCCCCGGAAAATTGCAGAAACTGTAGTAGAGCGACGCCAGGATCGGGTATCCCGTGAAGAGCAGAAGACCGACAATGACAGGCGAGGTGAACAACATCCCGTTGATCTGATCCCTTCGTTTGATAGCCGATTTCACGCCTCTTCACTTCCCCGCCAGCTTGAAATCAAGCTCACGCTGAGTTTCGAAGGTTGCGTCATCCAGCGCCTGTTTCGCGTTCTTCTGCCCGTAAAGGACAAACTGCACGGCGCGGTCGAGGGCGCCCATGTAGTAATCCACGGCAGGCATCACCGGGCGCTGGTGTTTTGACTGATCGATGATTGAGACGTAAATGCCATACCGCGGATCGTTGCGCACGATATCAAAGTAAGGTGATTTGCGGTATCCTGGAAACAGACTCATGATCTTTCCGACTGCCAGCGTGCCCTCCGGATCGGCGCAAATCCAGCGGATCAACTCCCACCCCGCTTCCGCCCGGCGCGACCCTTTCGGCAATCCCATGCACCATCCCCCGATCCAGGATGAATTGGGTTCGCCACCCTGCGGGTACGGGATCGGCGCAAGACCGTAATTCAGCTTAGGCGCATACATGCCGGCATCGGAGATCTGAAAGATGTGAAAACAGGTCATGCCCATTTCGCCGATGTAAAAGGGATTGCGGTCAAGCGAGCCAAATCCGGCGGTGAGGCTGTTGATGCGGGTGATGTCATACTTGCTGGCATACGAGCACATCCACTCGAGCGCGCGCACAATCCGCGGATCGTTGGCCGTTATGCGATGGTTTGCTTCATCATAAAAATCTCCGCCAAACACCCATCCCCATGTGAAGATGGAATTGGCGCCTCCGAATTGCCCCCACGGGATGAGCCCCAAGGTCCTCAGCTTGCCATTGACCGAAGCGGTAATTCGGTCGTTCATCCGGTCAAGTTCATCGATGCTCCGCGGAGGCTGCTCCGGATCCAATCCTGCCCGCGCGAACACATCTTTGTTCCACGCGAACGCGAAATTCGGATCGGCGCAATAGGTGAGCGCCCAGACGCGGCCGTCATAGGCGCAACTTTTCCAGGCCGGTTTGAAAAAATCATCCATGCGGATGCCCGCCGCCGCGATGCGTTCGTCGAGCGGTTCCAGCGCGCCCTGGAAGGCCCATTCAGCCACCTGGCTCGAATCGACAAAAATCACATCGGGCGTCTTGCCCGCCGCAATGGATGTGAAGAACTTCTGGCTCCCGCCCGCCCCGCCCGCCCCGTTTGACGCAAATACCGATTTCACCTTCAGCGGGGAGTGTGTGCGGTTGAATTCCCTGAAAAGCTCTTCGATCTGTTCCTTGTTCTGAGCGCCCCACGGATGCCAAACAACAACTTCATTGGACGGCAGAGTCGATGACACAAACAACCGCGTGATGAAATAGTCCGCCACCGCGCCCGGACCAAGCACGGCGATAATGCCGACTCCCACAAACAGTATGAACAGGGCTGGCGCGGATTTCTGACCGAACTTCATGACACCCACGATTATCAGCCGAAATCCGCCAGTTCCACCATTATTCCGCTGGAATTTTTGATCGGAGGATGTATGATAACGATCATCGATCCCGTCTGTTCAGAGAGCGGGGCGTTGCGCATATTGGGATGTCCGCGGCAGTCTGTGAATGAATTCAAGTCTCCCAGATTCAGTGAGACACGCTCATTTTCAGCTTGGATTCACCGTTCAGAGGGCAAATGACATTAACATGATTTACATTTATGCGGTTGGTTTGGTTCTGGCTCTCTGGTGGATAAAGGAAGTGCTGGGCAGGCTTCCCTCCGATATCGAAGAGCTTCGCACGGGCGACTGGGGCGCCCGGCTGGCAGTTCTTGTGATATGGCTGATCACGGTTATATTGATGACCATGTGCGCGCGTTTTGTGTGGCAGCTTGCCGCGCCAATCCTGCGTTATTTTATCTGAGCCGGCGCGCCGGTTGACATCACCGGAATGGATGAGTTCCTGAGTTTGGGAAGCCGCGGCGGGGTGTATTGGCTATCTCGCCGAGTATCCGGTCTGTTGTGATTTTCATGCCGACGAAATGCCACGATGCTGTCTCGCGCCGCTCCCGCCAGAGCAGATCGCCCCATGTGCTTACAGACGACATGCTTTGCCCGCCAAGCAGACGGGCGCCTTCTGAGGGCGCGCGGTTAGTCAAATGATTCTCAGCGATGCGGCCGGCAATGTGATTCCCCTTTTCCGCGAATCCCAAGGCAAAGACCTGGGCGCACCCCAGCAAACATCCCGCAAGCCATCGCATGAGTTTAACTGACACATTCATAATGTGCAGCTAATGTTGATGAGCACACGAATAATACAAAGCGCCAGCCTGGCAGTTTGGACGAGATGATTGTGGCGCAGGCTTGCAGTCTGCCAAGAAGCGCTGCCGACAAATGTTGCGGATTGGGATGTCCATCAGGCAGTTTGACATCCGGATATGAATACTGATGCCCGATATGAGGAAAAATTGATGAACCCATTAGCCGCAGTTGTCATGGGATCGAAATCCGACTGGGACACGATGTCGCAAGCGACAGCGACACTGGAATTGCTGGGCATGCCGTATGAAGTGAAAATTCTTTCGGCGCATCGGACACCGGACCTGGTCTTTGACTATGCCGCGTCGGCGGAGAGCCGCGGTCTGGAGGTGATCATCGCCGCGGCGGGAGGAGCGGCGCATCTTGCCGGTGTCATCGCCGCCAAGACCGTCCTGCCTGTTCTGGGCGTGCCAATGCCATCCACGCACCTGCAGGGACTCGATTCCCTTCTTTCAATGGTTCAGATGCCGGCGGGCATTCCTGTGGGCACACTCGCCATCGGCCGCGCGGGCGCCGTCAACGCTGCCATCCTTGCCGCGTCAATCGCCGGAACGAAACATCCCGAACTTCGGGAATCGGTTCGGCGCTACCGCGAAGATCAAACCCGCAAACTCGCCGCGCAGGAAGACGTGCCGCCAGCCCGGGAGTGAGTGACCGCGCCGCGAAGCGGCGGAGCCGGCCCTCGCGCGGGAATTACAAGGCGTCGGGACCCTCTTCGCCTGTGCGAATGCGGATCACATTGCCGATGTCGAGGATAAAAATCTTGCCGTCGCCAATGTGCCCGGTTCGCGCATTGTCGACCACAGCCTTGACAGCCTCGTCGACCATCTTGTCTTCCAGCACCACATCGATCTGTATCTTCGGCAGGAAAAAGATGTTGTACTCCAGCCCGCGGTAAATCTCCTTGTGCCCGCGCTGACGCCCGTAACCCTTGACCTCGGTCACTGTCATGCCCTTGATGCCAAGATTGTTGAGGGCATCCTTAACCTGCTCGAGTTTATGGGGTTGGATGATGCATTTCAGCAGTTTCATATTGTTATGCTCCCATGATTGATGCGGCTGCCATTGTCGTCATACATGTGATTTGGGAACGCCGAGCGTCCGTCCGGTAACCAATGTTGTGTTTCTGAACATGGCCGGCCATCGTCAGCTCGAATAGGCGCTTTCGCCATGCTGAGTCAGGTCGAGTCCCATTTGCTCCTCCCCGGTATCCACGCGCAGTCCCATGGTCGCATCCAGAATCTTGAGGATGATCCACGACATGACCACAGTGAAAACGATCGTGACCACGACGGCGAGCGTCTGAAGCATCAGCAGCTTGAAACCGCCATGGATGATGCCGGGTGTGGACTGAACAGCGGCATTAAGAAATGGCGATGCAAGCACGCCGGTGAGAAGAACTCCGAGCGTTCCCCCCACGCCGTGCACACCAAACGCATCGAGCGCATCGTCAATGCCCTTTCGCGCCCGCCAGGTGCAGGCCCATGAGCACAGAAATCCCGCGGCGGCGCCGATGACAAGGCCTGAAATCGGACCGACAAATCCGGATGCGGGAGTCACCGCGACAAGCCCGGCCACGGCGCCCGTCGCCGCGCCAAGGATCGTCGGCTTCTCCTTTAACACCCAGTCGCTGATCATCCATGCCACCGCCCCCGCGGCCGCCGCGTTATGCGTGGCGATAAACGCCGTAACCGCAAGCTGACCGGAAGCGATGGCGCTTCCGCTGTTGAATCCAAACCAGCCAAACCATAACAGACTCGCTCCCAGCACGGTGAAGACAAGATTATGCGGCAGGAACGCCTCGCGCGGGAAACCCAGCCGCGGCTTGATCATGACAGCCACCAAAAGCGCGGTCAGCCCGGAAGTCATGTGAACAACGGTACCGCCCGCGAAATCAACCGCTCCGATTTTCTTCAGCCAGCCGTTGGCGCTCCACACCCAGTGTGCCATGGGAGTGTACACAAGCAACGACCACAGGACGATGAAAACAAGATATGTTTTAAACTTCATGCGCTCGGCAAACGCCCCTGAAATCAATGCGGGTGTGATGACCGCAAACATGCATTGATAGACCATGAACAGACGATGCGGCACCGTGGGGCAGAAATCAGGATAGGGATCCATCCCCACCCCGCGCGTGCCAAACCAGCTCAAACCGCCAAGAAAACCATAATCGCCGATCTTGATGAGCGAAGGCGAGAACGCCAGTGAGTAGCCCAGCAGAAACCAGACGACTGTGATCACGCCAAGCGCGATGAAACTTTGCATCACGACGGATAGAACGTTCTTCTGGCGCACAAGTCCCCCGTAGAACAGAGCCAATGCAGGCGTCATGAGCATCACCAGCGCCGTGCTCATCAGCATCCATGCAGTATCGCCGGTGTCGATTTTTCCCCCATGAACCGGAACCGCCGTGCAACCGCCAAGCATGAGCGGCACAATGACAATGACGGCCACCCTTGCCAACCCAGCTCCTCCAAACGCGAGTAATCGTGTGCGATTCATCATATAAATATCGAGCGTTCCTTTCCTTGGGAATGAACTGTCAATCACATGAAAACTTGCGATCAATACATGGGATTATCAACATATTTATTCACAAATAATCAAATGTTTCGTCACATTTATTGATAAAAGCGGTTCTATTTGATCATAACGAGAGGGTCATATCGGATAACCTTCCCACTCACCCCGTAAGCAAACGATGTCTGCCTATGTTAAAATCGTTTCCGGTAAATATGGCAATATGGCTGGCCACCAGTGCGCTCATAATACCGCTGGTGATAGTCCCCGGCAAGCCAGAAGGTGGATGCGGGCACAACCTGTGTGACAACAGCATATCCAGTGCGTTTAAGCTCAGCGATGAGCAATTCAGCGGTTTTCCTTTGAGCCTCATTGCGGAAGAAAATCACGGAACGGTATTGATCGCCAATGTCCGGTCCTTGCCCGCCGGCCTGCGTTGGATCATGCGTCTCAAAAAACAGTCTTGCCAGCGCCTCATAGCTGGTTTCACGCGTGTCATAGACCACCTCCACCGCCTCCACATGACGCGTCAGGCCTGTGCAAACTTCTTTGTATGTTGGGTTTTTTTTGTTTCCGCCGGTGTAGCCGGCGCGTGTGGACACGACACCCGTCGCCTTGCGGAAAACATGCTCAGTTCCCCAAAAACATCCTGACGCGAACACAGCGGTGTCTGTTGTGGGGGATGTGACGGTGGTAGTCGTTGCGCTGGCGGCGGCGGATGGACTGGCCGCATCTCCAGCGCCCGCCAGCACAGCCGGGTGGAAATCAAGCGATATTGAATTCACGCAATGCCGCGAGTTCTTCGGGGTGAATCCTTCGCCTGTGAACACATGGCCAAGGTGGGCGCCGCAGCGCGCGCAGACAATCTCGGTCCGTGAGCTGCCGGCATCGGGCAAGCGCCTGACGGCTCCCGGAATCTCTTCATCGAAACTCGGCCATCCGCAACCAGCGTCGAACTTAGCGTCGGAACGATACAGCGGCGCATTGCATTTTTTGCACAGATAAACACCCGTTTCGTTGAACTTTTCATATCGTCCGCTGAAGGGTCGTTCCGTGCCCTTGTGAATGATGACCCGCTCTTCCTCGGGAGTCAAAGGGTTCATCGCCAACTGCTCGTTTGCCCGTCCATTCATCACAATAATTGCCTCTATCAGCCATAGTGCCGTTAATAAGCGCCGGTATTTCATGCCTGCTCATCCTGCCTTCCCGGACGCCCTATCGCCGCGTCCGCCACCCTTCGCGTCTGTGAGGGACAAGCTGTGCCAACTTGTGGGCATGATCGCAAGGGCTGAAATGAATTACAAACCGTCAAAGGCGCGTCATCACCTGGATTGATGCAACGCGATTTTATTTCCAGAAGGTGTCGACGAAGCCCGTGCCGAAGGTTCCGTGTTTGAATTCCTCACTGCGCATGACTTCGAGGTGGAAGGGAATGGTGGTGGAGATGCCCTCGATGATGAACTCACCCAAAGCGCGTTCCATGCGGCGGATGCACTCGTCGCGCGTCGACGCGCGCGTTATGAGCTTCGCCAGCATTGAGTCGTAGTACGGAGGAATGACGTACTCTTCATAACAGTGCGAGTCGACACGCACACCATTGCCGCCCGGAGCGTGATATGTGACGATCTTTCCGGGCGAAGGGCGGAAATTTTGGTAGGGATTCTCGGCATTGATGCGGCACTCGATGCCATGTCCCACAAACCGAATATCGGATTGTTTCATCTGCAGGGGTTCTCCCGCGGCGATGAGGATCTGCTGCTTCACGATGTCGACCAGCGTCACGACTTCAGTCACCGGGTGCTCCACCTGGATTCGTGTGTTCATTTCCATGAAATAGAACCCGCCGGATCGCCGGTCGAACAGGAACTCAATCGTTCCGGCATTGGTATAACCGACAGCGCTTGCCGCGCGCACGGCGATTTCGCCCAGATTCGCGCGTGAGGATTCATCGAGGCTGGAGCATGGACACTCCTCGATAAGTTTTTGGTGGCGGCGCTGGATCGAGCAGTCGCGCTCGCCAAGATGAATCACGTTGCCATGCTCGTCGCCAAGCACCTGTATCTCTATGTGCTTTGGATCCTCAATATACTTTTCAATGTAAACGCCCGGATTGCCGAAGGACTTCTCAGCTTCGGCCTGCGCCGTGACGAACGCCGTGGAAAGCGCTATGGGTGTGTGCGCAATGCGCATCCCGCGCCCGCCGCCGCCCGCCACCGCCTTGATAATGATTGGATAACCAATCTCCGCGGCGATCTTGCGCGCCTCCGCGACATCGGTGACAATGTCCAGGCTGCCGGACACACACGGCACGCCTGCTTCACGCATTGTTTTTTTGGCCTCAGCTTTGTCGCCCATTCGCGCGATGACCTGCGGCGCGGGTCCGATAAATTTGATTTTGCATGATGAGCACAACTCCGCGAAGTCGGCATTCTCGGCGAGAAAACCATATCCGGGATGTATGGCATCCGCGTCGGTGATTTCCGCCGCGCTCATGATGCGCGGTATGTTAAGGTAGCTTTCGCTTGAGGGCGCCGGACCGATGCACACATCCTCGTCGGCGAACTTGACATGGAGTGAGTTCGCGTCGGCTTCGGAATAAACGGCCACCGTGCGGATGCCCATCTCCTTGCACGCTCGGATGACCCTCAACGCAACCTCGCCCCGGTTGGCGATGAGTATTTTCCTGAACATTGGCGCGGTCAGCCCGTTTCGATCAGGAAAAGCGGCTGGTTGTATTCCACAGGCATCCCATTTTCCACAAGGATCCTGTGAACGCGCCCGCGCATCTCGGCCTTGATTTCGTTTAACAGCTTCATGGCCTCGATGATGCAAAGAACGGTGTCATCGCTCACGACAGAGCCGATATCAATGAAAGGAGCGGCATCGGGGGCCGGAGCGCGGTAGAATGTTCCGACCATCGGAGATGTCACCGTGCGCAGGTTTGCCGTCGCGGTCTCCGCCTCGACCGCATCCGACTCGCTTTCCGGTGTTGATGGAGACGCCTGCAGGGAAGATGACGGCGGCGGCGGCGTCTGTTGCAACGCTATGACAAGCTGGGGGTAAGTTGTCAGAGCATATTGTTGCGCTTGATGCGGCTGCACGGTGGATGCCCGCGCGCTCACAATTCGCACTTTCGCGCCGCCCTGTTCGATATCAAGCTCCGCGATCTCATTTTCCTTCATCAATTGCATCATCAGTTTGATGTCTTCGATCTCAAGACTGAAGCCTGTTTCGAGCGGCTCTGGAGCGTCGTCAGCCTTCTTTTTCAATACTCGCTCGGCCATGCGGATTCTTTTCTTTGCTGCAAAGTATGGTGAAATTCGAATAATTTCACGCCAAATTGCGCGGCGTGTTCAACAGTAAACTGAAATATCAGCGCCCGGGCGCCGGCATTCAGTCTCAGAGCGCCTCGGCGTCAGTCGTCGTCTGAAGGCTTTGCGTCTTGGGCTGAAGGGCAAGCTCGTTGAGTTCCGACAAAATGCCTTTGAGCATCTTCACCTTCGACCGGTGAGGCATGAACGCGCTCTTAAAACCGAAAACAATGAGATCGCATATTTCAGTCAGCGAAAATCCAAGGTGCTTGTGCGCGCGGTAGAGTTCCCTGGTCACATTGGTATCGCTCATGAGGCGGTTGTCCGTGTTAATTGTCGTGCGCAATCCGTAATCATAATAGAACCGCAACGGATGCTCGGAAAAATCAGATGCAACGCGCGTCTGTATGTTCGAGGTCAAACATATTTCGAGCGGAATACGGTGGTCGTTGATATAATTGAGCAGATCGCCGTCTTCCTTTAGGCGCGTGCCATGCCCGATGCGGTGCGCGCCGCAGTAATGCACGGCTTGGTGGATTGACTCGGGACCATAGCTCTCCCCCGCATGAAGCGTGCAATTAATGTTGTTGCGCAGTATGAGAAAGAAAGCGTCCTTGTGTTTTTTCGCGGGATAATCCTCCTCGGCTCCCGCAAGATCGAACGCCACCACGCCCCTGTTTTTGTAGGCGATGGCAAGCTCGGCAAGCCGGTAGGAGGTTTCGGGATTGATATTGCGCATTCCGCAGATGATCACGCCGGTTTTCACATTGAAACGCTTTTCGCCGAGTGCAAGCCCATCGATCACCGCGTCGACAATGTGCGTCAGCCGCATGCCGTTTCGCGTGTGAAGAATGGGGGAATAACGCACCTCGATGTAACGCACATTCTCGGCGGCGCAGTCCTCGACAAGCTCATAAGCGATGCGGAAAAGCGCCTCCTCGTCCTGCATGACCGAGAGTGTGATCTCAAATGCCTTCAGGTAATCGGCGAGATGATGCACGTTGCCGCCGCTCACCACGAGATTTCGGAGATTATCCGGATCGCCGGCCGGAAGAAGTATCTTCCGCTTCTCCGCCAGCTCAAGGATTGTCTCCTGACGTAAAGATCCGTCCAGATGGCAATGCAGATCTGTCTTGGGCAGTTTGCGCAAAAACTCCTCGGTGATCTCCTGCGCGCCTGATTCGCGTATTGTTGATTGATCGTTCAAATGATGACTCATCCTGTCTTTTGGTTAATCTTTGCTTTTATTATAAGCACTTTACAATGATCAATAGAAAGATATGGGAATGACATATCAGGATTCATGAAATCGATCATGCAATCAGCGCTTATTGTGTTTGTTATTGGTCATTTGCTTTTTACAGGGAGATGCATGAAAGCCGCCGACATGAAGGACTATCCGATCACGCCCGTTCCGTTCAGCACAGTCCGAGTGAATGACTCGTTCTGGTCGCCGAGAATTGAAATCAACCGCAAGGTCACGATTCCCTATGATTTCAAAAAATGCGAGGAGACGGGACGCATAGATAATTTTGCCAAGGCTGGCGGATTGATGGCGGGCGAGTTCCGCGGCATCCCGTTCGATGACTCCGATGTCTACAAGGTCATCGAAGGCGCCAGTTACTCGCTGGCAAACCATCCCGATCCCGAACTCGAAAAATATCTTGGCGATCTTATCGTCAAGATCGCGGCCGCGCAGGCGCCGGACGGTTATCTTTACACGGCGCGGCGGCTTTT
The DNA here is from genome assembly GCA_026398535.1 of Candidatus Sumerlaeota bacterium. Lineage (GTDB taxonomy): Bacteria > Sumerlaeota > Sumerlaeia > Sumerlaeales > Sumerlaeaceae > JAPLSQ01. The sequence continues at coordinate 2,509 of JAPLSQ010000017.1, read as the reverse complement.
TCCGCCCGATAAAATGCCCGCAATGTCAGGGCCGGCGCGATGGTCGAACGAGAAGGACAGCCATGAGCTGTATAACGCGGGGCATCTTTACGAGGCCGCCGTGGCGCATTACCAGGCCACCGGCAAGCGCACGCTGCTCGATATCGCGCTGAAGAACGCGGATCTTATCTGCGATGTGTTCGGCCCCGGTAAACGCCGCGAAGCGCCCGGCCACGAGGAAATCGAGATCGGACTGGTGAAGCTCAGCCGCGCGACAGGTCAGGAAAAATACCTGCGCATGGCGCAGTTTTTCATCGATGAGCGAGGCCGCACCGATGGCCGCAAGCCGCAGGGGCCGGGCCAGCAGGATCACAAGCCCGTGCTGGAGCAGGATGAGGCCGTGGGACATGCCGTTCGCGCGGGTTATCTTTACAGCGGCATGACGGATGTGGCCGCGCTCACCGGAAACGCTGACTATGTCAAGGCCATCGACCGTCTGTGGGAAAACGTTGTCACGAAAAAGCTTTATCTTACGGGCGGCATCGGGGCGCGCTGGGACGGCGAGAGTTTCGGCGCCGCCTATGAGCTGCCCAACAAGACGGCTTATGCTGAAACGTGCGCGGCCATTGCCAACGCGCTGTGGAACGAGCGCATGTTCCTGCTGCACGGCGGGGCGGAATATGCCGATGTGCTCGAGCGCATCATATACAATGGATTCCTTTCAGGCGTGTCGCTCAACGGCGACACATTTTTCTATCCGAATCCGCTCGAAACTGATGGCGCGGCAACGTTCAACCACGGCGCCGCGACCCGCAGCCCATGGTTCACGTGCTCATGCTGCCCGGTCAACATCGCACGATTCATCCCGTCGATTGCCGGCTGGATATATTATGCCGCGCGCGGCAATGAAATCTATGTGAACCTGTTCATAGGGAGCAGATCCGGGATCAAACTTTCGGATCAAACGGTGACGCTGACACAGGAAACGCGCTACCCTTGGGATGGTCTCGTGACGCTGACCGTGACGCCCGAGCGGCTCGCGGAGTTTACGCTCAAGGTGCGCGTGCCCGGATGGGCGCAGGGACGGCCCGTGCCCGGCGACCTGTATCGTTATTCCGATCCGACGGTTGAACCCGTCGCGTGGGAAATCAACGGCATATCAGCCGCACTTGCGCTTGAGAAGGGTTACGCGGTCATCAAACGCGAGTGGAAGAAGGGCGACACTGTCACAGTCCGCATGCCCATGCCTGTGCGGCGTGTCATCGCGCACGAGGCGGTGAAGGACAACCGTGGGCGCGTGGCGCTCGAGCGCGGGCCTCTGGTGTACTGTTTCGAGGGCGCCGACAACGGCGGACATGTTCTGGATATTGCGCTGCCTGACGACGCGAAGTTCACTGCCGAACACCGCGACGATCTTCTGAGCGGCGTGACGGTGTTGCACGGGACAGCGTTGCGCATCGGCCGGGATGACAAGGGCGCGACAGTCACGAACCCCGCGCTGGTCACGGCAATTCCCTATTATGCATGGTCAAACCGCAGCCCGGGCGAAATGGCCGTGTGGTTGCCGCGAGAACAGGATCATAAAAGATAATAAAATGATGGCTGGCAGCATGTGGGCCGTGATGTAATCAGTGATCCCTTGGCAGGAACGCGAATCAATGCAACCGATTTTTGCGCTTTAACAAGCCCGCATTCCGCCGCACTTGACAGACAGCTGCCGGATTTTTTCCATGGCATTCGTTTGACCGCGGTAAACAATGTGAAGCAGAATTGATAAAATCACGCGGTTGAAAAGCAGACGGCATCATCGAAACCCGAATCAAGATCTGTTGCATCAGCACTGTCGGGGAGGCCCGGCTGGCCATTATACATGGCGCGTTCGCCGTGGGGCTTGTGTCCTCCATGCCAAGCGGACCGGGCGTCATCGCTGAAGATAAAATTCTCAAGATCGCATCAGTCGTGCCGCCGGGTGTGGCTGCTTTCCTGCTCACGAGCAATCAGCAGGCGGACGCCATCATCGAGCAACAACGTCGTTGCCGGGTCAACACGCTTCAGATTTGCGATCGTCTGCCACCCGGCCATTTTGCCAGACTGCGCGATGCCCTCCCGGGCATTGCCCTCGTGCAGGTCATTCATGTCACGGGCGAAGAAAGCCTGGATGAAGCCGCGCGAGCCGCGCGTGAAGCCGATGCCCTTCTGCTTGATTCAGGGCGTCCCGGCCTGACAGTGAAGGAACTTGGCGGAACAGGGCGCACACATGACTGGCAGATCAGCCGGCGCATCAGGGATGCCGCCGGGATTCCCGTTTATCTTGCAGGAGGGCTGACGCCCGGGAATGTCGCCGAAGCCATCAACGCCGTGCGCCCCTTTGCGGTGGATGTCTGCAGCGGTGTGCGCACAAACGGCAAACTCCATAAGGAAAAACTCATCCGCTTCATTGCGTCGGTGAAGGCGGCTGACAGGCGGCATGATGGAAAATGTTGGGAATCCTGAGTGTTGGGAGAAATAAACATATCATGTTTTTAGCGGG
>JAPLSQ010000133.1 GCA_026398535.1 Candidatus Sumerlaeota bacterium | reverse complement strand
TCTTTTATTGCGGGCGGGACGCCCGCGCTCCCAGGGGATCCTCACACCCCATGCCTTCAGTCTTGTTTTCCTTGGCGGTCTTGGCGACTTTGCGTGAGAAAGAAAAAACCATAAAAGATAACCTCACGCAAAGACCCGCTTTCGTCCGCCGACAGCCGCGCGGAACATCGTCAGGAGGACGACTCAGCCCACTTGCGATACTGATCGATATCGGAGTGCCCGGACTTGGGCCGAATGCGGCGCAACGCCTCCTCAAACTCGCTCCGGCTGATGGGACGGACTCGCAACCGGCCCCCGCCGACGCCTTGCGCGGCGCCGGACAGCTCAGGATTGGCCGCGCGGCACATGATCTCGGCGGCCTCGGCGCACAGCTTTTCTATGTCGCGGCCGCTGTAGCCATCGGTCAGGCGCACCATTTCATCGGCCGGCGCGTCACACTTCAGACCGTTCTGCTCAAGCTGGATCGCCAGGATCGCGTGGCGCGCCGGCTCATCCGGCAAGGGCACATACACAAGCTTTCCAAACCGCGAGAGAATTGCGTTGTCGACGCTCCAAGGCATGTTGGTGGCGCCGATGACGAGCGGGAGCGTCGCCGCGCCTTTGCTCTCAAGCCCGGCCATTTCCGATAGAAAGGCCGAAAGCAGCCGTGTCTCCGCTCCCTCGAGGTTGCCCGAGCGGGAAGGCGCAAGCGCATCCACCTCGTCAAAGAAAATCAGCGATGCCGGACGGCTGCGCGCCTCGGTGAACAGAGCCGATACGAGCTTTGATGACTCGCCGAAATATTTCGACAGAATACCGCTGACCTTGACGTTAAAGAACGTTGCGGCAAGTTCGTTGGATGCCGCGGCGGCCAGGAGAGTTTTTCCTGTGCCCGGAGGGCCATAGAGCAACAGATTGCGGGATGTTTTCAGACGCACGCCCTGGGGCATGGTCGCGGCGGCCAAGGCGTAAGCGGTCCGCATGTCCGACTTTGTCTGTTCAAGTCCGCCGATCTGTTCCCATTTCACGGGCGCTTTTTGAATGAGCCTGGCGATCTCGGAAGAAAAATCTTCTTCGCTTTCCGTCTCTTGTGAAGTTTTTACCGCTGAACGCATGGCGGTCGCCGAAATTTGGCGTTGTCTGGCGTCATCGGCGAGTTCCCCGGAAGTGACCGCAACGGTCTCGCCCGCGCGGATCCTTTTCGCCAGCTCCAGGTACTGCCTGGCTTTTTCCAGCCGCTGCCGCTGGACAGACACGCTCACCGCGGAGGAAACAAGCTCTTTCATGATGCGTGCGCACCGCTCATATTCCTGGGCGGCCGCATGATGCTGACCCGCGGCGTACAAATCCTGTGCGCGCTTGAGCGACGTGTCGAACTGGGCCTTCATTCCGCCCGAAATGTCAACCATCGCTCACTCCGTTGAACTGTTCTTGGAGTCGAGAATGCCGCTGGCCTCGGAATAACTTTCATCGATCTCCCCCGATTCCCCGGCCTGCTCCATCTTCTCGACCAGTTTGAGCACATCCTCTTCCTCGCCCAGGTCTTGTGTCATGCGCGGATCGGCTTCGATGACCTCGAGCAGCGCGCGCTGCTTCTCGGCTTCGGCGGTGTCCCGAACCACTTCATGTGTCAGCATGGTCTCGAGCTCATCGGCGGACATGGAACTGATCGTGCTCCAAACATTGCTTTCCTTCAGTTTTTTCTCGTTGCGTTTGATGACTATAAGGCGATTCACCACTCGCAACTGTTTGGATATCCGTCCCGCCCGCATCTCGTTTTCCCTGGCCTGCTCGTCGATTTCCTTCATCTTGCGGGCGATAAGTATCTTTTGGCGCTTGGAGGCCTCGGAAGCGCCTTTTTGAAACAGGCGTTTTTTTTCGTCCTCGGCTTTCTCCACCCGCGCCAGAATCCGCCGCTCTTCCTCCTCCAGTCGAATGCGTTCCGTCTCGAGATCAGGGATCGCGAGGTCTTTCACGGTCTTTTTCTTGCTGAACCACGGAAAATTCATGCTTCGCTCCTTTTGCGCAGAGTCAGCCCGATATCCTTGATGATTTCGAGCGTATATTCCTTGTTTTTCTTTGTCAGACTTTCCATCGCGGCACGGATCAGCCCCTTGGGGAAAGGCAGAATGGACATCAGCGAATCCAGTGTCACATATTTCGCGCCGACGAGCTGGCTGTCAACGGCATTCGCGCACTGGGCAAGGCGTTCCGACGGCAGTTCAGGCGAAAACAGCGGCGCGACCAGCGCCGCGCGCGCGACGGAAGGATTGAAGCGGCAGTCCGGCACATTGGGACCGAGAAGGATGACGGACAGGTTCGGGGAGGCGAACCGGCTGCCGCTTTTGCCATTGCCGGCCGCGCATATCATGGCGATCGCCTCGTCATCCCATCCGTCGGGCGAGAACAGCGCCAGAACCTCGAAACGCTTTTTCCGGCGGGCCTCCGCGGCCTCTGCCGCAAGCAGGTTCGAAAGTTCCGTCATGCTCCACGGATGCCGGGACGTCAAACTCTCCGCGCCCGATTGTCCCGCACCGCCATTTTTCACGTCAAACAGTTTGGAAAGAAGCTCTTCGTCCGCGCCGAGAAGATCGCGAACGGCGCGGGATAAGAAACGAACCAGCACGACGAGAGCGCCCTGGGCTATGTCCGCGGTGCTTTTATTCGGGGCAATGCTGTAAGCGAGTTCCCGGTTGCCGGGCACAGAGGAAAGCCCTTTGAGCAGCCTCGGATGTTTCTTGAAAACCTTCATGAGTTGCGTGTCACTGCTCGTTTCGCCGGTCAGTTTCCATGCCTTTGTGAAAGCCGCCGGTTCGCCTGTAACCGGATGATACAGCTCCTTCGTTTCGGCGAACTGTGCGCGCACGCGCTCCAGGAAAGCCGACTCGGCGGCGGCAAGCTGCGCAAGAGCGGAGATCAGGATGGCGTCGCGCGAAGGCAAAGCCGCGGGCTTCGTAGCTGCCCTTGCGTGAGACCGGCATCGATGCTCCGGGAGTCCCGTTGTCAGACCCTCCCGGCATGTGTTGCAAATCGGGGATTCACACTCTTCGCAATTGCCGCCAATCTCGTGGGCATATATGTCTCTCCCGCAGTATCCGCAGGTGAACTCCCCCCCCTGCGGGATAACCTTGCCGGCCCCGACAGGTTGTGCCAAATTTGCATCTTGATGATCGGGACAACGGCGGCGTGGTTCCGGGTATGGGTCTCCGCCATTCCGGCAAAGTGCGCAGATCCGGTTTTCGCATCCCGATGCCTCACAAAGCCGGGAAGCATCGTCCAGTGGTCTGCCGCAGACGGGGCAGTTGCCGGAAAGAATCAGGCCGTGCCCTGTTTGCCCGGCGGCAGCGGGTTTTGGACTTGTTTTCGCTGACTGCGAACGATGAGCCCGGCAAAAATGTCTTTTGGACACATTCCAGCATTTATCGCAGATTCCGATGCCGCAGTCGGCCTCTTCGCAATGGTTGCGCGGGGGCGATGCAAGCCGCAGGCCGCATACTCCGCACTCGACGGCGAATCGCTCCTTTGCGGGGTTCGGCTTGCCGGGTTGGGGTTCTGATTCGGGCTCCGGCCTGGCTGGCTCGGACAGCGATAATTGCTCGTTCCTGGCAATCCAGTCGTCAATGGTCGATTTGCGGAAACGCCATGCTCCGCCCACTTTGAAGCCTGGCGCTTTGCCTTGCCTTAAGAGCTTGTAGACCGTGACCGGCTTCAGTTTCAAGTATTTTGCCAGTGTTTCCACGCTGAGAACTTGATCGTCCATGATTTCTTTCTCGTCCTTTCCGATTCCAGGCGTTGCGTCAGGCGCGGTGCTTGCGCGCGGCGTTCCGGCACGCCCGTGACAATCCTCCATGAGCCGCGACAAATTCACGGCGCCCTTTCCTTGCGCGGCGGCGTTGCAGCCTGGAACTGGCGAGCACGCCGCCAGCAGCAGACGCTTGACCTCCGATGGCGTGAGCCGGTTGCCGGCGGCATGTGACTCGCCGAGAAACACCGCGATGACTCCGCTGACCATGGGCGCGGCCATCGATGTGCCCGACGCCGCGGCATAGCTCTCGTGGCCGGGAATCGGCGGCCAAAGATCGGAACTGCTGTCCGCGGAACGGCACGATATGATCATCTCACCGGGGGCGACAATGCTGGGTTTGTCGCCGGTCAGATCGGGACTGGCAGTCGGCCCGCAACTGCTGAAGTCGCAGACCCCGCCCTGGCGTGACATCGCGCCGACTGTGATCGCTTCACGCGAATCCGCCGGAATTCCAATGGTCCCCGCACCCGGTCCTTTGTTGCCGGCGGAGACCACGACAACAATCCCCCGCTTGACGAGCGTATCGCACGCCCTGGACTCCAGCGAGGCCCCGTCCGTGTTCGCGGCCTGGTATCCAAGGCTCAGGTTCACGATATCCGCCTTCTGATACAGCGCCCAGCGCAACCCCCACATCAATGTTTCAAGGCTCCCGCTGCCGGACGCGCCGAGGATGCGCCCCGACAGAATTCGGGCCGCGGGCGCAACGCCCGTGAAAGCGCCGCCCGAAGCCCTGCCCCGTCCGGCGATGATGCCCGCCACATGCGTGCCGTGCCCCATCGGGTCGGCAGGGCCCCCTTCGCCCGTGAAGTCAGCCGTGGCTTCAATCGCATCCTGAAGATCCGGGTGTTTCTCGTCAACGCCCGTGTCGAGCACGCAGACACGGATGCCCTGCCCGCACCGGCCAAGCCCGATCCGCTGCCGCGCGCCATTGGGATCGATGGCCGGCATTGCCTCAGCCAGCTCCGCACTGATTCCAAGCGGCGGCATCGGAGGCAGGGACACTTCGCGCCCGGCGTCATAAATGGCCCGCACATCGGCGACCGCGGCCATTGGCTCGATCAGGTCCATCAGCGGCGGCGCGTGCGCCGCCACCAGGCCAAACTCTTCAAACGCGTCAGAATCGCCGGACAAACGATACCCAAGCCCCCCCAGTTCCTCGCGCACCGCGGTCAGGCGGTCATCCGCCGCCGCGACAAACACCAGCGGCCACTGCGTCTCGTCACAGTGCCTGCCAGCCTCCGCAAGGCATTCGGGCGTCTGGATCTCGCCGCGTTTCCATCTCGCCAGCACCCGCTCCAGCGACTCGTAAACCTGTTTCTCGAGACTGGCGCGAAAAGCCTCGGATGTTGCGTCCCCGCCGGCTGACTCCGCGCAGATCGCGGCGGCGTTGGGGCCGGCGAAAATTCCGCGGACAAGCCGGTCACGCAACCGCGCAAGCGCGGCATCGGAGTGAAACGAAGGATCGACGAGGGTGTTCATGTTGTCTCCGGCCGGGGCGGCCCGCCCGGATGCGCATGCGGCCTGATCTCGCGGTCTTCCTGGACAGAAACGACTGACGGCATGACTACGACGGCCGCAATCTGCCCGGCGTCCAGTTCCGCTTTCACGATCGCCGTGGACAGCACCGAGGGAACTTCCCTCCATCCCGGCGGAAGCGATGCGCTGTTTGTCTGCGTGGCGGCAAGACCCGGCTCAGAGATGCCCTGGCAAAAAGCCGCGACGGATGACACCTCGATCAGAACGGCGATCTGTTTTCCTCCAGCCAGTGCGCCGAGTGCATCGGGCTGAAGCCGGACTTTCCGCGAACCGGTCAATGCATCTATGATTTTCGATTCCATGTTAAACCAAGCTTGTTTTGATATATTTTGTTATCTATGTTGATATTTATTCTTATTTTGTCAACAATAAATGACGCCTTGGGTGTTTTTTCATTTTACGACAGAGGCAACTGTCGCCCACCCCATGCCTTCAATAGAGAGAAAAAGCTGTAACACGGAGTTGCGCAGAGGAGGCGCGGAGACAAAAACGATGCTTCTTTTCTCCGTGGTCCTCTGTGCCATCTCCATGGTTCTCCGTGTAAAAGTTTTTCTCTCAATCCAACACATAGCGTTTGATGCCATCCTTCATAAGCAGAACGTTGAAATTCAGGAGGAATCGGGCCTGCGCCCCCCCTCCCCCCCCAAGAAATCAAGTGTCCCAGCTATGTGGGAGACTAGCGAAGCGAAAACTACCACACAACCCGAAGCCCGTGGGTGTCGCCCCCGTCGCCCGGGAGGTAGCCGTTGCGATTTGCTGAACGGCAGTACCCTGGATAGTTGTTCCAACCGCCGCCGCGCAACACACGATAACTTCCAGCCGGATTGACCCACGCACTGCCGTCCACGGGTGCGCCTGCATACGAATCATGATACCAGTCCTCGCACCACTCCCACACATTGCCGTGCATGTCGGACAAGCCGAACGCGTTCGGCTGCTTCGTCCCCACCGGATGCGTCTTGCTGCCGCTGTTGCCATCGAACCACGCATAATCGCCAAGACCCGAATCCGAGTCGCCAAAGCAATACGCCGTCGTGGAGCCCGCCCGGCAAGCATACTCCCATTGGGCCTCCGACGGCAACCGGTAATTCTTCCCCGACTTTTGCGTCAGCTTCTGGCAGAACAACACCGCGTCGTTCCAACTCACTTGCTCCACCGGCAGATTGCCGTCGCCTTTGAAAAACGACGGATTGGTTCCCGCGATCTTCGCGTATTGCGCCTGCGTCACCTCCGTCTTACCCAGCCAGAACCCGTCGAGTGTCACACGGTGAACCGGACCCTCGTCAGAGGAGCGGCCATTCTCCGAGTCGGGCGAACCCATGTCGAACGAGCCCGCCGGAATCCAGACCATATCAAGGTTCAGGCCACAACCGGCATCCTCACGGAAATTGTAATATTTCGCGATATTCTGGCGCGCCTCGCTGATCCGGTAACCAGTGACGCCATGCTGGGTGAAATAGTTGTGCCACGCCTGCGCCTTTTGTTCCGTTGTCGCCGTTGCGGACTGATCCAACAATGCGGTTGCGGCGAAGGCTTTCTCGGCGGCCTTCCACCTACTATGCGCTCCCCAAGCATAAAACATCGCACCCGCTCCAATTGCGATCATAAGGCTGACAGCGATAAGAATTTTTCTGAGTCTGCGCCGCCGGACAATCGTCTGCGCCCTTGTCTCCACGGCGGCGTTTGCCTTCCTGACGCGTTCATCGTCGGGCGCGATGCCCATCAACTGCCGCACGATACTCCGAGCCTCTGGAGTAAGATAATTCAGATTCAGCTCTTTTTCGCATTTGGCCAGCAGCGTGGAGATTTCCAGCTCGAGTTTATGTGCAACAATCCTGCGGCGCGCATCCTGTGTGGAGGGTTCCCTGGGGCCGGTCTTCTCCATCGAGCTTGAGCGTCACTTCCATCTTGAGCTGTTCGCACACGGCCGCGCGGTTCAGCGCCTCCCAGCGCCCGGCGTCCTGGCGCACGCCCGCGTCATCGGGGGCCAGCGCCAGCAGGCTGTCAAGAACCGCCCTGGCCTTGAGCAAGTCATCGCCGGAGGGCGCGGACGTCAGCAACGATGCCAGAAGACCGCGCTTCGCATCGATTGCCGAACGCTTCCATTCGGCTATATGTTTGCGCGCATCCAGTGTGGAGGGTTCCCTGGGGCCGGTCTTCTCCATCCGGGCCAGCAACGCCTCGGCGGACGTGATGTCCCCCGCATCGAGCTTGAGCGTCACTTCCATCTTGAGCTGTTCGCACACGGCCGCGCGGTTCAGCGCCTCCCAGCGCCCGGCGTCCTGGCGCACGCCCGCGTCATCGGGGGCCAGCGCCAGCAGGCTGTCAAGAACCGCCCTGGCCTTG
>JAPLSQ010000036.1 GCA_026398535.1 Candidatus Sumerlaeota bacterium | reverse complement strand
TTACGCTGAAGGGAGAGGGAGGGGTGCTCTACTCGACCGATACCGGGGCAACCTGGCTTGTGCTTCACAATTTCCGCTCGCCCGTAATGGGACTGGCGCTTGATCCCAACAATCCGAACCGGCTGCTGGCCAGCGTCGTCAACCGCGACAAGGTCACGTCCGGCGGCATCTGGGTTTCGGAGGATATCCAGAATGGCGGCGCTTCCGCATGGACCCGGCTGCCCAGCCCGCCGCGCACGGAAGGCCACCCATTTAATGTCGCCGTGCTCAACGACGGAACGCTTGTATGCACATATTCGGGCAGAGTTTCGGGATTCAACTTTACGGCCAGTTCAGGCGTCTTCGTGATGCCCGTTGGGTCGTCGGCGTGGCTGGACCGCAGTGATCCGGGGATGTGCTACTGGACAAAAGACATCGTCATCGATCCGAACGATCCGGCGCAGAACCGCTGGTACGCGGGCGTGTACAGCGGCTGGGGAGTGGCCTCCAGCGGCTTGGGCGGCCTTTACCGCACGACGGACCGCGGCCAGAGCTGGACGCGCATCAACGCGCTTGACCGCGTGGGATCATGCGCCATCAATCCCGCGAATCCCGATGCCGGCTACCTTGCCACCGAAAACGACGGTTTGTGGTATTCTGACAATCTGACAGCGCCCACGCCGGGCTTCACGCAGGTGACATCTTATCCCTTCGATCATCCCGAGCGCATCTTTTTCAATCCCCACAAATGGGGCGAAATATGGGTGACGAGTTTTGGCAACGGCCTTTACATCGGCAGCACGGATCCCACCGGCGTGACCGGGTGGAAGAGTTATTAATAAGCACGAATGACGGTCCAATCCCGCGGAGCCGCCACGATCGCAGAGAGTCATTTTACACCATTCCCGTTCTTGCTTGGCGTTCTTTGCGTCTTTGCGTGAGGGTTCTTACTTTCCCTCAAGGCGAAGGCCATTGGTTTACTCGGTCAGGCGCCGATTCCACCCCGGCGCCTCGGGGTGAAGGGACTTCACGTCGGTCGTCAATGAAATTGCCGCGTCTTTCAGTGTCTTCTTGAACTGGAGGCCGGGTAGCCGGTCGAAGCATGCGATGGTGATCTGATAGCGGGCATTCCGGATCTTGTCAGCATCGCCCAGCCGGGCCGCGTCACTCAACGCCTGTTCTTGGCTCCGGATTTCGCGAAAGAAGTCGCTCCAGAAGCGGGGACCGTATTTCGATTCACATCGATATAGGATCCATGCATGGATGCGGTCGCACTGGTTCGCGGGCAGTCCGTCGGGGAAAACGAAACCATTCTTAATGTATTGGTTGAACGTTTGCTCTTGTCCTTTGCGTGCGGTCTGAATCTCTTCTGCGAGCAGCGGGTTGCCGGCGGTTTTGCTGGAAACATTCGCGCCCAGCGACCAGCCGATCATCTCCCAGCCGAACTGCGCCTTTGTCGCGCCAACAAAGCTGTGGGCAATTTCTTCGATGTAGCCCGAAACATGGGGAACCTTGTATCGCGTCCATTCCGGCTGGCGGGTCAGATCAAGGTTCAAATCGTCATACTCGATGGAGCAATCCGATGTGCCTCCCCAGCCCTCGGGATTTCCTTTCGGGAAAGCACAGACCGCGATCTTGTGGTTGGTGTGCGCGCCGGCGATTTCATACAGGGCTTCGTAAGCCTTGATCAGATAACCAAAGATGATCCGGGCTTCCTTCTCGCGCCGTTTTGGAACAAAGAAACACACGTTATCGCTGTCCAGAAGCGTGGCGGGTTCGCCGATCTTCTTTTCGAACTCCGCGGCGGTCTTGAATGGCAGCGACGGTTTGAGCATGCGGGATGCGGGCGCTGACATGCTGAGGGAAGGGGAACCAGGCTGGGCGGAACCGGAGAGGGGAGTGCCAGGTCCGTGCTTGCCCGTCCCGCCTTTGCCGCGGAGAAAGTTTGCCAGGGCGGTGTGGCCGCCGGCCTCCGCCAAGTCAAGGGGCGTCTTTCCGGCATTGTCGGCGGTGTTTATCTCCGCGCCATGCTGGAGAATGATCTCGGCTGTCCTCTGATGCCCATTGGCAACAGCCAGATGAAGTGGCGACCGCCCGGCCTCGTCCTTCGTCTTTGGGGAGATTCCTTTTTCAAGAAGCTGCTGAACCGCCGACACATTTCCGTTTTTCGCCGCGTCCAGGAGACGTTGCGCATCGCTTTCCTGCGCAGGGCATAACACCGCGTAGACCATCACCCCCCCCAGCATCGATGCCATAATAAAAAACTCTCTGATCATGCCGGCTTCACCATTTGATTACTCTGCGCTGGCGGTGCTTTTAGGGATCCGACAAAGGATGGCCGCTCAAGTTAGAAGCCAGAGCAGAAACATTGTTCGTGCTGTTATATTATGATTCCATGCATGTTCCATATAATACGCTCAAGTATCTTCTCACATCTGTTGCCCAACCGGTGCCTGCACATGAGGAATCCGGTTGCGGTGGATGGCGGAAACTGGCATAGGCAACGCAACAATGTTATGGCACACGACAACGATCTCGCACAAGAAGAAAACGGTCCTTTCCCGGTTCACCGTTCTGCCGCGCGGGCGGGGCGCGGCTGTTTTTTATGGCGCGGCCATTCTTGTCATCGCGGCATCGCTGGCGGCCCTGTTTCAGCTTCTCAGGCGATTCGAGGCGGACATGGAAACGAACATCGAGGGCTTGCGCAGCGTGTTTTCGGACACGGGCGTGATGGCCACGCCCGACGACCGGCGAATCCGTTTTTCGAAGGTCGAAGAACTGGCCGCGAAATACCGCAACCACCCCTATTTCGGGCCGATGACGGTGACGAAATATTACGGCGCCGGCGAGCGCATCATCTGCCCGTTTTATCTGCCCGCGTTCGCCGGCGATCTTGGCGCCGGATTGCCCGGCGCGGAAAAAGCGCAAATCCTGCCGGCTTTCCTGCGCAAGTTTCCTCTGCCCGCGCGCGGGGACCGGAGTGTGCAGCAACTGGCGCTTGAGGCCAGCGGCCTGAAACTTGGCAATATCTATGTGCGCCTCAACCAGGGGCCGCTCCAAACGGTGCGCGTGGTCATCGCGTCGCTCAGCGCGCTGCTCATCGGCGCCATGGCGCTTTTCATCATGCAGTTCCGGCGCCAGGAGCGGGTTATTTCGCGCACAACCGTCGAGCTTGAGGAGAAGCGCCGCGAGCTGGTTCGGCTTGAACGGCTCGCGCTGGCGGGGCAATTGTCGTCAAACATTCTCCACGACCTGAAAAAACCCGTGCTCAACATCAAGCACGAGATTGAGGAGATGTCCGATGCCGGTTCTGCGGATACCGCGGCGCCGCTGCAATCGCAACGGCGCATCCGCGATCAGGTTGATCTGTTCTTTGGCATCCTGCGCGACAGCAGCCTCGAGCGGTTTGTGCGGGGGGAGGGCGAGCGCGAATACATCGATTTGAACGAAATGATCGGGCGCAGTCTCGCGCTGGTGCGCTATGAGCGCGGCGAGACCGGGGTCATCATCAAGCTCGATCCGGCCCTGCCGCCCGTGCTGGCTGAACCCGTGCGGATCATTCAGGTGTTCTCCAACCTGATCCTCAACGCCTACCAGGCCATGGAAGGGCGGGGGGTTCTAAGCGTGTCCACGACGCGGGGCGGGGGCGTCGCGGTCGCGGAGGTGGCGGACAACGGTCCCGGCATACCACCCGAGCACATGGAGCGCATCTTCACGCCATTCTTTTCCACGAAACCGGCCGCGTCGGGCACGGGGCTTGGCCTGTACATCTGCCGCGATATCATCGTGGAAATTGGCGGCAGGATCAGCGCTCAATCTGTTCCAGGCAACACCGTGTTCCGGGTCGAGATTCCCACGGATTGACGCCGCCGCAACAAACCGGCGGTCTACGCGGGGCTGTAATGTTCGGGCTGGCCGGTTGATGCCAGCACGGCGCGCCATGCGTCGCCCGCCGTGTTCAGCCGTTTTTTGCGCGCCACGGCTTCAGCGATGGGCACATGGATGAATGCCTCGTTGCTCAGGCCGATGAGCACATCGGTCTTGCCCGCCATCGCCGCGTGGACCGCGTTGCGCGCCAGAAGATCGCACAGGATGCCGTCCCCGCAGTTGGCGGGCACGCTGCGGATGTGATAACTGGGATCAAAATATTTGAGGTTCACCGGCAGTCCGGCCGACGCCATGTGTTCGGAGATGCGGGACTTCAGGAACAGGCCGATGTCCTGAAATTTGATGTTGCCTGATGCGTCATGTTCGCCCGAGGCGCTTGCGAAGAGGTCCTGTCCCGCGCCCTCGGCCACGGCGATGACGGCGTGCTGGCGTCCGACCATCCTTTTGTAAAGAAAATTCAGGAAACCATGAGGGCCGCCGATGACAAGGGGGATTTCCGGGATGAGACAGAAATTGACATGCTGGCTGGCCAGCGTCGCGCCCGCAGCGATGAATCCGGCTTCGCGTCCCATGAGCTTGACCATCCCGATGCCATAAGGCGCGCCCTTGGCCTCGTTATGGGCGCTGTCGAGCACTTCGCGCGCCACTTCGATGGCTGTCACATATCCGAACGACCTCTGAACATACATGATGTCGTTGTCGATGGTCTTGGGAATGCCGACAATGGCGATGGGCAGCCGGCGGCGCGCGACTTCCTTTGAGATCGCATTCGCACCGCGCTGGGTGCCGTCGCCCCCCACGCACAGCAGAATGTTGATGCCCCTGCTGACAAGATAATCCACCATGATCTCGGGCTTTTCGCTCCCTCGCGAAGAACCGAGAATCGAACCGCCGTCGTTATGGATCTCGTCCACCCGGTCTGGTTCGAGCATGACCGGTTCGTAACCATTGGCCGGATTGAGTCCGGCATAACCGAATCGAATGCCGGTCACTTCCTTCACGCCATAGTTGAAATGAAATTCCATCACGACCGAACGGATGACGCTGTTAAGGCCGGGGCAAAGACCGCCGCAGGTTACAATGGCCGCGCGGACTGTGGCCGGATCGAAGAATATCCGGGCGCGGGGGCCGGCTTTTTCGAAACAGATGTCGTCCATCTCAGGCGCGCCGGGCGTGAATTCCGTGTTGAAACGAATTCGCGTGTTGTCAGCGACAAAATGCGCGCCGTCATCGTGTTTGCGGACGGAAAATTTCTGCGGTGAGCGCGCCGCGCAAACTCCAAGGTTCGTTACAGGTAAATGTTTCATGGACATGTCAATGGCCGTCCTTGCGGATTGTTGTCTGTATGAAGCATGTGCGCGGGATCATTTGCCAAGAGTCGTTTTCAGAATTGTGGCGCACTCATGACACAATGCGCATACCCATGCCGGAGGATTAATGCAACCATTTCAAGACACTGTTTTTTACCCGCAATGAGCCAGGACGCGCCCCCTCGTTGATTCACGACAAGCTAAAGGTTGCATATTCCATGCTGTCTTTTGAAACGTATTTACTGTTGTGCCATATTTTCGGCGGAGAATGGCGATATGAAGGAAATGACGATTTTGATGGCGGTGGCCGGGTGGCTGCTCGCGGGTTGCGCGCCGCAGGAGGCGCGGGAACAGGCGCGCGCTTCGAAGGAGGGCGGGATCACCACATCCACACAATCCGCGCAGACCGTCTCCATGCAGAGCAAGATCAACCTCGACTACACCACAATGAGCATCGAGCATCGCGCGGCGCCGCCGCCTGCGGGCTTCAAGCTGCCGTTCCCGGATGCGATGTATGCCGGGAACATTACTTCTGGCAAGCGCGGAGGATCATTCACCTATGTTGCCTTCGGCGATGGACCCAAGACGTTCGATCCCATCACGGCCAACGACAGCGGATCAAACGAGGTTATCTCGCGCATCTTCGCCGGCCTCATTGATTTCGACAACCAGACACAGGAATACATGCCGGGGTTGCTCAAGGCGTGGTATATGGAGGACGACAAACGCAACTGGCTCCTCCAGCTTCGATCGGGCATGAAATGGTCCGACGGCCAGCCCATCACGGCCGACGACATCATGTTCAGCGCGCAGGTCATTTTCTCGCCTAATGTGGCCAATGCCGTCAAGGACGTGCTGCAGGTCGCCGGCAAACCTTTTGAGTTTGAGAAGGTTGACGATTTGAATGTGCGTGTGAAACTGGCCGCTCCCAGCGGATCCTTCCAGACGCTTATCAGCGGACTGCCCGTCATTCCGAAGCATGTCTACGAGGCGCCCTTCAAGGCCGGCACATACGAGCAGGCGCTCAACATCAACGCCGATCCGGCGAAACTCGTGTGCAGCGGGCCTTTCAAGCTCAAGCAATACCAGTCGGGAGAGCGCGTCATCCTCGAACGCAATCCGAATTACCTCAAGTATGACCGCGATGGCGCACAACTGCCCTGCCTCGACACGCTGATCATCACCTACTCGCCCGACATGGATCAGGCGCTGATGCGTTTCAAAAGCGGTCAGGCCGACGGCCTTATCCGCCCCCGGCCCGATGCCATCGCCGACCTGCAGGCGGGCCAGCAGGCCGGCAACTACACCCTTTATGATTGCGGCCCCGGCGAGGGCGCCAATGTCTTCTGGTTCAACCTCAAGGATGGCTCCAATCCCGGCAACGACAAGCCGTTCGTCGATCCCGTCAAACTGAAATGGTTCCAGGATGCGCGGTTCCGCCGTGCGGCGATGCATGCGCTTGACAAGGAAAGCGTCATCCGCACGGAACTCCGCGGGCTGGCGGTCAGCGTGTGGGGTCTTGAGTCGCCCGCCGTCGCCTTCTGGTATAATCCGGACATCGCCAAGTATCCCTTCGATCAGCGGAAAGCCGCCCAATTGTTCGATGAAATGGACCTGAAGGACCGCAACGGCGACGGCATCCGCGAGGATGCCGCGGGCAACCGCGCAGCGTTCACTTTCATCTCCAACAAAGGCAACAAGGTGCGGGAGAAGGTGGCCTCGCTGCTGGCGGCGGACTGGAAGAATGCCGGCATCGACGCCCAGCCGCAGTTCATCGATTTCAACACCCTTGTGAAAAACACCGCGGACACTTTCGAGTATGAGGCGTGCCTGCTCGGTTTCGGCGGAAGCGGCGGCCCCCATCCCGCCAACAGCATGAATGTTTACCTGAGCAGCGGGCGCACACACTTCTTCAATCCCTCGCAAAAATCGCCGGCCACGCAATGGGAGGCCGAGACCGACAAACTCGGGCAGGAATTCAACGCGACGCTCGATGTCATGAAACAGCGCGACGTATTCTTCCGCATGCAGGCGATCTTCGCCGAAAAATGCCCCTTCCTGCCATTGTGGACGTCAAAAGTCTATGTGCTCGCGCGCAACACCTTCGGAAACATCAAGCCGTCGCCTCTCAGCCACGAACTGCTGTGGAACGCCGAGGAAATTTATGTCAAGTAGGAGCGGGGGCGGATGCAAGCTTTCGTGTTCTAAAAGAATCCCGCGTGGAGGTTTGCCGCGCGCTCCCGGCAGAATTCAGGAAACACGGTCATGTTAAGGCTGGTTTTGCGCCGTCTTCTTGAATCGGTTCCGCTACTGATCGCCATCTCGCTTGTGACTTTTTTTCTGCTTTTCCACACGCCGGGCGATTTTCTTGCGGCGCTGAGGCTTGATCCGAAAATATCGACTGAGTTTCTAAACCGCGAAACAGAACGTCTTGGGCTGAACCATCCGTGGCATATCGTGTGGCTCAGGTGGCTGTGGGGCGTCGTGAGGCACGGCGACCTGGGGCACTCGTTCACATATAAAATCCCCGTGGCCAGCCTGATCGGCGCGCGGGTGTGCAACACCTTTCTTCTGGCGCTGACTTCGACGCTTTTTGCGTGGGCGATTGCCGTGCCGCTGGGCATCATCGCCGCTGTGCGCCAAAACAAGCTGGCCGACCGCATCGCCTCGGCCGTCGCGTTCCTTGGACTGTCCATACCCGCCGTCCTGCTGGCTCTCGTCGCGGTCTATTTCGCCGCAGTCACGGGTGCGTTTCCCACGGGCGGCATGCGCTCCGACACTTATTTCATGCTGCCATCGGCATGGGAGCGTATGAAAGACATCGGACGCCATCTCATTTTGCCGACATTTGTGCTGGGCATGGGCGGATTGGCGATTTACACGCGCCAGATGCGCTCGAACCTCCTCGAAACCCTTCAAGCCGATTATGTGCGCACGGCGCTGGCAAAAGGTGTTTCTTATCGCGCGGCTGTCATGCGCCACGCGCTGCGCAACGCTCTTAATCCGATGATCACGCTGTTCGGTTTTGCCTTCAGCGATCTGCTCAGCGGCGCCTTCCTTGTGGAAAATGTGATGGCATGGCCCGGTCTGGGGCGCACGACCATCGAGGCCTACATGTCCAAGGACTTGTTCGTCGTCGCCGCATCCGTCTTAATGGCCTCCGTCATGCTCATCTTGGGCAATCTGCTCGCCGACATTCTTCTCGCGCTCAACGATCCGAGAATCCGTTATGAATGAAAACCCGGAAATCGGATTGGAGGATTTCGCCGTCTCGTCACCGGGGGCAATGGCGTGGCGGCGTTTGAAACTCAACCGCGCGGCGCTCGTGGGGGCCGCCGTGCTCGCCGCGCTTTACATGACGGCGCTCTTCGGCAGTTTCATATCGCCGTATGATCCCGCGGCGCGCGATTACGGCGCGCCCAATCATCCGCCCACCCTGCCGCGTTTCGTGGACGAATACGGCAAGTTCCGCATGCGTCCGTTTGTCTATGGCATGAAGATGACAGATCCTGTGAGCCAGCGCTGGGAATATGATTTCTCGAGGAAATATCCGCTCAGGTTTTTTGTTCCCTCTGAACCGTATAAAATGTGGTGGGTGATTCCGATGCGGACGCGGCTGACGGGCGTGGATCTGCCGGGGGTGCTGGCGCTCTTTGGCCGCGACTCCGTGGGCAAGGACGTCTTCTCGCGAGTCATCGAGGGCGGGAAAATCTCGCTGTCGATCGGGCTGGTGGGCATCACCGTCTCGCTTCTGATCGGCATGTTAATGGGCTCGCTCGCGGGGTATTTCGGGGGCTGGTGGGATGTGGCCATCATGCGTGTCGTTGAATTCCTTCTGTCGATCCCCTCGCTGTATTTGATTATCGCTCTGCGGGCGTATTTCCAGACGCAGGGTGTGTTCGGCATCGGCGGCAGCCAGGTCAACTCCAGCCAGATGTACCTGATCATCGTCGTCATTCTCAGCCTGATCGGATGGGCGGGACAGGCGCGCGTGATCCGCGGCATGGTGCTGGCGATCAAAGAGACGGATTTTGTGATGGCTGAGCGCGCGCTGGGCGCCTCAACGTTGCGCATCATCACGCGGCATATCCTGCCAAACACCATGAGCTATGTGATCATTTCAGCCACAATTGCCGTGCCCGGCTACATCCTTGGCGAGGTGGCGCTGAGCTACCTCGGCGTCGGCATTCAGGAACCGCAGGTGAGCTGGGGCATCATGCTCGAGGACGCGCAAAGCTTGTCGGCCATCAGCAACAGCCCGTGGCTGCTCTTTGCTCCCGCTTCGCTCATTTTTATCACCGTGTTTGCGTTCAATTTCCTCGGCGACGGCCTGCGCGATGCCCTCGATCCCAAACATCGGCGATGAGGCATCGGGCAGCCTGATCAAACAGACATCATCATTGCATGAAATTCGTTATAGGGCGGCTGGTATAGAAGTATTATTATGCTTTCATCTGTGTTTTTTCTTTCATGCCTGCGCGTGACCACAAAGTTGCTGGGGTGTGGAACGATCGCGATAATGATTTTCGGGGGGCGTCTTGTTGAGGCGCAACCGTCCCAGGCGACAACAAGCGTTCTTGGTTTGCTTCAGCAGGTTCCGCGTGTCGAGTTTGATGAGTCCGGCCAGCCCGTGCCGGCGGGAACGGCCGCCGCTCCGGCTCCAACGCCGTCCACTGAACCTCAGTCGCCGCCAACAGCCGTGCCGATGGGCTTCGTCAGGCCCGCGCCCGGGGAGACGCCAAATGCCGTTGCTGATGAAACGCCCGTGGCAAGGCTGGTTCCCGAGCGCGCGCAACCTGCGCAACGCCCGGGGCTTGTCCGCGGATTGATCCGCGCCATACCCTTTGTGGGTCCGCGGATCGCAGGCACACGAGAATCCAGGCGTTCCGAAAAACGCCAGACTTCCGGTGAAAATCGCGGGCGGTTCGACAATGATCTTATCGAGGAGCCTTCCATCCCCCCGCCGGTTCTTTACCCGCATCCCGGCGAGGAAATCAGCGTGGCGCCGACAACGGCAAGTCAAAGCGCGGATATGATATCTGATCTCCCCCGCGCGGGTTCCCTTGGCGTTGTCACAACATCATCCGGCATCAGCGCCGGCTTCTCCAAAATGCCCGCCGTGTCTGAAACCCATCCCTTAACGCCTCCGGTTCAGTTCGCGCCAGAACCGCAGCCCGCGCCAGCTTCACCGCCAGCGGTGAAAACGCCTTCAAAGCCGGACACCGGCATTTTCATCAATCCCGGGGC
Source organism: Candidatus Sumerlaeota bacterium (assembly GCA_026398535.1). Lineage (GTDB taxonomy): Bacteria > Sumerlaeota > Sumerlaeia > Sumerlaeales > Sumerlaeaceae > JAPLSQ01. The sequence continues at coordinate 13,826 of JAPLSQ010000036.1, read as the reverse complement.
CATACCGCGTCCGGCTGCCGCCCGGCACGATCAGCCGCTGCCCGGCGCGGCGCCCGTGATTGAACCGCAGCCGGACGACCGCGCCTCGGCGCCGACGCCTTCTCCTGTGGAAATCATGACAAGACTTGCCGCTTCCGCCGCGCCGGCAGCTCCAACCGTCACACCGCCGCCCGCAAGGAACATCCAGCTTGATCCGCTTGATCTGGCGATGCCCAAACCGGGCGTCGAGGAAAACGAAATGGTTCGCATGGAATATATCAACGCCATCGAGGCGGCAAAGTCCGGCAGGAGCGCTGATGCGGCGCGAATGTTGCGCGATTATGCGCAGAACCATCCATCCTCGCGGCTGGCTCTGCGGGCGCTCTATGTTTCGATCATCATCGAACCTGACGCGCAAAAAACGGCCGCCGCTTTCAGCGCTTTGGAGAAAATGCCCAACGGGAAACCTTATCTTGAGGAGCTGAAGCGCCGCGGCATTCAACCCGGCGCCGTTTCGGGCGCTGACACGCTGCCCGCCGATCCCCAGGCCGCTGTTGATTTGCTTGAGAAGGAGCTTTCGCGTTCGCCCGGCGGCGCCCCGTCCGTCACGCCGCGCCGCAAACTCGGGGCGCTATATATTCAGCTCAAGCAATATGACCGCGCGCTGGCCCAACTTGATCAGGCGCTGATGGACGCAAGGGGCATGCCCGAGGAGCCTGATGTTCTCTATGTACTGGCGGAATGCCGCATCGGCCTCAACCAGCGCGATGAGGCCATGGCCGCGCTGCGTGAGATAGTCGGCCGGTTCCCCGGTTATGCGGGCCGCTCCAAAGCGCGCCTCAATATCGGGCTGATTTACGAGGACGCGGGTGATTATCAGAAGGCGCGGGCCATGTACCGCGTGCTTATAGAGGAAAATCCGGCGGCGTCCGAAGCGGTCATCGCGCAGGAGCGCCTGCGCGACCTCAACAGGCTCTGATTCTTTGCCCGTCCCCCCGCTCTTGGACGCTATGTTTCTCCGATTCTGCCGGGTGGTTGCGTGTACTGGGTGATGCAGCGGGTCTTGTATTGACCGCGGTCACATTTTCTCGAGCACGCCTGTGACCAGCGCATTGAGGCGCGGTTCAATCTCGCCGGCCATGCGAATGAAGTCCTCGAGCAGGGCCGGGCGCAGCGCGTCGGGCAGGCATCCGTCGGTCACCGCCGACATGCCAAGAACTCTCATGCCGGAATGTGCCGCCACGATGACCTCGGGCACGGTGGACATGGTGATGATGTCGCCGCCCATGCGCCGGCACATGCGATACTCGGCGGCTGTTTCAAGGCTCGGTCCGGTGAATGCCACCATGACGCCGCGGTGCACGCCCGGGATTTTTTTCTCCAGCGCCGCCTTTTCCGCCCGCGCGATCAGCGCCCGCGAATAGGGCTCGCTCATGTCGGGGAACCGGGGGCCAAGATCGTCATCGTTGGGGCCGATCAGCGGATTGTCGCCCATAAGATTGATGTGATCCTGCACGAGCACAATAGAGCCGGGAGGAATGAGCGGATTGACGCTGCCCACAGCGTTCATGACGATGAGAGTCCGTGCGCCGAGCGCGCGCATCACCCGCACCGGGAATGTGACCTCGCGCATAGTGTAGCCCTCGTAGTAGTGAAGACGGCCCTTCATCATGACGACCTTTTTGCCGCAAAGTTCGCCAAGGCAGAGATGACCGGTGTGTGATTCCACGGTCGATTCCATGAAATGGGGAATGGCTTTGTAGTCGAGGATCACAGGGTCCCGCAGTTCGCCCGCGAGCTTGCCCATGCCCGTGCCAAGTATGATGGCGATTTCAGGCTCGATCGCCGTTTTCCCCCGGATGAAGTTTGTTGATTCGCTGATCTGATCGCGCAATTCCATGATTTTTCTGGCAGCCTCCTGTGTTGTTGTTGCAGGGCATGATTTCAATCCGCCGGACAATAGCAAGCCAGAAGATGGCGCAATGGCGTTGTCCGGCGCATCACGGCGGCCTCCGAGGCTTTCTGTCATTCACTGGCGCGCGTGCTCGAGGACGGAATGAATGGCGCAATTAAACTTCGCGCGCGAATGTATGCCGCTTTAAACACATAAACAGGTAATCATCAATTTGGAGTTGAGAAACATAATATGCGGTTGCCGAAACATTTCACGCCGGAATCAGCCCGGCGCGCCTCATCCGCGCGGGAGGCTTTCCGCTTGAGAAGGGAGAAGCGCCAGCACCATGCGGAGGATAATATAATGGCCGAGGCCGGCGCGGAGCACATCGTGGAATTGCGGGCCGAAACGGCGGCTGAGTTGCGGGAGCGGAATGAGCGGCTGGCCGGCGGGGAGGCCGAGTTGCGCGACTCGATGTTGCGTCTGCGCGCCGAGTTCGACAACTTCCGCAAACGCGCGCAAAAGGAAAAGGAACAAATCCGCGACATCGCCAAAGAGCAGATCATGGCCGATCTTCTGCCGGTGCTTGACAATTTCGGGCGCGCCATGGAGGCGGCCGAAACCGCGGCGGACTGCGCCGCGATACGCGAGGGCGTTGAGATGGTTTATTCCCAGCTTATGAAAATTCTCGAATCGGAAGGACTGTCGCGCATTAATCCCCTCGGTGAGCCGTTTGATCCCGTCTTGCACGAAGCGCTGGCCATTGAGGAGCGCGGCGATGTCCCCGATCATCAGATCGTCGGCGTCATGATGCCGGGCTACCGTCTGGGCGACAGGATTATCCGCCACGCGATGGTCACTATCGCCAAAAATCCGGATGGCGTATCCCCCGATGAAGTGAAAATCTGACGTCTCCCAAACGCCGGTTGGCGAAGGAAGCCGCGCGCGCTTTCATATCCCGATGCCGGAAAAGTCAGGGGAAATTCGCGTGACGCCGCAGGAAGGTTTCGCGCCTGTTGTTAAGGACTGTTATTCAATATGAAGGAGCATGACACATATGAACGCGCATGACCTGAAGGGCAAGACGATCGCGTTCGCCGGTTCGGGAGGGCTGGACAGTTGCACGATTACGCGCTGGCTTGCGGACCTTGGCGTGCGCGTGGTGTGCATCACGCTCGACCTCGGACAGCCCGACGAGACCGACCTCGAATCCGTCAGGCAGAGGATGCTGACGGCTGGCGCCGCGGAAGCCATCGTGCTCGACGGGCGCGCTGATCTGGCCGCCGAGGGGCTCCAGGTCATTCAGGCGCAGGCCCGATATGAAGGCGATTACTGGAACACGACCGGCATCGCGCGTCACGTGACCGCGCGCATCATCCTGCGGGCCATGCGCGAACGCGGCATCACAATCCTCAGCCATGGCGCCACCGGCCGAGGAAACGACCAGGTGCGCTTCCAAATCGTCGCCAACATGCTCGAACCCGGATTCGATGTCTATGCCCCGTGGCGCGATGAGGCATTCCTTAAAGCGTTCGGCGGACGCAAGCAAATGATCGATTACTGCCAGGCGCGCGGCGTTCCGGTGAAAGCGACACACGCCAAACCCTACTCGACAGACGCCAACCTGCTCGGCCTGACCCACGAGGCGGGCAAGCTTGAGTCGCTGACCGAGGGCGCGCTGGCCATCGAGCCCGAGTTCGGTGTGGCGCCAAATGCCGCGCCCGACAGCATCGAACCATTCGATGTGCGCTTTGAGGCCGGCGTCCCCGTTGCCATCAACGGCAAACCCGTCAGCGTGCTTGAGGCTTTCAACGAAGCCAACGCGGCTGGCGGGCGCAACGGCGTGGGCATCGCGCTCCATCTTGTCGAGAACCGTTTCGTCGGCATCAAATCACGCGGCATTTATGAAACACCCGGCATGCAGACACTGGGCAGGGCTTTTGAATATCTGTTGCAGCTTGTGCTGGACCGGCGCGCCCGCAAGCTGTTTGGGGAACTGTCGCCCATGCTGGCCGAGCAGATCTACCAGGGCTACTGGTACGACACTGCCTCGCAGGCCGCCAAAGCCGCCGTCGCGGTCTGCGCGCGTCTTGCGACGGGTGAGATCCGGCTCGGGCTTTACAAGGGGCACGCGCTTTTCCTTGGCGCGGCGGACGCCCCCCATTGCCTGTATTCCGAGACAGCCGCCTCGATGGAGAAGGTTGGCGAATTCAATCACGCCGATTCCGAAGGATTTTTGAATGTACTCGGCGTCTCGGCCCGCATTCTGGCGCGCGCGGGTCAGATACCGCCGCCACGCTCCATGTGACGCATGGTCTCTGCCGGCATTTTGCGCTTAAGGTCACGCGCGCACCCAAGGACTATCCGCCATACCCAGGCTTCTTCAGAACCGATATAGCGGCGTCATTGGATTTTGCGGCTTCAGCCTGCCGCTCGCACAGTATCGCGATGAGCCGCCGCTACAGGTAAGTTTCGAGGAAGACGAATGTGCGTTCGGCGGCGTCCTTGCTGGCAGCCTTGTCAAAAATGTGCCCCTGGCCGGGATAGATGACAAGCTCGTGCGGCCTGCCGAGTTTCTTGAGCTGGCGGTCTAGTTTGTGCGCTTCGCGGACGGAAACCATGTCGTCGCATTGGCCGTGCAAAATGATCACCGGCGGCATAATTGAGGCTTTGCGCGCATAGGCGGCGGGCATGCCGCCAAAAAAGTCGACAACGGCGCCGATGCGCGAGTCCGCCGAGGCGGCCGAGAGGGCGACATATGATCCAACTGAGAATCCGATCAGGCCAATGCGCAACGGATCGACGTTGTCCTGCGCCGCGGCGTAACTGACAGCGGCGCGAACCGTGGAAACCCATGTCTTGAAACGAGGCGCGTTCATGTTCATGATTGTCGGATCATCCGGGCAGGTGCCTGTCGCGTCGAAGTACTGAACCATGAAAACCACATAGCCGCGCCGCGCGGCCATGGCCGCGGCCTGGCGATACTTGGCGGCGTATTTGTGCGGGCCGTCCGAGCCGTGCAGGATAATGAGGGCGGGCTGGCGGCATCCTCCCGCGGGGTCGAAGCGTTCCACGGCGATGTTTGTCCCGCGGTGGCAGAAACTTTCCATGCGTCCCGGAGCCGCGCCAAAAAAGGCATCCAGAAGCCCCTGCGCATTCGCCCCCGGCGCCAATCCGGCGATCATCATGGCGGCCAGCGCCAGCCGGAGGACAACCGATCTGTTGCGATACAATGTCATCATCATTCCAAACCTTTCGATGAGATTATTTTTTCAATGCCAAACGATATCGGGTGTTTCGACGGGGTTGTCAACTTGAAAAAATGTTCTGCGAATTTGCCATGTTGTGCTTGACATGAAGGACAAGGCACGATGATGTTTTAAACATTATGTCCAGCGCTGTCGCGCGGGCATTGTGATATTTGAAAGGAGAATGCGCAAATGTTTACATTCAAAATGTTTATGGGCGTCGCGGCGGCATCCCTGCTCGCGGCCAATATTTATTCGGCGGACACGCTGATTGAGGGGTTTGAGAACACGGCTGATCCCGGAGGATGGCAATCCGTTTCGCCAGCTCCTCAAACTATGAATGCCACGCTGGACACAGTTCCCATTTATGTCACGGAGCATGTGACCCAGGGCATATACGCGGGGCAGTTCACGACCACATGGACGATTCCCGGCGGGGCAGGCGCCAGCAATCCGTATTATACGACGGGCACGCTGACATTCTGGGCGGTGCGATACAATGTCGCCATACCCACAGCGTTTACCTCAATTCCCAACACGTCGAAACTGAGAGTGGATGTGTTCAACAATTCGGCGGACACGATCATGTTCTCGTTGTGTGTGAGAGACCAGGGCGGCGCGGGCGGCCTTGAGCGCGGCCCGTTTAAGCCCCTGGCCGGCAACACGACGACGACCTATGAATGGAACATGGTCACCGAGCCATGCACGAGCTTCGTCACAGGCAATGGTGTGCTGGAGGGAACCTCGTCGGTTCTGCGTGGCTGTTTCATCTACACCGAGACAGAACCGACACAGGCGGCGTTTTCGATGGATGTGGACAATCTGCGGATTGTGGACGCGCAGACGGACCTGACGGCGCCCGCGCCGCCGGTGCTGTTGTCGACCATGCAGGGTCCGAATCCAGGCGAGATGGTTGTCAAATGGGCGCCCAACACGGAATCTGATCTGGCTCAGTACCGAATCTACATGGCCACAGACGCCAATTTTGGCGTGCCGATAGGCAACCGTTTCGGCTGGCCGGGGACCCCGACGGCTATTGTTTTGCCGCCAGCGACGCAGACGACGCTGACCGATGTGCCGACAACGGGCCCGGTTTACATTCGTTTGACCGCGCGCGACAACGCGACGCCGTCGCCAAATGAATCCTTTGCGAATCCGGCGCTGGGAACCAATCTCAAGCCTGATGGCTTGACGCCCGATGACCTCGTTGTGCTCGACCTCAAGCGTTTCGAGCCTGGTCCGCCCGAATTCGAATTGAATGGTTATGCCCACATGATCGTCTACGACTCGCAGGCGCTCAATGCGAACAACCGCACCTTCCAGAGTTGCATGGGCACGGCCGTGTCGAGCGGCGTGGTGACGCTCGCGCCTTCCTTCACTGGCGTGACCATCTGGTCGTGCGCGCTTGATGGCGTCGCGGTGACCACCCCGACGTTGACGGATGAAAACGTGACGAACCTCACTAATTTCGTGAACAATAACGGCAACCTGCTCATCTCGGGCATTTATCTGGGCCGCGATCTTCAGACCAATGGCACGCCCTCAAGGCAGGCGTTCTATACGGACGTGCTCAAGGCCAATCTTGCGACCGACAGCGTGGCGACGAACCAGATTGATTCTTTCAATCCGCCGTTTGCGGCGTCGGGAACATTCAACACGGGCGACAACGCGTTCGATTTTGCGGCTTGGGCCACTACCAGCAATGAAGGCATCACGACACAGACCGGCGCATTGCCGATCATGGACTACAATCCCGTGCCCGTAACGGGCGGCCAGGCATGCGTGTACTGGGGCTACAGGGTCGTTTATTTCGGGTTCGGATTCGAGAGCGTGCGCGACAACGCCAACGCGACCTTCGCGGGCGCCGCGGCCAAACGCGCCACGATCATGAACGAGGCCGAGACCTATTTGCTGGATTCCTCAGAGGTGTCTGACTGGCAGTTGTTCTGAGCCAAAAGGCACAGTCCCGGCAGTTGACATGAAATAGAAGCCGCGCGCGTCGCTGTTTGATGCGCGCGGCATTTTTATGCTTTCTCTGCCGCTTCACATCCGATGTGAATGCTACGCCCAGGATGGTTCAACTTTCACCCGCACGCCGGATTTTCGAAAAAAAAGATGATTGTCCCTGATTTTGGGGCATAACTTTATATGAAATGGTTTTGATGAAACGATTTTTCATCATATTGTTTCTCAGCGGTCTTGCCGGTCTTTGCGCGTCTGGAATGTCCCAGACGGCGGTTTCAAATGTTCGCGCGAGCCAGCGCACAGACGGATCCAAACTCGTCGATGTTTATTACGATCTCGCCAGCACATCCGCGTTGATGGCAGTGGGAATCATATTGTCGGGCGATGATGGACAGACATGGAACTTCCGGCCCATCGCGGCGGTGATGTCGGGCGATATAGGATCAAGCATATCGAGCGGCATGAACAAGCACATCGTCTGGGATGCCAACCGCGACAAACCTGGAATGATGTGGCCCAAACTGCGCGCCCAGGTCTGGGCGAGCAGCAGCGGCGATCCGCAACCCTTGACCGTCTGCCTTCCTGGCGGCGTTGCCTTGGAAATGGCCGCCATCCCGCCGGGAAGCTTCGAAATGGGAGCCGGCATCGATGACCAGGGATGGTGCGGCCCCGACGAGTACCTGACTCACACGGTGGAGATTGCCCATGGCTTCCATATGGGAAAATATGAGGTGACGCAACAGCAATGGCTGGCTGTCATGGGCAACAAGTCCGATTCGCGTTGGAGTTGTTATGGGGTCGGGGACAAATATCCCGCGTACTCCGTGTCATGGAACGACATCCGCGGCGCGGATGGTTTTATCGAAAGGCTGAACCGGCACATTGCGGCCACCAGCCAGGGAAGGCCGATGTTCCGTCTGCCCAGCGAAGCGGAGTGGGAATATGCCTGCCGCGCGGGCAGCACAACACGGTTCGGCTTTGGGAATTCGGACTGCAATCGGTCTGACTGCACATCCTGCGATCTGGAGAATTATGCGTGGTACTGTGGCAACAATTCGGGCTCATGCGGCCAGTCAAAATACGGATCGAAACCCGTGGGCGGCAAGCTGCCCAACGCCTTTGGGCTGTTCGACATGCATGGCAACCTGATGGAATGGTGTGAGGACTGGCACCACAAATCTTATTCTGGCGCGCCCGCGGATGGCAGCGCGTGGCTCAATCCGCCGGGCACATGCCGCGTGGTTCGCGGCGGCAACTTTGACTACGCTCCGAAGTATTGCCGGTCAGCTTATCGTTGCCCGGCGATTTCACCCTCGCCGTCGTATCGCTACGGCACTATCGGCTTTCGGGTTGTGCGATAGTCTTTTCCCGCAAGGCATTCCGCCTGGTCTTGGACGCGGGCCTATGTGGCGTTCTCAGGATGACTGTTTCACCAGGCATCGCATGATCTCGCCGATGTGCATGCGATGGTAATCCTTGGCAGGGTAATTCCGGTCAATATCAGGATTGATGAATTGCGCGGGATCGATGTCGCTGAAGTAGAGTTTGTGGCATTCGAGCACCATCCGCGCCTCGGCGAAACAGATGCTGCCGCCGGGTGTTTCAGCGGGTGTGAGGCCGGTCATTCTGATCTTGTCGACGTCGCGGCCTGAGCATGTGCCGCAGATGTTCAGCGCCTCCCGGTGTTTTTCGTCGAAAAAGCAGAGCGTGAAGGTTTTGCTTTTTTCAGCGAACAGGTAGGTGTGGCGCGTGGGCCGGATGAAGATGAACGCCACGCGCTTGTTCCACAGGACGCCCAGCCCGCCCCAGCTTGCCGTCATGGTATTGAAGGATTCGCGGCTGCCCGCGGTGATCAGCATCCATTCCTTGCCGATCAGTTTGAAGGGATTGTCTTCGAGCGATTCAACATCGATTTCTGTGAACAGATTTGTCATATTCCGCCTTATTGCCGATTTTTACACACACATGCCCCATATGGCCGGCGGCTTCCAAGCTGAAATTCACACGGAATCGCCTGTTTTAATGTTGATTGTCCCCCCCCGGGGCGTCACGTATATGATCGTGGATGTTGCACACAATGTAGAAATCTGTTGCAGACATCGCGATCGGGCGAACTGCGCATCAATTCGGGAGGTTTAGCCTATGTCAACGAACATCAAGGGGCGGAATGTTGAAATCACGGATGAAATTCGCGCCTATATCGAAAAGAAGCTGCCGCGCATCGAAAAGTACACTGACCGGATTCAAAGCCTTAACATTGTTTTGAAAAAGGACGGATATCAGCACAGAGCGGACATGCGTCTGAAGGCGGGTCCGCTCGATATTACGGCGGAAACCTGCGATCACGACCTTATGAAGGCCGTGGACATGCTCGTGGACAAGATTGAGCGGTTGCTGATCAAAAAGGCGGACAAATTGTGGCGCGGACGCAAACACAAGGCCGGCAAACAGCAAGCCAAGCTGCGCGCCTTGCAAGAGGCCGAGTCCGGGGAGACACGGGAGCCAGAGCCCGTAAAGAGCAAAGTTTCCGCGCGCTCGAAGGGACACCGGTTTCCGCTGGATATTGAAAAGCTCGACGTGAAGATATTTCCGCCCGAGCAGGTCACATTGGCGCGCATGTCGCTCGACGAGGCGGCTGAGGTGCTTTACTTCAAGGACGAGAACTTCGTCTGTTTTCTTGGTGATGACAATCCATGGATTAAAATTCTCTACCGCCGCAAGGACGGGCATTTCGGTCTGCACGAAATTGCGTTGCCGGCTGAATGATCCGGCCCCGGCCCGCGCCGCAAAAAATGTCTATCATCTTCTGATTTGTGCGGTTAAACGAATCACATGGAAATGCAGGCCAAGCAGAGGATTGGCTTGATTTTAATTTTATGCTCATTTCGAGCATAGATAACTGAATTATTCGAGCAAGAAATCTCGGAGGACAATCCGTCCCGAATGCAGCAAATTCGAAAATGTCTGGGAGTCGACATCGGCGGCACATCGGTGAAGATCGCCGAAGTGGCGTTGGAAAAGAACGGCGCGCGGGTGACGAAACTTGTCAGCAAGGATTTGGGATTGCTCCCCGGTCCGATGGACAAGGAGCGCATCAACGCCATTTTGCAGGCCATCCGGTCCCTGATTAAAGACAACAAAATATCCACAAAACACACCGTGTTCTGCCTTCCGGGTCAGACAGTGTTTATCCGGCAGCTTTCGGGCGTTCCGCGCACCACCGAGGAGCGTCTTCGCAACATCATCAAGTACGAGGCGCGCCAGCTCATCCCCTTCGCGCTCGACAACTCGGTCATCGAGTACCAGGTGTTTGACTATGGCGACTCGGCTGAACTCAAGGTTCTGCTTGCGGCCGTAAAAAAAGACATTGTCGCCGATTTCATGAAGGTTGTGGCAAAGACGGGATTGACGCCCGTGATGATTTCGGTGAGTTCACTTGCCCTGATGAATTTTCATGTGTTTGATGCCACGCCCTATATTGACGCGGACGCTGGCAGGGAAGCCAAGGCCGCGGCGCACGCGGACAAAGAGGCCGCTGGGAAGGCAGAAGCGCAATCCGGCAAGAAAAAAGGTTTCGGATTCCAAATGCCCAAATTATCCTTGACGTTTGGGAAAAAGAAGACCGGCGGCGAAGAGGAGGCGGAGGAATCCGCCGCGCCCGGCGCGGCAGGGGAGGAGGAACCCGCGGAGCAGGTCTTGGCGGAGGAGCCTTACGAGGAGGTTCGCGCGTTTGTGAATGCCGGCGCGCAGACCTTCGATCTCGTAATCGCGCGTTTCGGCAAACATAAAATGATTGGATTCCCGCGCAGTGTGCCGATGGCGGGCAACGAGTTGACAAAGTCGCTGCACGACAAGATGGGTCTGGGTTCCTTCCAAGAGGCAGAGGAGCTGAAACGCAGCGGGACGATGGTGATCATGCCGGGCGGCGAGCAGGAAGTGAATGAAAAGGGCGGCGATCTCCAGGCCTCTGAGCTGGCGACCGCTTGGGCCGACCACTTCGTCCTCGATTTGCGCAAATCATTCGATTATTATATCTCGCAGCCGGACGGCATGGCCGTGGACACGATCTCGCTCAGCGGCGGGCAGTCGCATCTTCCGAACCTGGCCGCTTATGTGGAGGACCGGCTGGGCATCCCGACGGAAACCAAGAATGATACGCAAAACACGGCGCTGATGACCGAGAGGTCTGAAGGCGCGGAGAAGTTTTCGTCGTATCTGATTGCGATGGGGCTGGCGCTCAGCGGTGTGGGACTGGGGAAGGTGAGCATTGATTTTCTTCCCGCTGACATCAAAACGCTGCGCGAATTCAAGAAGAAAAATGTCGAGATGTTTCTTTTGGCAGGCGCGATAGGCGGGATGATCGTCATGGGTTATCTGTCAGGCATGCCAACCATCTCGCGGATGACAGGGTGGCTGAACACGCATGGCAAGGACCTGGAGCGGATTTCGCAGAACCGCCAGCAACTGCAAGAGGCCAAGCAAGGACGCGAAGCGACAAACACCAACGTGACGGCGCTTGCCAAAGGCATCGGCGACCGCTCTTACTGGCTGGAATTTTTGGGCGTGGTTGAAAGCGTCAAACCCCCGGAGGTGTTTGTTACGCGCGTCAGTCTGGGCGGCGACGGACATGCGGAGATAGACGCCGAATCGGACAACAAGGGAGCCATTAGCATGTTTGCGGAGGAACTGGAGAAACAGAAGGATTGGATCGCCGGCAAGACGAGCATATTCGCGCCCGTGCTGAAGAACTCAATTTTTCTCAAAAAACCAGTGGATGGATTTCGGATCACGGCCAAGACCATCGGCAAGAAAACGCGGCTTGCCCCAGCCAGGGTTCCGTTGCTGCCAGGCCAGCTCACGCCGACACCATCGCCGACACCTCAACCGGGAGGAGGTTTTGGTCCCGGTATGATGATGCCCGGAATGGGCCCCGGCGGACCGAACACGTTCTAAAATGCGAAGGACCGTTTTTCGTGAACGAACAGACTGAACAATATGTGCGGCTGATGAAGAAGCACCTCGATAAAATTATTATCGGGGTGCTGTTTGTCATTCTCCTCGTCATGATTGGATTGTGGTTCATGGAACAATCCGGTGGCGGTGAGATGCCATCGGGCGAGGGCAGGGTGACGAGGCTTAAGGATGTTGTGGCCGAGAATCCCGATTACAAGGCGATCGCGATTCTGACCTCGTCCATCGACATGACAAGCGTTCCGCTTGTCGATGAGATTCGGCGTTTCAACATGTTCGACCCGAAGACGATGGCGCAAAGGCGGACTTCCGAGCTCGAGGCGACAAAAAAGCACAAACAGGCGCAGGATGCCGAAGCGCGCGGCCAAACAGATGAAGCGATCAAGCTTGCGCAGCAGGCGCTGGCAATCATGCCCGCCCATCGGCAGGCCAGCGAAATGGTTGCCAGACTGATTGCGAAGCCGGAAGGCGGGGCGGAGGCAAAGCCAACATCAGGCACGCAACCGCTCGTTCCCGTGTCCGGCGCTCCGCCGCCGCCGGCTCCGCTTGTTTCCGCCACCACGGCATCGGTTGCGGCGGCCGCGCCATTGGCAACCACAACCACAGCCTCACCAGCATCCGTCACGAGCGCCACAACAACATCACGATGAGACGCCGACATATTAATGATAAAGTTTTGGTTGAATCGCCGCAAAAGATCAGGCTGAAAGGTGGCATACAGGCAGTTGCCATCCCGAAAATTGGGTCATTCCGCGCATTTGATATAAGCTGTTGTTTTTTGATTGCTTTTGCTGTTCACATGGGTTGGTTATGAGCGTCGATTGTTAATCAGGAAGGGCCTTATTTAAGCCGTAATTTTTCCAGCAGGGATCACGAGGACGGCAGGCGGCTGAGTGAGAGTACGTTTGTTGTTAACAATATAGAAGATAAACAGCGCCAACAGAAAAGGGTCTTTTTGATGCTGGCATATAGAATACGTGAAATAATGATGTGCTGTCTGATTTTCGGAATGACAGGCGCATGGGTGTGCGCGGCTGATGAGGCCGCACAGCCCGCCGCGCAGAAAGTTGCCAACAGCAGCGCATCTCAGGGCGCGGATGGATTGTCCAAGGGCGAGCGCATCTCGCGGCTTCTTGTTGAAGCGCGCGGGGCTTACCAGAACGGGAATATCGATTCGGCGCGCGCCAAGTTTGACGCCGTTTTAACGATCGATGCGTCCAATCCCGAAGCCCGGAAATTTCTCACCGAGATCGACCGGGCGCGCGGCGCGCAACGGTTCGCGGTTGGAGCGGACACTGCGGGCGGCAAGGACGGCGGCCAAAAAACCGCCGCGACGCCAGCCCCTCAACCAGAACCGGATGCGGGTGAAAAAGCCGTGGCGCAAAGCGCCGTGACCAGCGGCGCGCCGGACAGCGTCAAGGCTGTCCAGACGGCAAGCCAGGATGCGGAACAGCCTGTGGTGTCGAATGGTTCATCCGGTTCGGAAGCGCCTGAAGCCGCGAAGATTCAGAGCCAGGCCGATTCCGAAAAATCTGCCGCGGACATCAGAAAAGCCGTGGAAGAAAAGCGGCTGGCTGAAGAAAAAAAGGTCGCGGAAGAAAAACGGCTGTCTGGGGAAAAACAGAAAGTCGAGGATAAGCGCATCGCCGCTGAGACAAAGGCCGCCGAGGACAAGCGCGTAGACGGGGAAAAACAAAAGGCCGAGGACAAGCGTCTGGCTCTCGAGAAGAAAAACGCCGACGATGAAGCCGTGCGCCAAGCCGCGGAGG
>JAPLSQ010000054.1 GCA_026398535.1 Candidatus Sumerlaeota bacterium | reverse complement strand
TGCGCGAATTGCCCCGCGTTCAAGGAAATTCAAACCGGGCAGTCAGAACATAAAATCGTGCAGACACCGGATGGCAGGATTTGGGACGAAGGGGGCGAACCGGTATTCGACAGGGCAGGGAATGTGATTGCCGTCGTCGAGATTGCCCAGGACATCACGGGGCGCAGGCAGGCGGAGGAGGCGCTGAGGGCCCTCTCCTCTCGCCAGCAAGCCCTGCTAACTGCCATTCCAGACATAATCGTAGAAGTGGACAAGAATAAAGTGATCACATGGGTGAACCCTGTGGGATTAGAATTCTATGGCGAGGATGTACTTGGCAAAGAAGCTGCCTTTTACTTTGAAGGCGAACAGGATACCTATAGCAATATCGCGCCGCTCTTTGACGGCAACGAAGACGTGATCTATATTGAGAGTTGGCAATGGCGCAAGGATGGAAAAAAGCGGCTGCTGGCTTGGTGGTGCCAGGTGCTCAAAGACGCCGGCGGAAACGTCATCGGCGCGATTTCTACGGCGCGGGACATCACCGAGCGCAAGCGGGAGGAGGAGGCGCTGCGTGAAACCAACGCTTATCTTGAAAATCTGATCAATTATGCCAATGCGCCTATCATCGTTTGGGATCCGCAATTCCGCATCACGCGCTTTAACCACGCCTTTGAGTTCCTGAGCGGGCGCACTGAGGCGGAGGTGCTTGGGCAATCGCTGGAGCTCCTCTTTCCGCCCGCTCTCCGCGAGCACTCGATGGCGCTGATTCGCCAGACCTTGAGCGGGCAGCGGTGGGAAGTCGTCGAGATCAAAATCCAGCATCAAGACGGGTCCGAGCGTATCGTGCTGTGGAATTCGGCCACGCTGTTTGCGCCGGAAGGGCAAACCCCGCTGGCCACCATCGCCCAAGGCCAGGACATCACAGACCGCAAGCGGGCGGCGGCGGAGAGGGAACAACTGGAGGCCCAAAACTGGCAACTTCAGAAGTCAGAAAGTCTGGGCCGCATGGCAGGGGCCATCGCGCATCACTTCAACAATCAACTTCAGGGGGTGATGGGGTACTTGGAGCTGGCCATGAACGTTCTGCCCAAAAATGCGGGACACGGCAAGTACATGACCGGCGCTATGCAGTCAGCCTGCAAGGCGGCGGAGATGAGCACCCAGATGCTGACCTATCTTGGACAAACCATTGCCAAACATGAACCATTGGATTTTTCCGATGCTTGCCGCCGGAGCTTGTCTCTGTTGGGCGCCGTCATGCCGCAAAACGTGTTTTTGGAGACCAACTTTTCCTCTCCCGGTCCGGTCATTTGTGCCAACTCAAACCAGATACAACAGCTCGTTACCAACCTTGTCACCAATGCCTGGGAGGCAATGGGTGAAGTCCGCTGCGTCATTCGCCTGACGGTCGAGACGGTTTCCGCATCGGATATCCCTTCAGCACAGCATGTTCCCATAGACTGGCAGCCTCAAGACAGTGCCTATGCCTGCCTGGAAGTGGCGGATGCGGGCTGCGGCATTGCAACCCAGGATATAGATAAGATCTTCGACCCGTTTTTTTCCAGCAAGTTCCCTGGACGTGGGATGGGACTGGCTGTGGTTCTGGGGATTGTGCGGGCACACCACGGGGTCGTCACAGTGGAAAGCGAACCGGCTCGAGGAAGCGTTTTCCGGGTATTTGTGCCGGTGTTGACGGCCCCCCTGAGCTGTTGCGCAGAAGGAGAACACGGACAAGCACGGACAAGCACGGACAAACACGGACAAACACGGACAAACACGGACGAGCACGGATGAAGCACGATGTGTTGTTCTGTTTACGGGCGCCGGTCACATTTGACGGTGAAGCCGATGATCCACAACTCGGCGAGCAGGTTTCTGTCGGGCACGGAGGTATCGGATGCCAGCGGGATGGCGTATTTTTGCAGGGGTGCAAGTTTTTCATAGGCTGTCAGCAGTTCGGGAAACGTGAAGTTTGCGGCGCTTCGCAGAAGTTTATCGCGGCGGAAGTCGGGTTTGAGCGCGAAAAGGTTTTTGTCAGGTTCAGCCGGCATGAATTCTTTTTCGAATTGCACACGAGAAATGCCGCGGCTTTGAAGCTGGCTGCTGACGGCGGTTTTGGCTTCGATGAGCAGGCGGAGTTGCGCGGTCAGCGCGTAGTATGGTTTGGGGGAGGCTGCGGCGCGCTGCACCCATTCGCGCCACAGTGTGAGCGCCAGTTGGGTGTTGCGCGCGAAGAGCGCGTCGAAAAAGGCGAATTGCGCGCTGGTCTGGCGGAAAGCGTGGAGAGTTTCCTGTTTGCGCGCCAGCGCCACGACGGGGTTCGACGGTGAGATGCGTTTCCATTTTTCGTAGTCTTCGATGGCGATGACGATGAGCATGCCGTCCAGCGACGGCAGTTCGGTTTCGATGAACTTCGCCATGCGCATGCTGGGCGTGGTTTTGGGCGTGTCCCCCCCTGCGATTGCCGCCCCCCCCCCGACGCCGGTTTTCGTCCGCGCGGATCGTCCGGCCCCCCCCTTTGCGCGCGCCTCGAAAAAATCCTGTATCGTGTAGAGAGTCACCACCCGCCGGGCGCCGGGCAACAGCGAGACGGTTGACAGTTCGGACATGATCTCTCCGAGTATGTGCCGCAGGGTCGAGGCGCCTGCGGGCGGGACAAATTCGCGGTAGTTTTCCTCGCGCTCCCCGGCTGTCAGGCAGGCTTCCACGATCTGGCGTCTGAAGTTTTCAATGGCCGCCTCGTCATCGCCGTGAAGGAAGTAAAAACAAGCTTTTGGATCAGCCTTTGGCGGCGCGTTGCGCGAGAATGATTTTGTGTTCGATGCGGACATGGCGACGGAGACAAATTGCCCCGCAACACACGACGCAAACAACAAGAAAATGATCCCCCTCAGGAGAACACGGACGAACACGGACAAGCATGGACAAGCATAGACAAGCACGGACAAAGAACACTTCTTCATTGTATGCTGTAGCGCTGATTTGGAATTGCCGGCGGAAGGAACAGGACGATCGAGTTCATGATGAAATCGGGTTCGCGGGCAAAGAACAAGGGGTAGAGCTGGCGCATGAAAGGAAGATTATTCAGGCTTACGGCGGTTGGCATGCTGAAGTCTGGCTCAACCGGTTCGGGCATGAAGACGGCATAGGGATAATGGGGCAGAACCCATCGGAAATGTTCGATGCCGCAGCTCTGCGGGCGGTTATATCCGAAGATGGCATAATTGACGTTTGGCGCGCCGATGCGCTCAAGCATTTTTGCCAGGCTGGGGACATCCTGCCCCCAGTCGACGTTGCTATCGAGCACAAACACCGCTCCCCGATAGGGTTTGCGTATGATCTCGTTGAAATAGGTTTCATAATGGGGGAACACGACGGCGCAATTGGCGATCAGGGCGGCGATGATGCCGATGGCGGCCAGTCTCGGTGGGCCGGGGCGCGCCAGCCAGCGCGCCGCCGCCGCGCCGAGCATCACGCAGAGGGGGAAATAGATAAACAGCGCCTGCCGGTGGCCGATGTTCACGCGCGCCTTCACGAAGATCAGGAACAGTGCGAGGAAAGGCGCCGCAAGGATTGCCGCGCGCGCGGCGCTCCACGCCCGCGCGCGAGTATTTCGGCGGCGCATGACGCGGCGGACGCCGCCGACAGCGGCGGCGATCATCCCGGCGGTCATGAGCAGGGGTGTTTTCAGAAGGAAAGTGACGAAAAAATAACGATACCATCCGATTCGCGACGTCTCGCCCATCAGGCACTTAAGGCGTCCCTCGAAGGAGCCGGTGTGATTGATCGTAGCGAGGGTTGTCTCGGGCAGCAGGCGATGACGCCATGTGAAATCCACGGCTCGGGTCATCGCGTCCCGCGGCTCGCCGCCGCCGCCCCCCCCCCGCGGCAGAAATTCACTGGGATGATCGGGTGGCGCCGCCCCCGGCGGAAGATAAGTGAACCGGAATCCGCTGCCTGCCCAGGCCGCAAACACCCACAATCCCGCTGTGAGAAGGAAAAGCGCCGACAACTGTCCGACGGCGCCGCGATACGCGCATTGCGCGGTGTGACGGCGCAGGCACAGCGCGCGCGCCGCGGCGCATCCGGTCAGCGTGACGAGCATGAGGCCGGTGAAGACAGTGACCGGCAACTTGACCTGCGATCCGATGGCTGCAGCGGTGGTGAAAGCGAGGGCTGTTTTCATGCCCGGCCGCCGCCACCAGCACAGCGCGAACCATGACACAGCCCCGCAGGCGACAAGCGTTGGGACGTCGAGCGTCACGAAGCGCGCATGGCCGATGTACTCGGGGTAGCACATCAGGAAGAATGCCGCGAGCGCTCCGCCTTCGGCGCGGCCGGACAATTCACGTCCCCACAGAAATGCGAAGACGCCGCCGAGCAAGCCGATGAGCGCGGGCACGATGCGCGCAAGAAACAGGATCCCGCCCAATCCATCAGCTTGGCGCCCGCCGTCAAAAAGAAGGTAATGGCCATACTCCACCTGCAGTCCCTGCGCCCATGGCTTGAGTTCGAGCTGCCCAATCTCCACCGCCATGTCGGGACACGCGAAAAGATAAACCGGTATCAACGCCAAAACCTTCATCAGGGGCGGATGCTCGGGATTCATGCGGAAATCGCCGCGCGCCAGCACGGCCAGCCCCGACGCGATGTGCGGCACTTCATCGATGGAGGCGGACTTGTTGAGGGAAGAGGCCAGCGTCACCGCCAGCCAGATGGCGGCACCGGCGGCCATCATGATCCGCAAAACGCGTGAACTGCGCCAATCCATGGGCTTTTTCTTGCCCATGCCAGACCGGCATGGCAACCATGATCGCCAAGGCGATCATGGTTGCCATCTCAGGAGAACACGGACAGGCACGGACAAAGCACGGGCAAGCACGGGCAAGCGCGGACAGGCACGGGCAAGCACGGGCAAGCGCGGACAGACACGGACAGGCACGGACGAAGAACACTTCTTCTTCGGCGGGCATGATGTTCTCTGCTTGCTTTATCAAGTCATCGCGGAGAAGCTGAATTCTTGACTGAATCATTCAACGATAAACTTGAGCGGGTCGTTCGCGCTCGCGGCTCTCACTTGTGCGTGGGGATCGATCCCGACAGGCAGTGCAGTGAACCCATGATGGACGCGGCATGCAGGATTATCATCGCGGCATGCGGCGAATACGCGGCGGCTTTCAAGCCCAATGCGGCTTTTTTTGAATCCGCCGGGTGCGGCGGTGGCGGCGCGTATCGCGTTCCAAGCATCATCGGCGAGCATCCGTCCGGCACGCCGCCTCCGCTCACCATCTTTGACGGCAAGCGCGGCGATATAGGCAACAGTTCCGCCTGTTATGCCCGGGGCATTTTTGATGCGGCCGGATTCGATGCGACCACGGTCAATCCCCTCATGGGGTATGATGCCGTGGCGCCGTTTCTTCGCGACCCGTCGCGCGGGGTGTTTCTTTTGTGCCTGACGTCGAATCCAGGCGCGGAGGATTTCCTGCTAAAAAGCGAGCTTTACTTGCGCATCGCGGAAAAAGCCGTCGAGTGGAACCGTCAGGGCAATGTGGGGCTTGTGGTCGGGGCCACACAGGCAACCTATGCGGCCGCCGTGCGGCGGATCGCGCCCGACCTGTCCCTTCTGATCCCCGGGATCGGCGCGCAGGGCGGCCTGCTGGGCGAAATTCTTGAAGCCATCGATGCCCGCTCCAATCCGCGTTTTCTCATCAACGCCTCGCGCTCGATCATGCAGGACAATCACGGACAATCACGGACAAGCACGGACAAGCACGAGTCAGCCGCGCGCGCCGCACGGGAACTGCGCGGCGAGATCAACGACATTCTCAGGCAATAGGGCCGGAGGCTCAGAGATACTTGTCCACTGTCTGCTTGAGCATATTTCGCGGCAGAGCGCCGACGATGCGGTCAGCGAGCAGGCCATCCTTGAAAATCAGCAAAGTTGGAATCGAGGCGATGCCGAACAGGGCAGCCACCTCGCTATTGTCATCGACATTGATCTTGCCCACTTTAAGTTTTCCTGAGTACTCTTGGGCAAGCTCCTCGACAATGGGCGCGACCATGCGGCAGGGGCCGCACCATGGCGCCCAGAAATCCACGAGATAGGGAACCTGGCTGCCGGTAATTTCCGCATTAAACGTCGCGTCGGTAAGTTCGGCTATGTATTGGGACATCGCTGGCTGGACTCCTTTTCTTCATGAAACCCGTGAGGCGGCTTATGGGATTTGATCATCCGCGGTCTTGATGGCATCGCGCAAGGAAATACGGCCGTCGCACAAAGCCCGCCCGACTATTACGCCCGTCAGGTTTGGGTTATTCAATGCGTGCAGGGCGCGCAGATCATCGAGAGTTCCCACGCCGCCCGACGCGATCACGTTCAGCCCCTCCACGGCCAGCACTTCGCCGAGCGCGGCGTAATTTGGCGAAGTGAACATGCCGTCGCGCGCGATGTCGGTGAAGATGACGGTGTGGACGCCCATTTCGTTGCGCAGGCGCGCGAGATAAGGCGCCGTCTTGATTTGCGTGCCGGCGGTCCATCCGCGCGCCGACAAGCAACCGTCGCGGGCGTCGGCGCCCACGATGACGCGTCCGCCATGCGCGCGCATCATTTCTGCCAGAAACTCGGGGTCCTCGAGCGCTTTAGTGCCGATGACGATGTAATCGACGCCCTCGGCGATAAGCGTTTCGGCGTGAGCGCGTGAGCGGATGCCCCCTCCCACCTCAATTTGCGCGTGTGTGGCCGCGCGGATGGCGCGGATGGCTTCGAGGTTCTTCGGCTCGCCTGAGAACGCGCCGTCAAGGTCGACCACATGGATGCGGCGCGCTCCGGCCGCCTCGAAGGCGCGCGCCATGCCGGCGGGTGTTTCCGCATACACAATCTTGCGCGAGGCGTCGCCCTGCTCGAGCCGCACAACGCCTCCGCTCATCAGGTCAATCGCGGGAATGATATTCATCACAGAGACACGGAGACACGGAGAAAAGCGGGAATGCACGAAAAAAATGCGTTGATTTCATCACAGGAGAACACGGAGAACACGGACAAGCACGGACAAGCACGGACAAGCACGGACGAATCACGAGGAATCCAGGCGGAACATTGTCAGAGCGTCATGACATTATCGTTATCGGGGGAGGCCACGCGGGTTGCGAGGCGGCGTATGCTGCGGCGCGCATGGGTGCGCGCGCGTTGTTGCTGACGATGAACCTCGACCATATCGCTTTGATGAGCTGCAATCCGGCAGTGGGGGGTCTGGCCAAGGGGCATCTTGTGCGCGAGATCGACGCCCTGGGCGGCATCATGGCGGCCGCCACGGACCAGAACGGAATTCAATTCCGCATGTTGAACATGTCGAAAGGTCCCGCGGTGCGCGCGCCGCGCGCCCAGTGCGACAAACAGCTTTATTCGCGCTGGATGAAGCAGTTTCTCGAAAACACTCCCAACCTTGAGCTAAAGCAGGGCGTCGTGGAACGGATTATCTTCCGGTCAGACGGGTGTAAATTGCGTGTGGAGGGGGTGGAACTGCAATACGGAACGCGAATTGATTGCCGTGCGATTGTCGTTGCCACGGGAACATTTCTCGACGGGATCATCCATGTTGGCGGCAAGTCTTACAGCGCGGGTCGCGCCGGCGAAAGCAGCGCTGACGGTCTTTCGGGGTCGCTGCGCGAGATGGGCCTGACGACGACGCGGCTCAAGACGGGCACACCGCCGCGCATCGACGGCAGGTCGGTCAACTGGGACATTCTCGAGCCCCAGCACGGCGACGATCCGCCGCGCCCGTTTTCCTTTCTCACCGAAATGGATTTGCCCGGCGCCCGCCCGGCGTTCCCCGCACAGCCGCAGATTCCCTGCCACATCACCCACACAAACGAGCGCACGCACGCCATCATCCGCGCCAATCTCCAGCGCAGCGCGATGTACGGCGGGCACATCAAAAGCGTGGGGCCGCGCTACTGCCCGTCCATCGAGGACAAATGCGTGAGGTTCGCCGACAAGGAGCGCCACCAGGTTTTTCTTGAACCCGAAGGGCTCGGAACGAACGAGATTTATGTCAACGGCGTCAGCACGTCGCTGCCCGAGGACACGCAGTCCGAATTTCTGCGCACCATACGCGGTCTTGAGCAGGCGCGGATCACGCGCGCGGGTTACGCCATCGAATACACCTTCTGTCCGCCGTCGCAGATACGCGCCACCATGGAAGCGAAGGACATCGGCGGGCTGTTCCTTGCGGGGCAGATCAACAGCACCACGGGCTATGAAGAGGCCGCTGCGCAGGGGCTCATCGCGGGGGTGAACGCCGTTCAACACATGCGCGGCGCGACGCCGTTCGTGCCCGGCCGCAACGAGGCCTACATCGGCGTGCTCATTGACGATCTTGTGACCAAGGAGCACACAGAACCCTACCGCATGTTCACCTCGCGGGCCGAGCATCGTCTTCTTTTGCGCCAGGATAACGCCGATCTGCGGCTGATGGATCACGCGCGCCGGCTGGGCCTTGTGGACGATGCGCGTTACCGCGCGTTTGAGCGCTACCGTGAATGCGTCAACAATGAGGCTGTGCGGCTCAAGGAAACCCGCCTCCGTCCAAGCGAGATTCCGTCCGATCTTGCGGATGAATACGGGTTGGACGGCATGCAGAAGGGCATCACGCTTTCGCAACTGCTTGCGCGGCCCGAGATGACTTATGGGGATTTGCATAAGCTCGGAGTTGCGGATGAAGCGCTATACGAGTTGTCCTTCAGCGCGCGCGCCATCGAACAGGCCGAACTATCGGTCAAGTACGAGGGTTACATCGCCCGCCAGGAGGAGCAGGTTGGGCGCGCCGCCAGCCATGAGGCGCGGGCGCTGCCGGGCGATCTGGATTATGCTGTCGTTCGCGGCTTGCGCAAGGAGGCGTCGCTCAAGCTGGCAGCCATGCGTCCTGGCACGCTTGGCCAGGCTTCGCGGATCGCCGGCGTCAATCCGGCCGATATCACAGTCCTCCTCATCCATCTCAAGGCGCGCGGGGGAAATTATTTGTCCAGGATTTCAGTACCATAACATCACGATGCCGTTGCCTGATGAAAATCGTCTTCCCAGCGATCCTCGCACGCTGATGCGCGAGGTTGACGCCGCGATAAAGATACGCGACATCGGGGAGTTGCAACGCTGCCGTGACAGCCTTGAAGTCAAGTGGTGGGAGTCGGCCATTGTCGTCATGCTGTTCATTTCCGGGCTTGGATTCATCATCACCATTTTCAAGCTTATTCCCTCGCAGAATTCCGCCCTGTTCTGGTTTGTTTTTTTCTGGTTCATCCTGTTCGTTCTCACCCTTATCGCCGCGGTGGAGTTTCTCCTGGCCAAGATCAACGCACTGAGACGCCTTTATGAAATCAACACGCGCACACTCGAATGGCTTGTGAAAGAGCGCCAAGAGGTCGCGGACGTGAAATGACGCCGGAGGATTTGGCATGGCGATGGAGGAACCCCGCCGCATACAATGCCATAATCCGGCCATAATCCGGATTATGCCGGAAAAATGCTTGCATTCCGGGGCATGGAATTAAAAATAAAACGTTATCAACAACGATAAGCGGAAATGATATTCGCCACAGAGACACAGAGAAAAGCGGGCTACACCATTTTTATCCGGAGGAAGCCATGATCGTCGGAGTCCCAAGGGAGATTAAAAACAATGAATACCGTGCGGGGATGGTTCCCGCCGGCGCAAGGCAGTTATGCAAGGCCGGTCATCGGGTTTTGGCGGAAACGCACCTCGGCGAGGGCAGCGGCATCCCCGATGCCGATTATGAGGCCGCCGGCGCCGAGATCATCGCCGACGCCGCCTCGATCTACAGCCAGGCCGGCATGATTGTGAAGGTGAAGGAGCCTTTGCCGCAGGAATACCCTATGATTCGCAAAGGGCAGATACTTTTCACCTATTTCCATTTTGCCTCGTCGCTCGAGCTGACAGACGCGATGCTTGACAGTCACGCCACCTGTGTGGCGTATGAAACGATCAAACTGCCCGATGGCCGTCTGCCGTTGCTGACGCCCATGAGCGAGGTTGCCGGACGGATGAGCATCCAGGAAGGCGCCAAATATCTTGAGAAACCGCAGAAGGGACGCGGGATTCTGCTGAGCGGTGTTCCGGGCGTTGAGCCGGCGAATGTGCTGGTTATTGGCGGCGGCGTGGTCGGCACAAACGCGGCCCGCATAGCAGCCGGACTTGGCGCGCGCGTGACGCTTCTGGATATCTCGCTCGACCGCATGCGCTATCTGTCGGACATCATGCCGCCGAATGTCATCACGGTGATGAGCAACGAGGACAATATCCGTCACTATGTCCGCGAGGCGGACCTTGTCATCGGGGCCGTGCTGGTCGTTGGCGCGCGCGCGCCGCGGCTCGTCACGCGCGACATGCTTTCCACGATGAAGCCCGGCGCGGTGATTGTGGATGTGGCGATTGACCAGGGGGGCTGCGTCGAAACCTCCCGGCCGACAACCCACGCCGAACCGGTTTACATTGTGGACGGGATTGTGCATTACTGTGTGGCCAACATGCCAGGCGCTGTGGGGCGCACTTCGACCTACGCCCTGACCAATGTCACCCTGCCTTACGCGCTCAAGATCGCCAATGAAGGATTCCCGAATTTCGCGAAAAACGACCCGGCGCTGGCCGAGGGCGTGAACACAGTCAACGGAATACTCACATGCCAGCCGGTGGCCGAGGCTTTCAACAAGTCTGGTTGCATGACCATCGACAAGTTTTTCTGATCATGCAGGAGAACACGGACAAGCACGGACGAAGAACGAGGCGGGCGGTCTTTTGATCCGGTCTTGTCCGCGCATACTGATCATTGACCGTTATCTTTTCACGGAGTTCGCGATTTCGTTTTTCGCGGTCATCGCTTTTTGCGCCCTGCTTTTGCTGGTCGCCACGATTTTTGACAAGTTTCAGAGCATGGCGGCCAATAGCACGCCGGTCGGCATGGCCGCGCTTTATTTCACATGCGATTTGCCGGGCAAACTTATCCAGGTTGTTCCAATGGCGTCGATGCTGGCGGTGCTGTTCTCGGTGGGCACGCTTGCGCGCAACAATGAAACCCTGGCCATGATGACCAGCGGGGTTCCTTCGGTGCGCATTGCCGCGCCCATCGTGTTCGGCGGCCTGATCATTTTCGCCGCCACGCTGATCCTGAACGAATATTGCATCCCCCAGCTTGACGAGCGGGCGCGATTTCTCGAAAAACGTTACATTGACGCCAAGGCGGAGATGAAGATCACCACCGAGAGCGACGTCTTCCAGCGCGGACGCCAGAACCGGTTTTATGTGATGCGGCTGTATTCCCTGCGCGACAAGAAAATGTACCGCCCCCAGATTTACCAGATGAATGACGACTTCACGAGTGTCAAACGCCGCATGGAAGCCGAAAGCGCCGAGTTTGTTTCGAACGATCCTGCGAACAGGAAATCTGAATGGGTGTTCAGGAATCCGCGCATCTGGGACCTCGATGAGCAGGGGCGCCTGGTGTCGTTCATGAAATACGAGGGCGATCAGACCGTCAACCTCGAGGAGGATCTGCCCGATCTGCTGGCGCAGAAGAAAAATCCGGAGGAGATGAATTTCTCCGAGCTTCGCAGGCACATCAGGATTCTCACCGAACGCCGCCAGCCCGCGTATGCTTTCATGACGGATCTGATTCTCAAGATCACGTTCCCGATGGGGATTCTGATCATCATGGTCATCGGATTTTTCTGTGCTGTGCGGACACGCCAAGGCACAGTCATGACGATTTTCGGTTATGGCATCAGTTGGGCGTTCGCGTATTACGGGTTGGCGGCGTTCTTGCGGGCGATGGGCCACACCGGTTCCATATCGCCTTACACGGCCGGCCTGGTTCCGGCGGCTGTTTTCATTGTTGTGGCGGTTTATTATTACCGGCACAGTTACCGGTGGTATTCGTGAGATGCCGTCTCCTGTTGTCATCTTTGGCGCGGGGCCGATGCCATGCGAACCCTACCATGCCGTCATGGCGCCGGGAGCGCGCACATGGCAGATCACGCAAACCGTTGTGCGTGCCCTTGTCTGCCGCGGCGGCGCGTTCCCGGAAATCATCGTTTACGGTCTTGAACAGCAACGGCGCGATGACGCCGCCGGGCGAAGTCTGACATTTTCGGTCAGCGCAGGCGGCGGCGCGCCGGAAATCACCTATGTGCCGCTTCAATACGGGGAGTTCATCGCGCTGCCGGACCGCATGGCCCAGCATGATTTTGCGTATCCCGAAGCAGTGAGCGCCGTGATCGGATGCGCGTCGTTGCAGCCATGTTCGACGGCTGCCGGCTTTGCGCGGGTTTTCAGCGCCCCCTTCTGGGCCGACATCTTTGGCGATCCCATTGCTGAAATCCAGACCAAGGCGGAATTGTTTCCGTCAGAAAAGGACGCCAACGACACGCGGTATCACCATGTCTGGAAGTTGCTGATGCCGGCGCTTCTGCAATCGGACGTTATTTCGGCGCTGAGCGGCCGCCAGCGTTTCTGTCTTATCGGCCAGCTTGGCGCGGCGGGGCGGCTGAACCGTCACACGAGCGGCCGTGATTTTGTTCATACGATTCCGTATGGTTTGTTTCCGGAAGACGCGCCGTCCGCGGCGGCCGCGCCCGCGCCCAATCCCAACTTCACCGTCATGTGGTGCGGAAGCTTCAACACATGGATGGACACGGCATCGCTTGTTCGCGGCATATCCGAGGCGGTGAAGGCGCGCCCGAACATGCGTTTTATGATCGTTGGGGGTAAAATCGCGGGCTACGACGAGCGAAGTTACACGGAGTTTCTTGACGGGATCCGCAAGGCGGACGCGATCCATGCCGTGCACGTCATGGACTGGCAGCCGCTGGCCAGCATCAGAAAGCTGTACGCCTCGTGCGACATCGGTCTCAGTGTCGACCGTTTCAGTTATGAGGCGGAACTTGGCAGCCGGACGCGGGTGGTAAACTTCATGGCGGCGGGCAAGCCGGTTGTTTCGACAAACCTGACGGAGCTGACCGGGGAGCTGGCACAGGCGGGATATGTGTTGCCGTTTCGCGTTAATGACGGCGCGGACCTTGCGCGCGCGCTCATCGATGCGGAGGCAAAAAGCGGCGGTTTGCCCGCTCTTGGCGCTGCGGCGCGCGATTATGTCATGGATCATTTTGGCGGTCAGCGGGCGGGGGCAGCCCTGGCGCGATGGATTATCGATCCCTCTTTCGCGCCCGACAAATCCAATCCTTCAGCGCCCGGTCCTGACAATGAACTGGCCAACTACTGGCAGCGCTGCCTTTCGTGATTGTTCATTCGTCAGGAGAACACGGACAAGTACGGACAAGTACTGACGGGTTTGTCAGTCCGGACGGACATCGATGAGGACAACAGAAACCGAGTATGGCGGCAGGTTGACGGATGAGCCTGCCACCACGCTCCGCTGGGGCGGGAGCGATCGTGACGGGTATCCGTTCTCCCCCTGCGGGCGCCACTCGTATTGCTCGCGAGAGAATTGGTCGAGTGTGAGCGGTTTTCGGGTGAGTTGCGAGTTCGCTTCCTCGTAGTCAAACGCAAGCCGCGCCTGCAAGGACTTGTCGGGGTCTTTGTTGATGAGAAGCAATCCCCACAGGCCGTCGGGTCTTTTCACTGCGAAGACAGAGAGGCGTCCCTTCTCTACAGCGGGATCGAGGCTGCACTGTACCGGGTAGATCTCGTGCGTGCGCTCCCCGGCTTCCACCCAGCGCGTGGCGACGAGCTGCATCGCCCAGTATGCCGCAAGCTTGCCGCGCAGTTGGCCGTTGTCGTCCGCGAGGAGCATGAGTTGATTCCCCCAGCTTGCGCACTCGGGCCCGCGCACCATCGTTCCGGGCTCGAGTTGGTCGAAGTAGGCCCGATCTCCGCCGATCGAGAGGAATAACGGCGCCACCTCGGCGCAGATGAGCGCGCCTTCCATATCCATCTCCGCCTGTCCGCCGAAGCGGGAGTAATGGTACTCGGTGATTATCCATGGGATTGCGCTGCTCAGGCCGTCGAGTTTCCACTCGTTAAGAATGCCTTTGAGCCGATCGGCGCTCTGGACGATCTGCGGCGCCGCCGGCTTGCAGACGCTGTCGAAAGGATACCACTCGAAACTAAAAAACTGGAAGTCCTTCTCACGGCTCCGGCTTTTCAAATATGTTATGAATTGCGAGTACCACGACTCCGGGTCGGGGGCCGTGCGGAAGGGCTTGTCCTCATTGTACTCGGTCTGGAAACTTGGTCCGCCAATCTTCACGCCGGCATCAATGTTGCGCAGCGCGTCGACAAACTGGAGGTACAGGGCTGCGTAGTCCCCGGGTTCGGTAAACTGACCGTCCGGTTCCTCGCCCAGTTCGATGCCGGCGATGGGGTAGCCGCGCGTCTTGAGGTATTTCAGGGCATTCACGGCATTTTCCGGCGTGTCGTAGAGCAACCCAAACGAGACAAGCATGGGCCGCCGCTCGACGAGCGGACACTTGTAAATCAGATCCCAGCCGGCCTGTTCGGCGTTCGAGTCGAGGTCGCGGTCGCGGTGCCACGGGTCGGTGGAGGAGACACAGATCCGGGTCTGTCTGTCGCCGCGCCGCGAGTGAGCGA
The DNA here is from genome assembly GCA_026398535.1 of Candidatus Sumerlaeota bacterium. Classification (GTDB taxonomy): domain Bacteria; phylum Sumerlaeota; class Sumerlaeia; order Sumerlaeales; family Sumerlaeaceae; genus JAPLSQ01. The sequence continues at coordinate 27,252 of JAPLSQ010000054.1, read as the reverse complement.
GGATGTCCTCGATCTCGCCGTCGTCACGCAGACGCCCAAGGCGGATTTCCTGAACAGCGCAACCGAGGCAGTCGCGGATGTCCGCGCACGCCGGATCGGCTTCCAGCGGGCTGGTGGTCGCCGGTCCCGGGAGCATGAGGATACGCCACTGGATCGCCTCGACGGTCCGGCCGAACCGGATGATTTGCCGCCCGCCCTGCGGAGCGGGAACCGTAATGTCCAGAGTCTGCCAGTCTCCCGGTTTCATATAGTCGAAATCCTTTGAGCTGAGCGAGGACTGGAGTGTGACACTGGTTGCATGGGGAAAGCCCCACATGATCTCCAAGGCGTCGATGGATGTGACCTTATCGAGCCTGATGGCGATCCACTGCAGGTGGCGCGAGTTGGGCTCGCCCGTGAAGCGCTCGTCGAGGTAAGGGTTGCTCTTCCAGAACGTGGCGGGATTGTCGTCGAGTATGCGCGAGAACCCGTCGTCGTCTGCCTGGTCGGATGAGGAGCCGCGCCGCGGCAGCCGATAGCCGTGGGTGATGCCGAGCGGCGGACCCGGCGCGGGGTCCGAGACCCAGTAGCCTTGATTGTGTTCCGGACCACTGAATTTGCCGTTTTGATTCCAGTGCCAGGTCTGAATGGCGAGTTCGGTCCGGAGGCGATATGTGATTGCTCTGAGGCCCGCTCCCTTCATCTCCTCCATGTTCACCGGGGAGAAGAGCGGGAGAGTTTCGTTGCGCGAGTGTCCGTCGAATGTTCCGCCGAGTGCCTGGTCCGGGACAAAAGTATTCAGCGGTTTCGCTCGCGTTTCGATGGTGATGTCGACGGGTATGGCATCAACCGGATGGGCGTTTCGGGCGGGGATGATCGCGGCGGCGATGTGAACCGCGAGTTGAAGGCTGAAGCGGATGGCATTCATGCCTGTGCTCCTTTATCGGCTGACGGCTGACTGACGTGTCCCGTCCTTTTCAGAAGATTCCAGCCCACGAGGCTTCCCCGGATGGCCGCGAGCAGCGACTTAAAGAGGACGATGTACATGATCTGGCGGTAGACGAAACGCTGTGGTATAATGAGCCAGAGCCGGCGCATCCGCTCCCGCTCGAAGTAGAAGGCGAGAGCGGCGCCGAGGATGTCGACCAGCGTGAACACAAGGTAGTAGCCGAGCGTATCGCGCCAGAATCCCGCGGCAAGGGAGAAGATCATGCCAATGTCGGCGATTGGCGCGATGAGGGTCAGACCGAACTGGAAGAGGATGGCATTGGGAAGAGCCACAAGGCCCAAGCCCTTGTAGCGGAAGCTGAAGGCCGCGTCACGGTGCTTCCAGACGGTTTGCATGATGCCGAATGTCCAGCGGAAGCGTTGTTTAATGAATGAGTGGAGAGTCTCGGGGGCTTCGGTGCGGGCGATGGCGCCGGCTTGGTAGCGCACGATCCCTCCCCTACGGAGAAGGCGCACCGTCAGGTCGCAGTCCTCGGCCAGGGTATCCACGGAGAAGCAGCCTGCCCTCATGACGGCGTCCTTGCGGAAGGCGCCGATGGCGCCCGGAATGACCATGATCGCATTGAGGAGGTCGAAGGCCCGGCGGTCGAACCCCTGGCTGGTGATGTACTCGATCGCCTGCCAGCGGGTCAGAATGTTACCCTCATTTCCCACCTTGACGTTTCCCGCGACCGCGACGACTTCGGGGGAGGAGAAACCGCGCATCAACTCGCTGACCGCGTTGGGTGCGAGTTGCGTGTCGGCATCTATGCAGACGAGGAAATCGCCCTTTGCGCGAGCGACGCCATAGTTGAGCGCCGAGGCCTTGCCGCCGTTTTGCTTTGTGATCAGGCAAACGCGCGTATCGTCCTGAAATGTCTGGCGGACGATTTCGGCGGTCCTGTCGTGTGAACCGTCGTCGACGAAGACGATCTCAAGTTCCGGGTAATCGCCCGCGAGAAGCGTGCGGATGGTCGAGGCGCATGTCACCTCCTCGTTGCAGGCGGGAATGATCACGCTGACGAAGGGTCGTTCCGCGGATTCCCTGGCAGTATCCCGGGCGGAACGATTTTTCTGGATAAAGGCGAGGATCGCGATTGCGACCATCCGTACGATCGAGAGTGCGATGGCGGCGAGAAAGAGGATGGAGAGCATCCAAGCGCCCCATGCAAGGAGTTTGGCGACTTGCCAATTGAAGGCTGCAAGTATCCGGTCGGTCCGGTTTCCGAGAGGCGGCATGACGTCGTCGCGGGTCTTGCCGATGGCCTCGGCGACCGTCATGAACTTGCATCCTTTGTCCCTGAAATGTTTGATGATTTCGGGGAGCGCCTTGACGGTCTCGGCGCGCTTGCCGCCGGCGTCATGAAGGAGGATTACGTTCCCGAGGCTCTCCTCCGCGGCAATCCTCTCAAGGATTTGCCTCGTGGTGACCAACGGTTCCCAGTCGCGCGGGTCGACGGACTCGCCGACGGTGAGATAGCGTTGTTTCTGCGCCTCGAGCACGGGAAGGAGTTCGACGGCCCTCTCCGGCTCGGAGTCGGCATGGAATGGCGGACGGAAGAGCACGGTGGAGCGGCCGGTCACACACTCGATAAGGCGTCGTGTCGCTGACAATTCGAAGCCAACCCTCTGGCTGCTCACCTTGGAGAGGTCGGGGTGGGTGAAGGTGTGATTGCCGATCTCGTGGCCCTCGTCGAACATGCGGCGCACGATCTCGAGGTTTTTCTGGGCGTTGATGCCGATGATGAAGAAGGTTGCCCTCACCTCCTCTTGGTCAAGGATATCGAGAATTTGCGGTGTGTAAATTTGGTCGGGGCCGTCGTCGAAGCTCAGAAGAACTTTTTTTGGCTGATTGCCGTATCGGCGCACGATGAAAGGGCTGGGAAGTTCCAAGTATTGCTCGGCGCTGATTGTCTGATGTTCGGGGTCGTCTTGCAGGGCGATGCGGCCCGGGGCGGGGCGGGAAACAACTTCAAAGATCGCTCCCGCCCCCACGTAGTCGATGTCGGAGGACACAGAGGGTTTTTCAAGGAGCGGGAGCGGGACCGGCTCATTCTGCAGGGACTCGGCGGACATCTGCCGGTGGTAGAAACTCCATATTCGTCCGTCCTCGCCTCCGAGGCGTGACAGGACGACTCCGGCAACCTGGCGGTCCGCGGCAAGACGCAGCGTGTTGAACGCCGTGACGGCATCGGCACACCAGACTTCGTGGGGCAGTCGTTTTGCGTCGAGGTAGGAGGTATGGATGGCTGAATCGTTTGCGTTGAATGTCACGCTCATCTCTGCATCCTTGGCGTTCACGATCACCTCAGAGCAGCTCACAAGGCGGCCGGCCTCTTCATCCGGCCAATCGTAGCCGTGGGTCGCGACGGAAACGACGAGTTTTTCCCGTGGAACGTGCCGGAGCACTTGGTCGACGGTGTCTCGAACCCATGACAGCGGGGAGATGGGCCCCGGCGCGCTGTCCGCGGTATGGAGGTCGTGCGCCAAGAGGACGACGAAGTCGGCGGTTTCGGCGATTTCCGGAAGATGTGATTTGCACTGACGGGGCGAAAGGCTCGCCGCGACGAGAAATCCTTCGGGCTTCAACGCCGCCGCGAGCTCTTTCAGGAAGATGGCCAAATCCGGATCGTCGTCCTTGCCGAGATCGGGGAAGTGAATAATCACGCCGGAGAACTTTTCGCGCCGGAGGATTTCGAGGATACTTGAGATAAAACGCTGTTGGCTCTCCGGCTCGTCCATGATCCGGCTGATGTTGCCTGCGTCGCGCCGTCCTTCCATATTGTCCGTGATTACAGGGACGATGGGTGTGCGATACACGCGCAACAACTGCAACGCCCGCTGGTCGAGCTGTTCGCTGACGGTGTCGCCCTCGTCCGGGGTGAACAGCCATCTGGGGAAGACGAGGTTCAGGCTGTCGATGCGGGTGAGAAGCGAGTACCAGGCGTGATCGCCATCATCCTGAAGAAATGCGGATCGGATCGGCCGGACAAGCGGGAGCGCGTCGACGGGCGAGGAGGCAATCTGTCTGTCATAGGTGAGTTCCGCCTCGCGGGGCAGACGATTGCGCAACCGATTGAAGTCGAGGTTTGCCTCGTGCTCCAGGATGGCGAGTCTGTCCGGATCGAGTATCTGCTGGTAGGCGCTTTTCTCGGCTTCAAGGCGCGGTTGTTCGAGATTGGTTGGGGAGAGGATGGCGAATGAAACAACGATGGCGACCGTGATGAGGACAAGAAGCGCGAGCCGGATTATCCCGACGAAGGTTTTCCAGCGACGAGGCTTCTCGGTGAAGAAGACGGCTTTTTGCGAATCATTCATCGAAGAATTCGCGGTAATTGCTTGCGGCTTCAAAGAGGGTTTTCAGTTTGCGCTTGTCGCTGCTGGCGGCGGTCATGATTTCCTCGAGGGCTTTGTTGAATGCCGCGTGCGTGGCGCCGATCTCGTCGGTGTTCTCGGCGCTGATTTCCTCCCACATCGCCGCGTTGCCGTGCGCGATGCGCGTCGTGTCGCGGAATCCGTTGCCGATGATGCCCTTGATAAGGTTCTTGTCCTCCTGGAACCCGTCGATGGCGTTCACGAGCGCGACCGAGACGAGATGAGGCAGATGCGAAACGAGCGCGACAAGACGGTCATGGCGTTCGGGTCTGGAGATGACGATGCGCATGTCGAGCGCGCGCCACAGGTCGCATACGCGCACGAAAGCGGACATATTCGTGGCGGGGGTTTTCGTCACGAAGCAGTTTGCGCCCTTGAAGAGATCGGGTTGAGCGTATTGCACGCCGATTTTTTCTGTACCGGCCATCGGGTGCGAACCGACAAAGAACGCGCGCGACCGCGCCGCGACAGCTTCGCCTGTCCGCACGATCCCGGTTTTTGTCGATCCGACTTCCGTGATGAGCGCGCCCGCCCTGGCATGGCGGACGACATCGGGCAGGACCGAGATGATATGCTGGACGGGCGTGCAAATGACAATAAGATCAGCATCTGCGATGCCCGACGAAAGCCTTGTCGTGGCCTTGTCGATTGCGCCCATGCGTTTGGCCTCGTCCAGCCGCGTCTGCGAACGTCCGATGCCGGTAACGCGCCCGCAGAGCTTTTTCTCCTTCAGCGCCAGCGCCAGTGAACCGCCAAGCAAGCCCACGCCGATAACAGCCACATTATTGAAAAGCGTTCCAGACATGTTTGCGAATCAAACCTTCCGGCCCACGGCGGCCGCAACAGGTTTGATTTTATCCATGAGCATTTCGAACTTGGCGAACTTGAGAGTCTGCGCGCCGTCGCTCATGGCTTTTTCCGGGTTGGGATGCACTTCGATGAGCAGTCCGTCGGCGCCGCACGCCACGGACGCCAGCGACAACTCGGTGATGTAACGGAAGTTGCCGGTCGCATGGCTCGGATCGACAAAAACGGGCAGATGCGTCTCGTGATGGAGCACGGGGACGGCCGAGATGTCGAGCGTGTTGCGTGTGGCGGTCTCGAAGGTGCGTATTCCCCGTTCGACCATGATGACCTCTTTGTTGCCCTGCGACATGACATACTCGGCGGCCATAAGGAATTCTTTGATGGTCGTGCTCATGCCGCGCTTGAGAAAGACTGGCTTGTCGAACTTTCCGACTTCTCGCAGGAGGTTGAAGTTCTGGGCATTGCGCGCACCGATTTGGAAGGCGTCGGCATAGCGGTAAACCATCTCGACATCGCGCGTGTCCATGACCTCTGTCACGACGGCCAGCCCGGTTTCCATGCGCGCGTCGGACAGCATCATCAGTCCCTCTTCGCCCAGTCCGGGGAAATCGTAAGGCGACGTTCGGGGCTTGAACGCGCCGCCTCGCAGCATTTTCGCCCCGGCCGCCTTGATGGCGCGCGCCGTCTGTAAGAGCGTGTCATTTGGTTCCACGCTGCACGGTCCCGCCGCAACAATGATTTCGTTCCCCCCGATTTCTATATCCCCAATTTTTATGCGGCTTCGTTCACGGTGAAATTCCCGGCTCGCCAGCTTATACGGCTTGAGGATGGGTATGCAATTTTCCACGCCGGGGATGGCCGTAAAGGGTATGAGCTGGATTTTGCTTTCGTCGCCGATCGCCCCCACGATGGTGCGCTCGGTACCTTTGGACACATGAGCCTGCAGCCCCGCGTCCGTGATGACATCAATCAGATGCTGCAGTTCTTCTTCGGTGGCTTCTGGCCGGAGAACGATGATCATTTCATTATATCCAGACTTTCTTTAATGCCCTAATTCGTTATCAGGTAAGGAATTTTGTCTTTTCCAATTGTATGAAAACGCAAGATGAATTTGGTATCCGGGCGCAGGCTCCAGTCCGAAGTTGTGTATGATTGTGAAGAAACATGGGCATGAATCACTTTAATCGTCTGAAGAAAAGGGTGTTTTACCGAGCCTTTTCACAGCCGCGCGGTTTGCCGCGCATGTTTCCGCGAGGCACGGCATCGGCGCTCATTCTGGTTTGCATCGTGATTTTGACGTTTTTGCTTTATGTTTTGTTCGTGCGCACACTGCTTCATCCTGTGGTTGGGAAAGCCCTTTTCTGGATATTTCTTTTACTGGCGTTTGTGATCATATGGGCCATACTTGGCGCGCCTGAGAAATCTGGCAAACATCGGAAGCAAACGTTTGCGGAGGAGGAAAAGGATGAGGCCCTTCCGGTCACGATTCTGCCCGAAAACTGGAATCTGGTTGTCCAGAACGTTGTGGATATTAAGCTTGCGGTCATGGAACGGGGTTTGGAGGTGTACAAGGGCCCGCTGAGGATGACCTCGCGGCAGGCGTTTGAGTTTTTGAAGGAGAAATTCGCGGGGACGGATCGTTGCGCGTTTTTGCAGGAGGCCGAGGGCTTGCGCGTGGCGGTGGTGCTGATGCCGCGGCCCGCCGCCGCCATGACGCCAGTCCGGCGCCCCAATTACGCGCTGCACTGGCTGCTCTTCTTCATCACGTTTCTCACGACAACTTATGCGGGCGCCGTGCATGCGGGCATGAATCCCTTGAGTGAGCCCTCCCGGCTCACGGCCGGTCTGCCCTATTCCTTCGGGCTGATGCTCATCCTCGGTTTTCATGAACTGGGGCATTACTTCACGGCAAGACGCTATGGCATGAATGTCACGCCGCCGTTTTTCATTCCCGTGCCGTTTGGGCTGGGCACCTTTGGCGCTTTCATCCAGATGAAATCCCCCAGCGAACACCGTTGCACGATGTTTGATGTATCCATCGCGGGGCCGATCGCGGGTTTGCTGGCGGCCATTCCGGCTCTCATCATCGGGCTGAAGGATTCGAAGATCATCTCGGAGAATCCCTTGCAGCTCATGTTGCACGCGCGTCCTGGGTTGCAGCCCGAGTCCTCGATTCTGATGTCCATCCTGTGTCAGTTTGCGCTGGGGGAGAGGTTAGCCACGGGGCATTCGCTGATTCTCAGCCCTCTGGCCTTCGCGGGGTGGCTGGGGCTTTTGGTGACGGCGCTCAACCTCGTGCCCATCGGGCAGCTCGATGGCGGCCACATCGTCCATGCCATGTTTGGCCAGCGCGCAGGCAAGATCATCAGCACCGTATCGATGTGGATGCTTTTTCTGCTTGCTGTCTTTGTCTATCCAGGCTTGTTGCTTTTCGCCATCATTGTGTTCTTTCTGGCGGGCGCTCGCGGAGTTCCTCCCCTCGACGACATCACGCCCATCGATCCCGCGCGCCGGCTTCTCGGATATCTCGCGTTCCTCATCCTTTTTCTTATCCTTGTCCCCGTCCCCGAAGGTCTGCACATGGCCGAAGGGGCATGGAATACGTACTTGTGACGGCGGCTGATTCATGAGCTTTGAAAGCAACCTTAAAGACCGCAAACTGGGCCATGAGTGGCACGGCTGGGACGGCAACATCGAGGCACACGAGGGATTCATCAATGAATCCAAGTGGTTATACCTGATCATTATCCTATCCGTTTTTGCGGTGATTTATCTGTTGTTATGCCTTGCGGCATGGGCGATTCATCCGCTCGTGGCCGCCCATCATTGGCTTTGGGGCGCTGTCATTGCCGGGGGTCTGATGATGGTCCTTGTGATCTTTGTGTTTTTTTGGGGTTCCGCAGCCTGCGCCCTGTGGCTCAAGCGGCCTGTGTGGTTGTCGGAATATGCTGCGCAAAGATTCATCAGAACATTCGGGATCATTGTGTTTTTCACTGAAAAAACGGGTTTGTCGCGCGACCGGCTTGGCTCGTCGCTGATCGCGATGAACAACGAACTCACGCGCGCCGCGCCGCGCCGCATCCGCAACGGCCGCATCCTGTGTCTTGCGCCGCGGTGTCTTGACCGCGACACATTCGCGCTCATCCAGGAGATGACGCGGGAACACGGATGTGATTTCTTCATCGCGCCCAATGGCGTCCAAGCCCGTCAACGCGTTGCCGGTACGCGTCCGGGCGCCATCATCGCCATTGCCTGTGAGCGCGACCTTGTCACCGGCATCCGTGACGCGGGCGAGCACATCCCTGTGATTGCCATTCCCAATAAGCGCCCAGCCGGTCCGTGCAAAGGCGCAACCATCGACATCGCCGCCCTGCGCTGCGCCATTGAGTTTTTCAAAGAGCGCGCCTGTGGCGCAAGAGACACAGAGAACACGCCCCCCCCTGACAAACACGGACAAGCACGGACAAGCACGGACGACCACGGACAAACACGGACGAAGAACGAGGCGGCGGCCTGCGGACGAACACGGACAAACAAATATGATTTTGGTATCATGAGGCATGCCTGATAAGAATGATAAACCGAGGGTGCGTTTTGCGCCCAGCCCTACGGGATTTCTGCATGTTGGCAGCGCGCGCACGGCGCTGTTCAACTGGCTTTACGCGTGCCACACGGGCGGCACATACCTTTTGCGCATCGAAGACACGGATCTTGAGCGCTCGACGGAAGATGCCACGCGCCAGATTATCGAGTCGCTTGAGTGGCTGGGTCTCATGTCCGACGAGCCGATCGAATACCAGACGCGCCGCGCCGGCATTCACCGGGAGTATCTCCATCGGCTGCTCGACATGGGGCGCGCCTACCGGTGTTATTGCCCGAAGGACAAGCTCGACGCGATGCGTGAGGATGCGCGCCGCAAGGGCGCGATTTTCGCCTATCGCCGCGGGATGTTCTCCGGGGAGGAGTCGAGCCGGATGGAAGCCGCGGGGGCGCCATGCGTCATCCGGTTTTGCGCGCCCGAAGAGGGCGCGGTCGCATTTGACGACCTGGTCTATGGCCGGATCGAGGTTCGGCTTGACACGATCGGCGATTTTGTCATCGCGCGCGGCGACGGTTCGCCGCTTTACAATTTCACGAATGTCATCGATGATATCGACATGGGCATCACGCATATCTGCCGCGGCGAGGACCACATTTCGAACACGTCCAAGCAGATTCTTATTTATGAGGCGCTGGGCGCCGCACGGCCGCGGTTTGCGCACCTGCCGATGATTCTCGGCGCCGACAAGCAGAAACTCAGCAAGCGTCATGGCGCCACGGGCGTCATGCGGTTCCGCGAGATGGGCATTCTGCCGGGGGCGCTCGTGAACTTTCTGGCGCTGCTGGGCTGGGCGCCGTCCGAGGCCGAGTTCAACGAAGTCATGTCCATGGACGAAATCATTGCCCGGTTCTCGCTCGACCGCATCAATAAAAGTCCCGCCGTTTTTGACCACGAAAAGCTTATGTGGATGAACGGCATGCACATACGCCGGACGCCGAAGGAGCGTTTGCATGCCCTTGTTGAACCGCTGCTTCGCGAACAGTTCGGGGGGGGGCCGGAGGGTTTTGACCCGCATACCGTGGTGCGCAATCCGGCGCTCAGTGATGGCGAATGGCTGGACGGCGTCATCGGTCTCGCGACCGAGCGAACGCGCACGCTGAACGATTTTGGCGGAATCCTCGATTTTTTCTTCCGCGCGCCCGCGCGATATGACGAAAAGGCCGTGAAGAAGCTGCTGGGCGCTCCGGAAAAGGTTGAGTTCCTGCGCGCGACGGCAAAACACATTGACGACTCGTGGGATCGGGCGCTGTCTTCGGCGCATGACCCGAAACTCGAATCATCAGCGGCTGCCGATCAGTGGTGTGCCGCGATGGAGGAGTCGTTGCGCTCGTGGAGCGAAGCGGGCGGTCACAAGCTTGGCGCGGCCGCGCAGCCCATGCGTCTGGCGCTGACAGGGCGCACCGCCTCGCCGCCTTTGTTTCACTGCATGTGGTATCTGGGCCGCACTGAGACCGTGCGGCGCATTGAGGCCTGCGCGCGATCGGTGTCAGGCGATTAGCCCAACTTCAGCGACGGCGCCGTTGACGCAGGAAACCGGTCAGCGAGTACGCCATCATGCGGACAACCACGGAAGAAGAACGAGGCGGCGGCGCGCGGGCGTCTGGGGCGAAGATTTGGGGTTATTGTTTTTCGGGGGGGAATCCGCCGGGGAGGAATTGCGGTTTGGCGAGCGTGCCGCCGAAGGCGGCGGTGTAGGGGATGTCCACAAAGCCCTCCTTGTTTTGCTCCCTGCCGCCGCGGGCCATGAATTCGAGGAGCGCGCCGATTTCGGGAAACAAAGATTGCGCCGCGAGGGACGGGGTCACGCTGAGTTCGACGAGCGCACTGAGGTTCTCGCTTGCCAGTTCGACGCGGCCGCGCGCGCGGATGCGCATCTGCGGGCCGTTCACCCCGGCCGATTTCACCTCAAGAACGCCGGACTTGCACTCGCCCTCAAGGAGGCCGTCGTCAATCTGGATCTGGCGGAGGCTGCCGATGCCGCTGACGCGCGCGAGATAATCGAGTATGGCCATGTTCCCGGCTGTTCCCGCGCCCAGCCGCATCGACGCGGTGCCGTCGAGCGTGCTTTTGATTTCGCGCAGGCGCAGGCCGCGCCAGCGGAAATCGAGCGTTCCTGTCACGGGCGCCTCCACGCGCCCGTTGAATTGAATTCCCAGCGCGGTGAGCAGCGCGCGCAGATCGACGCTGGCAAACTCGACCCGTGCGCGGTGGGCCTCCCGCGGTTTGTACCAGTCGATGCGGCACGTTGCGGTGATGCGTCCCCCGCCCATGTCCGCGCTGAAACCCTCCACGATCGACCGGTTGTTCTCCCAGCCCCATTGTGAGGTAAAATTACGCGCGCGCGATCGCAACCTGATGAGGTGCGTCAGCATTTCGTCGCTTGGGGCCATTGTCGCCACAACCGAAGGCGCGTGTTGCCGGCGGGCGTCGCCGCTGTTCTGTGACTGCGCGGGCGCCGGGGCGCCGGCAAGCAGGGGCATGATGAAACTGATGATGAAAAGCTGGAAGACGCTGGCCCGCCATCGTCCGCGTTTAAACAATTCTTTTGTCATGAATCCGTGGTGTGGCGATTCGCGGGTCATCTCCAGTTGCTGAAATAAGGCAGCTTCGCGGCGGCGGCGGCGACCTCATTTTTCGCATCGAGCAGTTCTGCCGCGGAATCCCAGCGACCCCTAATGAATTGCTGGCGCGGGCCCGCGGGCAGGCTCACTTTGATCGCGAGGGGTTTGGCGCGCTCCGCCGCGTCCGCCGAAGGCTGACAGGTCAGAGTCATCGTTTCGAGATCGAGCGCGAATTCGCGCGCGGGGTCCGCCTCGTTGGCGGTCATCAGCTCATCGATGCCGGCCTCGCTCACGGTCACGCAGGGGATGCCCAAGGCCACGCAGTTGCCGAAGAATATCTCGGCGAAACTTTCGCCGGCGATGGCCTTGATGCCCTTGCCCCACCGCGCGATGGACTGTGGCGCGTGCTCGCGCGAGGAGCCGCAGCCGAAATTCTTATTCACCAGCAGAATCTCGGCTTGCGCGAAATCCGGGTGATCGAAGGGATGGGTCCGGCCTTTGGCGCGCAATTGTTCGCGGTCATCTTTGAAAGCGTGCCCGCCCAGCCCGTCGAAGACGACGCACCGCAGGTAGCGCGCCGGGATGATTCTGTCCGTGTCGATGTCATTGCCGCGCAGGCTCACGGCCCGCCCTTTGATATGGGTGCGTTTCATGTCAATAATCCTACCCGAATTGCCTCTCATTATTTTGCGGGCGTCTGCTATTAGAGCTATATATAGTACTGTATATCATTCCAAAGGAGCTGTCATGATACTGTTTGCACCGAGTGGAAGGATTTTGATTTTTGCCCTGGCATGCGCCGCTGCCGCGGTGGCGGGATACGCAAAGATGGAAGAGACAGAAACGCCAAAACTCAAGGCGCTGGATTTGCTCATGGCGCGGGGCATCCGCGAGCATGTGTTCCCCGGGGCGGTGCTCATCGTTGGTCAGCCCGGCAAAATCCTGTGGGCAAAAGCCAGCGGGCGGCAGACCTATGACACCACCTCGCCCAAAATGGCGTTCAACACAATGTTCGACCTTGCCTCGGTGACAAAAGTCATGGGGACGGCGACAGCGGCGATGCTGCTCGTGGAGGACGGTAAAATTTCGCCTGACGACAAGGTTTCGCGGGCCATTCCCGGTTTCGAGGCCAACGGCAAACAGAATGTGACGGTGCGCCACCTGATGACGCACACCTCGGGGCTGAAACCTTACGAGACGACCTCGGTTGTGGAGAAGAAGCGCCATCAGGGCGAAGCCCCCGCCGACGCGCTCATCCGCCATTATGCCTCTCTCAAGCCGCTCTACGAGGCGGGCACGAGCATGACCTACAGTTGCCTGAACATGCAGACGATGGCGCGGGTCGTCGAGACGTCGGGCGGGGAACGCATGGACACGCTGCTCAAGCGGCGGGTGTGGGGGCCGCTGGAAATGACCGACACGGCTTATGCGCTTACGCCCGAACAAGCAAAGCGCTGCGCGCCGACGATCCTTTACAATAACGGCACAATGCTGCGGGGGGAGGTGCACGACCCCATCGCCAATTACCACACCGCCGCGCAACACTGCCCGGGCAACGCGGGTTTGTTCGCGACGGCGCCCGACGCGGCGCGATTCTGCGAAATGATCCTTAACGAAGGCGCGCTCGACGGTAAAAAGATTTTCAACCCCGAAACCGTGCGCCTCATGACGAGTGTCCAGACGCCCCCCTCGCTCAAGGAAACGCGGGCGCTCGGGTGGGACACCTACGACCGCAAACCCTACGCCACGCGCCTTAACAACACCACCGGCACGCTCATCATCGGCCACACGGGCTACACGGGCACCTTCCTGTGGCTCGACAAGAAAACCAAAACCTATATCGTGTTTTTCACCAACCGCGTTTTTCCCAATGACGCATCGGCGCCCAAGCGCAAGCCCAGCATCATGACCATGCGCCAGAAAGTCTGCGACACCGTCCTGCGCTCGCTGCCGCGGTACCGCTCATACTTCGCGAAAGACAAATAACATCCTGGCGTCCGTTGCTCAGAATTTTGTTTCGGTTGTTGTTGATGGCGGGGATGGCGGGGAGACGTTGACGCTTTGCGGCGTCGTGAACACGCCCGGTGTGGCCACGGTTCCAAGGGTGGGCGGTCCGCCGCCGGGAGGTCTGGGGCCTGTGCTCGGCGCGCCAGGTGTGCCGGATGCGTTGCCAGTCAGGGCGCCCCTGGGCGCCGGCATGCGCTGCATCGACATCGGGCCGGTTGTCACTTCTTTCTCCTCGATGCGAATGCGCTGAAGTTCGCCGGCGTTTTCCTGAGAGGTTTGCTGATTCGTCGTTTCCTGGGGCGGTGGCGCGGTTTCGGTTTCGGGTGATATTTCCGGAGCGGGCGGAGGCATGGTCAGTTTCGATGGCGCGGTCTGAGTCGCGGATTTGCTTTTTCGCGGCGGCGGCTGGTAACCGGGCAATTGCGACTCGATGGGCATGGGTTGGAGAATGGTGTCGCTGAGCGTTGGCGACGGGGTTGTCAGGTCGTCGGCGGCATCGGCGCCATCCATGATGATCTTGCCACTGTATTTCAATATATCGCGCGGTTTCTCGACGACGATGGTCGGAGTGAGGAAGATGAGGAGATTGCGCCGCCCGTTGTCGCTTTCGGGTTTTTTATAGCTGCCGAAGAGGGCGGGACCGATCACGGGTATGCGCACGAGGTAGGGCACGCCTGCGCGCGACTCGGATTTTCCCTCGGTGATGAGTCCTCCGATGACACGGGTTTCGCCGCTGGGGATGATCATCGTCGACTGCAATTCCTGGTTATAGACATCGGGTGCGTCGTAGGGTTGTCCGCCGAACGTGCGCGAGACGATTTTGGCGGAGTTGTTGCGCACCTCGACATTCATCTCAACCAGGCCGTTGTTGTTGATGGTTGGATCGATGGTGATATCCAGACCCACTTGGATGAACTGCAATTGCGGCTGGTTGGGCGCCAGGGTCTGGCTGTTGTTCGCGATGGTGACGCCGCCTGTGAAATAGGCGACTTTCTGGCCGACGCTGAACACGGCTTCCTTCTGGTTTTTCACCAGTTCGCGCGGTTGCTGCAAGATGCGAGTGCGCGAGTCGGTCATGGCGGCTTTCAGTTTGATGAAGGCATTTTTGGAGAGATAGCTGGCGTCGATGCCCTCGCCTCCAACCGTGGCAAACGGGAACTCGTTTTGGAAATTGACGAAGCCCAATGTGTTTTTCAATTGATCGAGCGCGGCGGCGGATTTCACGGGATCGCCGGAAGTATAATCTGTGAAAAGGCCGCTGTAAAGCGAGCCGACGGGCACGGAGCCGGCCGTCTTGCCGTCGGCCGAATGTCCTGTCAAACCGTCGATGACCGAGCTGAAAAGGTCCTTACTGAGTGTCCAGTTGATCGAGTAATCGAATCCCTCACGGAACTCGGTTTCGACAATTTCAGCCTCGATCCACACCTGTTTGGCCGGCTGGTCGAACGCTTGGAGGATTTTTTCGATTTTTTCCTGAACCTCCGGCACGTCCTGGACGATGAGTTTTCCGGCCTGGACGTTGATTTTGTAATAGGCGTTGGGGGTGAGTATTTGTTGGATGGCGTCCTCGATGTCCTGCTGTCCCGCTCCCTCGAATTCGAGATTATTGAGATCATAGACGCGCATCTCGGGACCGATATCGAGCGTCTGGACGATGAGGTCCATCTGGCGGATGATGTCGAGGCGGTCGCGCACGATGATCTGGTGTGTTCGCTCATCGACTTCGGGCGCGGGCGCCGCCGGGCTTTTCATATTGCTCAGTTTTTCGGCGATCGTGTTGATGTCAGCGTGCTGGATGTAGAAGACTCTGGTGATGAACTTGACGTCGATCTGGTCGATGAGCCTTTGAATCAGTTCCAGCACGTAAGGCAGATCGGTGACGATGACCTTGTTAGAGCGCGGATCAAAGCTGGCGGCGCCGATGTTGGGTGTGAGCACGCCCTGAATGGCCTTGAAGGCTTCTTCGGCGGTGATTTCCCTTGGGACGAAGACTTTCTGGCGCACCTGTTTGGGCAGCACTTCGGCGCGGAAGGATTCCTGGTCCCAGATTTCATAGGTGTTGGGCTGGTCATCGGGCTTGTACCAGAGCCAGTTGGGTTTGCTGTTGACGATGCGGTCGAGCACGCGTTCGATGGGTTCCTCGCGGGCGATGACGGTGACGCGCTGGCCGCTGGTTTTGCCGCGGGCGACGATGGTTTTGCCCGAACGCTGCGACAGCGGGCCCACGACGCGTTCGATTGGAGTTTCCGTGAACACTGCCGTGACACGTTCGGGATTGGGAGTGCTGGGTGTCTGTGCGGGCGTTGCGGCTGACGCGTCAGGCGCGCCGGCATCCGGCGGTGGCGCGCCTGGCGCGTCGGCTGCGGGGATGCCGCCAGCGAAGGGTGGTGGAACAGGTGTCCCGGGGACGGGCGGCGACGCATTGTCCGGGGATGGCGGAGCCGCAGGCGCTCCGCTGTCCGGCGCGGGAGGGACGGGCGTGACGGGGGGCGAGGCGGATTCACTTGGCTGTTGCGCCTGTGGCGTTGCAACAAGTAGCATGCACAGGCTGACTGCCAGGCACAACAACAGGCGCATCCACATGCGCGCGCGTTTATTCCGGTAATGGGTCATATTCAACTGTATCTTCCTGAACGATGCGGTGTGCAATGTCCAACCTTTTCCGTTCACCTGTGTGAATGTGATTTGATGTTCATCTTTTATTTGCCGCCTGGCGGTCTTGGCGGCATTCCAGGCATCGCGCCGGGTTGGGGTCCCGCGGGCTGGGGATTATCGCCGGTTCGAATGGTGAATACGGCGGTCGTGCCGTCCATAGAGAATGTTGCCGAGGGCTCATCCGCCTGTTCGTCGATGCGGTTGAGGCGGACGTTTCTCATCTCGGTCTTTTCGCCGCGTGTCGTGCGGATTTCCCCCACTTTCATGTCGAAGAACTGTTTTTCGGGATCCTTTTCTCCGGTGTCTTCGATGCTGGCCGAACCGGCATAGGCGCTGAGCAGTCGCCAGCGCTTGAGGATATTGCCGATGTTGGGCGTGGGCGCGGGCGTGGGCGGTGGCGGCGTGGGTGACGGCGTGGGCGTGATAATCGCCTTGTAAAGGGGTTTCTCGCCGAACTTGGGATATTTGGCGGTCGCCAGCAATGGATTGAAGGATGTTTCCTCCTTCGATGGTTTTGACGCGCTCAGCATCTCGGGGATTTCCGTGCCGGAATCGTTTCCGCCTTTGTCAAAGATCAGGAACGTCAGGGACCCGATGAGCGTGAGTAGAAAGATGTTGAGGAGAATGTCGCGCCCGTTCATGGCCGTTTTCCTCCCGTGGGTGTCATGCGCCGCGAGCCAGGCCGCCGCGGCCCCGTGCTGTCGGTTTGTTCCTCTTTTTTGACGACACGGGCGAGGGTCATCTCAAGCAGCAGATCGGGATTGTCCACGCCGCGGCTGTGGGCGAGGGTGATGTTGCGGATCAGGAATCCTTTCTGGTCAAAGCCCTTGAGCAGTGTGGCGATATCCTGCAGTTCTCCCGTGACGCGTACGGGGAATGTGAGAAGTTCATAGCCGGTCACATCCTTCATGTCTTCGGGGACAACGGTACCGGGAGTAAACGGCCTGTCCTTGAGGATGTTTTGCACAGCGTAGACCACATCCTCGGAAAAGGCGTGATCCGGAGTTTTGCCGGGTTCATCCTTGGGGAATTGCGCCTCGATGCGTCTGTAGTCATCCTCAATCTTGTGGGCGGTTTTCAGGATCTCACGGTTGTCCCGGTATTTTTTTGCTTCAATTTCAAGCTGCCCCTGCAGACGGACGTATTCGTCGTAAAGCGGGCCGATGCCAAGCCACCAGATCAGTCCCGCCCCGGCGATGCTGAGCGCCAGGCACAGGATTTTCTTTTCGCGGCTATTCAATGCCACTGTTCTCGGCTCCTTTCGTCTGGTTTTTGGCCGCCTGGCCCGCAGATGGTTTGCGCGTTTCGCGCTTGGGGAATGTTGCCGTGATCGAATATTCCAGCACCTGGTCAGGACGGTTTGGCAGGCGTACGGGGCGGTTGCTGCCCTGGTCCTGTGTGACGTTTTCGAAGAAGTTCGTGGCGCGCAGCGCCGTTTCCATCTTGTTCACATCGGCGATTGACTTGGCGTGCCCCACGACCTTGACCGATTCCTCCTTTTTGTACTCGAAGCGCGTGATGGTCACGCGGTCCGGGATGTGCGGGAAGTCGCTGATTTTTTCGATGATGTCGAGCGCACCATGCTCGTCGCGGACATAGCGGTTGATGATCTCCCACCGGGTTTTCTTGCCCTCGAGATCCTCGACGCGCGATTTCATGTCCCTGTTCTTTTCAATGTAATTGCGCAGCTGCTCCTGCTGGCGGGCGAAGAGATCGGACACGCAGATATAGGCCAGCAGGAGCACGGCGAGTGAGAGCGCGCCAGAAATGATCCATGAGTGCTGCTGGCGTTTTCGTTCGATTTTTCCGAGATATTCGGTTGGGAGCAGATTAACGCGGATGGCCCTCGGCGAGTCGGACGTCAGCGCGCCGGAGGCTGCGGCAAATGCGGGGCCGCGCGTCTGGACCGCGGTTTCAAACTTGGGGGGCGTCTCGAAATTTGTCAGCGGATCGAACACCGCGCACTCGACGCCAAGGTTGGCTTTCAGGAATTGCCCGATGTGTTTTATGAGCGCGCCTTCGCCGCTCACATAAACGTGGTCGATGTGAGTGATGCCGAACTCGCGGCGCGCGAACTCGTAGGTCCTTTGGGTTTCCTTGAGCAGTTGAAGCAGCCATGAGTGGAAGATGCCCGATGAGGTGTTTGCGCCGGGCGTTCCGGGCACGGCCTGCATGAATGAGCTTGTGGCGCTGCTCTGCGTGGAATCGCCAAGCGCGGGCATGCCGCTCATGCTTGTCTCGTTGAGCGCGAAAGGCGCCGGGCCAGCCCCCCCAAGGGCGGTTTCTTCCAGGGGGGGGTCGGCGGATGGCGTGTCCGTTGTGTCGCCAAAGAATTTGCCGGGGGCCAGCGCGTCGATGCGCGTCAGATCCTCAGCGGACACGCGCGTCGTCAGCCCCGCCTCGGCGAGATCGTTGGAGAGTTTTGCCAGTCCAAGCGATGTTCCCCTTGTGAAAGTGACCATCCCCTGGCTGGCGATCACGAAGTCGGTGGACGCGGCGCCGATGTTGACGATCGCGAAAATTTCGTTTTCGCATTCCTTGGGGCGCGCCCAGGCAAAGGCGTTGAAAAGGTGGAGCGACGACACGCCGAGTGAATCGACGGACAATCCCGCCTTGAGCGTGATGTCGAGGTATTCCTGGGCGATGGGGCCGTCGACCGCGGCGATCATGACCTGGCTGCCTTGGACTCCCTGCTTGGTCAGCACGCAATGCGACACGATGTGGCGCTCGGCGTTGAACGGGATGTGGCGTTCGGCCTCAAAGCGCGCCATTCCCGCCAGTTCGTCGTCGTTGCTGGATGGCAGGGTGACTGTCCGCGCCATGACGTAGTTCTTGGGGATGACGAGATGAACTTTTTGCGCCTTGAGCTTGTGCGTCTTGACCTCATCGCGCAATTTCTGCGCGCGTTCGGCGATGCGCGCCGCGATGTCGTCGTTTTTCTCCATCGCGAAGCTGAACAATGCGCGCAGAACCATGCGCCCCTTGGCGCGTTCGGCTTGGAGCACGCGGCATTCTATATCGGTGAACTCTATGACTGTGTTGGCTGCCATCTCACCTCGTGGAGCTTTCCGCGAACTGGCGCGGCAGACTCGTGCTTGTCCGTGTTCTCCGGCATGATTACTTTCCCTGTTATTCCGTCCATTGCAACACCCGAATCGCGGGAATGCGCACGTAATTGTCCTCGGTTTTTCCGTTGGAGCTTCTGTGCGGGCGGCGCTCCTTCCGTTCAAGCCTGCTTTTGTTGCCCACGAGCCGCGCGTCATCGGGATTGTATGTGTCAAGGGTGCGCTGGACGACGGTGGTGATTGTTTTTTTGACGTTTCTGGCGCGTCCGATGCCTTTGATGCAAAACATGTTTGAACTGAACGTGATGGGCAACCCTCCGCCGCCGGGCGCGTTGCTGCCGCCGCCCGAGCCGATCGCCTGGAGCGCCGTGGCGCTGACACCTGAAACTTTCGCCACATCGTTGACACTGCGGAAGGCGTCGTCGGGGTCGGGGCCCCGTCCGCGTTTCTCCGAGCCGCGGAATTCTATGATGCTGTCGGCGGATGCGGTGGCCGACTCCATGTTCGTGCAATTGGTTCCGGCATAGATCAGGATGGTTAAAACCTCTCTGCTTGCGGTGTTAAGGTTGACCTTGCCATTGCCGTGAACCGTGAGGATGTCCTTGAGGGCGAGTCCCTCCCGCCGTTTGCCGCGCCCCCCCCCCTCCTTTTGAGTTTCCGTGACCTTTTTGCCCATGGCGATGTCATTGCGGATTTTCTGTTCGCGCGCCTCATCGCTGTCGGGATCATAGCCGTGATAGAGTTCGGGCGTGATGCCGTAGACATCCAGCAGTTCGTCCACCGTGAGGAAAGGCTCGTTGCGGCACTGGTAGATGAGTTCTTCCGGGGCGGTGTTTGCGCGGATTTTCTGGCCGGCGAGGGCGCTGTATTTCTCGTTTTCCTTGTCGCCCTGCGCGCCGGACACGGTGTCGTCCTGGTCGCGCCAGTCGATGATCGCCGCGGCAATGTCGTCGCTGTCGGGCGGCTCGTAGCCGTAATATTCAAGCATGGCCTTGATTATCTTGGGGCTGACCGTGTTGATGTTGAGTTTGCTCTCCTCGTCGGTCACCATCGTCTCGTATGTGCCTTCGCCAAGCTGAATCTCGGTTTCGCCTTCCTTGAGACCGGGCTGTGCCCAGACATCGCTCAGGGCGTCGCAAGGCTGGTTGGGATTTTCCTGAAAATCAATGAGCAGGTCGTTTTGCAGATGGTTCATGCCCACGGCGATGGCGCTTCTGGCAAGGTTGTAGGCGATGAACTGGTCATGCTGCAGGCGGGCCAGCTTGGAGTTGACCTGCACGTCGAAGGCAAGGGATGTGGCGATGACGCTGAGCACGACGACAATCCACAGGATGAGAATCATGATCACACCCCGCTGGTCGCGGGCATGAGCGGTTGTTCTTATGGCGCCCGGGCGTCGCATCTATTCGCCTTTGCGGTTCCTTCTGCGCTCGACGGCGCTCAGCGAGTCAGGCTGCTGCGTGTCTGGCGGCACATAGGTTTCCTGCGATTGCGGTAAAAGAACGGTTTCGCGATAGGTTCGCGCCTTCTCGGATTTCCTGGGATCGGTGAAGGTGACGGAGACTTCCACCCATGCCGGCAGATCGTCTGGCTTTTGCTGTTTTTGCTGGTCGGCTTGCACCATGGAGGCCAGATCCTGCGCAACCAGGTTGGTCTCTTCTTCCGTGGGGGGATTGCGGTATTTTTCCGCGTTGGAGTCCCAATCTTGCGCCGTGCGCCACTCGCTCTCCGTGAAATAACCGAACTTCAGCGAGAAGGATTTCACATTGTTGGCGATCTTGTCGGTTTGTGGCTGGGTGACTTTGGGGATTTCGTTGCCGTCCTCGTCTGTTTCCGGAGTTTTGATGTCATCAATGCTGCGCATGAGCATGTTGTTGCCCATGTAGTAGCGAATGCGTGCCAGTCCCCACGGTTTGCGGTCCTCGTTGCGTTTCAAGGTCTGGTAGCGCGCGAAGGAGATGTCGTCCTGGTCGCCGTTGTCGGTGGCGCGGAACGAAATATCAATGGGTGGGCCGGTGTCGGGCGTGTTGGCGTCCTCGCCAACCGTGATTTGCACGCCGCTTTGCAGGCGCTGTTGCTCACGCTGTTGAGCCATCGCGTCCTGCTGGCGGCTCGTGACATTGTAACTGTTGGCGGTTTTGTAGAAAAGATTTCTCAGATCGTCGGATATCTGCGTCAGCGCATAGCGCGCGGTCTGGTCGAGTTCGGAGTGCGTCATGCCGATGTCAAACGCTTTGATCGCGGTGCGGAATGAAACATAGAGCGATGACATGACGAGTGTGAAAATGACCATCGCGACCATGACCTCAAGAAGTGTGAATGCGATCGCCGCGCGCGCGCGCCGGCGCGCCGGCCTGATCGCCGGGGCGTTGCGCGGAAGAGACGCGATTCGGGCGCTACTTCTTTTCATCTTTGAACAGCTCGTTCATGAATTTTGACTGGTAATTGAAGCGTTCAATCGGGGGCAGGTAGAGATCGACAAGCACGGGGGTGAGTTTTTTGTTGCGCTGGTCGTCATACGTCACTCTGAGGGTTGCGTGGCGCAGCGGCCGGAGGTCTTTGATCTTGGATTTGGTTTTGAGGTTGCGGTACTCGACGGGGTCCTCGGTGTATTCGATCTCCCAGCCGAACTGCGGGAAGCCGATGTCCTCGAAAGCGCCGCGCGTGGATTCGCTCTGGGGCGGATTGAGCTCGATCTGCTCGATCATGTCCTGCGCCAGCAGGCAGGCCTGCGTCATGACATCGTTTTTGCGTATGGCGTTCATCGAAAGTGTGAACGAGCGCATGAGCGTGGCGATGGCCACGCCAAGGATCACGAGCGAGACGATGACCTCGAGCAACACGAAGCCGCCGCGGCCGGACCGGCGCGGATGCCGATAAAGCCGGCATTCTTGGCCCGGATGCCGGTTTCTCATCGCGTTGCCGTCTTTTTCGTTGCGGGTGTGGGCGTGTTGTATGGCGGCGGAGTTGCCAGCGCTTCCTGTTTTGCTTTCTTGTCGGCGATGCTGCCCGCGGCGACTTCGGTGAGGCCGGTGGATTTGATGACATCGATCGTTGTTTTTGATCCCCGGTTGTTGGTCAGCGTGAGCATGGTGGGTGAGGCCGAGCCGTCGGGGTAGAAATCAACCGCCACCATCTTGTCCTTGATGAGGTTGCTCTCATAGGCGTTGGCCTCGTCGAACCAGATGTCCTGGTTGAGGCTGCGCTTGTGCTCCATCTGGCTTTTTTTTCCGCCGGATTTATAGATGCCGGTTTTCTGGTCGGGTTCGCGCAGGTCGAGCCAGAACTGGCGTTTTTCGAGATCGATAAAAACCTCGGTCATGCGCTGGCCCATCACGGCCTCGGCGCGCGCGTATTTCATGAGCGCGATGATCTCCCGCGCGGTTGCGCGCAGCTTGTTGCTTTCGTTCATCGACCGCATGAGGGGAAACGACAAACCCATGAGCACCGCAAGCACGGTGACGACGGTCAGTATCTCGAGCATCGTCATGCCGCGGTTCCCGCATAGGGAGCGCCCGTCTTTTTTGGCGCCGGCGGGACGCCCGCGCTCCCATTTCAACAAGCGCCGAAGAAGCGGTTGTCCCTGAATTGCGCGCTCAGGCATCATTGTTTTCAGCCCCCCGCGCTTGGATCAATAGAGAAGATCGGCAGAAGCATGGAGATGACGATGAAGCCCACCATGATGCCCATTGCCAGAATGATGATCGGCTCGATGAGGCCGGTGAGCGTTTTCACCGCGCGGTCGACCTCCATCTCGTAACTTCGCGCGATTTTCAGCAGCACGTCGTCCAGCCGCCCGGTTTCCTCGCCGATGGCCATCATGTTGACAACGACGGGTGGGAACACCTTGGACTTCTTGAGCGGGGCGGCCACCCCCTCGCCCTGCGTCACATTTTGCGGGATCGTGGCCACTTCGTCGGCTACGACGCGGTTGACCAGAACATCGTGGACGATGTCGAGCGCGGGCAGAATGGACACGCCGTTGTGCAGAAGTGAGCCGAGCGTGCGCGCGAAGTTGGCGATCTCGCGCTTGATGATCATGTCGCCAAACACGGGCAGCTTGATCATCGCCGTGTCGATTGCCAGCTTGCCCTCGGGCGTGTGCGCGGCGCGCCACAGGCCGAAAACGGCAAGCGCGATGCCGCCAAAGATAAAATACCAGTAGTTGCGCAGAATGTCGGTGGTGGAGATAAGAATCTGCGTGGGCAACGGCAGCGTTTGGTGCATCTCGGAATAGATTTTCAGAATTTTCGGCATGACCACGGTCATGAGCACCGTCACGGAGCCGATTCCGGCCAGAACCATGATGAGCGGGTAGGCAAGAGCGCTCTTTATTTTAGAGCGTGTCTCGGCCTCCGACTCGGCGAAGTCTGCGAGACGCTGGAGCACTTGGTCGAGCAGGCCACCCGCCTCGCCTGACTTGACCATCGCGGTGTAGAGCTTCGAGAAAACTTTGGGATGTTTTGACATCGCCGCGGCCAGCGAATCGCCGCCCGAGACGTCCTGGTTGATCTGCGTGATGATGCGGATGAGCGATTCGTTCGACGTCTGGTTCTGGATGATGCCGAGCGCCTTGACCAGCGGGATGCCCGAACTGAGCAGGTCGGCAAGCTGGCGGTTGAAGGTGGCGATGTCGTTGACGCCCACCTTGCGGCCAAGCATCGCGGCCATGGCGGCGGGCGCCTTGGCGCGAGCGCTCTCGCTCTCGATGAGGACGGGATAATAGCCCATTGTCTGGAGCCGGTTTGTCACCATTGCGGGCGAATCGGCCTCCAAGGTTCCGGCGATCAACTGCCCGCTCTGGTCCTTGGCTTTGTATGCGAATAATGCCATATCGTGCTTTAGAAGTTATGCGCCCTGTTTTGTGGTTTGTCCAACCTGCTATTCCTCATACGCGGAACCGCCGAACTCATCTTCCATGGTCACGCGCAGGACTTCATCGAAAGTTGTGGTTCCGGCGCGGACCTTCATCCAGCCGTCCTCGCGGATGGTTCGCATGCCGGCGGCCAGCGCCTGTTTTTTGATGACATTTGAGGGCTGGCGGTCGACGACGAGCGGCTTGATTTCCTCGTCGATCTTGATGATTTCGTAGATGGCGGTGCGTCCGCGGAAACCCGTATAGCGGCATTTTTCGCACCCGACGGGCCTCATGAACACCGCGCCCTCGATGTCAAGATTGTTCACCTTGAAACGGCGCAGGGCTTCGGGCGGCGGCGTGAACTGCTGCTTGCACTCCGGGCACAGCACACGCACAAGGCGCTGGGCCACCAGTCCCTCGACGGAGCTGGCCACGAGGAAGGGTTCGATGCCCATATCGAGCAGACGGCTCACGGCGCCCGCCGCGTCGTTGGTGTGCAGGGTTGAGAAGACGAGGTGTCCGGTCAGGGCGGCGCGTATGGCGGCCTGCGCGGTTTCGGGGTCGCGCGTCTCGCCGACCATGATCACGTCAGGGTCCTGGCGCAGCATCGTGCGCAGCACGCGGGCGAATGTCAGGTCAATCTGCGGCACGACCTGAACCTGCGTCACCCCCGAGATGCGGTACTCGATCGGGTCCTCAACGGTCAGAATCTTCTTGTCGATCGTGTTGATCTCGCTGAGCACGGCGTAGAGGGTGGTCGACTTGCCTGAACCCGTCGGTCCTGTCACGAAGAGGATGCCGTGTGGTTTGTTGATCATGCGCCGCAAGAGCTTGATGTTGTGCTCATCAAGGCCGAGTTTGTTGAGCGAGACGAGTTCGCTGTCGCGCGAGAGGATGCGGATCGAGATTGATTCGCCATACGGCGTGGGCAGGGTCGACACGCGCAGGTCGAACTCCTTGTCTTGCCACTTGGTCTTGATCTTGCCGTCCTGTGGCAGGCGTCGCTCGGCGATGTTCATGTCGGCCATGATTTTGATGCGCGAGATGATCGCGCTCTGAAACCGCTTGATGCTGGGCGGAATGGCCGCCTCGTAGAGCATGCCGTCGATGCGGTAGCGGATGCGCAATTCGTGTTCGAGCGGTTCGACGTGGATGTCCGTTCCGCGGTCGTTCATCGCCTCGGCGATGATCTGGTTGACGAAACGCACGATTGAGGCGTCCTCGGCCATCTCGTCGATGTCGGCCACCTCGGTCTCAACATCGATGGACACCCCTGAACCCTTGTCCTCCATGAGCTCTTCCATCGTGTCGGCGCCGATGCCGTAGTACTTTTTGATCGCCTCGTCGATCTCCTTGGATGTGGCCACGACAGGCTCGACTTCGAGCTTGAGCATGAGCCGCAGGTCGTCGAGCTTGTGGATGTCGAGCGGATCGCTCACAGCCACCCGGATCGTCCCGTTATGCTGATCGATGGGGACGAGATGGTAGTGGTTGACAAGCTTGGCCGGGATGCGCTCGATGATCTCCTTGCGTATCTGCATGTCGCTGATTTTCACATAAGGCATCTGCATCTGTTGCGCCAGCGCCTTTTGGATGTCCTCGTCGCTCACCATCCCCAGTTTCGCCAGAACACTCGCCAGGCGATCGCCGGTCTTTCCGTGTTCGCGCAACGCCAGTTCGAGGTCGTCGGCGTCAAGTTTGCCTGACATGACCAGAATCTGACCGAGCATTTTATCTTCGCTAAGAATCTTCATGGAATACCATTAGATCAAAAATCGTACCAAACTTCCCGGCAAAAGAAGAAATGAAGCCACAAAACTTATTTGTTAAAATTACATTAGCGCGGATTATATATGGTTCTTGTTGTGGTTAAACGATTCATTTTATTTGGGTTATCGTTTTTAGTGGCATTGGCAGAAAAATGGGCACAAATTGCCTTATTTGCAGTGCAGTTTTCACAAACCGTAAATTCCCATTCCCAAATCGTGAAATCACAATAATCGGAGTGGTCACGCAAGCGCACACAAGCCGTGCCGGTTGGCGCCCCCCCCCTCTGAAATGACATGGAATTATGGTCCCTTACTTACCGTCTTCCTGTGTTATGCTGTCGCCGGGGGAGTTCACTTTCCACAGGCGCCATGTTGTCTGCCCGTTTCCATTGGCGATTGGCGAGAGAATTCCGGCGCTTTCGAGGCCGGTCAGGCGTTTGTCATGGCCGGTCTGGTCCAGCGCGGCCGCATGGGTTATCCCCAGCCGCGCCAAGTCGCGGCCCATCGCCGCCGGACTGAGCCCCTGCTGCCAGGAATCAAGAATGTTGCCGCACACTTCATCATTCCAGAAACAACGCCGTTTCAAGTAATACGGGTACCGGCAATCCGCGAGGAGCACGTTGGCGTCTTGCGGAATGAGCGGACGCATGTCACTGAGCGCCAGATAATGGAATCCCGTTTCCATGTTGGCCGCGTACCGGCGCTTGCCCGCCTCATCGAGGATGGGATGGTAGGGCCATTGTATGGTGGATGATGCGCCCCATCGGATCTGGCGCGACGCATAGGTGTATGCCGTTGCGGCGAGAATAACCGCGCACGCGGCCGCGCCAAGGCCCAAACGCCGGTCGCGGGCATAACGGGCGTTGATCATGCCGAACAGCAAGCCGAAGGCTGGAGCGGCCAGAGGATAGGACATGCGGAAAAAGCGGGCGACATTATTGTAGCCAGACAACGCGAAAAAGACCGGATACAGCATGAACAGGCTCGCGCCATACCATTGCCATTGCGCGTCACGCGCGCCCAGGCAGACGCTCGCCGCGACAAGCAATAGCAGAAACAATCCATCGTTGTCGGTCATCATGATGCCGATCTTGACCGGCACATCGGTGAGCAGCGCATGCAGTCCGTCCATGGACCCGGCGTAAAATGTAATGCATGCCCGGGCGGTCTTGAGCGCCGGCATGTATTCGGGATTCAATGGGAACCAATCCGCCGCGAGGGGATAGATGGGATTTCCGCTGAACATGAAACCGCGCGCGAGCCATGGCAGCCATGCGAGCGCGGCACCCGCGGCCAGCCAGGCGGCCATGCGCGCGGCGGGCCGGAGACCGTTGCGCATGACGGATTGCGCCATGGCGGCAAGCGCAAATGGCGCCAGGAAAGCGGCCGTCACGAGCTTCGCGCATACGGCCGCGCCCAGGAGAATCCCGCCAGCCAGCCAGCTGCGGCGCGCGGGCGCCGCCGCCGTCTGTTGAGCAATCAGCGACGGAAAGATCAGCAACGCGCCGTGCAGCATCAGGAGGGCGGCAATGTTGTCGTTTTTTGTGGACACGGGGGCAATAGCGATATTGGCGGCGAGCAATCCGAC
>JAPLSQ010000119.1 GCA_026398535.1 Candidatus Sumerlaeota bacterium | reverse complement strand
GCGGAAATGTCCGGGACGCGATTTGCCGCACAGGATGCGGGCCATGCGGCCTGGATCGGCTGTGATCTCAAGATTTGGCGGAGTCAGTTCGTCGACCGATGGGAAATAGAGATCCGCGGCGCCGGACTGCCTGGCGATATGCTTGTCATGTTCAAGATCACGCGGGTAACGGGCAAAATCATCGTTGGGACCAAATTGGAGCGGATTGACGAAAATCGACACGACCACGCGGGGCGCCAGCATCGCCGCGCGCCGGATCAGCGCCGCATGACCCTCATGAAGATAGCCCATGGTCGGCGCCAAAGCGATCTTTTCGCCTTGTTGGCGTGAGCCTGACAGGGATTCTCGGAGAGCGCGTGTTGTTTGGTGAAGGCGGAGGCTCATGATGATGAATTGCGTAAAACATCGACGAGTAACAAATACAATAATCATGCCGGAACGAGGATTTGACACAAATTATATGTTAATTGCCTATCATGGGCGAAACAACCGTTGCACGACAAATCGGCAGGCAACATGATTGGTTTTCTGGAAGTTGCATTGATGCCATCGGCATTGTTCCGATAATTAGCCACAGAGGGAGGAAATTTTGCTGGAGTTTGTCCAAGCCTGATTGGTAAGTTGTATGATCATGATTTCGAATTGTGAGACCGATTTTCAGGAAACGCATGACGAACGGCGCGTGCTTGTCATTGATGATGAGGCGCGTGTGGCAGATGGCATCCGTGACATGCTGCTCCAATGGGGCTATGAGGCCAAATCCGCCCATAGCGGAGCTGATGCCATCCGTCGGTTGTCTGACGAGGAATATCAGGTCGTCATCACGGACCTGATAATGGGCGACATTGACGGGTTTGAAATCATGAGGCCGACGGGTGATCACCCCCATGTGGAATTCATCGTTATGACGGGACATGCTTCGATGGAATCAGCCATTGAGGCGATTCACCTTAACGCCTTCGATTACATCACGAAACCGGTTGATCCAGAAGTGTTGCGCGCCTCTCTCACCCGGGCTTTCGTGAAAATCGACGCCGACAAGTTCCGAGAGGACATGATCTCGATGATCACGCATGACATCAAAATACCCCTGTCGTCGATCATCGGTTACAGTTCGCTCATCTTTGACAAACAGGCGGGCGAGTTTAATCCCCGCGCCCGCGAATTTGTGCAGATCATCAACTCCAACGGCGCCAAAATCCTTGCCCTCATTGATAATTTCCTCACCTCATGTAAAATCGAGGCCGGCAAACTCTCCATCTACCCGCGCGAGGTTGACATCAATTACATCATCGATGACGTGATCAGCGTGTTCATGGTTGAGGTTGAGCGCCACCAGCTCCATTTTGACACCGATCTGCACACGAAACTGCCCGCCATCATGGGCGACGAAAATCTTCTTTTTCGCGCCGTGAGCAACATGCTGTCCAACGCCTGCAAATATACGCCGCGCGACGGCCGGGTCCGTCTGCGCACGGCGGTGATTGAACAGGATGATTCTCCGCTGACCATTTCCTCGGTTCTTATCGAGGTTTCAAACACCGGTCCGGGCATTCCCAAGGAGGATTTGCCCACGATCTTCGACAAGTACCGCCGCAGTCCCATTCACGGCGGCATCGAAGGCAGCGGCATTGGCTCTTATGTCCTGCGTTATGTTGTCGAGGCGCACAGGGGCCGCGTTCTGGTCCAAAGCGAACCCGATGCTCTTACAACATTTTCTGTTTATCTGCCCGCCTGTTGCGTGATAAGGAGTGAGTGATGAGCGATGAATGATGTTTGTAAAAGCAGCAGTATGTCAATTCATTCCTGGGTGAGACAAATCCAGATGATTTGTTTTCTTCTGGCTTTGCTTTGTTTAGCGCCCATGCCGGCTCATAGCGTGGATGACTCCTACCACAGCAAGTCGCTGAGCCCCGCCCACCTCACTGAATTGCGCAAGAGCGTTCAGGAGTGCCTTGGACGAGTCAACGCGGCGCGCGATCCTGAGACGCGCAGCGTTTTCCAGGAGGAGCTTTGCAAAAGGCTTGTTCAGGCCGAGGATTATGATAATGCGCTTAACGTTGCCGCTGCCATCTGCAACACCCCCTCCATCAATCCAGAGCGCCGCGCCGCGCACCACTTCATGATTGCCCAGATTTATGAGCTGAAGATGCGCGCCAGTCCCAACCTTGAACTCATGGAGCAGAACCGTCAAAGAGCGGCAGCCGCCACCCAGGAGGTCATTGCGCGGCATTATCCGAGACGCTGGATGGTCACCGAATCCGCCGAGCGGCTCCTGAAGGAAATCAACGATCCCAAGTTCATCAATGAAACCCGCGCATGGGTGCGCAAACGTGAAGCAGGCGGGATCAATCAGCAAACAGCGGGCATTTCAACCGAAGCATGCGCGGTTGCCGCGCCCGCTCCGTATTCCAAAACATCAGTTGCGCGATCCGGTGGGGCCATCACACCGGGCGGCGGCGCCCTTACCTCCCCAATCATCATTGACGGATATTCCATCCGCCGCGTCGACCGCAACACTGTTCCCCAATCTGCCAATGCCCCCAAATAAAGAATCCGTCTCTGACGCCAGCGTTATACGCTTGGCACAACCGCCCGCTTGGCGCGCCGTCTTGAGCGTTCCATGATGCGTATGATCCAGATGGAAATCTCATAGAGGATGACAAGAGGCAGCATCATAGACAACATTGTGAATGCGTCGGGCGTGGGGGTTGCAACCGCGGCGACTATGGCGATGATGACAACAGCCCATTTGCGCCGTTCCACGAGGAACCGCGAATCAATCACGCCGAAATTCGCCAGGAGAAGCAACACGAGCGGAAATTCAAAAACAATGCCGAAGACGAGCATCATGGTCAGGATGAACCCAAGGTAATTTGATGCCACGATGTTGGGCTGGAGTCCGGCAATCGAGTCGCCAAAACTCATAAGAACCTTGAGAGTCAGGTGGGAGATGTAATAGGCGAACAGCGCTCCGAAGGGGAAAAGAAGGCCGGACATGATGATGATGGGTTTGACCACTTTGCGTTCGCGGCGCAACAGCCCCGGCGCCACAAACAACCAGATTTGGTAGATCAACATGGGGATGGACAACACCATGGCAATGAGCAGCGCGCCCTTGATCAGAAGCATGAACGGGTCGATGGGTGAGAGGTAGAACAGATTGGAACCTGAGCGTTCGCCCACCACAAGGGGTTGTGCGCGTCCAGGGATCTCGATGGCAATCCTGGCGGGATTTAAGCGGGCCAAGCCATCGGCAGTCAGCGATTCGGTGGTTCCAGCCCGTTTGCCGGGAATGGAGGGCAACCGCAGTGTGCCGTCATTTTCGATTTTAAAGGTGAGCTGGCGATCCGCGGTTCCCTGTGGCGCGGTGTTGGCCAGCGGCAGGATAAGCCATTCGAGAACCCTTGGGGCAAAGAATAATCCAACGATAAAAGCTACTGCGAAGAAACTCAGACAGATAAATATCCGGATTCGGAGTTCTTCGAGATGGTCAGTAAAGGTGAGTACGCGCTGAGGATTATCGGATGTTTTCAGGATTGTTGCTTATCCGTTGTGGTTTCTTTTGAGGGTGGTGTCTCAACGGAATCCGTGTGGGGAGATGGGGTCTGCTGTGTGACGACGTGCGGTTCTTCGCGTTTGCGATTGTCATTTTCCAGTTCATTTGTTACGCCAGCCATAGCATCCTTGAAATCCCGGATGCCCTTGCCCAGCGACTGGGCAATTTTGGGGAGAGCTTTCGGGCCGAAAATGAGCAGAACGATCACGAAGAT
>JAPLSQ010000015.1 GCA_026398535.1 Candidatus Sumerlaeota bacterium | reverse complement strand
AATATCATTTATTCGTGGCAACACCAACTCCGCGAGATCGGCACATCGGCGTACCCTCTGGACATTATGTCGCATGTGACTGTTCGATAGGGAACGCTTGACCAGGCAATAACCCGATCACAGGAATCACACTTCCATGATTTCCTTTTCTTTTCGGGTCAGCAGTTCGTCGATTTCCTTGATGAACTTGTCGGTGAGTTCCTGCACCTTATGGGTGGCCTTGTCGCGGTCATCCTCGGTGATTTCGTGATGTTTCTCCGTCTGCTTGATCTGCTCGTTGGAATGGCGGCGTATGTTGCGCACCGCAATGCGCCCCTCTTCCGCCATTTTTTTGGCCAGTTTGACCAATTCCCTGCGCCGTTCCTCGGTCAACGGCGGGATGTTGAGCCGCACGGCCTTGCCGTCGTTGTTGGGCGTCAGCCCGATGTTCGCCGCCATAATCGCCTTCTCGATCGCATGCATCTGGTTCCTGTCAAAGGGCTGGATTAGTATTGTGCGCGAATCGGGTGTTGAAACCGTGGCAAGCTGTTTCAAAGGCATCTTGGCTCCATAAGCCCCCACTTGCACGTTATCAACCAGCGCCAGCGAGGCGCGTCCCGTGCGCAATGTGTTGAAATCCCGGTCCACGGCCTCCGCGGCTTTGTGCATTTTCTCCTGTGTTTCCTTAAACACCGTTTGTAGCGGCATATCTTCTTGTTCCTCCCGGGTAGAATGTGTTACAGGCCTGTCTCCGCCTGCATGGTTGTTCTGTTGATCTATGATGAATATACATGACAGGATATGGATTATCCCGCGGCGTTGTTGCCGTCTCCGACATATGTGCCTGTTGTTTCTCCTTTCACGACCCGCATGATATTGCCGGGCGTGTGCATGTCGAACACAATGATGGGAATGTTGTTTTCGCGGCAAAGGGAAATCGCCGTCGCGTCCATCACGCGCAGGTTATCGGTGAGCGCCTGTGTGAATGTGATTTCTTCGTATCGCCGCGCCGAGGGGTCTTTTCGGGGATCGGCTGTATAGACGCCATCGACATTTGTTGCCTTGAGGATCACCTCGGCGTCGATTTCGGCCCCGCGCAACGCGGCCGCGGTGTCGGTTGTGAAAAACGGGTTGCCTGTTCCGCATGCGAAAATCACCACGCGGTTTTTCTCCAGGTGCCTGATCGCTCGGCGCCGGATGTAACCTTCGGCAACCTCCTTTATCTCAAGCCCGCTCAAAACCCGTGTTTGCAGTCCGTGTTTCTCGAAAATTGCCTGAAGCGCCATCGCGTTGAGCATTGTCGCCAGCATGCCCATATAATCGGCCACCGCGCGGTCAATCTCCTGCTGGCTGGCGCCGCGCAGGAAATTCCCGCCGCCAATCACAATGGCCACCTGCACGCCCGTCTTGCCGATCACCTCGGCGATCTCCGCCGTCAGCGCGCGCACAAACTGGTAATCGATGCCGTAGTCGAGAGAACCTTTCAGCGCCTCGCCGGAAATTTTCAATAGAACGCGTTTGTATGCTCGTCGCTGTTGCATGGGAATCCATGAAAGAACGGTCGCCGCTCAAAATCAAGTGTTTCGTGCGGAATTTCAGCGATTCATTATTCAACCGTAATTGCCCGGGTTTATATGCCCAAGCCGTTATCGCGACGGTCAAAGCTGATCCTTCCCGCTGGGGGCGGCGCTCAGCAGCCTGATTCCCAGCCAGATCATGATCGCCCAGAACACCAGCAGCGGCGCAAGGCTGGCGATTCCCCTCAGGCCAAGAAGCTGCCCCGCGTTTGATCCGAGATATCCCAACCGAAACAATGGCCAGATATAGAGCGTGAACACCCACGGATATTCATGGGCGGAGTCAGGCTCAAGCAGGATGCTCAAGGGTGTTGCCGGATTAAGATCGCGGAACTGCGGGTCGATGGAGTTCACCACAAGATGCAACAGCACGGACACCGCGCCAAGCGCGACGATGACGGCGCGGGCGCTTCGGCTGTGCCAAACCGCGATCAGCGGAATGGCCAGAAATGGGATCGCCGGGACAAGATGGCGCGGCCCAAACGACCATCCGCCCCACCACATGTAATACGCGCTGTTGAACAACAGGCACCCCGCCGTCGTGCCGATGACAAACAACGCCAGAGCGCGCGCGCCGGCAGTCCGCATGCAAATCCATAACCCCGCGATGGACATGAGCAGGAAGGGCGAATGGATGAAAAGCCCCCTGTAGGGATGAAGCGTGATCAACTCGAGAACCGCCAGCCGCGGCCATGACGCCCCCAGAAATCCGCGTTCCATCTGCTCCTTGAACAGCATGTTGCGCTCATATTCATACGGGATCGCCAACCGGCCAAAGATGGCGATTGTGTAAACAACGAACGGCAGAATCCCAACCGCCGCGCCCGCCGCGAATTTCCAAATCGCCGCCTTGCGCGGAATGAGCGCCAGCACATATAACGCGAAAAACACGGCAAAGATGCCCATCAGATACTCGCAAAGCAATGACAGGCCGATGAGCAGACCGCACGACAACAGCGGCGGACCATGGGCGGAATCGTCATCGCGCCAGCGCTCAAAACGCAACAGCGCCCAAAGCCCAAAGAAAAGAGCCGGCAGATACGACATGAAGAGCGTGGCATAGAAAAAAAGCTGCGTGCCAAGAAACACCAGCAGCGTGATGACAAACGGCCCAGTTGACCGTTCCGCACAGGCCCGGGACGCCTTTTCATCACGGACACTCCCCGCCATGACGCCGCTTTGCGCGCCTCCCCGCTGCCTTGCCTCATATAATCCCAGCAGTCTGAAAAACATGACGCCCGCCAGCGCCGCCAACAAACCAACCGAGAACACTGTCACCAGGTAACGCCTTGCGCCCGGCGCAAACTCGCATCCACGCATCATTTCGACTGCCTTCACCGCCGCAAACGCCGGCACACCCAGCAGCGATGTGCCGATAATCTTGTCGCTGTAGACATGCCCCCCAAACACCGCCACATCATCGGTTTCCATCTCAAGCCGCGTGTCATAGCCATCGATCCGCGCCGTCCCGCGTTCGACGATCGCATACGTCAGCGCCACCCGCGAATTCACATTCCATCCCGCATGGATATGATGGAAGCAGGCAAACGAACCCCATAAAAGCAGAAAAAGAACGACTTCGGGCCTGTGCAATCGCATTCAGGTTTACTGCTTTTCCTGCGTTCAATAATCAACGGATTTCAGACTGATGGGAACGCCGACGCCCGCTTTTCTCCGCGTTCTCCGGGTCTCTGTGGTAAAATCAATACAGCGGCTATGCGCCGACGCCCGGAATTTCCCGCACATCCCATTCCTATGTCGCGAGCATGGCTCACTCCGTGAAGGCTGGAGCGTAGTTCCAACACTCCAAATACGCGCCCACATCCTGCCTGCGCGATTATAGTCAAAGTCTTCCCGTTCATACCGCTTGCCAAACCGTCAACTTTTGTTATACACAACATATAAAGAATTAAGGGTGATACAATTGAGCATGATAATCCTCCACAGACTGAAAGGTCCGTTTGCCATCGCCGCGTTATGGACGATTAGCGCCCTGCCCTGCGCCCAACCGGGCGCGGTATCCGCGAATTTCATGATCCCATGGGGAAGCGAGTCCGGCCAACTCGGCCTTGTCAACCAGCCCGAGCAGGAGCGCGCCGGTCCCCTGACCTTTACTGTGAGCGCGCCGGGGACCATCCTCGCGGCGGACACCGTGAACAACGCCGTCAAGGAGTTTTCGTCCGGCGGCGTCGAGGGTTACGGCCAGGAAGTCTTCACCGAAGACGGCTTCATCGGAGTGAACGATCCCGATCAGGTCGCTTATCTGTTCGATCAATCAGACGGGAACCCGGCCATGCCGGCGGCAACCGCGCATGGCCGCCGCATGCCTGACTGCGACCGCGCTTGCACCGCCGTCACCAGCGTGAGCGCATCGATCAGATTGCTGCCAAAAGGATTAACACCAAATACCGTGTATGGAGCCGGGCGCTCACTGTTCTTTCCCTCCCTCAGCCCCGCTCACCGCCTCGGATCGGTTCTTTATCGCGGCGCCACACCCGACGGAAAGTTCTTTGTGGAAATCGAAAACATCCCCTCCGGCGGCGGCGGCGTGCAACTGGATGTGGAACGCCGAATGTGGCCGCCAACCCGCGCGGCGCAAGTCAAACTGAACAACGATTATTTTACAACCGTGTATACGAAATCCCATGTGCTCCCCGATGGCACAATCTGGCAGATGCTCACAACAGACAAGGGCGTCATTTTCTCTCACCTGACGTTTGGCGGCAACACATAAACATGATCAACCGATCTCTGAAATCCCAAATTCCCCTTTTGCGATCATCCCTGAAACACATCTCCATCAGCGCAATGGCGCTCATGACAAGCGCATGGCTGCCGCCCTGCGCGCGCGCCGTGCCCGACGTCATGGCGCGCGACCAGATCATGGAGATCGCCAACGAACACCTGCGGCTGCGCTGGCACTGCGACACTTACAACATCTACACGGGCGTGACCAACGCGACCTGCCCTTACAAGATTCCCGGATGGCAGGACGGCATTTCATACAAGTGGGGCGGGTACGACACCCGCGACAGCTTCTACGAGGCCGTGGTTGTCAACCATGGATACGCGGGCGACACGAACTCGGCGGCAATCGTCAGCGGCACATATGGCGCCGACTGTTCGGGTTTTGCTTCGCGCGCGTGGCGCTCAGGGCGCTACACCACAAGCTCCTTCGGCAGCACCGGCACGCCGACCACTTACGCGCTCATCGCGCCGGGCGACCTGATGAACAAGGCAAGCTCCCATGTCCGGATCTTTGAAAAATTCACCTCCGCCAATTCCACCATGGTTATAGAATGCACGACAGGCGTGTCGCCCGGCCGCGTCGTGCGCCGCGTGCTTTCCACGGACAGCAATTACGCGCCGCTTCATTACAACATGCTCGTTGACTGGCCCTCCATCACACGGGCCGCGGCGGCATCTTCCACTGCCGCGACAATCGATTTCCTCGGCAACGCCGCCACGGGCTTCCGCATCTGCCAGAGCGCTGACAGCAACACATGGACGCGCGTTGCCGATGAAACCACGCTGAAACCCCAGACCCTGACAGCCACAATCATCGGGCTGACTCCAGGCACGACATATTACTTCCGTGTGGCGGGCGTCAACGGCTCCGCCGAGACGCAACCCTCCTGCGTATTCCCCCTGCGGACACCCGCCGCGGGACTGCGCAAGGCGCTCATTGTGAACGGTTACGACCGCTGGACGCGCAAAACCGAGCCGGGCGGACGCGCCCACACGTTCCTCACGCGCACGGCGCAGGCGCTTGCCGCCTGCAATTACGCCTTCGACACAATCGACAACCTGCGTGTCATCGATCAGTCAACCAGTCTCGCGGATTACCCGGCGGTCTGGTGGACGCTTGGCGATGAGTCAACCGCCGATGAATCTTTCAGCTGCCAGGAACAGTTGCGGGTGCAGGACTACCTCAGCCGCGGCGGCAATCTTTTTGTCAGCGGTTCTGAGATCGCCTGGGACCTTGTCAACAAGGCCAACATGATCAACGACGCTGCCTTTGCCGCAAACTACCTGAAAATCGGTTATGCTTCGGACGGCTCCGGCGGGAACGGATATTCCTACAGCGGCATCGCGGGCACGCCATTTGAAGGTATGTCAGGCGCTTTCGACAACGGCGCCAACGGAACTTTCAATGTGGCCACACCCGATGTGTACACCGTGCAACCCGGCGCCCAGGCCATCCTGCGTTATGGAACGGGACAGACGGCCGCGGTGAGCTGCAAGGGATTGTTTGGACAAGGCACGACGCCCGGCTCGGTCGTCGTCCTGGGCTTCCCTTTTGAGACCATCACCACGCCCGCCGCGCGCCAGGCCCTCGTCAACGCCGCAACCGCGGCCTTCAACAATATGACCAATGTGGAGTTTTGGCGGGGCTACTGAGCCGCCTTTATGGCAATTCTTCAAACTGCCGTGTGCGTGCGGCCCCGCTTCGATTGAACTTGCGGACGCCACAGCGGCATTCGTACAAGCCTGACCATGACATGCCCATACTTCAAAATTAAAGTCATTGATTCCGAGACCCGCCGCGGCGTGCCTCTCATTCGGCTCAATGCCACCGGCACATGCACGGAGCATTTCACCGACAGCAACGGCCTTATCGCCTATTATGAACCCGGCCTCATGGGACGGCGCGTGTACTTTCTTGTGGATGGCCACGGCTACTGCCTGCCGAAAAACGAGTTCGGCGAACGCGGCATCGAACTGATTCCCGCGAGCGGAGGCAAGGCGGTCATCGAGGTTGAACGCCTGCAACCAGCCCAGCGCATCTATCGCATTACGGGGCAGGGCATCTGCCGCGACACATTGCTTCTGGGTGAAGAGGCGCCCATCCACGAGCCGGCCCTCAATGCCGGTGTCTGCGGGCAGGACAGCGCCCAGACGGCAATCTATAAAGGGAAAATCTTCTGGATATGGGGCGACACAAAGTCGCCGCGCTTTTCCGCTTTCTGGAATTTCAAGGTGACCGGCGCCGTCAGCGAGCTGCCCGAAAACGGCGGTCTCGACCCTGATGCCGGTGTGAACCTCAAGTATTTCACCAAAGACGACTTCACCAAACAGATGATGCCACTGCCCGGAGGCTATCTCTACTGGCTGGGCAGTCTTCACACAATTCATGATGAAACGGGGCGGGAACGCCTTCTGACATTCTACGTCAAAGTTGCCGGTTCGGACATTGTCGACAAGGAAATCCCCGTCCCCGCCAAACGCGAGGAAGACGACGTCACGCACCGCGCAATGGGCCACGGCAAGTTCCGCGTGGTCGCATGGGGGCGCGCCATTTTCAACGACGAGAAGCAAGAGTTCGAAAGCCTGGAAGAGCACGATATTGATCCAAAAACAAAGGGGGGGTTCGGCAACGCCCCGTTTGTCCATGCGGACAACGGAAGGAAATATCTTTATTTCACACGCGGCATCCCGATTGTGCGCGTGCCGTACGAGTTCAAGGCTCTGGGCAACCCCGCCCGCGCCGAGTTTTTCACCTGCCTGAAGGCGGGCTGCCACAAGGCTGAAAAGCCGGAGGACATCGACCGTGATGAGCGGGGCCGCCTGAAGTGGGGATGGAAAACCGGCACTGAAAGCGTGGACCCGTCGGAAGCGGACAGGCTTGTGACAGCCGGTCTCCTCAAGGATTCCGAACGGCTCTCCCGCTTCACCGACACCACGACAGGCCGCCTGATCCACGCGCGCGGCATGATAGCTTACAATCCCTATCGCAAACGCTGGATTGCCATTCTGCTTGAGCTTGGCGGAACATCCGCGCTGGGGGAGGTATGGTATCTTGAAGCCGACACCCCGCTTGGCCCATGGGTTCACGCCCGCAAGATCGTCACTCACAGCAACTACAGCTTCTATAATGTCATTCAGCACCCATACTTCGCCAAAGATGGCGGACGCTATATCTACTTCGAGGGCACCTATACCTACACCTTCACACACCCGCTCAACACGCACCCCACGCCGCGCTATGACTACAACCAGATCATGTACAAGCTGGATCTCGAGGATCCGCGCCTGTGCCTGCCCGTAGCGATCTACCGGTATGAGGACGCCGGCCGGACGATGTATCGCGACCACGCTGCCATCCCCGGCGCCGTCACGAAACGCGAGCGCGTCTTCTTCGCCCCCGACCGGCCGCGCGCCGGAACGGTCGCCATCCATGAAGACATCGACCGCAAGACCGGCGCAACCGTCCTGACACGCGTGGATTATGACCTGATCACGGGCGAACGCCTGCACGCGGCTTTCTATGGCATTCCGCCCGAAGCGGGCAACTCTCCCCCACAGACAGCGCCAATCTTGGAGTACATCCATACAATAACAGGCGTGAGACTCTACAGCATCCAACCGCCGAAAGACATCA
This sequence comes from Candidatus Sumerlaeota bacterium, assembly GCA_026398535.1. Classification (GTDB taxonomy): domain Bacteria; phylum Sumerlaeota; class Sumerlaeia; order Sumerlaeales; family Sumerlaeaceae; genus JAPLSQ01. The sequence goes on along the minus strand of JAPLSQ010000015.1, from coordinate 25,894 downwards.
CGCGGTATTATATGAGCCCCGAACCCGTCTGCCTGGTCTGGAAAAGCCCGATCGAGTTCGATCCGTTCGCGCTTGGGCAGGCGTAATCGAACGGGTTCATCCGCGGCGGCTCCAGCCACTCCGTTCTGTCAACGGCATCAAAGCACGTCTTCGGGCAGTGGCGCGCCGAGGGGAAGGAGATCGCCCTTGTTGAGATGCCGCGTAATGGTGGCGTAGTGCGACGCCATGGGATCATGGGTTACCATGACGATGGTTTTGTTGAACTGGCTGTTGAGCGAGCGAAGCACCTCAAGTATCTGCTTGGCGCTCTTTTGGTCGAGGTCGCCTGTCGGCTCATCGGCAAGGATGAGCGTGGGATCGGTGACGATGGCGCGCGCGATGCCCACGCGCTGCTCCTGTCCGCCCGACAACTGGCGCGGGTAGTGGCTGGCGCGGTCGCCCAAGCTGACAATCTCCAGCGCGGCAAGCACATGCTCGCGGCGTTCGCGCGGCGTCAGCGCCGTCAACAACAGCGGCAATTCCACATTTTCGTAAGCCGTCAGAACCGGTATCAGGTTGAAGGTCTGAAAGATGAATCCGACGTTGGCATTGCGCCATTCACTGAGCTGGTTTTCGTTCAGAGACAGAATGTCCACATCCAGCACGCGGCATTCGCCCAAGGTGGGGTGATCGATGCCCGCAAGTATATAGAGAAGCGTTGACTTCCCCGAACCTGAGGGTCCCATCAGCCCCACGAACCCGCCCGCCTCGATGGACAGGTCAATCCCGTTGAGCGCCACGACTTGTGTGTCGCCCGTGCCGAATATTTTGATCAATTTGCGGATTTCAACCAGAGCCATGGAAGGCTTACTTCACGGAGACCAGTTCAACGTCGAATATAAGATTGGTGTTGGGCGGCACATGTGGCGAACGCCCGGCGGCGCCGTAAGCGAGACCGGACGGTATGAAAATGACGCGCCGCCCCCCGACACGCATGCCCTTGACTCCCTGCTCAAGACCATCAATCACACTGCCCATTTTGGGCACATAGGTCAGCGGCAGGGGAACGATACGGTCGCGCGAGTGCTCAAACACTTTGCCATTTTCAAGACACCCAATGTAGTGAATCGATATTGTTGTCTCGCCGGTGGCTTCGGCGCCGGAACCGGTTTTCATATCCGTGTATTTCACGCCGCCCGTCAGTGTGACTGTGGCGCCCTCCGTCGCGCTTGCGACGGGCGCGGTCGTTTCCCCGCTGAAACCCTTCTGACAAAATCCCGAAACTTGCGCGGCAACCATCGCGAGCATGATCAAATGTAACGTCTTCATCTCAACCTCTCAAGCAGACAGGACTCCCTGGAATTTACGGAATGCAAATATTACAATGAAAACACAGAATTGCACCACAACAATCGCGGCGCCCGTCGGCCAGTCGGTCAACCACGAAACCGCAATCCCCGCAAGCGTCGTGATGACGCCAAAGATCAGCGACAGCCAGACCATCCGGCAGAAATGCCGCGCCAGGAGCAGGGCGATCGCTCCGGGCAAAATGAGAAACGCGCTGATCAGAATAATCCCGACCATGCGCGCGGAAATGACAATAGTCAGCGACAACAGCGCCAGCAGCATGTAGCGCAGAAAACCGACCGGCACGCCCGAAATGCCGGCCATCTCCTCGTCGAACGCGTAGTAAAGCAGTTCCTTCTGCAGCAGCAGCAATGGAAGGCAGACAACCAAGCCCAGCGCGGTGATGGCCCACAACTCGTTCTGAGTTATGGCGGAAATGCTGCCGAAAAGATAGCTGAACACATCCTGGTTGAAGCCGCGTGCCGACTTGAAAAAAAGCACGCCCAGCGCCATGGAAGCGACAAAGAAAATGCCGATGGCGCTGTCCTCCGAAATGCTCGAATGCCGGGTTGTCATGGCGATGAGCAGCGCCACCACAAGACAAAACGCGAGCGCCGTGGCGAATATTTTTAACTCCGCGCCCGGCGCGCCCGCAAACAGCAGCACGCCCAGCGCAATCCCGCCGAACGCGCTGTGCGATATCCCCTGCCCTATGAACGCCATGCGCTTGAGAACGACATAAACCGACAGCAGCGAGCAGACAACGGATATGACGACCCCTCCGATGACAGCGCGACGCCAGAAATCAAATTCCGCGAAATCATGGATAAGATGGTCGAGCATGGCTATGTCCTGAATCCCCTTATACCAACACCCCGCAATCGGAATTCCTTTCGGGAAGATTGTGTTGCAAATAGCCGGCCCAAAAGTGTTCGCATGATCCCTCGATTGATCCAACTAAGGAATCAGGTCACATTCATGGCTCACTACCTCGTCACAGGCGGCGCCGGCTTCATCGGCTCAAACATTGTCGAATATCTTGTGCGTAAAGGCGAAAAGGTTCGTGTGCTGGACAATTTTTCAACGGGTAACCGCGATAACATCGCCGGGTTCGATGGGTTTTATGATCTTATCGAGGGCGGCCTGAACGATCCCCTGGCCGTGGCGCGCGCTGTGGCAGGCGTTGACTATGTTCTGCATCAGGCGGCGCTCCCCAGCGTCCAGCGGAGCGTGGAAGAGCCCGAACTGTCAAACCGCGTTAATGTGGACGGAACCATCGGGTTGCTCAGAGCCTGCCACCGCGCCGGCGTCAAGCGTGTTGTGTATGCCGCATCCTCCTCAGCGTACGGCGATCAGCCCGCCCTGGTGAAATCCGAAAAACTGCTCCCCGCGCCGAAATCCCCCTACGCCGTTTCCAAGCTTGCGGGGGAATATTATATGCAGGCGTTCATGGAGTGTTATGGCTTGGAGACAGTTTCGCTGCGTTATTTCAATGTGTTTGGCCCCCGGCAGGATCCCGCGTCACAATACAGCGCCGTGATTCCGCTTTTCATCACGCAATGCCTGCGCGGCGAGCGCCCGACGATATTTGGCAACGGCATGCAGTCGCGCGATTTCACCTTTGTGGAAAACAACGTCATTGCAAACATCCTTGCCGCAACGGCTCCCGGCGGCGCCGGCCAGACGATGAACATCGCCTGCGGGAAATCTTTCACACTGCTCGATCTGCTGACAGAGCTCAATTCAATCCTCGGAACGCGCATCGAACCGGTCTATGCCCCCCCGCGCGCAGGCGACGTCAAACACTCGCTTGCCGACATCAGCCGCGCCCGTCAGCTCATTCAATATGAAGTCAGCATCGATTTCACCGAGGGATTGCGCCGCACTGTGGAATGGTACCGGAAAAACACCCGCTGACCAGCAATGCCATGGATCGGCGCGCCCGCGGATTTCGTCCCGGCGCAAACGACAGAATGCCCTCCCGACATCTTTTGAATCACAGAATATGCTTGCTTAGCATGGGCAATCGAAAGCTATCATCCGCGCCGTGCCGAATGCACTGAATCATAAAATGTTAAAAGATATCAGCAACACGATTACAATGCACGCAGGAAGGGCGAATACGTGCGCATAACGGAATTTGCGGCGGCAGCGGGATCGCGTGTCGAAGGACTGACCGAGGATTTCGAAATTCTTGGCATCACATCGCTTGATGAGGCGCAAGCCAGTGAAGTGTCCTTTGTGAGCGGGGACAAATTCCTTGAGCGCGCCATGGAATCACACGCGTCCGCCCTCATCGTTCCCAAGAATATGAGAATCGAAGGCCGCGTCACCATCCCGCTTTCGGAGCCATGGACCGGTGTTCTCCTGCTGCTGAATCACTTCTGTCCGCCCGATGCCTTTGTGTTTTACAAGGGCAGACACGCATCGGCCGTGATCGATCCGACAGCGCGCATCGAGGCAGGCGTGACGATCGCCCCGCATGTTTACATCGGGGCGGGCGCCCAAATCGGAAAACACTCCATCATCGGTCCCGGCTGCATCATCGGCTCACAGTGTGTCATCGGCGAGGATTGCATGCTTGACGCCGCGGTCGTGCTTGCCCCCCGCACCATTCTCTGCAATCGCGTCATCATCCACCCCGGCGCGGTGCTCGGCGCCGACGGCTTCAAGTTTGAGGTCATCGGGGGGAAATGGACAAAAATTCCGCAGGCAGGCCGCGTCATTATCGAAGACGATGTGGAGATCGGCGCCAATGTGTGCATCGACCGCGCCAGCTTTACGGAAACGCGGATCGGCGCCAACACCAAGATCGACAATCTTGTTCAGATCGCCCACAACGTGCGAGTGGGCGCTGACTGCATCATCGTTTCGCAGTCCGGCATCGCCGGTTCCTCGGAAATCGGCGACGGCAGCATCGTGGCCGCGCAAACCGGCATTGCCGACAACCTGAAGCTCGGACGCAATGTCCGTGTCATGGCGCAGTCGGGGGTCAAGGACAACATCGCCGACGGCGAAGTGATTGCCGGCGCGCCCGCACGCCCCTTCCGTCGAGCCGCGAGAATTCTCGCGGCACAGGCCAAACTTCCCGAGCTCACACGCGAGGTGGCGCGCCTGCGCGAACGCATCGAACAGCTTGAAAAACTTCAATCTCAAAAACCATAGACAAGACCAATGGCTCATACTGAAACCATCATGGTGTTTTCGGGATACAGCATCACCAACCGGCTGACAATCCGTTGATGGACGAAAAAGGCGCGCAAGACGCAGGCCTTCATGAGCCTGAAGAACTCCCCGCTGATCCGGGAAGTTCGTATCACCCGCCTTTGACCGAAGAAGCTCTTCGTGAAACAACGCAGTTGGGTCTTTTCCCTCAACAGCTCCCCTTTATATCGGTGAGCGTCACCCCCATTGAGGCGGTTATCGCCGCGGATGGCACGCGGAGCCGCGCAACCCCGGACACATTCAAGCTGCGTGAAATGGCCGGGCGGGGCGGATTTGGGGAAGTTTGGGAGGCTGAGCAGATATCGCTCAACCGCACAGTCGCCGTTAAACGCATTCGCGCAAGCATCTACGAGCAGAATGATCCGGATAAAATCCGCTCGTTTGAACAAACTTTCAAGATCGAGGCCATCACGACCGGACAGCTCGATCATCCAAACATTATCCCGGTGCATGATCTTGGCGCTGACGAAAATGGGCGCCCCCTCATGGCCATGAAGCTTGCCCAGGGAACACCATGGGATGTGTTGCTCGCGGCCGACCTGCTCATGCCGATGCACGAACGCCTTGCCAAACACCTTCCGGTGCTGATCAAGACCGCCCAAGCCGCCGGATTCGCGCATTCACGCGGCATCATCCACCGCGACATCAAACCGGCACAAGTTATGATGGGTTCCTATGGCGAGGTGTTGCTCATGGACTGGGGGCTGGCCGTGGCTTATGAGGCGCCGCCCGACACGCAAGTCCCCTGCACAGAATTCCCCTCAGGCATCACAAGCGCAATCCCTTCATCATTGGCGCCAAATCCGGCGGGAACCGTGGCCTATATGGCGCCCGAACAGACGGAATCAACCGGCAAAAACCTTGGACCATGGACCGACATTTTTCAACTTGGAGGACTGCTCTATCACATCCTGACCGACACCTCGCCCCACAAGGGCGACACGGCCATGGCCGTGTATTACAATGCCGCGCGGACTGGCGTCGAACCGCCCGAGCTGCGCGATCCCTCACGCGACATCCCGCTCGAATTGTCGCGCATCTGCATGAAAGCCCTGACGCGCGACCGCCACGCCCGATATCAGAGCGCCCAGGAATTCATTGACGACATCGAGGCATACATGTCCGGCGCGGGAAGGCGAAACGAGTCATGCGCGCTTGCCGCCCAAGCCGATCAGCTTATGGTGAAATCAGCGGCCTCATACGAAATCCTCTCACAGTGCGAGGCGCTGTTGTCGCGCGCGCTCAACCTGTGGCCGGACAACACCCAAGCCTCCGAACTCCGCCATCGTGTTCGCATGCGGTTTGTCAAATCAGCAATAAGCGAAGGCGATCTTAATCTTGCGGAATTCATCGCAAACGGACTGCGCGAGGGAGAAGAACAAACAGGCCTTCTGGCGCGCATTGGGCACGAAAAGCGCCGCAAGCGCCGCAATGCCATCCTATTGCGGCTGGCAGTTGCGGTCTGCGTTCTATTCGTGGTTGTGTCAACGGCGCTCTACTTTCTCAGCAACCTCCTGATGAAACGGGCCCAAAATGACGAAAACCTGTTGCGCTGGCAGGCCGCGACGGGCGCACAATTGTTGAGCCAGACCATCCGGGAACTGCAACAGGGCGCGCCAATGTTAGGCGCTTCGGACCCCGCCACGTCAGCCACACGGCTCAGTTGGGCTCTCCAGGCAATCTACGGACCAAACGAGAAGGAAACCGCCAATCTGTGCCAGAAAATCGCCGGCATGATGATGAACGAAGGGCGCGACACCGAAGCTGGAGCGCTCCAAAAAGCCGCGGACAATATCCGCATTCGCGCCGGAACTGGAAAAAAGTGACTTCATGCAACCAAGCCAGGCAACGGGCAACCACATTCAAAAAAAAGGAGACAACAATCGATGATTTCTCAGACTCATTCGCGGTGCGCTTGCATCCTGATGGCTTTCCTTGCCGGATTGCTGATACAATCGCGCCAATCAGCGGCTGCAATCGGCGAAAAATCAGCCGCGGACAAAACAACTCAAACCAAAGCCAAGGCAACGCCAAAGCAGAATTTTGCCGATTATTACAATCAGCGTTGTGAACGGATGACCGCCGATATTGCCGCCCTCCCGCCATCGACAACGGCCACGATTGTCATGCTTGGCGACTCGATCACCGAGGGTTTCCGCGCCAGGGAACTAAGCGGTCTGCCTGTGATCAACATGGGCATCAGCGGCGACCAGATTGATATGGCAACCACAACAGGCGGCGTCCTGCGGCGCGCGCAGATCGTGAAAACGGCCCATCCCGCTCATATTTTCCTTCTCATCGGCATTAATGACTTCGGCAGTTCCAAACCCATCGTCAAGGCCGAAGCGCAATATGCCGCCCTTGTGAAAAAGCTCATCGCCGACAATCCGCGGGCAAAACTGCATCTGCAATCCATCCTGCCCACCCGCGGACGCTACGCTTTCCACAAGCCGACAATCATCAGCATGAACGACAATATCAAGCGCATCGCCGCTGAAAACGGCGCCGATTACATCGATCTATTCGCGCAGGTGGCCGATGAACAGGGCCTGTTGCGCGAGGATTTCACACGCGACGGGCTTCATCTCGTGCCTGCCGGCTATGAAGTGTGGACGCGTACCGTCGAGGAGCGTATCAAATAAATCGCGCACGGAGGGTCTCAACTCGCGCCGGTCTTTGTCACCCCGTCGTCCGCCAACGCGTTTGTGATGCCCATCACGCGGTAACGGGCATCGCTGCCATCTGGCAGTGTGACGGCCACCTCATCGCCCGTCCGCCTGCCCACGAACTGACGCATGAGCGGCGACTGGTAGGATATGATGCGCTTGTCGGGATCGGCCTCAAAACGCCCAAGAACGGTAAAGTCTTCCACCAAGCCGGATGCCAGATTCTCAGCCTGGAATCGCACGCCGAATCCGATCACGCTGGCATTCACCCGATCGGTCTCGTAGACGCGAGCCGTTGAGATGTTCTGGCGAAGCTGGTTGGCCTGCAGGAGCAGGAGCACATGATTTTCGCGTGCGGCATGGTAGCCGGCGTTTTCGCGCAGGTCGCCATCGGCGCGCGCTTTCTCTATCTCCCGCGCATTTTCCGGGATGGACACCGTGTTGAGATGTTCCAGATCGCGCACAGTCTTCTCCCTCGCCTCCGCCGTGCAGAAATGGATGTCGCCCTCGTTATTCGCAACGGGCGCGGAACTTGCTGGCGCCGCACTTTCGAGATCTGGACGCGCATCACGAATCCGGCGCTTTGCGGCTGAGCGCCATGTGTCACTGAGCGCGTCATGCCGGGCGATGGCTTGTAAAAACCTCTGTGCCTGATCAGCCGTCATTTCCTGCGCCGCCTTGCGCAACGCCGCGTAATCGCGCGCCTGCAAAAGCGCCCGTGTCCTGTTGCCCAGCGCTCTTGCCGTCACGACCGTGTCCCGGTCATCCCTGCATCGTATGACAATGTCGTTCCACTCATGAAGCCGTTCAAGCAATTCGTTCACAAATGCCGGAAGAGGGATATATTCCTCAAGGTGGTTCCAACCATCATCGAGCATGTTCTTCACAGCCCAAAGATATGTGTTTGGATTCTTAAAAGGATGGTCGAAAAGCTGCCGCAGGGCCTTTGCCGCAACACCGGCGTGGCGCGGGGCGCCCAGCTCTTTCCAGACTGCCTGCGCAAGACGCGGAGAGGCTGCGGGCAAAATCCGCGCGGCGCGCGCCAAGTCGCCCATGCCATCACGCTCGAACATGAGCGCCAGCGCGCGCAGGGCATATTCATCGCGCCCGGCCTCATTCAAGACCTTATAATCATCAGCGGCGCCCAGGAGTTCCCGGGCAGGAGGAACTGACGGGGCGCCTTGGCCAAGCTCCGGAGCCAGGGAGCGCAAATCCTCGCACAGAAATGCCAGCCCGATGCTCTGCGCAAACGCTCCGCGATTCTGGCGGTCTGGCTCAGACCATTCAGCGTTCAGCTTGTCAAGCATTCGGGCCGCCAGTTGAACGCGATTTCTGCCCGCGTCATCCGCCGCCGCATCGCCGGCATTGTGCGCCGCGATCAGCTTCTGAGCCGCCGCGATGCGCGATTCAACAGCGGCTTCCGCGTCAAAGAACAGCTCCTCCGCCTCCTCCTCGCATGTTCTGGGCTCCTCGCGCAGCGTAATGCCGGCGTGTGCCCCGCCGCGGGAATCGAAATCGATGAAAGGATCGGCGCGAAGCTCGTTTCCGCGCTTTCAAGCGCGATGCGCACAAGCCCCGCCGGATTCTCCCCGCCCAGCGCAAGCAGCTTGCCGGGATTCGTCGCGCGTTGCGCAAGGATATGCCCTGGCGGAACATACTTGAGAAAATCACGAACGCCCTCCACCGTAAAGACGCGCCCGCTTTCGGATGGAAAATCAATAACGATACGATTTTCCGGAAGATCAAGTTTACGCACGATGCCCTCGCCCAGCGTGGCGTGCTGATAAACCTCCCCCGGGGAAAGCTTCAGGAATGCGCGGAATCGTTTCAGCGCCTGTTCAACCGTGGCGCCCTTACCGAGCTTGCTCACGGCAATGAGCTGCTCGAGATTGGGATGGCCCGCATAAAGCCCCCGAAACGCGCGCGCCATCTGCCGGCGAAGTTCGGATGAATCAGGCCAGACTTCAGCCATCGTATCGATGACTTTGATTGCATCAAGCCATTGCGAACGCCCCGAAATCTCATCGAGCAGAATGATGAGCAGGTTGTGCGCCGCGCCGGGCGCCTTCGCCTTGTTCATGGCGCGGATGAAACGCGCATAAAATTGCGCATTATCCGGCGGTGTCTCGAGCAGTTCAAGCCACGAGTCCTCCAAGGCTGCCGTGTCCCCCGCTGCCGCAAGCTCAAGTATTTTCCGCTCCACAGGCGTGCCGGAAGTTTGATGAATTTTCTTTGCCATGATGTATTTCCAGACTTGTTTTCAGACGAATAAACAGGTTGTATCACATCATACCGGAATGCGCACAAGATAAGCATCGCAAAGCGGTATTTTGACACACCACGGTCAACCACATGGCAAACGTCGACGATCTCACGAAACTGCGCATAGACCCGCAACTCAAGCGCGCGCCCAAGGGGCGGGGACTTGTGAAGTTGTTTTTGTGGGCGGTTGTTATTCTTGCAATCGGCGGGGGGCTTTGGGCCTACCCCTATCTCGTGCCGGAGAAAGTGGATGTGGCTCCTGTCCGCCTGATCGATCCCGAGGTCGAAACATCGGCTGTTGTCCTCTCCGTCACCGGCTATGTCGTGCCCCATCGGCGCATCGAAATCGCGCCGAAAATCATGGGGCGCATCGAACAGCTTTACGTCGACAAGGGCGACCATGTGGTCCAGTATCAGGAGGTGGCGCATCTTGACGCTTCGGAATACAAGGCCAATGTGGAACGGGCGCGCGCCTTGCTGGCGCGCTCCGAGGCCGTGCTGGCTGAATTACGCGCGGGCTCGCGCCCCCAGGAGATCGAACAGTTGCGCGCCGAATTGAGTCTTGCCGAAGCTCAGCAACGCGACGCGCGTCAGAATCTCGACCGCGTCCGGCCGCTCGTGCAGCAGAAAGTGGAAGGACAAAATGTCCTCGACAAGGCAGTCAATGATTATGACATCGCTGTCGCGCGCGCCAACTCTGTGCGCAAGAAGCTCGAACTGGCCGTTATCGGGCCGCGCGCAGAAGTCATCAAGGCTGCCGAAGCGGGAGTTGCCGAAGCCCGGGCAAATATCAGCCTTGCGGAAGTGCAACTCAACGACTGCATCATCCGATCGCCCACGACAGGCACCATTCTTGAGCGGCTTGTCGAAGTGGGCGAGATGGTCACCAACACAAACTTTGGAGGAACACGCGGCGCGCGCTCCGCGCTCATCTCCGTCGCAAACCTTTCGGACATGCAGGTGGAGATTGATCTGAACCAGTCCGACCTTTCCCGCGTCAGGCTCGACCAGCAATGCCTGATCAGCCTGGAAGCCTACCCCGACCGCGAATACCGGGGCCGCGTCGAGCGCATCGCGCCCGAAGCAAACCGACAGAAAGCCACCGTGCAAGTGGAAGTCGAGTTCCTTGATCCCGATGAGCGCGTAAAACCCGAGCTCAACGCCCGCGTTTCTTTCCTCGATCAGATCGAGCGCAAACAGGGTGTCAAGCTTTCGCCGCGCATCTTCGTCCCATCGGGCGCGGTCATCGAACGCGACGCCTCGCCGTCGGTCATCATCGCCGCTAAAAATCGCGCCCGCGTCATCAAGGTGCGCCGCGGCATGGAAACACCCAATGGCGTGGAGATTCTTGAGGGGCTCAAAGGCAATGAACGCGTCCTTGTCAAACCCCCCGACGGCATCAAAGAAGGCGCCGCAATCCGCATCAACACCTTGACCGCGAAATAAACGAACGTTACTCCGATGGGGCGCTTGGACTTCCCTCTGTTTCACAATCGGGAACGTAATATCACAATCCTGCCACACTGAGATTCGCGCAAGAGACGCATTGCCACAAAATACAGAGCGATAAACAGGCTCGCACTTTAAGCCATCATCCGGCATGAATGTTGCATACACCTTCATAGAAAAGGAGAAACGTTCATGATTCGGATGTATCCGTGGTCGAACTTCCTTGTTTTTGTAATCATCGTTCTGTTTTATCTTTCCGCATCACCCCCCACTGTTCAAGCTTCCGCCGATCCTCAGGAAGCAACGTCAAGTCCGCTCGCGCGCGCGCAACGTCTTTTGGAACTGGGTGATGCCGGAAATGCGGAAGTGATCGCGGCAGCCGCGTTGCGTGAAAATCCCGACGATCTCAGTCTGCATGAATTCCTTGCCCGGTTATATCTGACGAATCCCCGTTGGGAATCTGAAATTGAATCCATTCATGTTCCGAAGACGCGCGGCTCCATGAGCAGTGACAATACTGTGTCAATCGAATCTGTCGACGCTGTCCCCAAGCACAAGCAATTTGACGTCAATGTTCCGCGCGGCCGCGCTCATTTGCGGGCGCTGGCGATGCTTGGCAATGGCGGTTATCAACTGCTTGCAAACTCGCTTCTGAAGGACACGAACACCCGCGTCAGAACCGAGGCGGCCATGGCTCTCGCTCAAAGCGGCAATCCTGAAAGCGCTGGAGCGCTTATTGCCGCACTCGATAACGAGACAGGCATCAGTGAACGGAGCCTTATCATCAACGCGCTTGGCAGGACCGGATCCGAAGAAGCATATCGTTATCTATACAATAAGCTGACAGCCATCCCCCCCGACACGCAACAACGTGATGGCCTGGCGTTGTTCACGGCGCTTTGGGAATTGCCCAATCCCATGCCCATGGAGGAACTCCAAGCACAGATTCTCCGCGGGACTCCTTTCACCCAGAAGTTGGCGGTCAAAGGGATGCTCTCTGTAAAAGATGCTGATGGCGCCGGAACTTTCCTCAAACTCTTCTTTTCTCCACAACCATTCCCCAAAGATGCCTGGGGGGCTGTAAACATCAAATCGCTCACGGATGATCACATAAAGATGATCGAGCAGGCGCTGCAATCCGCTGATAACAAGATTGTCACACGCGCCCTGATGTTATGCGGCAGAAGATCGCTTGTTGTCCCCGCACTCGAGCCGGCACTCACGGCATTAATGGTTCCACCCGACTGGGAAAGGGTGCGCATGATTATGAGTCTTATCGGGGTCCCAACTCTCCGCACATCCATGGACAAATACGCCGAAATGATGTTTGCCCCTGACACTCCAAAGGATGCTCAAGAGACACTGGCTAATGCCATTGCTGAAACAACAATGTCGTTGCGCCCAAGGTTCATCGAAATATTAACGGAAAAATCCGGCTCGGACGATGCAACCTCGCTTGCCAAGCTTATCAGGCTGGCGCCCAAGGTGCTGAACAAATGGAACAACGCCCAGGCAAACAGGATCATATTGGACGCGTTCAGCAGGGTGGCAAAAAGCGACACCAAAGCCGCAGATACCCTCTTCCCGCAGATACGAGATCTCAAACTGAGCGAATATGATATGCACATCTTTATCGAATGGCTCACGAATGACCAGCCTGAATCCGCGCGATACAACGCGGCTGAGCAATTGGTGGTGGACGCCGCCGGATCAGACAAATCCCCGCAGGAAATCTCCACATGGGCATACAACGCCCTTGCCGATCAGAACAGCAGACGCCGCACCACTGCCCTCAAGATCATCTACATGGCCATCCGGCAAAAGCCAATGACCGATGAGGACAACAATAAAATTGCCGCGCTCCAGAAACGGCTTTGGGACGAGAAGAGAAAACGCAACGAAACCGGAACCCCCACCAATGACATTCAAAAAGAATTGGGCCTGTGCCGCTCCATCCTCGACTTGGGACAACAACAACAGCGCCCCCGAAACTGGTTTCTGAAATAAATATGATGATAGGATATTGATGATAATCCGCTGGCTGTAACGCGCAGGCGCAGGCGTCCTCGTTCTGCTGATCCTGTTCACACTCGCTCGTATTTTCACAGGAATGAAAACCGGCGGCATGTTCAATTCAACCGTGACTCAGATGAACAGCCAGGGACTGCCTGTTCTCCCCCAACAGATGATCAGCGCCTGCGCGCTTTTTTTGACCAATGCGCCACGCCCGCGGAAATCATGACCGCCGCCGCCGTCCACAAAGGACACCTTATCCTCATCGACAACAAACAAATCCATCAGAGAATATAAGCGCGGAACGGCGCTCAAAGCCACAGGGGCCGATGGGACGCGAGGCGCTCAAACGGGCCGCCCCGCCCATCGCCCCTGTGGCTGGGGAGTAAATAATGATATTCGCCTGCGTCCTCACACTTCCGCTTGTCTTTCAAAGTCCGGCCGCTCTTAATCGCGCCCAACTATGTGATAATAATAATCAGCGCAGGCACATGGAGGTTTCAATGTCGCTATCATCTTCATATCACTCGCCTTCTGTTTTCGATGTCACTTTGCCAAAAATTGGAATCCGCCCGATCATTGATGGGCGCCGCGGCGGCCCGCGCGAGGCGCTCGAGGAGAAAACCCTCAATCTCGCGCGCATTGTGGCCGATCTGATAGAGTCATCCGTGCGTCATCCCAATGGCAAACCCGTCCGGTGCGTCATCCCGTCTTACTGCATTGGCGGAGCAACAGAAGCGGCGCGCACAGCGGAACTGTTCGCGCGTGAAGGCGTCGGTGTTTCGCTGTCCGTGACCCCATGCTGGTGTTATGGCTCGGAAACGATGGACATGGATCCCTTTCTGCCCAAGGCTGTATGGGGATTCAACGGCGCCGAACGCCCTGGAGCCGTCTACCTTGCGGCGGTTCTCGCGGCCCACAACCAAAAGGGTCTGCCTGCCTTTGGCATTTACGGGCGCGATGTTCAGGATGCGGGCGACACCAACATCCCCGCCGATGTGCGCGCCAAACTCCTGCGCTTCATCCGCGCCGGACTCGCCGCCGCCATCATGCGCGGCAAATCCTATCTGGCCATGGGCGGCGTGTCGATGGGCATTGCCGGTTCCATCGTCGATCAATCCTTTTTTGAAAAACATCTCGGCATGCGCATCATGACCGTCGACATGTCGGAATTCATCCGCCGGATGGAACGGGGCATTTTCGATCACGACGAATTCGCCAGCGCCATTGACTGGACTCGTAAAAAATGCGCGGAAGGCATTGACAATAATCCGCCCGACAAACAGCAAAGCCGCGCGGAAAAAGACAAGTGCTGGGAGACGTGCGTCAAGATGACGCTCATCGCGCGCGACCTCATGGCGGGCAATCCGAAACTTGCCGAGATGGGTTATGGCGAGGAAGCCATGGGACACAATGCCATAGCCAGCGGGTTTCAAGGTCAGCGCCAGTGGACGGATTTCATGCCCAACGGCGATTTTATGGAAGCCATACTTTGCAGTTCCTTTGACTGGAACGGCATCCGTCAGCCATACATCTGTGCGACCGAAAACGATTCGCTTAATGGGGCATCAATGCTTTTCGGCCACCTGCTGACCTCCACGGCACAATTGTTCGCGGATGTCCGCACATTCTGGAGTCCCGAGGCCGTCAAGCGCGTGACAGGCAAGGAACTCCAAGGTGACGCGGCCGGCGGATTCATTCACCTGATCAACTCGGGCCCGGCCGCACTCGACGGATCAGGCCAGCAGGAAACCGATTGCAGACCCGCAATCAAACCATATTGGGACATCACGCCGGAGGAGGCTCAACGCTGTCTCGACGCGACGACATGGCACGCCGGCACGCTCGAGTATTTCCGCGGCGGCGGATGGTCATCCCACTTCCGCACACGCGGCGGAATGCCCGCCACAATGTTTCGCCTTAACATCATTGACGGCCTTGGCCCCGTCCTTCAAATTGCCGAAGGCAAAACCGCGGATCTGCCCGAGCAAGTCCACGACATCCTCGACAAGCGCACCGACCCGACATGGCCCACAACATGGTTCGTGCCGCGCGTCACCGGCAGCGGCCCCTTCCGCGACGTCTACAGCGTCATGAATAACTGGGGAGCCAATCACTGCGCGATGAGCTATGGCCACATCGGCGCCGATCTTATCACCCTCGCATCCATTCTGCGCATCCCGGTCTGCATGCATAATGTCCCCGAAGAAAAGATATTCCGTCCGGGCGCATGGACCGCATTTGGCGCCATGGACCCCCAGGGAGCCGATTTCCGCGCCTGCGCCAATTTCGGACCTGTCTATGGATGATGTCAGGCAACCAGCAGGATAGCATTTATTATAAATAAGCCGCCACAACGAGTCATCCACCCCCGGTCCGCATGTTTCCTGTTTACATGAAAAAAGCCAGCGGAGCTGTCATGGCTGCCACTGGCTTTATGTGTGGTACGATAATGATGATGCTTTAGAACAGCGTCCAATCGGCAACAGACGCCGCGCCGGTGAACGTCCACAAGCCGTAAGGCTTGGTGCGGAAACCGGCCCCGGACGGATTCCACTTCGAGGCGTCCGTGTTGTTGCTGCCCGGATGATGCAGGCGGCAGGGCTGGAACGACCATGTGTTTCCATTTGAGGGCGGAATGACAGCGGGGGTGGAGCCATCCATATTGACAATCGGCGAATCCAATGCCATCCAGGGAATCTGCAACTCACCCGTGTAGCGCACGCCAGCCGTTGTCGTAAACCGCACAATGACCTGATCGCTGCTTGGCCAGCCGCCATCGCCTGGGCCCGGGAAATCGCTGTTGCCAGCAGCCGTCCAGACATAACCCATTGGCTGATTGATCGCGTTGCCCGAGCCGTCAGTCTCCGGGTACATCGTGATCTGGTACTTGTTGCAGGGATTCGCCTCGTTGTTGCGCGAGGAGAACGGATCGAAGAACAGTTCCATGTCATCGTTCGTGAACGTCAACGTCGCGTTGTTCGTTGTCATGTTTGAATCGAACAGAGGGCCATTGTCGTCCGTTTCGAAGTAGACATAGAGATTCGCGCTGTTCCATAACGCTTTGAACTTTGTCTGCTGGTCTGAAACAACGCCTGTGTCATGCGCCACAAAATTGTTCGTGCTGAAGGGGGCGGCCGCCCATGCGGGATCGGAGCCTGAGCCATCCACCACGATCGATTGATGCGTGAATTGAACTGTGTACGTGTTCTGGGCGAACAACGTTCCCGCCAATCCTCCAGCCAGCAATGTAATCAACAATACCTTTTTCATGCAACACTTCTCCTTTTGTGTAAATATTATCGCATCACATTATGTTGCGATGTCTTACTCATTCACTTTTCACGCATGGATGGTCAATAAATTTGTGATTAAATTAAAGATCAGAAAAGCAGCGATGCGCGACATGGACTTGACCAGATGAGAATCTGCATGCCAGCGCGGGCATTGCCCGTTCATCGATGGGGCGGGCTGGAATTTCACACGTTTGACCTTGCGCGGGCGCTGGCCGAGCGCGGACATGATGTTACAATACTCACCAGCGCGCACAGCGCCAAAACCGGCTGGGATCAGATGGCGGAGGGATTGCGCGTGTGGCATCTCCCCAAGGGCGCGCCCGGAGACTACTCGTTTGCCTTTTTCCAGCAATTGAAATCGCTCCTCTTGCGGCTCGACGCCTCTCAGCCGTTTGACATCATCCACGCCCAGGAGTTTGCTGGTTTGTTTGCCGGCCCGTTTCCCGGCCGTTTCGTCTGCACCATCCATGGCACGATGTTCAGCGAAACCCCCCTCGACCGCCGTTTTTGGCCGCATCTGATCTGCCGCCAGAAACTGGCCGCCCTCTGGCGCCATAAACCGCGCATCGCCCTGCATCCTTTCTTCAAACGGATGTTGAAACGCGCCGACCGGCTGATCGTGGACAGCGATTTTACATGGCGTGAAATCTGCGGCATAATTCCGCGGGCGCGGTCAAAAATGCGCCTCATTCCTCTCGGCGCGGATTTTACGCGTTACGCTCCCGCGAACAGGTCCGCGCCGTCTCCCGAAACCGCGCACGCATTCACCGTGGCCCTGCTCGGACGAATTCAGGAAATGAAAGGTCTTGGCATGGCAATGCGGGCTGCGGCGCTCCTGCGCGAGCGCGGGATTGACTTCCGCATGATCATCGCGGGCGCGGGTGATTACAGTGAATCCTTGCGCAGAGCAATCACTGAAAATGGACTGCAAAAGCATGTGGATCTGCGCGGACCGGTTGCCCCGGAATCATTGGGATCATTCTTTTTGGAGTCTGATGTTTTTTTATTCCCCGATCTCACACAGCCAGCCTTTGGACTTGTGGCCATCGAGGCGATGCATCACGGATTGCCAGTGATTGGCGCGCGCAGCGGCGCAATCCCTGAAATCGTCACCGACGAAACGGGATGGATTTACGACCCCTGGAATCCCGCGGAACTTGCGTCGCTCATCGGACGTCTGGCGCGTAATCCCGCCGAAGTCGAAAAAAAAGCCTGGCCGCTATCTTCCGCGATTGCCTGTTACAACGCCCCACGCATGGCCGCTGACGCGGAAAAGGTTTATCTCGAATTGGCGGCAACAGCGTAAAAAAGGGCGGATGCAATCATCCGCCCTTGATGGTATTATGTTGTTGTAATATCAGATCGAGTCATCGTCATCATCTGCGGCATCGGGTCTGCCCTGCTGCCGTGCCCGGTTGGGACGAAAGCCCTCATCATCGCGCCCTGGCCTTGGCGCCATGCCTTGCCAGCCCCCTCGCCTCATCATTCCGGGAAAACCGGGTGCGCCGCCGCCCCATTGTTGCATCCGAGGCATGAACATCCATGGTGGCGTCATCGCGGGGCCGCGTCCGAAATCCATGCCCATCCCCATTCCGGGACGCATGGCTCTGGGATTCGAACCGCCTGTCCGGCCGCCGCCGCCCATGTTGCCGTCCATCATCGGACACGCCCGCATCCTTGCCTGCTGCCATCGTCCCGCACTTTGGCCCCACCCTCCGGCTTTATCAGCCATCATGCCCCGTTTGCCCGCGCCCGCTGGTCCGCGCCCCGCTTTTGCGCCCATTTGCGGCATGTCCTTCAATCGCTTCTCCAGTTGCTCGCGCTGTTCAGGTGTGAGTATGTCATCAATGCACGTTTTAGCCTGTTTACGCACAGCTTCCATCTCAGGCTTCACTTTCTCCATGATTGCGCGTGTGCGCTCGCGCACATCCTTGGCCGCTTCTTTCAATTTTTCGCGCTGCTCAGGTTTCAGATCCAGCGAACTCAGCGCCATGCGAAGCCGGATTTCCTGGCCGGCCTTTTTCAACTCTCCGCGAATTTCCGCGCCATGCGTGGCCATGAATCCTTCCACTCCCTCGAAAATACCGCGTTTCATCTTGTCGATCTTGGACTTCTGCTCGTCATTGAGCAACGCCTTGATATCATCACGGGTTTTCCCGACGATCTTGCGAATTTCTTCAGTATGCTTCTTGAGGCTGTCCCGCGCCGCGTCAAGAATCCCCTCCGCTTTCGCGCGCTGTTCAGATGTGAGGTCGAGTTGACGACTCATCATGTTGAGAATCGCGCTGGTGGGCATATCAGCGAGTTTCCAAGCGCCCCCACGCATGGGAGGTTGTGCCAACACGTCGATTCCTGTTCCCCAAACCATCGCACCGGCAATCAATGCCGGAAAGATTTTCATCCATCTGTTCATCTTTCTTCTCCTCGAATATAATCTGAATCCAGCATCTGTCATGGGCAAAGATCATACCATGCCAACACAGCATGATATTTCGTCGCGCAATGTTTATTATAAAAGAGTTGCATCATTGATTGCCTTTTCTGACCGGCAACAAGGCTGTACTATTTCGTACAGTTCCGGGGAAAACAATACCGTTTCAGAGCATCGACCGTAAAATGACCGTGGCGGCCTCATGTGCGCCATCCGCATCCACCCTCACGGGACTGAGCGTAAAAGCCTTCTCGAGCGCGCATTCCCAGCGGCACGACAGAAAATTCCGCCGTCCGATGCGCACAGCCCCGCCCCAGTGATCGAGGTCGCGGCGCATGACACGATATTCGGCGAATTCCGGCCGCGGATAATATATCACCGGGATGCCCGCCGCCATACATCCCGCCATGGCGCCATATCCGGGTTTCGCCAGCACCGCATCACTCGACGCAAGCACATCCGCAAAATCCCAGATGGAAGGATCAAGATAACGAACCGGTGGCGGCATCTCAGACAAGGAGACAAACATCACATCCCGCAGGCGCTCCAGCCGATCAAGTCTCATGCCCCCATTGCCCCAGTTGCCGAAATACAATAGAACCAGGCGCTGCCCTTCGGCAACGACGCCCTCCCGGATCAGACGCTCGCGTGAGGCAATGCCTCGACGTCCAATCAGGGGAATGTCGCGAAACACGGGGAAATATTTCATGGGAAAACAAAACGGCGTGCGCAAGGCCAGCGACGCGCTGGAATATTGCTTTTTATACTGGTCAAGCAACCTTGCGGCGGCTATGCCTGCCGCATCCGCCGCTTTGCGGAATATTTCAATCCAAGTGAAATTCACAATGGCGATGCCGGGGATGCCGGCAAGCCGGGCTGCGCAATGCGGCACAGGAGGAATGTCAGACACAACAGCTCCGACATTGTTCGCCTCGAGGAACCGCGCCTCGTCATCGATGCGCCGGGCGGCATCGGCCCCGATGCGCTTGCACACCGAGAACGTTTTTTTCCAGTCTATCTCAAAATTGGATTTCTGCCAGGCCCCAAAATCAAACCTGTCAGCATGGAAATCGAGCGGCCGTTTCGCCTCGCGTCTGATATAATCCTCGGAAGCCGATGACTTGACGATCAGGCGAATATCCTGAGGAATGCTTCGCATGACGAGCGTCGCGCGGCTGGCATGGCCCAGACCATGACCGGAGACATAATAACACACAGCGGGGCGCGCGTCATGCCCGCGGGCATTTTGTTTCGGCATGATGATTTGTTTGGGTATATCGCCGTCCGTCCGCAAGCCATTTCCGCATCTTCGATATTGTTCATTTTATTGATTTGCATGGCACGAGTTCGTGCAAAGCCACTTCAGGCGGGCAGAAAAAACGCGCCGGCACGCCGCACGAGCCGGTGCCCGGCGATGTGTAGCCTTTCATCTGGCGGTGTTTCCAGTTGCCGCGCACCATAAAGCGCGGGCAACGGCCGTTGGTGATCACTGGCACGCCGCCGGGCAGGCAGAACTGCCCGCCATGTGTGTGGCCGCAGAGCATAAGGTCATATCCCATCGCCGCCGCCTTCCGGAATATTTCGGGCGAATGCGACAGGAGGATCGTTATGCTGTTTGACGGTACGCCTTCGCACGCCTTGTGCAAATTCTCGGTCATGTAGAAGTGAGGATCATCAACCCCCGAAAGATGGATCGCCTCTCCTCCGCGCTCTATCTTTACCGTTTCATTCAAAAGGAAACGGTAGCCAGCTCGTTCAAGCGGAGGCGCCATCTCGATAAAGTCATGGTTGCCGAGAATCGCATATTTGGGAGATTTGATGTGCGCTGACAGCCGCTCCATCGCATCAACCGTCTTGTCATACGAACCGCTTGTGCTGGCACGGTAATCGCCCGTCAGCACACACACGTCATAATCCAGCCCTTTCAGCCGTTCGATCAGAGCGTCCGTCAGCGCGGGATCAAGATCCGCGTGCAAATCCGAGAGGTGCAAAATCCTGAATCCGCGGAACGCTTCTGGAAGACCGTCGAGTTCGATCGTGTTGCGCCGGACACGCAGATCAAGAAAGTTGCGATAGCCCGCTCCGTAAAGGAAAGTCGCTCTGAGAACATAATAGATCGCCGCCATGAGCCATTCGACATTTTCGATATGGAACAGCACCATGCCCGTCCCGAAAATCTCGCTGGCATGCTCCACCTGGAGTTCAAGCCTCTGGCGCATGTGCGGTTCGCCAACACGCACGATCAGGTCGTCGATATCAGAAGCATAGTTCAACATGCGTGCTGATCATGGCGTCGCACAGTCGCCACTGGCAAGAAAACAATCGGCCTATTCTACACGAGTTTCCCCAGCACCTCGACACACTCGTTGTGGATTTTGCCGTTGGTTGCCAGGGTTTGGCTGCCGTATATGGAGAAAGGATTGCCGTGATAATCCGTCACCCAGCCGCCCGCTTCCTCGACGATGAGCCAGCCTGCCGCCGTGTCCCACGGGTGAAGATTTTCCTGCCAGAAGGCTTCAAGGCGCCCGCACGCCACCGCGCACATATCCAGCGCCGCGCTGCCCATGCGCAGGATGCCGTGAACCCGGGGCAGCATTTCAATCCAGAACGACATGTAATGCGGAAACCGTTCAATCCTGTCATAGGGGAATCCTGTAACCACGAGGCTGTCGGCCAGCCGGTCGGGTTCGGAGACATGAATTGGACGCCCGTTGAATGTGGCGCCCGCGCCGCACTCGGCAAGGAAACGCTCGCGGTAATACGGATTGTCCACTCCAGCCGCCACAATACGGCCCTTGCGCTCAACGCCGATTGATACGCAGAACAAAGGCATTGTATGGGAAAAATTGGTCGTGCCGTCCAAGGGATCGATAACCCATCGGCATTCATCGCCTTTGCCCTCGTAATCGGCGCCCGATTCCTCGGCAAGAATCTGGTGCGATGGAAATGCTTCTGATAGAATACGTTTGATGCAGGCCTCGCTCTCATGATCGGCAACCGTCACGAGATTTGAACGCCCTTTTTTTTCGATGCTCTCAAGCGCCCCATAGTGGCGCATGACCGCGGCGCCGGCTTCATCAAGGCACTTCACTATGACTGGCATGATGTCTTTCATGCAGGATAGTGAAGAGGCGCAAGGGCGAGGGGTTCAAGAAAAGATTTGCCGTGAATTCAGCGGCGCGCGCCCGGCGACATGTCTGGATAAGGATACGCCTGCTGGGGCGCGTCGTAACGCGCGTAGACAAATTCAAACACGCCCTGGCGCGGGCAACTGCATGACGCCAGCATGGCCGCAACCGCAAGCAACAGTAGCATTTTCGGTTTCATGATGCGATACACATGATCCGTGAAACGAAATTCGTCAAGGATAACTTGCAAATGAAGCTGCTCATCGCGGCGGGCGGAACAGGCGGGCACATCATTCCAGCTATTGCGCTGGGCGAGGCGCTCCGCCAGCATCATCCCGGCGCGCCGATTCGCTACCTGTGCGGTGAGCGCGAGATCGAACTGCGGCTTTACGCCGACAACGGCATCGAGCCGATCGTCCTCCCCGCGCGCCAGCTCGGATCAGGTCTGGCCGCCCATGCCATCGGTTTGGCCGCCGCGCTGGCAAACACGGCGCGCGCCGCCGCGCTCATTCGGCGGGAACATTTCGACACTGTCATCGGGATGGGCGGTTATGTGAGCGGCCCGGCCGTCGCGGCCGCCGTGATGCTTCGCCGCGCATCGGCAATCCATGAAGCGAACAGCATCCCCGGCAAAACCAATCGTCTGCTGGCGCCGTTCGTCGATCTGTGCGCCATCAATTTCCCGATGACAGCCGGCATGTTGCGCTCGCGTAAAATCCTGAGAACCGGTCTGCCCATGCGCGGAGACATCGACAAGGGCGCCCGTGATGACGCCATGAAGCACTTCGCGCTCGATCCGCGCAAACGAACCCTGCTCGTTATGGGGGGAAGCCAGGGAGCAAGGTATCTCTACCGCACCATTATGCAGACGCTGCCAGCGCTTGACATCCACGCTCACGCTGATGTGCAGGTGCTTTGGAGCACGGGCAGGACCAACCATGAGGAGCTCACAGAGGAACTGGCAAAAACGGATCTGGAATATTTATCCGTGAGACTCGAGCCTTTCATCGAGCGGATGGACCTTGCTCTGGCCGCCGCTGACACGGCTCTCGCGCGCGCCGGCGCCGGCGCCATCGCCGAAATGCTCGCATGCGGCGTGTACGCGCTTTACATCCCACTGCCATCCGCCATCTACGATCACCAGACGCAAAATGCCCGCGAAGTGGCCGCCGCGGGCGCGGGCGAGGCCATCCCGGAAAACAGTTTTACAGTCCGGCGCGCCGCGGTAGCGATCGCCTCGCTGTTATCACGCACTGAACTGGGCTGGCGCATCACAAATCCGCCTGAACTCGACAGCCGCAATTCAGCAAAGACACTCGCGGACGCATTGTGCGCATTATCCGCTTAGCCAAAACTCCCTTCTCGCCCTTTTATGCCGGCGCATCCACGGGAATCCGCCGGCGCGCATTGAAGACGCACACAGCGACTCCGATGGCCAGCATGACCAGACACAGCATCTGCCCCATCGTCATCCACCCGAAATAGTAGCCCAGCTGTTTGTCCGGCTCGCGGAATAATTCAAGGCAGAAGCGCACTGAGGCGTACCAGATGATCCCCACGCCGGTGATGACACCCTGGTTGCGGATGTAGCGTTTGGCCATCCAAACCACGGCGAGAGTCATCAATCCCTCGCCCAGCGCTTCGTACAATTGCGACGGATGGCGCGGCGCGGTCCACGGCGCGTTTGTGCCATCATAATCCGGATTGGGAAAAATCATTCCCCACGGAAGACTTGTTTCGCGGCCATACAATTCCCCGTTGATGAAATTGCCAATGCGGCCGAGGAAAACACCCACAGGCGCTGAAAGAGTGAGGGCATCCGCGAGATTCCAATACCGCACATGATAATGCCATCCGAACCACGCGATGGCCGCGAACATTCCCAGCGCTCCGCCATGAAACGCCAGTCCCCCCTTCCAAACGGCAAAGGGCGTATACCAAGTGAATGGATCATCAGGACTGAGCCTGTAATACACAAGCATGTAGACAAGCCTTGCGCCAATAAGCATCCCGGCGAAAAGAGCCACCAGGAAATCATCCACCCGCTCGACCGGCATGCGCAAAAATTTCTGGCGGCACAGGCGCCGCATGATCACCCTCCCCGCCAGAAATCCCAGCAGGTACATGATGCCATACCAGCGCACACGCAACGGACCGATGGTGATTATGTCTGAATCGATGTTGTGATACGGCAGCATCAGATTACATGCGCTCTGATGTGAGACGGTCGAAATCCGCACGCAATGCCTGCTCCTTGCCTTTGCAGCACGCGATACGCTCATTGAGCCGGCCAGGATCGGAAAGGGACGCGCCCTCACGGTCGACAACCATGAAATAGAACTTCACCTTCGGTTCGGTTCCTGACGGCCGCGCCACGACCGAACTGCCATCCGCAAGCGCATAGATGAGCACATTGCTTTCCGGCAGGCCGGGACCTGTTGTTTCCTTCCCCGAAACAAGATCGCGTTTTTTATTCAACTTGATGTCTGTCATCGCTGTCACGGTGATGCCTGCAATTTCCCGCGGCGGATTGTTGCGCAGCGATTCCATCAATCCCGCGATTTTTTGCATGCCGGTCATACCCGGCATCTGTTTTGAAAGTTGCGACTCGACGTGAACGCCATACCGCGCATAAAGGTCGTGCAGCACATCGATGAACGTTTTGCCTTGTGTTTTGGCCCACAATGCCATCTCTGCGAGCACACACGAGGCCACGACGGAATCCTTGTCGCGCGCGTGCGTGCCAATCAGATAACCATAACTTTCCTCACAACCCATCAAGAATTTTTTTGAGGGAGCTCCCGGCGCGCCCTGAATATCATAACCGCGGATCAGGTGGGCGATCCATTTGAAACCCGTCAGACACAAATCCACATCCACACCATAATCCGCTCCAATGGCCGATATAAGACCTGTCGTTACAACCGTCGTGACCAGCGCGCCATTGGCAGGCAGACGCCCCTGCTCGCGCAGGGTTTCACAAATATAATACGCCATGAGCGCACCGACCTGGTTGCCCGTGACAAGCTGATAATCGCCATCATGGCGCACGGCGATTCCAATGCGGTCGGCATCGGGATCCGTGGCAAACACCACATCGGCATTTTCGCGCCGCGCAAGCTGGATCGACAGCTCAAGGGCGGCCTTGTCCTCGGGATTAGGGGATTTTATCGTGGGAAACGCGCCATCGGGTACGGACTGCTGCGGTTCGAGCACAACATTGTTATATCCCCAGCGCGCCAGCGCGCGCGGCACCATCTTTATGCCTGTGCCGTGAAGCGGCGTGTAGACGATCTTCAGCTGGTTTCCGCTCACGGCGTCAAGTTGCGGGCGCATGCGCACGGCATCAATCGCGCCAAGAAATGCCTCATCAACTGCGGAACCGAAGATTTCAATGGCGCCGGATTTGATTGCCTCCGTAAAATCCGCTGTTTTCACCTGGTGGGCGGATGTCACACGCCGGACTTCTTCGATGATTTCGCGGTCTTCTGGCGGCACGACCTGGCCGCCATCGCTCCACGAGACTTTATAACCATTATACTCTTTCGGGTTGTGACTTGCCGTGATGACGATGCCAGCAGCGGCCTTCAGATGGCGCACCGCAAACGACAGTTCCGGCGTGGGCCGCATGTCATCGAACAGGTATGCCTTCAAACCATTTCCCGCGACGACACGGGCCGCTTCGCGCGCAAACTCTTTCGAGCGCAAACGGGAATCGTAAGCGATGCACACCGCTCCGCCCCCGCGGCTGACAATATAGTTCGCGAGCCCCTGCGTGGCCCTGCCCACAACCACGCGATTCATGCGGTTAGTGCCCGCGCCCATGATGCCGCGCAATCCGCCTGTGCCAAAATCAAGGTCGCAATAAAACGCGTCCGTGATGGAGCCCTCTCCTCCATCGCGCGTCAAACCATCCAGCAACAGATCAACTGTTTCCTGCAATGTCTGCGCATCAGCGCCGTCAGTGAAAGCGCGTATGCGGCTTGCAATATCATCTTTAAGCATATCAGGCTCCTGTTATCCGTGTGGAGATGATTACTTCTTCGTCGCGCAATCAAGGCGCAAGAATATCTTCAACTGTGACCAGATCAAAACCGC
>JAPLSQ010000087.1 GCA_026398535.1 Candidatus Sumerlaeota bacterium | reverse complement strand
AGGTTCAGGATTTCGAAGGCGCGGTAGTCCTTGCCCTCGGCCTTCAACTGCCGCTGCACGCCGATCAGCCGTTTACGCGTGGTGTGGATGGCGAACTTGCCCAGGTCGCTGGCGATCCACTTCCGCCCCAGCTTCTCCGCCACCGCCGCCGTCGTCCCCGAGCCACAGAAGAAATCGGCGACTAGGTCGCCTTCGTTCGACGAGGCGTTGATGATACGCTCAAGAAGGGCTTCGGGCTTTTGGGTGGGGTAATCTACACGCTCTTCCGCCATTGGATTTACGATGGGTATATCAACCCAAACGTTCTGCACCATTTGGCCCGGATAGGTATCAGCGTAAATTTTTCGGTAGATTCGCGCGGTAGGATTATCAGGCATCACCAACTCGTTGTTCTGATACATCACTTCCATGCGCTCTTTCTTATATAACCACCCAGTTTTCGGGGACTTGACGCCCCGGAATTCATATTGCAGATTTGGTCGGACCAATGGGTTCACTAACGGCGACTTCATGTACTTCCGACCATCGCCGTCGTCAAATATGAAGCGTTCTCTCATGTATTTCTTGGTATTGTCATCATCCTTTGAATACGTTGGGTTGAATGTTCGGTCTATAGACTTGCCATAGAGAAGTAATGTGTCATTGGTTATTCCAAATTGATCAGTCGACCATGCTTGCGCTTGTTTACGCCGCCAGATAATTTCGTTAACGAAATTTGGGACGCCGAAAACTTCATCAAGTACGAACCTAAGTGAGGCATTCACCCGCCAATCACAATGCACATAAATGCTCCCATCATCGGCCAGCAGATCGCGCATCAGCACCAACCGTTCGTAGATCATAGCGATGAAGGAATCGGCGCCTTTGCCCCAGGTGTCGCGGTAGGCAATTTCTTCGAGGATGTTGGGCTTCTTGGTGAAGGTGTCGCCGCCAATCTCGATGTCCATCGAGAAATCCGCGCCCACGTCGAACGGCGGGTCAATGGCGATGAGTTTGATGCCGCCCTGCTTTTCGATCTCCTCACGCAACGGGCCGTTCTTTAGTGACGAGAGGATCAGCTTGTTGTCGCCCCAGATCAGCTTGTTCGTCCAGCCCTTGAGCTGGCGACCGTGTTCGTCGAGCGAGAACATATCCAACTGCAGCGCCGTCTCTTGCGGCTTCTCCGCTCGCGGCTCGTCCACCTGCTCGATGACCTGAAACGGCAGGACGATATTGCAGACCTCGCTGGACTTGCCATTCCAGACCAGCTCCACCTCCCGCTTATCCTCGAACAGCAAAAAGCGATACTTATCCGGCAACGGCTTGTCCGCCTCGATAAAACGGAGAATCTCCTGTTGTTCCTGTTCAGTCAATCGTGGCATAAAAACTCTCCCCCTCTGATGTTCTATCCGGAGCCGGGTCGGGAGTCCCGATTGGAAAATATAACAATAATTGGATTGATCCGCATAAGAACCTTCTGCTTAAAGTCCGTCTATTGGGCTGCGAACACCCGAAGGGCCGCGATTAACGACGTGGGTGTCCGTGATCCGTCAGCCATTTCGTCATTAATTTTGCCTTCTCTGGATGCGTCAATCAATAATATGAGCGCAATATGGCAAAATCGGGAATGATGTCAAGCACGCAATTTCCCGTTTCGGCAGATTGTCATTTGCCTGCCTTAAGCAGTTGATGGGTCTCGCTCATGGTGCGCGTGCTGCGCAGCCAGATGAGCAAAGGAGGCTGTCGAGGACTCCAATGACGCCCGCCTTCGTGAACCGCCCGATCATGCCCCGGCTTCATGGTTTGGCGTTCAATGATTGTCAGAACGTGGTTAACGCCATCGGGCGAGCGTAGTCTTCACCCGGCTTCCTGGTTTGGCGTTCGATGATTGTCAGAGCCCTGTGGACGGAATAACCGCCTTGCAAACATCCGCCTGCATGACGGGACACGCGTCCGCGGTCAAAACCTGACCATGGCCCTTAATCATTCGGAAATATCTCGGCAAACAGGATCTCGTTGTCATGCTCCAGCGCGGCGCCCAACAGTACCGGCGTATCAATCCTATGGTCGCGACCCAGCGAGATCCCGGGATGGACTTCGCTCCGCACCCGGGATGCAATGGCAAGGAATTGTTCGGCAAGATCCCGGGAGTTCACGCAACACGCTTCGTCTCCCTTCGTGCGGGCAACAGTGTAACTGCGGACAAGTTTTCTGTGGAGCTTGCCGTAGAGTTCAGAGTCATGAAAAACATCCGCTCCCTGCACGCGGCCATCTGTGATGACAACATGGCCAAGCTGGCGTGGTTCCGGTTTCAGAGCGTCCACGACGGCATCGGCCTGCGGTGTTTGGGTATCGTACAGATGCTCCATGGCGCTGGTCGGTGAAGAAACAGGACATACCGACATTGCCTTATCGATTTCCCGCCACACAAGATTCTGATCACTGGAATGGGACCCCGAACATTTCAGCGAATGACTGACCGAGTGGATTGCGGATTTGCGGAGTTGCATGAATGCCATATTCCCCTTGCTGCCAAAATGTCTGGACCGGCTCTGCCAGCGTCCGCGCTCGCAACAACTGACCGGCGCCTTGATGTGTACGCCCGCTGCCACGAGAAGCGTCGAATTCAGTATCCTGTTCTGCCTGGCGCCCACCAGTTCCTCGCCATCGATGATGAGGACCGGCTTGTCGCCTTCGTTGGCCAGGTATAACTCCGGCACACTGCCTGATTCCGAAATCTCTCTGACCTTGAGCGTCTGCTCCCGAAGAGCCTCATCCATTGTCAATACCTGCGCCGGCGTGCGCCCGTTCCCGAACAACGGGATGATCGTGATCTCCCCATGCGTCTTCGCGTCCCCACACCGCAGTCTCCCAATGGTGTCCCCCACGACATTGCCCGGTTGATGTTCCCTGACCTCTTCCATTTTATGCTCTCCATGATGATAAAGATATTTTTCCATCCATTTTAACTATACTGGGAAGTCGAAACCCGGGGCTTCGGAACTGTTCGATTCTAGCAGATGCGGTTTGTCCACACCGCCGGGACGCGGCACGATTTGGGGATTGCCGGTTGCTCATGCCTTGAGGGCGCCGGATGTGATGCCTCTCATGAACGGGCGCATCGCCACGAGGAAGCAGACGATCATGGGGATGGACGCCACGGCGAAGGCCGCCATCTGCTTGCACGGCTGGCGCTGAAGGTCATACTCGGTGACGAGAAAGGCAAGGCCCAGCGGGATGGTGCGAAGCAAGGCGTCGCGCAGGACCACGAGGGGCCAGACATAGTTGTTCCACGTGGCCAGGATGTTGAGCACGGCCACCGTGCTGAGGATAGGCTTGGACAGCGGCGTCACGACGTGGCGCAGGACGCTGGCCTCGGAAGCCCCGTCAATGCGCGCCGCGTCAAACAGATCGGCGGGCAGGCCGTCAAAGAAGCTTCGCAGGAATAAAATCCCCAGCGGCAGTCCGCCGGCCACTTGGGGCAGGATGAGGCCCCAGTAACTGTTGATCAGGCCGAGATCGCGCGTGGTGAGGAAAAGCGGCACGAGAACCAGGACGCCGGGCACCATCAGCAACCCCACAACCAACAGGAAAACGGCCTCCGAGCCGCAAAAACGCAGGTGGCTGAAGGAATAGGCCGCCAGCGCCGCGAGGACAAGCGTCAAAGCGCAGACCAAACCGCTGACCAGCATGCTGTTGGCGATGCAACCAATCGTCACCGTGAAGCCAAATGCGATGTTTTCCCAACGAAACGGGTTGGGCAGACCCCAGAAGTCGACGGTGATCTGCGCCGAGTCCTTGAACGCCAGCTGGACCATCATCCACACGGGAAAGGCTGACTGCGTCTGACGGGCGTGACACTATTTAGAGCACCCGCGGCGTATTGCCGACACACCGACATTGAAAGGCAGAAGCCAGCCGCGGAGCGAAGCGACGTGCGAGCCGTGCTTGTGCGGCGAGCTTTTGTATTAGACGTCATCGAGGAAGGCGCTGGGCTGGTTGGTGTCGTCGTCGGAGTCGGCCCAGATGAGAACAATGCAGTGGTCGTCGGTGACTAGACCGAGCGATTTGGCTACACCGGGTGAGAGGTCGCAGATGCGGTTTGTCCACGCCGCCGGGCCGTAGTCATCGGCGATGCCTTCGGGAGCGGCCGTTTTTGTGGTGTTTTTACACGGTGATTCTAAAAAATAAGTTGTTGTCATTCATCCGAGAATCAGATTGAAAATCGCCGGGGCGGCAAACCACAGGCCGGTTGCTTTGCGCCTCATTGGGAAAACGCCTCCCTGCCCAGTTCACGACGGATGAACTCGTGGTCCACCTCGCCGGGGTTGATGACGGCCAGACGCCTGAGCGCCTTGCGGTAGGAGCGGCTCAGTTGCGCGAGAAATCCGGCCTGATCGGTCCGGCCGCCGAGGAACTGCTGCCAGGCAGTCCAGAATTCGCTCCCCGATTGCGCGTCGTAGCCCCCGAACAACGCCACGGGAAGGAAAGCGTACTCGGCCCGCGGCAACAGGGCCTCCGTGCCCGGCTTGGGCGCGACGTCCTTCAACGCGGAAATATCGTAGACATCGTTGTGGTCGAAGACCTTTCGCGACACGCGTGGAAGGGTGAGATACTGGCACAGAAGCATGGCTGCCTCCCCGCGCCACGCCCCGGCCTGCTTGGTCGCGATCAGGCACGCGCGCAATCCCGCGTTCTGGTTGATCCCGCCCGCCAGCGTCAGGCTGGTCGAGCGGTCGGTCAGTTCGGGAAAACCGAACACCTCGTAGTCGAACACACGATCGGGCGCGATCTCCCTGAGCACGTCCATCTCGCCCTTGAAATCGCGCAGGAACCATGTGCCGTTCATCGTGTAAGCCGTGCGGCCCTTGGCAAAGGTGCGGTAAGCCTGCTCGCCGTCGAGACTCAGGAAATCCGGCCGCCACGTTTTGGACAACTCGCGGACAAGGCGGGCAGTCTCGGCGTACTCAGGCGAACGGACCGGATCGATGAGACCCGCCTCAAACGCCACGATCAGCTCCGACAGGTCGATCTTCTCGTTCAGCGTGCAGCGCCGGTCGAGCGGGTCGAACTGCCAGTCCGGCGCATGGACAAGGCTGGCAGCGTCTGGCGGGCGTGACACTATTCAGAGCTTTAGCTCTGAATGTGGCACGAACGACAGGAGCGATTAGCCAGCCGCGGAGCGAAGCGACGTGCGAGCCGTGCTTGTGCGGCGAGCTTTTGTACTTAGACGTCGTCCAAGAAGGCGCTGGGCTGGT
>JAPLSQ010000016.1 GCA_026398535.1 Candidatus Sumerlaeota bacterium | reverse complement strand
TGCCATCTTGTCGCAGTATCATCAGGCGTGTGGGCAAATGTGTCAATCATTGTATAAATCGTTGATGTTCATGGTCTGCGGCTGATAATGGCGATTTCATATGCTTGATTTTCTACGCATCGCGAATTATGCCGTCATTGAAGCACTTGACGCTGAGTTTGCCCCGGGTCTGACAGTCATCACGGGAGAGACGGGCGCGGGGAAATCGATCATTATTGGCGCTTTGCGTCTTGCGCTGGGTGAGCGCGTTTCGGGAGATGTGATTCGGGCCGGGGCGGAACGGGCAATGATCGAGGCGGTATTCTCGCCATTGACTGACGAAATGGCGGCGTGGGCCAGTGCGGGCGGTTTCGAATCAGATGATGGTGAATCGCGTCTCATGATCCGGCGCGAGATCACGGCTTCAGGACTGACGCGCAATTTTATCAACAACCGCTCGGCCACCGCCGCACAACTTCGTGAAATCGGCGGCTTGATCATCGATTTCCATGGCCAGGGTGAACATACATCGCTTTATTCTCCCGTCATTCAGATGAGGCTGTTGGACAGTTACGGGGGGCACACAAAGGCGCTGGATGCCTACCGTGCCGCTTATGCGGAATATCGCAATGTCTTGTCGCGGCTCAATCAATTGCAAAGCAGTCATGATGGGAGCGAAAGGCGCAAATCGTTTCTGGAGTTTCAAATTGAGGAAATTGCCAGTGCGGCGCTCAAACCGGGCGAGGATGTGCAACTGGAAACAGAGCTGCGCCGCCTGCAAAATGCCGAGCGGCTTGGCATTGCCTGCGCCACGGCCTGCGACCTGTTATATGAAGGCGAACAAAGCGGGGCATCCGCCAATGCCCTCATTGCATCCGTTGCCAAGGCGCTGGCCGATGCGGCCGCGCTTGATCCGAGCCAGGAAGAACTTGCCGCACGCGCCACAGAATTGCGGTTTACAGTGGAGGATCTTGCGTCTCGTGTGCGCGATTACGCGGCATCAGTCACTGTGGATCCCCTGCGGTTGACTGAGGTGGATGAACGTCTGCATCTGATCCGGTCTCTCAAGAAGAAATATGGAGCTTCCATCGGGGAAATCCTTGCCGCTCACGATGCGCTGAAAGGCGAATTACAGGAATTGGAAAATTTTGACGAGGCGCTGGCGCAAACCCAAGAGCGATGCGATGCGGCGGGCGCGGCCGCTCTCGCCGCGGCCGGACGACTCAGCGCCGCACGGATCAAAGCCGCGAAGGATTTCGGGCAGCAGGTTGGCAAGGTCATGCAGGAGTTGGAAATGCCCAAGGCAGGCTTCCATGTTCAAATCAAATCAGACTCCGGCTCTGATCCGGTCCGCCTTGGGGCAACCGGAGCGGATGAAATCGAGTTTCTTGTGGCGCTCAATCCCGGCGAGCAGGCCCGACCGATGCGCAAGGTGGCTTCGGGAGGTGAAATGTCGCGCATCATGCTGGCAATAAAGAGTGTTCTGGCGGAGCGCGACGCCATCCCGACCCTGATCTTCGATGAAATTGACGCTGGCATCAGCGGTGACGCGGCCACATGCGTCGCGGAAAAGATGCAAGCGCTGGGTGAATCCCATCAGGTGCTGTGCATCACCCACCTGGCGCAGATCGCGGCGCGCGGCGACCATCACGCGGTCGTCGAAAAGAAAGTGGCAAACGGGCGCACATACATCAGCATGGAATTCCTGCCAAACGCCGTCCGGGCAGAAGCCATTGCGCGCATGTTGTCCGGCAAGTGTGCCGACGACATTTCGCTGCGCTTCGCCAAATCATTGCTGAAGCAGAAATGACAACCCGCGCGATTTCCGATGCTCCGGCGGTATTGAGCTATTCATAGAATAACCAGTCATCGACGGCGTTGGCGGATTCATGATACCGCAGAATGCACACACCACCAGTGCGGGCCCCGGCAATGATCAAATCATCAAGCATTTCGACGCTTGTGGCATCATGCGGGCAAGATGCCCGCGATCCATTTCGGGTTGATGGGATTGCTGAAATCCACGCCGGGGAATGTGTATTATATCACAATCCATCGGAACACGTCATAAATGTTTCAGCGCTTCATCAACGTCATCGAAGATGGGGAAATCTGAGGAGAGATCAACCATGTCAAAAACGCGTTTGATGTTCTGGTTGGGCGCCGCAAGGGCCAGTTTGCCCTGTTTGTCGTCAATTTCGTTCCACGCGCAGTAGATGACCCTCACACCGGCGCTGCTGATGTAATCAAGGTTTTTGAGATCAAGGATCAGTTTCGTGACCCCGCCTGCAATGGTTTTGCTGATCTTCTCTGAAAGCTCAGGGGAGGTGAGCGCGTCGAGCCTGCCTTTGATGACAAGAATCACCACATCATCTTTTTTCAAATCCAAGATTTCCATGATCTGTCTTTCTTGAGTCATAATCAATGTGTGTAGCGGAAAGTCAATAATGCAATATCATCCGACTGGGCAAATCCATGGGCATGTTCTCTGACCTTTGCCAGGACAGCCTCCCCGATTTGCTCGACGGTCAGGGATTTGGATTCATCGAGGCTGGCCATGAGTCTCTCCTCAGAAAAAAGCTCACCCGATTTGTTCATGGCTTCAGTGACTCCGTCGGTGTAGATGAACAAGGTGTCGCCTGGTTTGAAGAAGATGGCTCCCTGCCCGAAATGAGCATCGGGAATCACGCCCAGCACGCGTCCTTTTATATGATCAAGAAAGCAGAGGCCGGCGTCAGATGAGATAAAGACGGGCGGATTGTGGCCTCCGCTGGCCCAGGTCATTTGCCCCGTGCTGGTGTCGACGATGCCTAAAAACAGGGTCACAAACATGCAGTACTCATTGTCGACGCAGAGTTCGTTGTTCACACGCTCGATGATTCTGGCGGGTGACGGATCATCAGTGTGATGGCTTTCGGAGAATGTGAGCAGACGGATGGCCGTTTTGCTCTTGGACATGAATAGAGCGGCAGGCACGCCCTTGTCCGAAACATCGCCCACAACGACACATAAATGGTTGTCGTTAATGAAGAAATAATCATAAAGGTCTCCGCCGACTTCCTTTGCGGGCACAAGGCGTGCAGCAAGCTCAAAATGCGGATTGGAAATAACGGGAGGATGCGGGAGCATGGACATCTGGATGTCGTGCGCGATGCGCAACTCGCTTTCGATTTTTTCTTTGGATGCGGTTGTCTCACGCAGTTCTTCAATGCTTTGCTTGAGGGACTGGAGCATGTGGGCAAAGGCGCGGGCCAGCATGCCGATTTCATCTTTCAGCGCGCGACCCAGCGTCATGATCTGCCGCTCAACGTCAGGAAATTCGTGGAATTCTTTTTCAGACAGTTCGTTCGTGTAGCGTGTGAGCAGTTTCAGCGGCCGTGTGACCCTGCGTATGATCAGCAACGCCAGCAGAATGCTGAAGAGAGAAATGGCGCTCACCAAGGCGCCCTGCTGCATGAGTATCTGCTTGGCGGGCTGCTCCATTTCATCCCAGTCGTAGCTGGTGGCAACATACCAGTCGAGAGCGGGGAATCGCCGTATGTATGACTGAACCAAGCGTGGGGATTGTCCGGGGTTGTCGGCCTTGTCGGATATATAGGTTATTGGTTTGTCCGGATGCGATGCGGCTTCTATGAATTCCCGCAAGCGGCGTTCTCCGCATGGCAGATTTGCGGGTGATGATGAAACAAGGTCAGGCAGATGGGGATGGATGAGGATTCCTCCGCTCCCATTGAACATGAAAACATATCCGGTCCTGCCAAGACGGGTTTTCGAGAATGTTTCTTTCAGATCCATGAGCGCGTCATCATAGCGGTGCCGCGTGTCACTGTTGATGTCGTCGATGTACACACCTGTTCCCACGATCCATTGCCACTCGGGATAAAGCGTGATATAGCATAATTTTTCGCCCGGCTCAGTCTGGTTCAGACGTGTGTACCAGATGTTGAGGAAGCCTGAATGTCCGGTACTTGCCAGGTTTTTGATGTTTTGCACAGCAGGGTTGCCCTTGATGTCGTGGAAATCCGACCGGTTCATGCCGATCAGTGTTGAATCCGGATGGGCGACAGTAACTCCGTCCATGTCATAGATGAAGAAGTAGTCGTTGTTCTGATAACGCAACCCGCTGACCATGTCAGTCGCCATGTATTTGGCCTCGTCCTCACTGAGCGCGCCCAGTTGCGAGAGGTGGCAAAATGCGTCAATCTGCGACAAGGTGATCGAAGTCACACTGACAAGCTGATCCTTGTAGCGTTGAATCGCATATTCCTCATGGGCGGTGATGCTGTTGTATTCGTTCTCGATATCAAGCATGACGAGATCGAGCGTTGTCAGGGCGAACTTTTGGGAGGTGTCAATGACATACTCCCGGATTCTGCCGCGGGTGAAATACATGATGGCCCATGAGCTGAAAACCAGTATCCCGATGACAAGAATGAGTATTTTGGCGCGCAGAGTCATGCTGACGTCAACATCAGTGTTCGAAATGCATGTGCAGTGTTGTGATGCCATCCTTTACGGTGGCAGTCACCTTATCAGCGTACTGGCTGACAATGTATCCGGAGAGTTTGACTGCGGCGTCTTCGTCTTCCCGCAACTCCGACGGTGACGGCCGCGCGCTGGGAATCTTGAAAGGCGGGGCATGAAAATTCATGTTCACGTCAAGATTGAATTCATCGAACATGGCGGTGAGGGTCACATGCTGATCCCGCGGATTAAGCATGAAGATTGCTTCCATTGCCTCGTTAATGGCTGCTGTGGCGTTGTAGATGACCTCGGGGCGCGCCCCCCAGGCGCCGCCGTTCCTGTGCATGAATCCGTTGACAAGATCAGGGTGTCGTCCGTCAGCGGTAAGCTTGAGAGTGACTTTGTTGGCGACTCCCAATCGCAGGACAAGGTTGAGCATGATGGCAGTGATGGTGCCAAGGGCGAGTGAGGAATCGAATATCGGTTTGATCCAGCCATGAATGCCGCTGTACACTTCGGGCATGATGTCGGCGCTTAATCCGAAAATGATGGATATTCCGACTATGAAGGTTCTTCGAGCGTCGAGCATGCGCGACATGAGTATCTGCAATCCAGCCACGATCATGAAACTGACGGAGAATATGAGAGTGGCGCCCATCACCGGCGGCGGCATGATGACCAGCACTTGGGCGAATTTAGGCATGAGCGCCATCGTGATGATGATGCCTCCGCAGTACCAGGCGATTCTCCGGCTGGTCGCGCCCGTGGCAATCGACATGCCGATGTTGCTCGATGATGTCGACTGTCCATAACCGCCGAGGAGGCCGGGGATGATGCCCCCGAAACCGTCAGCCGCCACTCCCTTCGCGACATTTTTCATATCCGCCCGTCTCCAGTCGGCATCGTTGATCTTCTGGCATGTGATCAGATCGCCGACTGTTTTCAGCGACGAGCAGATGGTGGCAATGACAAACGGCACGATCACGGAATAATCGATGGACCAACCCAGGCTGCTGATATAAGGCAGCGCGAAAAAACGCGCATGAAAAATTGTGTCGATATGCGATTGCGCAACAATGCCAAACACATAGGAGATGATGTATCCAATGACGATGCCGATCAGCGCCGAGTACAGGCGCATCGTGCCTTTGCTCCAGACGCTGATGGTGATCATCGACAAGAGTGTGAGAACGCCCACGGCAACCTTGGGCAGCGTGGAGGTTTTATCGCCCATGCCGTGACTGATGCCGACAAAATTCTCAACGGATATGCGGATGACGACCATTCCCACGAGCATGACGACGATACCGACGACTTCGGGCGGGAAGAGAACGCGCAGTCGGCGCAGCAGGGCGGCAAAAGCGACCTCGAGAATGCCAGCCAAAGCGGTCATGCCAAACAGCAGAGACAATCCGCCTGTCTTCACGGCAATGATCGATGCTGTGAGATAGGATGGTCCGCACACCGCAGG
Source organism: Candidatus Sumerlaeota bacterium (assembly GCA_026398535.1). Taxonomy (GTDB): domain Bacteria; phylum Sumerlaeota; class Sumerlaeia; order Sumerlaeales; family Sumerlaeaceae; genus JAPLSQ01. The sequence goes on along the minus strand of JAPLSQ010000016.1, from coordinate 24,049 downwards.
GCAAAGATAACCCGATCCGAGCGGCCCCTTGCGCATCGATTGAAGAATTGTGGTCAAACCGCCGGCAATCATCGACATGCTGATGAAACTCCGCGCAGTATGGTCGTCGACAACGCTGCCGGCTTGCTTGATCACAATAATCGGCACAATGAGCGAGATGATGAAAAAAGACGCATGCTGCAATCCGAGAAGAATGAGGACATACAGCGGGGGTTTGTCATCAAGGCCGTATATTAGATTGGCTGGTTTGCGTGTTATGATGGCCCTATGCTATTGTCACAGGATGCGGTGCGCTTCTCGCTGGTTGCTGAAATTGCGCGGTGTTCCGGTATGGTTAACGATACGAGCATGTGACTGCATGGTGGGTCTTCGCGCACGGTTGTCAACAGCTTCGGAACCATTTGTAAAAGGGGACTACGGATTGCGCTGAATCAAATATGGACGCTCATGGCGGGCTGTGTGTCCCCCGGCTTGCCAGAACACACTCACACGCTCTGAGCACATCATCAACCGTAATGTCATCAAGGCATGTTGTCACTGGTTTCGGGCATATGTCCATGCCGCAGCCTTCGCAAGGCGGAGCGGTTCGAAGAATCTTGTGGCCGTTTCCGCAGGGGTGCCATTGTCCGGGCGCGTCCTTGGCGTTGAAAATGGCCACGCATGGCGTGCCCATCGCGGCGGCCATGTGCATGGTTCCTGTGTCTGAGCCGAGATACATGAGGCATTGTTCAAGCGCCGCAAACTCTGCTCTGAAAGCTTAAGGCTTTGGGTCCGGCTTCAATTTTTCTTGCTGATGCGCAGTATCAGGCGCTGAGAGCCGCTGATTTCATATTCGGTGATGATGTCCGCGTCGGCGATAAAATTGCCTGTCATGGGGGCGACATAGGTTTTTTCCGCGGTGCCCTGAATTGTATCGATGACACTTGCGGGGAGCTTGGGCAATTGTTCGCCTCGCACGCTCAGGCCTGTGTCGCTGTCGCGCATGGTGATGTAGGTTTTGTTGCGCGGATAATTGCGGCGTATCTGGGCAAGAAGCGATGGGAAGTCGAACACCTTCTCTCCGCCGGGATTGCGCATCATATCAATGTCGGCGCGCGCCTGGCCGTCCGAAACGCACACATCATAATCGCCTTCCAGGATGTTGTCGGGCAGGCGAAAGGTGTAGCTCGCGCGCGTGAGCGGTTTGCGGAACGGCTGAATTTCCCATGTAATTGTGCCAGCATCCCCGGGCCTGTAACGCGGTTTGTCCAGCATGGCCGAAGTGATCAACGCTTGCGGGAACCGTTGGTTGATGCGTATCTTGAACTCCACCTGTTGTGCATGAAGCCGCTTGTAGGGATTGTTCATAAGAGAGCCGAGATCGGCGCCGGCTCCGATGGCTGTTTCCATGGCTCCTAATTGGCTGGCTATGTAGTCTTGCTTTGTAATGGAGGTTCCATCGTCGAAGAGGAGCGAGTATTCATACAATGCCGCCGTGTCGCCGCCGCTGCGCGCGGCGCTGGCGATGGACTCCATGATGACTGACATGCTGAGCGAGGGACCCATTTCGCGATCCTCCCAGATGCGATAGTTGAATCTCCGCGCTCCGCGGTAGCCGGGATCATCAACCATGACTTGGACATCGAACATGCGCGCTTTCTCGCCGAGTACTCCACCGATGGCTGGCATGCGGTCCTGGCGCACGACGCCCACCTGGCCGACAGATTCGCCCAGCTTGAACGGCCGGATCGCGTTGCGTACGACAGTGTTGATGCGTGCGGGAGCCATGGGATACGCGACGCGGCCGAATTCGAACATTGGATGTCCGAACGCGACGAGTTTGTTGCCTTGACGAAAGGAAACCGTGCCCACGCCCGCCATGCTCATGTCACCCTCCACGAGCGGAATGGCAAGCCCGTAGCCGCCGCTGAGTTCGTCAGCAAGCGCGTTGAGATCAGTGACAGGCCCGCCGGGCGAGTTCTGCGCGTCCGCTGACGCGCCTCCGCCTGATCCTGCCGCCATGCCCATGACAACTGGTTGGACGCCAAGCTGCGCGAATAAATCGCTGAGCAGCTTGAGCGTCATGGGCGACGCGGAGGAGATGAATAGGGGAGTGGCAAGCGGCTCCATGCTGAAAGAATCGGGCAGTCGCAGGCTGTCGCGCAGGGAGTTGGGGAGGTCATCCGCATGAAGCGGGATGCTTTTTGCGCCCGTCCTGCCATCATGAATCGGGCGGAATGTCAGACTGTGGCGCATTTCCATGTAGCAATTATACGCGTTGAAGGAGCTTGTGTCCGCAAGTTCCGGATTGTCTTCGGTCATCCCTGGCTGCGTCGCGTTGTAAACCTTGAGCATTGATTCGATGGGAGTGATGCCCGCGAGCGCGTCTTTCTGGAACTGCCAACCATAGGCGACGGCGCCGATGAGCTTGTCGTTCACAAAAACGGGACTGCCGCTCATTCCCGCCACAACGCCGATGTCATTGAGCACGGGATGCTTGAGCTGGCACAGGATCATGTCATCATCGGGAAACACCCGGTGCCGGACGCCGACCACCTCGGCCTCAAACTTTTCGGGTTTCAATCCGCTGAATACGGTCAGACCATAACCTTTCATGCCCGGGCGCAGATCAGCCGCGCGCATCATGCGCGATTCGTCGAATGCGAGCGTTGCCGTGGTTGGTGTCGCGCTTGTGGCGGCGATATCCAGCGCAAGCCCTGTATCACGGTTTGATGGCGCAGACACGTAGGATTTTCCATCAGTTGCCACGGCGGACAGACCATGTGTTGTTGTGAAATCGGAGGATGCGGATTGAGCGGAGGTCGTGGCGAAGAAGAACAGGCAGACTACGATGACGAGCGCGGCCGCGAAGAGGACACGCTTGTTTGATCGAAAGGGATTTTTGAACATGCGGCGGATCATGGTATGCGTGCCGGGATTGGTCAAGATAATCGGGAGACGGATTATGCGTCCATTGATAATGCGGGCAAGATGCCCGCAATCCATGAATGTCACGCCGCGAATATGATTATCATATTTTTTCTGGTATGAAATGAAAGGTTCTCCTGTCGATGGATAAGATCGCCCGAAATCTTTTAATGGTTTTATCGCTCTTGCTCGTCTGCGCTTGCGTTTGGGCTGCGCCACAAAAGACAAGGAGAGGATGGACGTTTGCAGTGGAACCGGGTCTGAAAGGCGCGGCTCCCGCGGTGTATGGCGAGACAGCATCGGCCGCAACAGACTTGACGGTGACGCTCAGCACAATAGACAGCAGCGGGACATTGCGCCGGCATGGCGTGCTGATGTTTGAAGAGGCGGCATCTTTCTCTGTGATTCTGCCTGCCGTTTCCGCTGACACATTCATGGATGTCCGGGTGACAACGGGGCCGGACGAACAACCGGTGTTGTTCCGCTGGCGAACGCCTGTGCGCCCGAAGGGCAAAGATTACCGCTCTTACATGGGATTGAGCGGATACGAGGCGCCGGTTGATTTTGATGAATTCTGGGCGCGTGCCAGAAAAGAGTTGTCCGCCGTGCCGTTGCGTCCGCACCTGCAACGTGTTCCCGACAAGGATACCACCACGGGATTGCTCTACAGGGTTGATCTCCCGAGCGTGGAGGAGACGACAATCGTGGCGTGGTGTTTTGTGCCGCGCATGACTCGGCAGGAATCAGGCACGCCCGCGCGCAAGTATCCTGCAGTTATTCTGACGCCGGGTTATGGCGGTCACGAGCCGCCGGTGGACCGCACATCGAGCGGCATCATCACGCTGTCGCTGAATCCGCGCGGTCACGGGCCATCGCGAGATTACTGGCGTGCTCCCGTTGACCATCTGGGATATAACATTGCTGAGCCGGAACACTGTTATTACAAGCTCTCGTTTCTTGATTGTCTTCGCGGCGCGGAGTATCTGTTTTCGCTGCCTGAGGTTGACACCGGGCGTGTGGCAGCGGAAGGCGGCAGCCAGGGCGGATTGCTTTCCATTGCCCTGGCGGCGCTTGAGCCGCGCATAGCGTGCGTGACGGCCAATGTCCCCTCGTGGGCGGCATTTGCCGACCGGGAGCTGCTTGCCACGGCGGGCACACAGATGCGCGTCAACAGGCTGCTCAGTTTGGCGCGCGGCTTGACCTCCGAGACCGCCATTCGTCGCACACTTGCGCTCACCGACGCGGCGAACATGGCCACGCGAGTTCACTGTCCTGTGCAGATTACCGTGGGCGGACTTGATATGCTTTGTCCGTGGCCCACAGGGGTGGTCATATATAACCGTCTCCCAACCGGATCATTGAAAGAGATCGTCATGTTTGCCGATGCGCCCCACGAGGTGACACGGCTTATGCGCGTTGCCAACACTCGCTGGTGTGAGCTTCATTTGCTCAGATAGAGCGGGATAACGCGCACAACAAGGCAAGTTCCTGTCAGGGGTAACACGCCGCCCAGTCCGGCACGGCAGTGGTGGAGTTGTCCTTGACGGTGTTTGGCTCAGCCTCGATGGGGAAGAGGAAGCGGGCAGTCCATGGAAACCGGCTCTGCCATGCGGTTTCATTATGCTCCTGCTCGAAACCGACGCAATGGAGAACGTCAATGTTCAGCGTCTGTCCACGATTGAGCATGCGGACGCGCGCCATCGGGATTCACCCGGTGTTCTTCCTGCCGCAAAGACAGTCATGGAATAACTGGTCAGGATATCCGGTGGTGTTTGCACCTGCAGAACCGGCTGACGCCACCCTGATATTCAAGCATATCATGACGATTTTTTCATTGCGCGGCATTCGGATTTTTGACTACTGATCTTGCATGAAACTCAACAGCCCGGTATCTTCGCGTTTGGCCGCGAAATTCGGTTTTCTTTCGCTGCTTGCCATCCTTCTGACCCTTCCCTATGCTGTGCCGGCGCTGTGGGATTATGCGGAAATGCGGCTGGGATTCGAGCGCGGCTACTATCTGCTGAAGCCGGTGGAAAACCAGTTTTTTTACGTGCAATTTGCGGTGATGGCCTTCGCCCTGCCTTATGTTTTATGGCGGATGCTTGCGCCTCCTGCGAATTATGTCCGCAACTCCATCGTAATGTTTGGCTTGTTGTTTATTGGCCTGCAACTGTTGTCGGCAATCGGCGCGCGCAATCCCGAATACGGCTTCCGGGCTTACCTCATGCCCATGTCGTGCTTCGTGATGTTCATTCTAATTCCCACATTCGACCTGAACCGCGATGATGTCGTGAAACTGTTCATCATTCCGGTGATTGCTGTGATTCCCTTGGCGCTTTATGCCGTGGCGCAAAGCCAGGGGTGGGAGTTTCTGCCTTATGCGCGGGAACGCGAGCTTGTCGAGGGCGGGCTGGAGCAGGTGGCGGGCAAGCAGTTGATCGCCTCGACATTCGGGCATCCCAATTATCTCGCTTCGTATCTCGCGCCGGTCTTCTTTTGGGCGTTTCTTCTAACGCTGAAAAGAAAGCAAAGTCTGCAGAAGCTCATCGGATATGCCGCGTTTGTGTGCATCATCGCGGCGTTGCTCGTCGGCGGCACACGAGGCGCATGGTTGGCCGTGATAGTTGGGGCGGGGTTGTTTTACACATTGCTGACGTTATCGCCAATATACCGGCGCCCGTTGCTCTTTTTTGGCATTCTCGCCATTGTTCTCATCGTGGCCATCGTGGCAATCCCCAATCCACTCGTTCAGATACACTTTGACATCAGCCAGCGGCTCTTTGCCTCGAAAGAGGTCAGCAGCCGCCTCTATTACTGGCTTATGGCTTTGGACATGCTCAAGGGCCAGCCCTGGCTTGGCGTTGGATACGGGCATTTTGACATCTGGTTCTGGGACAAGGTGGACGTTTTTCAGCAGCAGCCGGGGAGTGGATTTTACCAGTATATCCTGACCGATATCATCCGGGGAGTCCGTCCGGGTTTTGTGCACAACGATTTTCTGCAGATTGCGGCAGAGAGCGGATTACCGGCTGTTTTCGCGTGGCTGGCGCTGTGGACGGTGATCATTTGCCAAATGTGGGAGACCGCGCGCCGGATGGCGTCACATCCGGACGTTCTCCTTATGTCAGCCACATTCCTTGCCGCCAGTGTGTCGATGGCTGTGGATGGCGTGTTCAATTTTCCGCACCACATACCAGTCAGCCGCTTCTTCTTCTGGGTGATGCTGGGCGCATGGGTTGTGTACAGGCGCGGGATTGGCGGTGAACTTGACGCCGTGCTGGCCGCCCGTCCGCCTGAAAAGCTCCTGCCGGATATTCCGCGAATCCGCCCGCGCGGGACGGCGCAAATATAAGCAACAGGGGACGGTCATCTTCATGATTATTGGTGTTGGTGTTGATCTTATTGAAGTCGAGCGGGTGGAAAACAGCCTGCGGAAATTCCCCAGGCGGTTTGAAAGAAAGGTGTTCACGGAAACAGAACGGGCTTATTGCGGCAGAATGGCGGTTCCCGGGCGGCATTTTGCCGCTCGATTCGCCGCGAAGGAGGCATTTCTCAAGGCGATCGGGACGGGCAAATCGCAAGGTATCGCATGGACGGATGTGGGGATCGTGAACCAGCCCAGCGGGAAGCCCGAACTGCAAGTCACAGGCCGCGCGCGTGATATATGCAACGAACAAGGCGCCACGCGGATGCATGTTTCACTTTCGCACAACCGGGAACATGCCATGGCTGTCGTTGTCTTGGAGAATGATCCGGTGAAAGATGAATCATAGCCGTTATGATGGGCGCGTCACCCAGATCGGACTCGACCATGCCATGTTGCCGTCACGGCAGGTGATTCTGGCAAAGTAAACGGATGTGCCCGGCGGCGGATTCTTATCCTCCCACCTGAAGGTTGACCGATGTCCCTCCGCCCCGAAACTGTGGAGTGTGGCGTTGTTGCGCACCAGTTCGATCCACTGCACGGGCGATTCACTATCAAACTCGATGAGGATCGAATGGGGATCTGCCGACTCAAATGTCTCGCCCATCACGCGGCCATTGATCTCGAAAACCATGCGCATGCGCACACCGCTTGTGGCATAACAGCGCCGGTTGCGGATCGCATCGAAGACAGACTCGCGTGAGAGTTCCGGCGCAAGCACGCAGGCAAGACCCGCGGCGAAGGGATCACGTTTCCAGCAGACGCCATGCTGCCAAAGCAGGCCATGACAGTCCGTGCCGCCGATCAATCCAAAGCGCAAGCCGCGGGCCAGCCCATCCTGAATGAAACATCCCTTGATCCCCCCGCGGTGCGCTATCGGACGGTTTCCCATGAACTCGTAGGCTCCGTGAACCGAGACAATTTCGGCGACGGGAACAACCGCGGGATCGAACTGTTCCCACACGACACCAGTCCAGCCGATGTGATGGGGAATGCAGATGCAGCCGAGTTGCTTGGCGCGCGCGGTCAGTTTGGCCGCGTTTTCAAACTCGGGATCGGTATGATCCATGAGGGGCATGTCACGCTTTGTGGAATAAACGCACATATGTCCGGAGCCTTTCGGAGTGCGCAAAGTCGTCCATTCATAGCCGAAAAGCGTGGCGAAGCGCCCGGGTTCATTGAAGTGTTCCGTGATCTCTTTGATTTGCTCCCACTCGCTGGGATGCAAACTGCTTCCGACGAATGTGTCATGGTCTGTGAGCGAGGCGAAATCCATGGCATATTCGTCACGGCGCATAAGATAGTACTCGTCAATCTCGCCTGTTCCGTCGCTGAGTGAGGTGTGGCCGTGGAGATCACCAAAGTAATATTTCATGCCGCGCCACGGCTCAAAAACAATATGGCGCGCGGGAGTTGCGGAGTTTGATGATGATATCGCTAATGATAAGGCGGCAGGCGCGCCGTTATTGGCCTCATCGGGGATCAGCGGCCACTGGCGCGAGTGCGGTTTGACTGGCGCGACGGCGCCAATCTCCTGCGCGATTGCCTGATCAAGATCGCGCCGCGCGGTCCAGATTGATCTGGATTCCGCGGCCGCAGCCATTTGCAGATATTGCCCGCGGCCTCCCCACCCGTCCTTGGGCAATCTGTAGAGCGGCGACCAACCGTTTGGGCTGAAGCTTTGCAGATAGAAATTTTGCGACGCGCGGCCAGATAGCCAGAGCGTGCCATCAGGCATGGAGAGAAGGCGGGCGAATTCAAATCCCTGCACAGTGGAATCAGATTCGCGCACGCGTCCTGGCGAAGGGGTTTTGGGTTTGAGCAATTGCTCGTGTTTCATGGCTCGCAGCTCAAACCAACGGGGAATATCAGCAATGTTGTTGTCCCATCGGTTTGTATGCCATGCCAGCCATATCATGCCGTCAGGACCGGGCGCCAAGGCGGGAGCCATATTGAAAGCCCTGCCTTGGGAGATTTGTTTTTCATCGCCCGCAAATTTCCCCCCATGGGAGATGCGTTTGAAGACAATGTTGGTTGAACCCTGTTCATCATAACGATCCCAAGCGATGATGATACCGCCTGATTGATCGGTTGTGATGGCGGGCCGGCGATTGTCGCGGTCTGGGCGCCCGCTGACGGTGATGATCGGACCCGGTGTTCCATTCTGCCACATTCGGGCCTTTATGACAAATTGTTTGCCCGGCTCGAGTTCTTCCCATACGATCCAGATTCCCTCGTGCTCGTCCTGCGCCAATGCTGGCCGCAGGCAGATGGCGCCAGGAGAGTTTGAAATGTCCACGACATTCACGCCGGGAGTATCGATCACAGCTCCCTGAATTGTCCAGACGCCGGGCTTCACAAAGCATGACCAGGCCGCGAAGAATTTGTCGTGCATGGCGATCAAGTTTGGCTGGAAGGCATGACCCCTGCGATCAACCGCGAGAATGTTATCGTTGAGGATTTTGCCTTCTTCACATGGAGCAAGGCGGATTTGTTCAGCGTTATTGACCAGTGAGCTCCAGCATACCCACGTTTTGCCTTTGGGCAAAACGGCAACACATGGGTATTTGGATGCAGAACCGCCACTGATTTTCAGCATTGGGTCCAGTTGCAGGCGATGGTCTTCACCGGCAAGCACTGCCGGCGGAATTTCCCACCAAGGCGCATCACCTGCCGCCCGGAGTGTGCTGATCAATCCATTCATGCCTGATTCAAACGTCAAAAAGCCAAGCGCCCGTAACATGTCGCGGCGTGAAAGATTCATGTGTTTGCACCTTTGTTAATCATATATCGCGGTGACACGGAGAAATGATTGTCTTGGCCGGAGCTGGTATGCCAGTCCCATCTATCCTTTCACTGCGCCGAGCTGTATTCCCTTCACGATGACTTTCTGGGAGAGAACAAAAATGATGATGAGCGGCAGGATGTTCATGACGCTTGCGGCCATGATCAGGTTCGTCTGGCGTCCGTACATCGAGTCAAAGTAGAGCATCCCGATGGGGAGTGTGCGCAGGTGGTCGCTCTTAATGAGCACCAGCGGCCAGAAGAACGAGCCGTAGTTGCCCATGAAAGTAAATATGGCAAGCGTGACGAGTCCCGGCCGGCTGAGCGGCATGATGACATCCCAAAATATGCGCCAGGGTCCCGCGCCGTCAATCGACGCCGATTCTTCCAGCGCCGGGTGAATGGTGAGCATGAATTGCCGCAGCATGAAGGTGCCGAAAGCGCTGAACGCGGCCGGAACGATGAGGCCAAGGTATGAGTCAAGCATGTGAAGGTTCACCATGAGGGCATAGTTTGGGATCATGACGACAACGCCCGGGATCATGAGCGTGGCAAGGTACAATTTGAATATGAAGTCGCGTCCGGGCCAGCGCAGACGGGCGAATGCGTAAGCGGCCAGCGCGCTCGTCAGGCACGTCAGAAATGTCACCCAGAGCGCGACGAACACGCTGTTGAAGTAATAGCGCGCAAAGGGGATCTTCTGAAATACCCGTGAGTAGTTCTCGGGATGCCACTCAGTGGGAAGGGGATTGATCTGTTCGACTTCGTGTAGCGGTTTGAAACTTGCCAGCACCATCCAAAGAAAGGGCGCGATCATGGTCAGCGCAAGCAGAGCCAGCAGGATGTGGCTTGCGCCGAAACGGCCGCGGCGATACCACCAGCCAGCGATCTGTTGCGCAATGTCCGGATGATATGGCATATTGTCGCTCAGTCGTTCAAATCCTTGTTGCCGAAGCGCCAGTTGAGCAGAGTCACGGCAAAGATCATGATGAAAAGAATCCATGAAATCGCCGACGCGTAGCCCATCCGCATCTCCTCGAAAGCCTTGATGTAGATGTGGTAGGAGAGTGTTGTGGTTGTGCCCGCTGGCCCGCCCTTTGTCATGATTCTTGCCTGCTCGAATCCGCCCTGAAGCCCGCCTATAAAACTCATCACGACAATGAAAAATGTCGTCGGGGCTATCTGCGGCCATGTGATATGGCGGAAGGCGGCCCAGCGCCCCGCTCCGTCAATGTGCGCGGCTTCATAAAGCTCGTGCGGCACGTTGGCCAGCGCGGCAAGGTAAAGCAACATGTTGTTGCCGCCTATGGCAATCCAGATTCCCATGATAATGATTGCGTCGCGCGCTCCCAGTCCCCATTGTTTTGCCGCCAGTCCCACACGCTCGACATCCAACCCAAGCAGGTTGTTTGTCGACAGCAGCCACTTGGGCGCCGCGACGGTCACCCCGGACACGAGTTGAAGCGCATCATTGATGTGGAGCGTGTGCAGCGCCCAGTCAATCGCCGCATTTATGGGGCCAAAATCCGGATTGTACAACACCTTCCATAAGATCATCAGCGCCACACCGCTCGTTATGCTTGGCAAATAGAAGATCGTGCGGTATACGACCATGCCGCGAAGATTCTGGCTGAGCAGCACCGCAAGGAACAGAGAACCGGCGATTGCCAGAGGCATCCCAAGCATAAGGTAGGCTGTGTTAATGAAACAAATCCAGAATTCGCTTTCGCCCAACAGTTCACGGTAATTCTCAGTGAATATCCAGCCAAACGGTATGGTGCGTTGCAGATTCCAGTTTGAGAAACTGACCATGAGTGAAAACAGCAAGGGCCCTGTGGTGAAAATCAGGAATCCGATGAAATTTGGCGCCAGAAATCCCATCGCCACCATGAAATCCCTGCGCTGACGCCTGTTTAGTTTCATCTGAGTGACCGGCCAGTGAGTTGTTCGTAACGTTCGCGGAGCGTGGGATCCATCCGCACCGCCTTCTCAATTTCCATGTTCACTTTCCGCGTCAAATCTTTCATGGCTTGCGCAACTGATTTTTGATTGTTGCGAATCAGGTCCATTTGATTGCCGGCGATGCGCATGACCACCTGGCCGCTGATGAACGGGCTGACCTGTTCGGCAACGGCATAATTCATGATGTCGCGCCAGACGGCGTTGTAATCCTCCTCCGGGTGCTCGGGATTGTGCAGGTATTCATCCGTGTACGTGTAGCGTTTGACGGGTCCAAGCGCGTCGGCTTGGCGGTTGACAAGTTCGTTGTATTCGCTGCCATCCATGTGCTTGAGAAATGCCAGCGCGTCATCGCGCCGCGGACTGTTGCGGTTGATGATGATTCCCTTGGCATAACCTCTGAAGACTCGTATGGGTCCATGCGGCGCTTCCGTGGCGCCGAGCCGCAGCCCTTTATAGTTGCGAAGCGTGCAGAGCCACCAGCGTCCGCCAATGGCCATCGCGCCCTTTCCACCGCCGAAGAGCGTGATCGTGCCTGATCCCCATCCGCCCTGCGCTGACATGGCATCTTCCTCAGATTTGCTCGGTATCAGATGGTATTTGAATGTCAGATCATGCATGAACTGTATGGCGGCAATTGCCTCCGGACTGTCGAGAACGCATCGTGTGCCATCCCCGGTGTACAGGCGTCCGCCCCATTGGATGACAAATTCGGACCAGTTCCAATTCATAAGTAATCCGAAGTGTTTGACTCGTCCGCTGGCATCGCGGATCGTCAGACGCCGGGCAATGGGTATCAAGTCATCCCATGTCATGGGCCCTTGCGGGTAAGGCTCGCCCAGCTTGTCGAAAATATCCTTGTTGTACCACAATCCATCGGCAGCCACATTGGCGGGAAAACCATAAACACGATCCTCGTAGATGAATGTGGGATAGCTTGCGGGCCAGACCTCGTCTTTGATGTTGATGCCCATTGCCGACAGTTTGTCTGTGACGTCCCACGCGATGCCGGATTTTGAATAAGCCGAGAGACCGAATGCGTCGTAGACGCAGAAGAGATCGGGCCCAACACCGGCCAGGGATTGCACGATGACCTTCTCCATGTCGACATTGTCAGGATCGAGTTTGAGAAGGAACCCGGGATTCAGTTTGTTGAAAAGGCTGATTTGCTCCCCGCGCACCGGTGATTCGTCACACACCCAGAGGAGGGGAGTGCGGCCATCTTCCGATGGGACGGGTTTGACAATCCATGCTACGGTGGATAATGCCAGCAGTCCGATGAAGGTGATGGCGAAAAATGACCTCATCCCAAAGGCATGGCTTATTTGATCAGCTTCAGTTTTGCGCAGAAGAAGTAATAGAGCGCGGGCAGCAGGAGCAGCGTGAGCAGGGTGGCGAATAGAAGGCCGAAAATGTGGACGGAGGTGAGCGGGCGCCATAATTCGCCGCCGGTAAGCGCCAGCGGGATCAGACCGCCGACCGTGGCGAGAACAGTGACAAGCACGGCGCGCAGGCGGACCAAGCCAGCCTGCACGAGCGCGTGCTCAAGATCCATGCCCTCGGCGCGCGCTTCTTCTATGAAATCGGATAGAACAATAATGTGGCTGACAACCACGCCAGCAAGACTGACTATCGCCACGAGAGCCACGAATCCGAATGATGCGTGCATGATGGCCAGCCCCGCGAACGCCCCTATCAGGCCCAGCGGCACTGTGAGCATGACGATGATGGATTTCATGACGGAGTTGAACTGAATGACCATGGCGAGTGCGATGAGCGCGAGCGAGACTTGGATGATGATCATCATCTCATCCAGGCTTTTTTTCATCTCTTTGGCTTCGCCCGCGAATTCAAGTTTATAACCTGGCGGCAACTGAATCTGATCAATTTTCTGGCGTGCGCGTTCCAGCATGGCTGATGGGAGCTCACCGACGCGCGAATAGGATTTAACCGTGACGGCGCGCAGGAGATTATAATGAGCGATTGTAGCGAATTCGGGCTTGATGCTGAGATCAGCGAAGCTGGAAAGGGGCAGGATTTCCCCGTTTATGGATTCTACATAAAGGGCGCCCAGTTTGTCGGCTTCATTGCGGTCCTCGGTGCGCAGGCGCACGGAGACAGGTATAAGATGATCGCCCTCGCGGATTTCAGTGACGCGCAGTCCCGTGAGCGCCGTCTGGATTACTTCACCAATCTGCGAATTGCCGATACCGAGCGTGTTGGCGCGCTCCTGGTCGATATTGATGTTCAATGTGGGCAGACGCCGGCCCAGATTGTCATAAACGTGATAACCGCCAGCCTCGCGCAGAATGGTGGCAGCCTGGTCCGCAAGACCGCGGAGCATGTCGAGATCAGGCCCGCTGAAACGGATCTGGATGGGAGCTTCCACTGGCGGCCCTTGTTCAAGCTGTCTGACGGTGCAACGCGCCCCGGCGATGCCGGCGTCAAGCTCCGGTCTAAGTTTCGTCATCAGCTCGGGCACATCTTTGTCCGTTCGGGTATTAACGATGATCTGGGCAAGGTAGTTGGCAGGTTCCTGTTGCATGAAGTTATAGTAAAACCGCGGAGCGCTGCCCCCCATAAAGACGGCGGCGCTGGTGATGGCCTTGTATTTTTCAAGCAGACTGATGGCTTCCTGACTGACAAGGCGCGTTTGTCCAATGGACGCGGATTCGGGCAGATCGATATCAATGACAAACTGGTTGCGTTCCGCTGGCGGGAAGAATTGTGTTCCGAAAAAGCGTGTCAGTGCGAAACTTGCGGCAAGAATGCCGTAGGCGATAAGTATGACAAGCAAAGGACGGCGGAGCGCGGCTTCCAGCAGCCGTTTGTATGGCGGGAGAATGCCGATGAGCGCCATGTCAACCCAGCGGAAGAGGAAAAACTTTCGCAGTTCCCCGCCTTCTTCAAGTCCTTTCTGTCCTTTAAGCAGATAATAGCCGAGTTGGGGGACGAAAGTCATGGACACGATGCGCGAGGCTACGAGCGACAAGGTCACGACAAGCGGAAGTGCTTCGATAAAATCGCCCGTGTCACCCGGCAGCAGCAAGAGGGGCAGGAACGCGAAAATATTGATGAGTGTTCCAAAGAAAATGGCGCGCCGGAGTTTGTATGGACCGAGCCATGCCGCCAGACTCGGCGGCGCCCCATGGTGCATTTCACGGTTGATCGCGTCCGATGCCACAACCGGATCGTCCACCAGCATGCCCAGCGCGATGATAAGCGCCGCGATGGAGATCTGGTGCAGCGGAATGTTGAGCAGGTGCATGCCGCCGAGGGTCATTGCGACGGTGAGGGGAATGGCGAGGGCCACCACGACAGCTGAACGCCAGTCCATAAGGAACAGCGCCACGATGATGACAACAAGAATGGCTTCAAAAAAGCATTTCACGAAGTGACCGATACGGTTGGCCACAGCGGTTGGCTGGTCAGAGATGGTCAGGATTTCCGCGCCCTCGGGGAAAAGCGACTGTGTCTTGTCGACAATCTGCTGGACCGCTTTGTTGAAGTCGCCTATGATCTCCCCCTGTTTCATTTCCACGGAGACCATGACAGCGCGTCGCTGTTCCAGCGGGCCATCGGCTTTGCCGTGCACGAGAACATCCACATTGTATGGAATCGGCTCATCGTATCCGCGGATGACGTCGAACAGATCGCGCAGATAGAACGGTGTGCCGTCGCGCGCCACTCCGACGACAGCGCCGAGCATCTGGCGCTCATCCCCGAATTCACCCGAAAGCTGGACGGGGAAGTTGTGCCCTTCCGTGCTGAATGACCCGCCCGAAATAATGGCGTTGCGGGCGGCGATGGCCTTGATGACCGCGTTGGCGGTTGTCTCGTAGCCGCTGATGCGAGAGAGCGCGAAAACAAGATGGATGGTCTCGTTGACGATGCCGATCTTCATGACGCGCGCGGCTCCGGGGATCTGTTTGATCTCATCCTCAAACTGATCAGCCATCATTTCGAGTTGGCGATAGCTGTAGCGGGGCATGGCCGCTTCGCGAATCTGCGGCAGGGGATCCTCGTCGCCCAGCAGAATGATCGGTTGAGGAAAGTCAGGATGCAGATCGCCGTCGGTTCCGGTGATGGAGCGGATGAAACGCGACATATAAGCTTTCGCCTGTTCGCGTGTGGCGGTTGTGGCAAGGTCGCCAAGCAGGAACGATTCGCCCTGCACGGTCTGTACTAAGCCGGCAAGTTTCTCTTGCGCGTTGAAGGTGACGAATTTCTGCACGATGATGGCTTGATAGCTTTTGGGGATTGCCGGTGGAAAGAAAGCGGCCACGGCAATGTGCCCTTCGGCGCCGGTGTTTGCCCGCATACGCGCAAGGCGCGTGCGGATCATATTGGCCCGCGCGATGCATTCGGCATCTGTAATGGGGGGACTGGTGATCGCGTAAAGGAGGGCGATTGTGTTGCCAAAGTTGGTGTCAAGAAAGGGGCTCTGAGAGCCATCGGGCAGCATCACCTCGGTTAATGAAGCGCGGAGCTTGTCCCATTCCTGGCTGATCCGGTCTTGTGAGCCGGGGCGGAGCATGATGGATATGACGGACACGCCTGAGCGTGACTGGCTGATGATTTCGTCGACGGCCTCGTTTTCGGCAATTTTCTTTTCGAGCTTTTCGGTGACAAGCTGTTCCACCTTGCTCGCGGTTGCGCCGGGAAAACGCGTGACCAGTTGCGCGCCGCGGTCGGGGATTTTCGGATCTTCCTGCTGGGCCAGTTTTGTATAGGAAACCCAGCCCCAGATGAGCACGGCGAAGAAAAACATCCATGCGACTTCGCGATGCTCGACGAAGTATTGGGCAAGACCGCCCTTCATTGGCGGATCGCCTGATCCTGCATGTGGTTGCATGGTTACATTCTCACGTGGAGATTGGGATGTGCCGTCATGAAATTATCCATATCACTTCATGATTTGCGTTTCCTCGCTGGGGCGGGCGTCAACGGGCGCGTTGTCGTAAAGGGTCGTGGCGCCGGCCACAACAGCCTCATCGCCCGCTTTGAGGCCATCCGTCACGATGATGGAACTGCCGATGATGTCATCGGTTTTTACAAGACGCTCTGATGCGTGTCCGTTGTTGACGACGAACACGGCAAGCTGGCCCGAAGTGTCCGGTTTCGTCGATGTGACAAGAGCCGAGAGGGGGATAAGCACGGAAGCCGGATTGACATGCATTTTCTGGTCAAGAGTCACCGAGGCTGTCATGCCGGACTTGATGACGCCTTCGGGATTGGGCGCCTTGATGACGACCTTGAACAGGCGTGTGCCTTTCTTGGCAGCAACACCCACTTCGTCGATTTTGCCGGTGAAGACGCGTCCTTCGAGCGCTGAGATGACGATGGGTATCTGTTGACCGGGTTTGAGCTGGCTGACAATCTCGTCCGGCACGCCGAGTTCGATGGACATGGTAGTGAGATCGGCAAACCTCAACACGGTCTCGCCCGCGGCTATGGTTTCGCCGGAGTTCTTCAAGCGGGCGAGTATGGTGCCGTTGAAAGGCGGGCGCATGACTGAGTCGGCCAGCGCTTGTTTGGCTTGGGCAAGAGCGGCATCGGCTGATTTGCGCGCCGCTTCGCTGGCGTCGAGTTCCTGGCGCGAGATTGTGTTGTTGTCGAACAGAGCCTTGTTGCGGTCATAGCTTTTGCGTTGCAGGTCCGCCTGCGCCTGCGCCGACGCGAGAGTGTTGAGGAAATCCGCCTGCACAAGCCGCGCCAGCATGTCACCCTTTTTGACATTGACGCCTTCCTGCCAGTCCTTGCCCGGGGTGTTGCCGATGATCTCGAGAATGCCGCCCTGTTTGAAGCTGAGATCGTTCTCGGAATCGCCGCGCACCATGGCAAGAAAACCAGGTGCTGTGTTCAATTTGCTTCCCTCAAAAGGAACGGCGTGTCTGCTTCTGACGACAATTTTCTGTTCGGTCTGCAGGGCGGATTTTTGTTCGGCCGAATGAATGTGTGGCGTGATAATGCACAGCGCCATCAGGGCCAGAGAAATGTTCAAAGCCTGTTTGCTGAACATGCCGAGCACCATCCGTGAAAATATGATATGGGAATATAGTAAAGCCTTATTGGCAGGGGCGCGGTTGTAAATGTCAAGCAGACTGATGTCGTGCCGGCAAAATCAGTAAGCCGATCCGATCTGTCTGTTGTTTGCCAGTGCGTCGATGAAATATCGGTCGTCCGGGCGGCGCCCTTGCAGAAGCGTGAGCACTTCCTCCACGGATTCCGTCTCTCCGAGTTTGCCAAGGGCCGCGGCGATGCGCAGGCGCATGACGGGATCTTCCATGCGATGGAAAAGACAGATCAACGGAACGATGGCGGCGGAATCGCCGATCTGGGCAAGGGAATCGATAATTACACTCATGGTTTCGTGGTTCTGGTGGTCGAGATTGGTCAGCAGCGCCTTAAGCGAGCCGACATCGCCGATGTTTCCCAAGGCGCGGGCCGCGCGCGATTGGATGCGCGAGGAAGGATCGTTCAGCGCTTCGGCCAGCGGCTGGGTTGCGTCAGAGGCGCCAATCCGGCCGAGCGCCTCGGCGGCAGCTTCGCGGACGACGGGGGATTTGTCCTTTAGCGCATGGATCAATTCGCCGATTGCCATCGGATTTTTCAACACGCCCAGTTTTCGAGCCGCCGTAAACCGGGCATTCTCATCAGGCGATTCGTGTAAGCGGTAAACGAGCCGCGTGACGGTCATGGCGTCGCGAGACAGGAGCTGTTTAACAACCGACTTCATGCTCACATTGCCAGGTTCACGAATGTGTTTGGCGAAAAATATGGTTCCTGCGCGAAGGAACATGCTCAGTGTGAAGGCGATGTGGTAACCTGTGAAATGATATGCGCCAACATTGATGGTGAGCGTGTGATTGAAATAATCGATCATGTGTCCTGAAAGCACGGGCGTCAAACTGGCCATGATGCCGATGGCAAAGAGATTGGTTGCGGCGATGTACATGGCGCGATTCGGTCTGGGCGTTGACCGCAAAAGCACTCCCTGCATGGCGAGCACAAGCCCGCCGTTCTGGAATCCATCAAGGAAGATCATAATCGCCAGGAGCGGGATTGTCACCGATTGCATTTGTGTGGCAAGGATGTAGGCCAGGGGAGTGAATGTTTTCGTGATGGAAAGGATTTGCAGAACAGGGCGGAAACCATACGTGTCGCATAACAGACCCCAGAACCTTGAGGTCATGACAACGCCGATGGCATCGGCGGTGATGAGCAGTTGGACGATTGTGGCGCTGAGTCCGAGATTGTCGATCATGTAAAGGCTGAAAAAGTGCGCGGACACAAATGTGGCAAAATGCCAGTAGGCCATGTAATAAAGGAAGGGGCGGAAATTGGCGTCCTTGAACGGCTGAGCAAGGTTTTCCGTCCATGAATTCTGTTTGGCACGCACGTGTTGTGGTTCCGGAACCCACAGAAACAGCAGGATGTCGGCAACTCCCATCACGATTCCGATGGCGGCCATGATGATGAAACCGGTGATGACGTGGCCAGATATTTCAAAAAAATGGAAGACAATCGCCACGAGGATCATGACAAAGATGTTGGCGGCGGCGATGATGCGCTGACGGGCGGCGAAATGGCGGGTGATATATTCCTTGGGAACAAGATCAGCCATCCATGAAAGCCAGATGGGCACGGAAATTTGCGCCAGAATGTCGTGCATGAAGAAGATCATGATGATCCATGCCATGCGCAACCGCTCATCGAAGATCATCATGGGCGCAAGAAGGACAAGCGCCATCAGCAGACGGTGAGTGATGCACAGCAACATCCACAAAGTGCGACGCTTGCGCAGGACGGAGTTGATCAGGCTGCCGAAGATCTGGCAGACGATGGCAAACGCCCCGAGGCCTGCGATCAGCCCAAAGTCGGAGGCTGTGGCTTTCAGCTCGGTGAGAAATTTGATACGGGGAGCGCCACTAATGCAGAGAATGCCATAGATACTGCCAAAAAGCCCTGCCCATGTGACGATCCGCCATACCTTTTGTAGCTGCTCACGGGGGATACTGGTCTGCGTCGTCATGATCGGGATGTTGAAACGGGATTGGTCAGGAACTGGAAGACAAAGAACTCAGCAACCATGCGCAATACGACACGCATAATAAAAATGGAGCGGGAAACGAGTCTCGAACTCGCGACCTCCACCTTGGCAAGGTGGCGCTCTACCAACTGAGCTATTCCCGCTCTGCTTATATTCTACATGTCCGTTGCTATGCCCCTTGGTAATGACCCAAGCGTTTTTTATTCGCGCGAAATCACATGGAATTCCAGTTGAGTATGCCTGTTGTCCGTAGCTGATGTTCAATTCATGAAAATCCACGAATACCAGGCAAAAGCCATCCTTCGGAGCTATGGGGTCAAAACGCCTTATGGGGAGGTGGCGGCCACGGTTGCCTGGGCGCATACAGTCGCAAAAAAAATCAGCGCGCGGGGGGGGGATTTTCCGTATGTGATCAAAGCGCAGGTGCTTGTGGGCGGACGCGGTAACGCAGGGGGAGTGAAGCTGGCACATGCGGACGATGATGTCAAAACCCACACGAAGTCAATCCTTGGCATGAGCATCAAGGGCGAGACGGTGAAACAGGTTCTTGTTGAGCAGGGCATCGCGATCAAGCGCGAGATTTACCTTGGCATCATCATCGACCGGGCGCGTAAAAAGCCTGTCTTCATGGTCAGCGCGGCGGGTGGAATGGAGATTGAACAGGTGGCGGCTGAAACGCCGGAGAAGATTCTGTTTGTCCCGGTCGACATCATGCTGGGCCTGTGCGATTATCAAACACGCGAAATGGCCTGTTTTGTTGATATGCCAAAGGATGGAATGCGCGACTTCATTAATAATGTGAAGGGGCTGTATCGGGCATTTATTGAAAAAGATTGTTCCTTGGCGGAAATCAATCCGTTGGTCTTGACCTTAAATGATGAGGTCATTGCCGCGGATGCCAAAATGAACTTCGATGATAATGCTTTGGGGCGTCATGAGGATATCGCGGTTATGCGTGATGAGGCTGAGGAAGCGCCCTTGGAACGCGAGGCGCGCAAGTTCCACCTCAACTATGTCAAACTCGACGGCGCTATTGGGTGCATTGTCAACGGGGCCGGTCTTGCCATGGCCACGATGGACATGGTCAAACATTTTGACGGTGAGCCGGCCAATTTTCTGGACATTGGCGGCGGCGCAAAGTCGGAGCAGGTGGCGCATGCATTGCGGTTGATTGTGAGCGATCCGAGGGTGAACACCATATTTTTCAACATTTTTGGTGGGATTGTGCGGTGCGATCTTGTGGCGCTTGGCATCATCGAGGCGCTCAATATGATGCCCAATTGGAATACCCCGATCGTCATCCGGCTTGCGGGCACGAACGAAGAGCAGGCTCACGCGTTGCTCAAGGACACGCCGCTCATCCCCGCATCCACCATGAGCGAAGGCGCACAAAAAGCCGTTGAGATTTCACGCTCGCGCAGGTGAAGGCGCCGATTTGGGGTCGCGGAGTTTCCCGCTGCCAGAGGATTCCCCCGCCCCTTATCCTGCTGGCAGCGTCATGGTGAAAGCTGTCATTCCGTCGACGGAATCGTCCAGGATCAACTTGCCCTGATGTGCATTCACGATTTCCCGGGCCAGACTCAGCCCGAGACCGACACCGTCAACACGGCGCCCCCGCGATTTGTCGCCCCGGTGGAAACGGTCGAAAATCCGTTCGCGCTCTTCCAGCGGGATAGGTTCACCGGTGTTGGCGATGGTGAATCGAACCCCCGCAACACTTTGCCGTATGCTGAACACAATCGTTCCGTCCGCGCGGTTATACTTGATCGCGTTGGAGGCCAGGTTTTGCAGCACCTGGCGGAGCAAGTCGCCGTCGGCTTTGACCCGGGCCTCGGGAATCAGATCTTTATCGATCGTCAGATGCGGCGCCAGGATGGCCGTGTCATCGATCGTCTCCTCGATCAGCTGGACGAGGTCGATGGATTCGACATGCAAACGCAATTGTCCCGCATCGGCTTTGGAGAGGAGCAGGAGTTTCTCCACGATCGCCTTGAGCCGCAGCACCTCGCCCATCAGATCGCCAAATATGCGCTGGGGGTAGGAATCGGCAGGCGCTTCGCGGAGCGCCTGCTCCAGTTCGCCTTGGAGGATGGTCAAAGGAGTCTTGAGTTCGTGCGCGGCGTCGGCGCTGAAACGAACGGCCTGCTGAAAACTCATTTGCAACCTGTCGAGCATTTTGTTGAGATCCGTGACGAGTTCCTCGAATTCGTAATCTTCCGTTTTCAGGGGAATCCGCTGGCTCAGCCCTTGGGCGGTGGTGATGCGCCGGGCGGTCTCGGTGACGCGCCGGACCGGCTGGAGCGCCCTGCGGGAAACCAGCCACCCTGCCGCGGCGATGAGCAACAGGGTTGCCGGCAGTGCGGTCAGAAAGGCGAGACGCACTTGGCGCATTTCAGCAAGGAAACCTTCCAAGCTGACTCCCATCGCCAATGTCACGTGCTCGTTTGCCATGACGCCGACGCGCCAGGCCTGATTGCCAATAACAGAGGTGCGGAACCGGGCGGGAGACGTCAAGCGGGCCGCATCCCGGGGTTGGGGCGGATTGCTTTCTTCCATAGGGGCGGGCGGTGGGCGGCGGGCAGGAGGCGGAACGGGAGGCGGGACGCTCATCAGCGCCGGAGATGGCAACTCCCCGGAATCCAGGCCGGGTGGCCACTTTGCGGATTGATACACTATCCTGCCCTCCGGATCCCTGACCAGCAGAATGACGGCGTCCTGATGCTGGTTCTGGCCAAAGACGACGATCATATCCTGCTCGAAACGTTCCCATTCGCGAATCAGGCGGAATTTCGTGAGTTGTTGCTGCCCCCAGCTCTTAATCTCCAAGTCGATGCGATCCAGCCCCATGCGGTAGAAAAGGGTCCATGCCAGCGCGCCGAAAACGCAGAGGGACAGCCCGGACAGGAGCACAGAAACCAAGGCAATCTTGAGCTGGAAGGAGCGGATTCTCACGAGTTCTTGTCCTCCTCTGGTGCGCTGATGCGGTAACCCATGCCGCGCACCGTTTCGATGAGTGAGGATCCATCACCGGCTTCAGAAAGCTTTTTGCGCAGCCGCTGGATGTTGACCTCGACCAGGTTGGTCCCCGGATCGAAGTAGTAACCCCAAACGTGCTCGAGAAGCTGGGTGCGGGTCAACACCCGGCCGGGCGAGCGCATCAGGTATTCGAGCAGGTTGAATTCGCGCGCGGTCAGCTCGATGCGGCTATCGCTACGGCGCACCTCGCGGGTCAGCAGGTTCACAGTCAGATCGCCGACTTGCAGCACGCTCTGCGCCGCACCGCTGGCGCGGCGGGTGATGGCGTGAATCCGCGCGATCAGTTCCTCGATGTAAAACGGCTTGGTCAGGTAATCGTCGGCGCCCAGATTCAGCCCTTGCAGCCGCTCGTCAAGCGTGGTTCGCGCCGTCAGGAGAATGACCGGCACGCTGTTCTTCGCCTTGCGCAGGTTCGCCAGAATGCTCAGTCCATCGCGGCCCGGAAGCATGATGTCCAGCACGATCACGTCGTACTGCTGGGTCGACACCAAGTGAAATCCCTCGTCGCCATCGGAGCAGGGATCGACGCAGAAGCCGGCTGATTCCAAGCCGCTTTTGATGAACCGGGCAATACTCTTGTGATCTTCGACTACCAGGATCCTCATGATGACACTGTATCCGAATCAAGGCGGAAGATTCCATGCGGGCAGGATGCCCGCGGTCCCGGGTGACATTTCAGCATCATTACAAAACTGTAATCCGCACCGGCGGCCTTCCGTAATCCTGCATTTGTATACTTATGCATAGAAAAGACCGAGTAGCCGTGAAAGGAAAAATATCATGAGACATCTTTTTTTAACCGTTACCTTCTTTATATGGGTGGCTTGCAATCAATTTGCGGCTCTGGCCTATGAAGCGCAGAGCGGCCCAACGGAGCTTCGCTATTGGGACCAAGACAGAGCATTCGAAGGCTACACATTCTTCGGAGCCATGGGAACCACCTACCTGATCGACATGCAGGGGCGGGTCGTTCACACCTGGCCTATCGGCACGAATCCGCATTTGCTCGATAGCGGTCACGTCCTGGACGCATCGAAAGACGATCCCAGCGGATTCGGCGGTTTCACGGAGGTGGATTGGGAGGGAAACAAGGTCTGGGAGTATACCGAGACCCGGTCCACTTACCATCCTCACCATGACTTCACCCGCATCTACAATTCGAAGCTCAGCGCTTTCACGACGCTCTATATAGCCAACAAGGATTTCACCGCTGCCGAATTGATCGCTGCCGGGGCCAATCCGGCTCAGACGCCCGCAGATGGCGCGCAGATGGATGCCGTCGTGGAAGTCGACATGAGCGGAAACATAGTCTGGGAGTGGTGCTTCTTCGATCACGTGGTGCAGGATTTCGACTCCGCCAAGCCACATTACATCGGCGCAGGCAAGACGATCGCTGATTATCCGGAAAGGCTCAATATCAATTTAACGGGTCACAACTTGAAAGACGACTGGCTGCACTGCAATTCACTGGACTATAACGCGGCGCTGGACCAGATCGTGATCAACTCTGTGCAAGGCGAGTTCTACGTCATCGCTCACGGCGCGACATTCGTCACCGGTGATCCGGCGGGGAGCATCGCAAAGGCCGCCTCCGGCGCGGGCGATTTCCTCTATCGCTTCGGCGACCCCGCCCGCTATGGGCAGGGCGCGACACCCGCGATTCTGGAAGACTGGACGCAATCCACCAATGGGACCAAGCAGCTCGGGGGCGCACATGACATCTCCTGGATCGGAGCAGGACTCAACGGTGCGGGACATTTCCTGGTCTTCAACAACGCCCAATATCTTTCGGAGCACACCCCTCAGTCCGCCGCGTTGGAGATCAACCCGTTCTTCGATGCCAGTGGAACCGTCACAGACCATTACATAAACCCGCCCGACGCCGG
>JAPLSQ010000048.1 GCA_026398535.1 Candidatus Sumerlaeota bacterium | reverse complement strand
GGCTGTCGTAGCCTTTGTCGGCCAGCACCTCGCTCTCAGTTCCATCCACAAGCTCGCCCAGCATCTCCGTGTCGCTGACGCTGGCGGCTGTCACCACATGCGACGTGATCAGTCCCGTCTCGCGATCTTGCGCAAGGTGAAGCTTGTAGCCATAGTATGGCTTGTTCTTCTTCACGGTAAAGTCCGCGTCCGGGTCAAGGGGCGATGGCGAAGGCTCCCCTTCCTTGGGTTTGCGCGGAGGGTGAACCGCCGCCTCCACCAGCGTCGCGTCAACAATCTTGATCGAACCCTGGCGCACGCCGATGCCCTGCTGCTCGAGCTGGATTGTCACTGTTGCGAACAACTCGTCGAGCAGACCCGCCTCGCGCAACCGCCGACGGAAGACCACCAGCGTTGTGTCGTCGGGCACGCAGTCGGACGGGTTGATACCCAGGAACGCACGGAAACTCAGGCTGTCCTTGGCCATCCACACAGCATCGCCATCGCTTAACTGGTAGAACTGCTCAAGCAACAGCAACTTGAGCGACACCACCGGATCGTAGCCCGTGCACCCAACACCCTCTGTGTAAGCCGAAGCCATGACCTACCGCAACGCATTCCAGTCGATCAATGTTGACAGCTTCTCCAGAACATCGTGCTTGGGCGGAGCGGCAAGAAAACTTGAAAAAAGATCGGGGTTCGATGTGCTCGACTTGAATCCCATTGAAAAAGGCCTCCTTAAGGCAGGATCGTTTAAGGATTTTATGAGCAAATATTATGCCGGAAAACGCGTGCGGTGTTTTTCAGAGGTTCCGATCCACACGATGAATGATGCGCCCGTTCAAGTAGTTGAGGTTGCGAATAGCGTCAAGTTCCCATGCCGGTAATAATCGTGCGTTTGTGTGCGGATATGGCCCAGCCCCAGCGGCAAACTAGGTTGCATGCGCTCCAGAAGCCTGGCACTGGCTCTTCTGCATCACAGCACAGCACCAGGGCCTTGTCTGGAGGATTCAGGTAAAGTCCTATCACATCCCAGAACTTCTCCTCGAACCGTGGGTCCTTTGAGCAGCAAAGCGACAACGCCGCGTCGGACAACTCGTTGCTGGCGTACACGCCCACGGTCGCGACCTCGAGGCCGGTTTTCGGCGCGGCGCGTGTCAGCGCTCCACTGTACCCCTAATCAAGTATCGAAGAAGACTATGGCATGGGGGGAAGATCCGTTCCAACGCAACTTTTCAACGCGTGAATTCGTTTGCCGATTTCGGTTGACACCCGCCAAGCAAGACAGCTACAAGAAGCGCAAATCAGACACAGTTTGTTGTCAGGAATGGTAGCCACTTTCAACCATGACGTTTTTACCGTACACTAATATTGCCATTTTAGCAGTTGCTGTGGTTATGTTCAACAGCCTTTTCCGCTGGCCCATTGTCGGCCAGTGGATCCTTGGCGCATACATCGTCGGATTTGCCAACATCGTAGCGGTTTTCCAGATTGCCGGAACGGTTTCATTGCTCAACCGCCTTGAGTTTTGGACATTCTGTCAAGGTGTTCTGACAGTCTTGTCAGTCATTATCTGGCATTTTGCAGGCAGACCCAATCTGATGCCGGATTTTCGGCGCGGTTTTCTCCAAGTTTGGGGAGAGGCCAAGCGTTCGCCTGTTTTGGCCGCATACGGCGGGCTTATAGCACTCGCGCTGGGCTTTCTATTTGCGTATAATTTCCGATATCAGCAGTACATTGACGATGTCCTAACCGCCCACTTGGCACGCGTTGGTCACTGGCTTCATCGGGGTAATTTGACCGCCTGGCCCGCTGACACCTACCAAATGGCACAGATTGTCTACCCCTATAACGCAAGCGCCGTGTTTCTTTGGATTGTCTTGCTCTTTCATTCCGACCAGTTGACGGGGCTCTTGCAGTGGGTTTCACTGCCGATGGCGATGACCGCGATTTTCGGTTTGTCCCGCGCCGGGGGCGCGTCGCGGTTTGCCTCCGGGTTCGCGGCGCTGCTGTTTTTTACCTTTCCGAATGTTTTCATGCACGGGTGTTGGGCAATGACAGACATGACGGTCACAGCGCTCATTGCGATCACGCTGTACTTTCTTGTGGAGGGCTTTGGGCGCCGCGGGGTGAACGGGGCCCTGGTCGGTTCGGCGATCGCCTTGGGTCTGGCGGTCGGAACCAAGCAGACCGTTTTTTTTCTCACACCGTTCATTGTCGTATTTGTGTTGTGCCTGGCCGTTGCCCGCCGAGACAGGCGTTGGCGCGTGCTCGCAACATGGTGCGCTTGGGCGACCGCGTGTGTGCTGTTTCTTGGATCCTATGTATATGTGAAGAACTATCTCGCCTACGACAACCCAACGGGTCCCAGCGAGTATGAGCGAAGTTTCACCCATTTGTACGGGCCGCTAACAGCGCGAGCCCGCTTCGAATTCGTGTTGAAGAATTGCAGGGCGATGTGGTCCACCATGATGCACACCACTCTGATGGACATTCGATCATTCGGATTGATCGCTTGGCCGGGCCCCCTGTTCTATATTTGTTACTTTCTCGGAATGTGCTCTCTGTGGTTCAATGGCAGATTGCGCCGCCATTGGATAGCGGCGATGCTCGGTGCGGGCGCGTTAGTCTATATGGGCATCATTTTATATATCAGGCGCTACAATTTCGCGGTAGGGAGGTATATGCTTCCGGCCATGGCGATGTGCATGCCGGTAATTGCTATTCTGGTGGATTCGACGGCGCGTGTTGCTCCGCACGGCAGATGGCGTTCCGTGCGGATCGTTTCGGGCGGTGTCTGCCGGTTGCTTATGTTTGTCATCTCGCTGTTCCCGTTCTTCTATTTCATCGGGGCGCCCCGTTTCGATCCGCAAAATAAACTGAGAGATCGCGGAGACTTTTGGTACCACAATTGCCGCCAAACTCCTTATGCAGAAGCGGTGGAAAGGCTCGTGCCCCCCACGGAGATGCTGGCCGTGCTATTCCCAGGCAGTTGCATGTATCGAATGTTGTTTGGCCCGCACTATGAACGCCCCGTGTTGCCGGTCTATCCACCGCCAAAGAAACTCAACCGCGAATTCATGAAGCGAATCAACGCGAAGTATTTGTTGGCCTACTATGGTTTATTTGACCCGAAGTTGCGAAGGCCGGATGGATCAATTGATTTAATACGTCTTACCTATCCTGGGAATTATCTTTATTACGACAAGGATGAGGTCACAAGTTCTGGACTGACCATTTTGGCAAGTGAAACATCGGCGGGGGGCTTTTATTTGTTCCATGTAGATGATTGACGGGCGTGGCGGGATTTGGTGGTGGTGGCGGCGGAAGGCCCGTTCGCGACCAGCCTCTGTCTCCAATCGTTACCGAAAACCAGTTTTGTTATCACTTGTTGTAACGGATTTCCCCCCACCTGTTTTTTGCAAGAACGTTGGCGCGACTGATGTTGGGTTGGATTTCGGCGGTAGGAAGTGCCGGATCAGTCCGTTGGTGTTTCCATTGGCACCGCGTTGCCAGGGTCTGTGGGGATCGGCGAACTAAACGGCAATCCCCAGTCCGTGTTCCATGCTTTTGAAGTCGACGAACTCCTTGCCGTTGTCCAACGTGAGCGTGGAACGCTGGCTGGCGATGGGTTTCAGAAAATAGCCGCGACGTTGGCAGGAGAGCGGGTTGGTGATTTGCCTTTGTCGCTGATTCGCTTCATTTTCTCCATCGGTAATTTGTGCACAAATACCTGTTGACTCGGTTGCGCTGTTGTGAAGAAAAGAGACCTTTATTGAGTATAGAACGAGTGATTGAAGATTTATTTATTCATGAGAGCAGATAAAAGGGAGGATGATCGATGAAGGTTCCGCTACTGGATTTGAGACCGCAGACCCAGCCGTTGCGAGACGAGATCATGAAGGCGCTCGGTTCGTTCGTGGATTCTGGCGTTTACATCCTTGGTCCCAGAGTCGCCGAGCTGGAGAAGACAATCGCCGAACTGTTGGGTGTTCGATGGGCTGTTGGCGTCAGTTCCGGCACCGACGCGTTGCTTGTATGCTTGATGGCGCTTGATTTGGGACCGGACGATCTCGTCATCACGACACCCTATTCATTTTTTGCCACTGCCGGGGCTATTGCGCGCCTGCGCGCCCGCCCTGTTTTTATCGATATTGATCCGGTCACCTTCAACATTTCATCCCAAGCCTTAAGACAATGGTTTCAGGACAATGCCCGGCAGGACGGACAGGTGAAGGCCATCATGCCTGTCCATCTTTATGGTCAGTGCGCTGACATGTCTCAAATTCTCGAAATCGCGAAAGAGCATGGAATCGCAGTGTTAGAGGATGCCGCTCAGGCCATCAGCGCGAAATACCCGATCAATGATGGTTTCGCGTGGGCAGGAACCATGGGAACGATGGGGTGTTTTTCCTTTTTCCCAAGCAAGAATCTTGGTGCGATGGGTGACGGGGGAATGGCTGTCACGAATGACGACGCTCTCGCTGAAAAACTGTCCCGGCTTCGCAACCATGGGGCCAAGCCCAAGTATTACCATTCATTGATTGGCGGGAACTTCCGTCTTGATCCGATGCAGGCTGCCATCCTGCAGGTGAAACTTCCGCATCTTGACCGGTGGACGGCGCAACGGCGCGTGAATGCGGCATACTATGATGCGAATCTGAACGTCAAAAGCGTCGTTAAACCACAAGCAGTGTACGGGCGGGATTGCCATATTTACAACCAGTATGTCATCACTGTGCCTGACCGGCGCGATGATTTGAGACGCTTTCTCGGCGAGCAGGGCATCGGGACCGAAGTCTATTATCCCGTCCCTTTTCATTTGCAGGAATGCTTCAAGCATCTTGGATATAAGAAGGGTGATTTCCCGGCCAGTGAATATGCGGCCGATCACAGCCTTGCGCTGCCCATTTACCCGGGACTCAACGAGGAAATGCAGAATTATGTCATCACCAGGATAGGAGAGTTTTATGGTTGAGAAAGTCTGTGTCGTTGGTTGCGGACGATGGGGCAGGAACCATATCCGAACCCTTGCCGAGATGGGACATCTATATGGTGTCGTTGAAACGGATGGCAAGACGCGCGAAAGCGTGCAAAACCAATACCCGCGGATCCAAACATATGATTGTGTTGATAAGGCGCTCGGGCAGGATTTTGACGGATATGTTGTCGCCACTCCCGCAGAAACCCATTACGAAATCGCCAGCGTCCTGATAAAACATAAAAACCATGTTCTTGTTGAAAAACCGATCACGTTGCATGTTCACGAAGCGAACGATCTGGTCAGCATGGCATCCGCCGCGAAGGTGAATTTGATGGTTGGCCACGTCCTGCTTTTTCATCCGGCCATTCGCAAGATTCGTGACCTGATCCGGGAAGGGAAAATCGGGCGTCTCGAATATATTTACAGCAACCGTCTCAACCTTGGCACTGTGCGGACAGAGGAGAACATTCTTTGGAGTTTTGCACCCCATGACATCTCCATCTTCCAGCATTTTATCGGCCAGAAACCGGAGGAAGTCGTTTCGCGCGGCGGCATTTTCCTGCAACCCGGCATTCACGATGTCACAATGACAACGCTCAAATATCCGGGCAACATTGTCGGTCATATTTTCCTGAGCTGGCTGCACCCATTCAAGGAACACCGTCTTGTCCTGATTGGTTCCAAGGGCATGCTCTCGTTCGAGGATTCGACGGACGATAAAAAGCTTGTGTACTATGAAAAGGGATTTGATTGGGTATGCGGCGAACCGGTCAAGCGAGATGGACCCACCGAAGTAATCGATTACGACAACACCATGCCGCTTGCTGAAGAACTGAAATACTTCGTGTCGCATCTTGACGGGCATCCTATGAAAATCGCACACGGCGGCAACGGCGTCGAAGTGCTTGAAATACTCGAAAGAGCCACGCGGAGCCTGCTCTCGTCTGACGATAAATCCGCGCCTCGAACAGAGAAAATATCCGTGCCCGCCCGTGATTACTTCGTTCATCCATCCAGTTTTGTTGATGACAAAGTTGAAATTGGCAAGGGAACCAAAATCTGGCATTTTTCGCATATCCAGTCTGGAGCGAGGATTGGAAGGAACTGCATTTTTGGTCAGAATGTGAATATCGCGAACAATGTTCGGATCGGCGACAATGTGAAAATCCAAAACAATGTTTCGGTTTATGAGGGGGTGGAGCTTGAGGATTATGTGTTCTGTGGTCCCTCGATGGTTTTTACGAATGTCACCGATCCGCGATGCAAATATCCGCAAAAAGGAAGCGATCATTATCGTAAGACGTTGGTGAAATACGGCACGTCGATCGGGGCCAACGCAACCATTCTTTGCGGACATACGATCGGAAAACATGCCTTCATTGGCGCGGGAGCCGTGGTGACAAAAGACGTTCCCGATTACGCGCTCATGGTCGGCGTGCCTGCCATGTGCTGTGGATGGGTTTGTGAATGTGGCCAGCGTTTGCCCGCACCATTGGATAAAGTTGCCATATGCGAGCGTTGCCGCATGAAATATGTTGAGACGCCCGACGGTCTTCATTCTGTAACCGAAACCGGCGCATCCGATATAGACTGCCAGCACTGAGGAATCCGTTATGTTTGAAGGCAAGAAAATCGTGGTCGTTGTTCCTGCATACAACGAGGAGAAGCTGATTGGGCGAACGTTGACAACCATGCCGTCATTCGTTGATTCGATAGTGGTTGTGGACGATGTCAGCAGGGATGGCACAGTGGCACAGGTCGAAGAAATGGCGGCCAAGGATCCGCGAGTGGTTCTCATTCGCCACACGCATAATAAAGGTGTGGGCGGGGCAATCAGCTCAGGCTATGTTTGGTGCAGGGACAACGATGTGGATATCACTGTGGTCATGGCAGGCGATGGCCAGATGGATCCAGCGGATCTTCCAAACCTTCTTGCGCCGGTCATTGAGGGGCGCGCTGACTATGCAAAAGGTAACAGGCTCATTTCCGGTGACGCGTGGAATAAAATCCCAAAGGCACGCTATATCGGCAATTCGTTGCTCACCCTGCTGACAAAGATCGCAAGCGGTTACTGGCATGTTACCGATTCCCAAACCGGATACACGGCGCTCTCGCTGAAGGCGCTAAAGACCCTGCCCATAGAGAACATATATCCACGATATGGAATGCCAAACGATTTTTTGGTGACTTTGAACATCTATAATATGCGTGTGGCAGATGTTCCCATTGCGCCGGTATACGGCATTGGTGAAAAGAGCGGCTTCAAGCCCCTCAACATGATTGTGCCTCTTTCAGGTCTCATCATGCGGCTTTTCTTGCGCAGGATGCTTCAAAAATATATCATACGCGATTTCCACCCGCTGGTTCTTTTCTATGCGTTCGGCGCTCTCCTGCTCATGCTGGACTTCGTGCTTGTGGTCCGTCTTGTCATACTTTGGGGCGTCATGCACACCCTGCCGGAGGTAACGGCATTTTCTGTGCTATTCACAACGGCGATCGCACTTCAGACGATTCTGTTCGCGATGCTTTTTGACATGGAATCGAACAAAGACTTGAAGGGATAACGGGGATTACGGCATGTGCGGCATTTTTGGAATTGTAGTCCCTGGTGATTCGGGCATCACTCCGGAGTGTGTCCGAAGAATTGCCAAAGATCTATTCCTCCTGTCGGAGTCCCGCGGAAAGGAATCATCGGGATTTGCCGTTTGGGTTGCAAGTGAGATTCTGGTCTCAAAGGCTGCCGTGCCAGCATCAGAAATGATCAAGAGCCAGGCGTGCCAGGAAGTCTGGGATTGGCTCGAAACACAGGCAGGGGAGAAACAGGGCAGGTCAGACGTCTTGACAGACGGAGGCGGCATAGCCTTCATCGGGCACTCAAGGCTTGTGACCAATGGCGCCCAACAATTCAATCACAACAACCAGCCTGTCATCAGAGACGGTCTCGTTGCTATTCACAATGGGATTGTGACAAATGTCGATGATTTGTGGCAACGCAATCCTCAACTCGATCGTGATTATGAAATCGATACCGAGATTATTCTTGCCATGTTTCGCCAGGGATTGTGCGCCGGACTCGGAATTCCCGCAACGACCCGGCGTGTTTTCTCCGCAATCGAGGGCGGCGCATCCATCGCCGTGCTCTCCTCCGGCAGCACAAGCATTCTCCTCGCGACCAACACGGGTTCCCTCTACACTCTCACGGCCCCCACAAAGCGGACTCTGATTTTCGCGTCCGAAGCGTTCTTTCTACGAACTATTATGAAGCGGGAATATACCAAGTTGCAATTGCACGATTGGCGTTTGGACCACCTGACGGCGGGTCATGCCCTCCTGATGAATGTCCATAGTGGCGAATTGTCGGTATTCTCCCTGACGAATTCGGGACCGAGCGTCGATGTTGGAGCCTCTTGGGGGGAAAGAAAACCCGTCCCTATCCGCGAAATGACGGGGGCCGGTAAGGTAATCACCGGACTGCCTTCGCAACGGATTCCAGGTCAGGGTCCCTATATTCTCAAAATCAGTTTCGTTGATGAGTACCCAGGAAATCGTGAAGCCGTCGCCAAGCTCCGCCGTTGCACTAAATGCATTCTCCCGGAAACAATGCCGTTCATTGAATTTGATGATCAAGGCATCTGCAACTACTGCCGCAGTTACCGGCCGATGAAAATCCTGGGGCGCGATGCCCTGCTGGAAGCCGTCGCGCCATATCGTAAGAATACAGGTGAACCAGAGTGTCTTGTGACTTTCAGCGGCGGACGCGACAGCAGTTACGGGCTTCATTACGTGAAAAGGGAGCTGCGCCTTGAGCCGGTCACTTACACATACGACTGGGGAATGGTGACTGACCTTGCCCGGCGCAACCAGATGCGGATGTGCGGCAAACTCGGCGTCGAGCATATCCTCGTCTCAGCTGACATCGCAAAAAAACGGGCAAACATCCGCAAGAATGTTTCGGCATGGCTTCGGAAACCAACCTTGGGAACCGTGCCTCTCTTCATGGCGGGAGACAAGCAGTACTTCTATTATGCAAACAAGGTTGGACGACAGATCGGATGCAAACTAATCATTCTCTGTGAAAATCCCTTGGAGACCACCCGCTTCAAGTCGGGTTTCTGCGGAATCGCTCCTCGCCACGACTCAAAACACACATACTCGCTCACCTTCTCCGATAAAGCGCGGCTTGCCCTTTATTATGGCTGGCAATATATGAAGAATCCGGCATACCTGAACACCTCGTTGGCTGATTCTCTCTGGGCCTTCCTGTGCTATTACGCCATTCCCCATCCCTACCTTAACATCTATGAATACATCCGATGGGAGGAACAGCCGATAGCGGACACGCTGATTGGCGAATACAATTGGGAAACTGCTTCCGACACCAGGAGCACTTGGCGAATCGGCGATGGAACTGCCTCTTTCTACAACTATATCTATTACACGATGGCGGGATTGACAGAGAATGACACGTTTCGCAGCAATCAGATTCGGGAGGGCATGCTCGAACGAGCCGAAGCCCTCCGCCTTTCAGAAAGAGACAACGAGCCCCGCTATGAGTCAATACAGTGGTACTGTGATATCATTGGAGTCGATTTCTACGAGACAATTAATGCCATCAACAAAGCCGGCAAATTGTATGCAAAATAAGGCGTGTTGCACAGAAAATGCTATGAAATCAATAATGATGGATGATATGGCGTTTTCTTGCTCCAGAATTGTACCTGCGATGACAGATTCCTGCCACGCAACTGCCAAATGCGGATGATTATATATGCTTTTCGGTCGCTTTGGGCAGAAACCTCCCGTAAATTCCAAGGCTCAGGCCGCTTCGGGATAGGTGTCATCTGGAACGGCGCCAGTCTGGCGGTTCTTGGCTTGAGCGGGCTTGCGATTAACTCCCTGATCCTGTCCATGCAGGGGGCGGAAGCACTTGGCGTCTTCAACCAAGTCTTCGCTTTCCACATCATACTTTCGCAGGTTGCCGTTGGCGGTCTTCAGTTTTCTGTTCTAAGATATGTGTCACAGAATCAGGAGGATGGCGAAACAGGCGGGCGGATCTCGGCCTCGGCTCTGCTCCTTGTAGCTGGCCTCGGCGCCTTGGTAAGCACTGGGCTCTGGGCGTCGCGCGGGGCAGTTGGCAAGCTTCTTGACAGCGATGCGGTTGCCACAGGCATCGGTTACATGACGCCAGGATTATTTCTCTTCTCGCTCAACAAGGTTCTCCTTATGCAGATGAATGGCGCGCGCCACATGCGCGCGTTCGCGGTGTTCCAGTCGCTTCGATTCATTCTTATTCTCGCGGGCGTTGCGTTTGTGGCCTGCATGAAATGGCCTGCGGCGTGTCTCGCCCTGTCACTGACCATCGCGGAGGTCGGCGTGTTTGCCGGTTCCGTTGTCTATTGCTGGACGGCTGTGGGAAGGTTGAGTTTGTCACCCTGGGACGAGGCCGTTGCGTGGATGAAACGGCATATTTCGTTCGGGTTGCGCGGGTGCCTGAGCGGTGTGCTGGTGGAGATGAACACGCGCGTCGACGTCCTCCTTCTCGGGATGTTTCTGCCAGATCGTAGTGTGGGGATTTACAGTTTCGGCGCCATTTTCGCCGAGGGTTTCGCCCAGATCGGCAATGTGATCAGGCAGAACTTTGATCCCATTGCCGGGAAATGCTTTGCGGAGGGCGACACGCAACGGATTGGAGAGTTGACCCGGAAGGTTCGCCGCCTGCTTTATCCGTTGATGGGGGTTGCAGGGGGCGTGCTTGTCATGGTGTTTCCCGTGGTAATCTGGACATTGTCCAAGGGTGATGCCGGGATATGGGGGAGTTGGGGCGTGTTTGCCATTCTTGTGGCAGGTGTTGTCGCATCATGCGGTTATCGGCCGTTCACCTCGCTTCTGCTTCAGGCGGGCCGTCCGGGCATGTTTTCGCTGCTCATCGGCGTCTCAGTGGTTGTGAATGCCGCGTTGAATTTTGCCTTGATCCCGCAGATTGGTATTTACGGATCAGCCGTTGCCACGGCCGTGGTGTTTGTCCTTGAAGGCGTGGCGATCGTTGTCTTGGGCAGGCGGTATCTGAGGGTTCATATATAGCTTTTCAGTCTCGCGGCAAACAGGCAACTCCATCCAGTCACGCTACCGGGTGGTTTGTGTTCCGCTTGTGGTAAGGATTTCAAAGTCCCCGTTTTTCCATTTCACCTCGTAGCCTCTCGCCGCAATGAAATCCTCGATGGGTTTATGGATTTTCCGCTGTGCCTCATTCAATGGTCTTCGAACAACGACAGGGTTGCCTGCCCGGTTTCTTTCGGCCTTTGCGAGCATCCGCTGTATGGTCTCCTCGGGGGAATAGCGAGGATTCGAAAGATACATGTACGGGATGGTGTCCGTTAAATAGTAGAATACGGGGATTTCGTTATATGCTAGCACATAATCCCCAGGGCGCACATATTTCCGAACTTCCTTAAGCAACTGTCCCAACGGTTTTGCGTGCTCCTCGCCCATCCACAGAAACCTCAGTTTCGGGTGATCGACGGTTCCCCATGCGACGGAGCGTGGAGCGTCCCGATAACTAAGAACCAGATCGTGGCGGAAGTTGGAGACGAGTAGTCCCGTCACAATAAATGCAGTGAACAACAACCAGACGAATCGGTTAACCACAATCGAGTTGCCTATCCTTACTTCGCGCGCTTCGATCATTGCCGCCAACGGCAATGCCAAGCCCAACCAGAATCCGTAGACGGAGTTGAACAACCCGTTGTTGGATCCAACAGGCGTGACAATGAGTACCAGAAGCGAGCATGCCACCGCATACCGGTACAATGAATCTTTCCGTATGCAAAAAAGCAGAATCCCATGCGCGCAGTACAGCACGCCAACAATCCTCTCGGCGAGTAAGTTATGTTCTGATCCTGTTGCAAGATATCCAGGATAGTACTTGCCTTGTATCCAGTTCACAAGAAGTCCAAACACCGTTCCCAAGCCGGCAGCCGCCCATGTGGGTAGCCTGTTTAAACGGCAAGTCAAAACCGACATGATGGCCAAGGCCGCTCCAACTTCCGCGGTTCGAAGGATACCCCCCTCAAAAGCCCGTATGTTGCCCCAGACAAACAGATTCTTCATCAGATCCGGGGTATGTGATGTGGATTTCTCCAGCAAGCCGACATTAAACCAAAATGCTTCCCAATGGCCAAGGGCCGCGATCAGCCCAAACCCGCCTGCCAGCCCGGCGGCGATACCCGCAATCATGGCCATCCACCGTTTCGCCACCATTCGCCAGGAAAGGCTGGGTTCAAAGAAGTCCAAGACAAGAACCGCGCACATTCCCAGCCCCGTCAGATTCGAAACGCGCGAGAATACATTCAGGCCAAGCACAAAGCCGCACAAAAACAGCATGTGTGCCCCCCGGCGAAAACTTTCAATGACGCACCACACGGCGATCATGTAAAGTGTGACAGTTACCACGTTATAATCCAACCATGTGGTAAGATAATTTGTCACGGTAGCCGTCGTCACCAGCAGAGCAAGCCATGTGTGCCTGTTTGTATGCCAGCGGCGCAGGATAAGCCAGGCAAGAATTGCGCATAAATCCCACGCGAACGAACACGCCAGTTTGAATGCCACCGCGCCAAATGGATGAAACAGCCAGTCAATGCACGCCCCGATAAAGACTGTCAGATATAGCGTGCCAGCAACATAATCTCTTTCCTGAAAAAAGCATGAAAATCCGGACAGGTTAAACCCCATATCCATCAAGTCGAATCCTTGAAAGGCAAACAGAATGGGATAAGCCAGCGTGATAATTGCCAGAAATATGGCGATGACATCGCAACCCGAATCAGTTTTTTGTGTATGAAAGAACAGCCGGAGCTTGTTCCGTATTGCGCTGCAGATCGTGTTCAATATTCGCATTGAAATTCCCTCATGACATCGATAACGCGGTGTTGTTCTTCTTTCGTAAGGGCTGTGTAGAATGGCAATCGCAAAAGGCAGTCGCTGATTTCGCAGGTGACCGGGCATGGATTTGTGTCAAAGCCCCGTTTCCTCGCGAACTCGGAATGGTGCAAGGGAAGATAGTGAAACACAGCCGTGATACCGCGTCGTTTAAGGTGTGCGATCAGCGCCTGCCGTGCTTCCAGTGTGGGAAGGATGACATAAAACATATGACTGGCATGCTCGCAATGATCTGGAATAAACGGCAATTGGGCTCCGTTCTCTCTCGCCCAACCGGAAAGGCCTTCTCTGTAGCGCTCCCAAATCAGTCGCCGGCGGTGCTGAACAGATTGCCAGACCTCCAGTTGTCCATATAGAAAAGCGGCCAGCATGTCGGAAGGCAGGTAACTCGATCCCAAGTCCACCCAGGAGTATTTATCCACCTGTCCGCGGAAGAACCGGCTGCGGTTCGTTCCCTTCTCGCGGATGATTTCGGCGCGCTCGATGTATTGTGGGTCGTTGATCAACAGCGCGCCTCCCTCGCCGCAGGTGATGTTCTTTGTTTCGTGAAAGCTCTGCGTGGCCATGGCGCCGAAGGAGCCGAGTGGACGACCTTTATAACGGCCGAAGAGGCCGTGGGCGTTGTCCTCGATGATCACCGCGCCGTGCCGCTCGGCGATCGCGTTGATCGCGTCCATCTCGCATCCCACCCCGGCATAGTGCACCGGGACGATGGCGCGTGTCCGCGGGGTGATCAAGTCTTCCAGAAGATGCTCGTTCATGTTCAGCGTGTCGGGCCGGATGTCGCAAAAAACCGGGCGCGCGCCGTGAAGAACAAAGGCGTTCACTGTCGATACGAAGGTGAACGAAGGGACGATGACCTCGTCGCCGGGCATGAGGTCAAGCAGGATGGCGGCCATTTCCAAGGCATGGGTGCATGAAGTCGTCAGCAGCGCCTTTCGAGCGCCCAACTCGGTTTCCAAAAGCTGCTGACAGCGCCTGGTGAACTCCCCGTCGCCCGAAATGTGGCCGGCTCCTATTGCTTGGGCGATATAAACCAGCTCCTTGCCTTCGAAACACGGCTTGTTGAAGGGAATGTGGTGATGAATGGGTTCTGACGGCATCTCATTTTCTCCCGACTTATGGGGTGGCATGGGCGGCCAGCAAAACCGAAGAACCTATGGGAATCCTTCGTTTTTGTCGAACGCGCGCCACTTCATATCGGTTGATCACATCCAGGATGCATTGAATACCCTTTCCCGGCTGATGTTCCGCTTGAATAGCGCTCAGGGCGGTTTTGCGTTTGATTTTCAGGCGGTAAGGAATCGTCTTGAGCGCGAATAAGGGCGCCGTCAAATAGGAAAAGACATAAGTAATGTAATTCACGGAAAATCCATGGGCGGTCAGCAACCGGGCGACGCTGCAAGCCGAATAACGCTGGAAATGGCCGACTCGGATGTCCACATCAGACCAAAGCCAGCCGTGCGCGGGAACCGTCAGGCAAAGCATGCCGCCGGGTGTTATTGTCCGCTTTAATTCCTTTAGAAAATCGCCAGGCGCCTCGACATGCTCCAGCACGTCGAACAAACCGGCGGCGGGCAAACTGCCCGTGGGGAAATGCACATCCTGAAACGCTGCGTTCACTATGTATTCTATACCTCGAGCGCGGGCATTCCGGGTGCCTTGCGTGCCTGGCTCCAAAAGCGCCACCTCATAACCTTCGCGCGACAAACGCTGACTGACGAATCCATTGCCCCCCCCGATGTCAAGAATAAAACCTTTCGGGGGGTAATTCCGTATCATTGCGGCGATACAGTCATTTCGGTGGCAAAACCAAAAGGAGGCGTCTTCGACCCGGCGGCAGGTTTCGTTGCCATCGATGGGATAATGCACGCCGCTCGCCGGCGCCATCATCCATATTCCAGGGATCTCCTGGCGAAATTCCTTTTGGTTGTCGAACAGCTCAGATATCTTCATGCGGACAAATCCTGCTAAACATTAAACACCCACCGGGTCGCGCAGGTTCATGGAAAAACGGTGAGCCGATAATCAAGTACTAAATTTTCACATCATCCCAGATTCAAGTTATAAATGACAATACCAATGATAATAATCAACGCCCCGGTAAGCTGGCCGCGGGTGGCCTTCTCCTTCAGGAATACAAGAGAAAACACGCCAATAAGAATATAGGTGAACGGGAGGATGACAACGGAGACCTTGAGCGGCAACTGTTTATATGCGTAGAGGTTCAGGAGCGTGACCGCAAAGAGCATCGCGCAGGCAACCACGCAGAGGGGATTGAGATAAACTAAAAGAGCGCTTCGCTGACGCGTCTGGTTGACGCCAAGTTTGAACAGAAGCTGGCTGATAGCCGTGAGAAAGACGCCAAGGAACGCGGCGGTGTAATGCTTAAGCATGCCCGGCCTCCTGTCCTCCGGTGGCGGCTATCACCAGGATTCCCGCCATAACGATCACAGATCCGACGGCATTGCCGGGGGACACCTCCTCTTTGAAAATGAAATGGCTGATCAATGGGATCGCCACGTAAATACAGCTCATGAACATATAGGACCAGAAAAGTGGGAAGCGGCGCAGGGCCAGCGGCCAGCAGACGGCCTGCAATCCCAAGCAACAAAAGGAAGCCAAATAATAATAATTTTGCATGATGTATGTTGGGGTAAACCGGTCCAGTTGCAACGACGCATACTTCCCAAAGATCATAGAAAGGATTTGAAAAAGCAGCGAGAGTAAGATAAAGATAAAGGCAACACCTTTACTCATGATTTAATATTTCCCAAGATCACTTCCCGGTCGGCTTGGCTCAGGCGGAATGGTTCGCCATGACCCGGATAGACCATCGTCGCCGCCGGAAAGCGCGTCAATAAGAGGTTGATGCTCTTCCGCAGGCCGGTGCGATTGCCGCCGGGCAGTTTGGTGACAGTTCTCAAATCTTTTATCAGGGTATCACCCGTGAAAAGCGCGTTACAGACAGCGATGCAGACGCTGCCGGGAGAATGACCCGGAGTGGGAACAAACTCGATTCGTTCGTCGCACCAATCGATTGCATTCGAAACCTCCTCGCAGATAAGGTCGGAGGGCCCAAATATTCTGTCGATTCCAGTAAGATAACGCGAAAAGTTTTTCTCCGGCCGGCCAATTGATTCGGAACAGGCGCGGGAGCAAACGACTTGGGCGCCGAATTGTTGCCGGAGGCGCTCGACGCCGGCGATATGGTCGAAGTGCTCGTGCGTGAGAGCGATGAAGATGTCGCTGAGGGCGTGCTCGCGGAGGAAGGCCGCGATGTGGCCGGAGGCGTCATCGGCGGGGTCGATTACCAGCGCCTGCAGGCAGTCGGCGCGGCTGACAATGTAGGCGCAGGAAGCGAAAAGATCGTTGATGATCGGGGTCACCGATAACATGGTCATCAGAGGTAAAGCTTCCGCATCGCGGCGAAGACCGTCATGACCCGAAACCCCAAATTGCCGATTTCAAGATTGAACACCGGATAGTTGCTTGCGGAAATGTGAGTGATGCCTTTCCTTACGCCCTTGCGGATGAGCTCGTTGAACTCGAAATAGCCATTGAGGGGGCCGAGACCGAGGTTTTTCAAATCGTTACGGACGCCGCCAAGCAGGAAGCGGACCTCGTCCGGGGCGTGATAGAGGTGGGTCTTGAAGGCGACGGTGCGGCCGCTGGCGCGCTCGACGAGGCGGCAGACTGCCTCGTCGGGCGAGTGAAAGGACTTGAGCACATATTCCTTGTAGCGGTTGCCGGAGACCTCAGGCGGCAGCGCCAGATCCATCGAGAAGCGGTCATGAACGAAGGTTGTGGCGGCGATTTCAAGGATTTCAGGCAGGTCTTCCTCGCGGATTACCTGCTCGAAAGCATACTGGCCGAAGGCCGAAACATCGAAGGGTTTGCGCAGTTTGATGCAGGACCGGATCTGGCACTCGATCAGGTTGAATCCGTGGCGTTCCAGAACGTGGGTGTCGGTGACGCGCTCCAGCGGGACCTTGCAGGAAACATAGACCGGGTTGAACCGCCCGACGTAATCGCGCTCAAAGGCGGCGAAATCGGCCTGAGGGTCGAGATCGTTAATCGCCAGCACATTACGTCCAAAGACGCGGGAATCGATTTCGACGAGATCAACCTTCATGGATCATCCTTCCGGGAATATCCTTATTTCATACGGCAAATAAAAGTTTGGGCGGTCATCAACGGAAACTTCTCCCCGAAAAGGCCAAATCCGACTTTTTCCACGAACTCTAAAACTATCTTTGTAAGGCCAAGCAAGCCGCCCGTTCTGCTTTTAGGTGAGCGCTGAATGCGTTCCACATCGATCCCGTGACGAGTCATCAAGGCGCGCATTCCTCGTGATGAAAAGATCACGGTGTGCCACGGCGGAGTTATGGCTTCATTGAACGTTGGCAAATCCGACTTTATTCCGAGAAACCTGGCAATGATCCATAGTTTTACAATAAAAGGCGAAGTGGGGATAATGATAATGATAATTCCTTGTCTCATTATGATTTTTTTGCATTTTTCAAGGAATTCGTCGTAATCGACGAGATGCTCAAAAACGAATGTCATGATCATGGCGGAAACCTTGAGATCACGTGAAATATCATTGATACCGCCGAAATGGACATTTAAATTCCTATCACGGGCAATTTGCACCTCATCGTTGGACAGATCGTAACCTACATAATCAATTTTTGCCGCTTCAAGCATGGCACAAAGACCACCGTAACCACATCCGTAGTCAAGGACGATACCTGCGGGTCTCTGGAAGCGATACAGTATCTCAATGATTTGGTGATAAAAATTGCGATTCGCCTGCATCGCCTCTTCATAATTAAAGGCGTAATGACCTTGCCGGGCATAAATATTCTGATATTCCAGAGCCAGTTGTTCCTTAGACGGAAGCGGATTTTGCTGCAGAGTTTCACATTGTGTGCAAACACAGTAGGTATATTTGCCCTGTTTTCCAAACTCCGCCAAGTTGGACTTGCAGGCAACACAGAGGTTGTTCACATTGCTCATTTATAGTGCCACCATGTTTCGCACAAAAAATTCGGTGTTGCGGTCACCAGGATCGTTGGTGATATACGCTAAGCCGTTCTCCTTGATCTGTTCGACAATCGTCTCGTAACCTGCCGGTTCGGTCAGGCAGGAGATCGAACTGCCGCCGCAGGACACCTTGCGCATCAGGCCTCGCGCGATCAAGGTTTTCTCAAGCAGGCCGTCCGTATTGGGGACGACGTCTTTGTAGCGCACGAACAGGGTGTACGTATCTTCCCAAGTTCGGTCGCCGTCGGTAATGTTTCCAGTAAAGTCACGGTTGTAACGGTACGGCGTATTGAGACGTTTCTCGACATAATGCGTGTAAGTGTAGCAGTCGCTTGCCGTGGCGCCGAAGAAAAGGAATCTGACGTCC
The DNA here is from genome assembly GCA_026398535.1 of Candidatus Sumerlaeota bacterium. GTDB lineage: Bacteria > Sumerlaeota > Sumerlaeia > Sumerlaeales > Sumerlaeaceae > JAPLSQ01. The sequence goes on along the minus strand of JAPLSQ010000048.1, from coordinate 15,741 downwards.
GAGCCGCATCGGTGTATCTTGTCAAACGTTGAGTTCGCACCGATGGAGTTATTGCCGAGATTCTCGACCAAGTCGCGGTCTTGGCCGATCAGCACCGATGACATCAATGGATCAATGGAGCGGAGGGCGCAGGGCATTTTGCGGATATACTCGTTGAGCGCGCCCATCTTCGAGCGCGAAGCTTGGACATTATAGTCCTCGCCGTTGCAGAAGCTGAAGGTGTAAGTCGGAATAAGCAGCGTCGGCACGCCGAGCGCGGCGATAAGGTCGTATAAGTGGGCAAGAAGGTCCTGACGGCCAAGTTCGATGTTGGGCGCGCCGAAAGTCATACCGGTGTGCATGTATAATACCTTGGCATCCGCGGCCTTGACCTTTTCGAGGGCGGAAAGGATTTGCGAACTGGTGATCCAGAATCCTTCGGGGGACTTGAACAGGTTGAGATCTTTCATGATTTCCATCCGTTACTTGAGTGACATGTTGGCGGTGCGACCGCCGTCAATGACAATTTGCTGGCCGGTGAGCCAGCGGGCGTTGAGGACAAACTCGATGCTTTCTGCTATGTCACCGGGCTGGCCCAAGCCCATCGGGTAATCCCGCCGCAGTTTCTCGGCAATGGCCGCATCAGCGAACCCCTGCCCGGCCATGGTGGTTTGGATGGCGCCGGGCAGGATCGAGTTGACGCGCACGGCAGGCGCCAGTTCCACGGCAAGGGCCTTCATCAAGCCATCCAATGCGGCCTTGCTGGCACAGTAGGCGCTGTGTCCGCGTGCGCCGAATTGGCTCCAGATGCTTGAGATGAACACAATGTTCGTGAGCCGCCCATTATTAATCTTCTTCGTGAGCAGCAGATTGACGATCTCCACGGCCGAGAAGAAGTTGACATTCATGATCTCCTGAGCGACTCGGTGATCGATGCTTTTCATCGGAAGCACGGTAACCATGCCGGCGCAATGAATGAAAGCTTCAACGGCGCGTCCGGCCTCGGCCAGCAGCGGCGTGAGTGAGGCGGCCAGGCCGCTGACCAGCTTGAGATCGAAGGGCCAGATGACGTGGTGTTCGGGATGTTCGCACATCCGGCGGGTTTCTTCAAGGCGATCGATGTTGCGGCCATGCAGGATCAGTGCGCGCGATGACGACATGCGGACCGCCGCAGCCCGGCCCAACCCCGACGAAGCTCCCGTGATCAGCGTGTGGACCACCAGCTCGCCCATCGGATCAGACGCCCTTCTTTTGTATTACAAGCGCAAAAAGGTTCTGTGCCGTGTCAATGCCGCGCAAATCCGTGGCGGTCAGGTTGACACCGTACTGCGCATCAATCATGGCGATGACCGAGAGCGCCGAGAGGGAGTCCCACTCTGAAAATTCCTCGAGCACATCATTGCCGTTGACTTGGTCAACTTCCAGGATTTCTGCCAGTTTGCCGTAAAACTCTTCCATACATTTCGTCCTTTACTTGTACTCAATCATTTCACAGAAATCCATCGGACCGAGCTTGAGCAGCATTGAACTCCAAGTCAACCCCACTCCGAAGCCGGCCAGACATGCAAGAATGCTTTCCTTGACGATGCGCTCACTAAGATTATGGACAATTGCCAGCGGGATGGTCACGCCGCTGGAGTTGCCGTAATGCTCGACGACATTCATCGGCATCTTCTCGTACGGAACCTTCATCTTGTCGGCCAGTTTTTCCAGCATGAAGCGGTTGGGTTGGTGAAACAGGAAGGCCTCGACGGCCTCGGCGGTCGTTCCGGCGGCTGCGAGCAACTCATCGATCATCGGCGGCACTTCGACCTGCACGAAGTTGAAAACAGCGGTGCCGTCCATGCGCAGATTGTCCTTGGCCCGCAGGTTGCCCTCGCTGTCTTTTTCCAAGACGGCCGTCTCGGGGCTGGAGGGCAGGCGTAAACCGCCAGCGGGAATAATTAACGCCTCGCAACGCGTGCCGTCCATCTTCAGGTTGGCGTGGATCGGCGCGGGGTCGTCGGAACGCTCGAGAATGGTGATCGAGGCGGCGTCGCCGATCAGCGGGTAACTGTTGCGATCCTTGGTCGATACCTTGCGGCTCAGCACGTCAGCGTTAATCAGCACGACCTTGCGCACGCTCGGCTGCTCAAGGAGCAGGAAACTTTCAATCAAGCCAATCAAAAAGCCGGCGCACCCTTGGTTGATGTCCATGCAGAAAAGGTCGTGCTTGAGACCGAGACGGCCTTGGATCACGTTGCTGGTGGGCGGCATGAAGTAATCGGGGGACTCGGTGACAACGAGGAGGGCGTCGAAGTCGTCGCGGCCGAGCGATCCGCTCTCGAAAAGATGCTCCAAGCCGAAGCAGGCCAGGTCGGAGACGCAGACCGGCCCGTCGACGATGCGGTGCTTGTCGTAGCCCATCACCTCCTTGAGCTTGAGCGAGCGGCCAACGGGAGCGTTGAAGTTGGCCATCTCGTCCATGAAGCTGTGCTCGTTGGCCGGCACGATGGCCAGCAGGCCGGCAAGGCGGCGGTGGCTGAAAGTGAAGTTCACGGCTTCACCCCGTACTTTTCGAGGAGTTTTTCAAGGGCGGCGATATTCTGGAAATGCTCTGGCAGGATATCGATGCCCTCGATCGAAATCCCGTAGCACTTGTCTAGTTCGGAGACCAGCGTCACTACGTCGAAGGAGTCGAGCATGCCGTCGCCGATGAAGTCTTCGGAGGTGGTGAAGTCGAACTCGGGGCGGATGTTGGTTAAAATAGCGTGCAAATCGTTCATTATGATTCTCCATCACTTGCATTCCATATCTTCTGGGTACGAGTATTCGAGAGAAAGTTCAATTAGCGTGTCGTCGTCTTCTAGTAGAACGCGCCGACTACGCAAACACGCTGCGATATCTGTCAACAATGACTCACTTTTGATGATCCGATATCCCGCTACGGTGGCCAACGTACCGAGTAGATGGAACTTGGGTGGCGGAAAAACTATTAGTTTGCCGTAATCCAGACATCTTAGAAATGCCGAAATTTTCCCGATGGCCCACCCCAAATCCAGTACTCCGCCATTAGGAACTTCCGTCGATAAATGCATCCGGGCCGCAGGGTCTAAGACTTGTGGCTGGGTCTTGAGATGGTTCTTGAGCATTTGGGGCAAAATTTCCCTTAATGTGGTAATTCCCAGTTGGGCCAGTTTCCGTGTCAACGTGAAACCCGTGTCATCGATTGCAATGGGAATTATGCGCTGGGCGATGACATGCCCCGCATCCACGACACAAGCTACTTGGTGCCAAGTGATGCCGGCGGTTTGATCCATCTCGAAAATAGCCCAAGAAGGGGCATTCCGACCGGCGTGGCGCGGCAGTAGTGAGTTATGGAAATTGACAATTGTCAGGGGGTGATGCTCGACGACACAACGTGGGAATATATAACTGTTGTGGGCGCTGATGACCAGCGTCGGCTCCATGATAGACATAAAAAATTCCGCAAGTGCGAGTTTGTCGACGATTAACCAGTAGTCCCGCATAGTTTTACGGCACAGCATTTTAACAGGCGAAAACGGATGATCTTCGGCCTCGATCACACTCACCCGGTCATTATGCTCAAGCAGGGCCTGCAAGCAACCGCTAGCGACCGTCCCAGTACCGATGAGAATGACTTGTTTAAACTGCGTGCGACTTGGTCCTCAATAATCGTTGCGGGCAAAGATGCCTATTGGCTGCCGTCTGATTCTAGGCTCTGCTGGAGCCCGTTGCGGTCGATCTTGCCGTTGGGGTTGCGCGGCAGTTCGGCCATTTGATGAAAAGCCGTTGGCCACATGTATTTGGGGAAAATTTCGGCCAGTTTCTTGCGGATCGCGACCGGAGTGACATCGCGGCCATTTGTCTCGTAAAAAAGAGTGATCTCCTTCTTCTCCATGTTATAAATCACGCAGGCATTGGCGATCCCATCGATGCACAGGACTTGGTGCTCAATCTCGGGCAACTCGATCCGGTAACCCATGTGCTTGATCTGGAAATCCTTACGCCCGGTGAACATGATCTCGCCGCGCTCGTTGGTGTAGACCAAGTCGCCAGTGCGGTAGATCACCTCGGGGTAGTGCGTGTTGAGCGGGTTCTGCACGAAAGCCTTGGCGGTCTTTTCGGGGTCATTCCAATAGCCCGCCGCGAGCGACGAGCCGCGCACACACAGTTCGCCGTGCTGGCCCTCCTTGCAGGACTGGTTCTGGTCATTTATGATCAATATGTCGGTGTTGCGGGAGGGGAAACCAATCGGCAACGGCTCGTCGTCGTCGAACTCGCGGTCAAGGATGTAATAGGTGCAGTCGACGGTAATTTCGATCGGGCCGTACAGATTAACGAAAGCGGCGCTGGGGAGAGCGCGCCGCCAGCGGTTGAGGTGTTTCATCGGAAACACCTCGCCGGCAAAAAACACCTTCTTCATCGCGCCGAGATCGTACTTTTCCAGCAACCCCTGATTGGAAATGTTGACCATGATCGACGGAACCCAGAAGATGAAATTGATGGTCTGTGTCGCAAGAAATTCCATCAGCTTGGCCGGAAAGACGGCAAGCTGGTCGGGTATAATTACAAGAGCGGCCCCCTTGGCCAGGCAGAGGTTAAGCTCCAGAGTAAAAATATCGAAGTAAAACGGCGAGATACTGCCGATGCGCTCGGTACCATCAATTCCGAGGCGGTCGAAGCACCAATCCATAAAATCGATCGTGCCGCGGTGGTTAAGAACGACGCCCTTGGGCGTGCCGGTTGACCCGGAGGTGTTGATGATGCAGAGCGGGTCAGTGTCGATGACACGATCCAGGCGCCGCCAGAGCGCCGTGCTGTCGATTTGGATGGATTCGTCGTGGACATCCTCTACGAAGAATAGCTTTTCGGCTGCGATGCCGAAGGGCTCAATGGTTTTGGCCTGCTCGCGCGATGTGATGATCAGGATCGGCTGAATATTGTCGATGATATTCTTTATGCGCTTGGGTGGCGACTTGACATCCAGGTTGGTGTAGATGTTGCCGCTGTAGGCGATGCCAAGGTCGGCGAAGATTGTGGCGGCGCACTTGGGCAAGAAGACGGCAATGGGTTGGGTGACGACATCGGCGCGGCGGATGAGGAGTGTGGCACATCGCTTTGCGAGGCTCTCCAACTCGGAAAAGGTGTAAGCGCAGTCCCCATCGATAATGGCGGTTTTATCGGGGTAGCGTTTGAGCGCGCCATTTTCGAGATATTCAAGGATGTTAATCTGCATAAGGACTTGTTTCTCTATGCCTTGTGGTGCGAAAATATCGGGCTTCCTGCGATATTGACCGTTTCCTGTACTATGTAAATCGGTCGGCCCTTTGTTTCGTCGAAAACTTTGCCCAAGTAGAGTCCGACCACGCCCACATTCGCCATCAGCAGACCGCCGATAAAATATATAGAAACGATCGTGCTGGCCCAGCCGCTTACGGGAATCCCCCAGAAAAATTCACGCGCTATGATGATGATCGCAAAAACAAACGAGAATCCCGACATCAGGAAACCGGCCTTGATCGACATGCGCAGGGGTTTGTTGGACTGGGAGGTGATCGCTTCGATGGCCAGGTTGACCGAGCGGCGCAGGTTGTAAGCGCTCTTGCCAGCGAAGCGTTGGGCGTGATCCACGTCGACGTAACCGGCGCGAAAGCCGCACCAGAGCAGTGCCAGGCCATGGGCGCGGCTGGACTCGCGCAGACGGCGGTAGTTCTCCATCACCCGGCGCGAGGCGATCGAGAAGTTGTCAAGCGTCGGATCGATCCGAGTGTTGCTCAGGAAGTTGTAAAACATGCTGAACGCCCGCGAACAGAATTTTTTTGTAAAGGTGTCCTTTCGCTTGGCGCGCCGGCCAAAGACAATGTCGTAACCCTTATCGACGGCCATGCGATAAAGCTTGACGATCTCTTCGGGCTGGTCCTGAAGGTCACAATCCATGACGACGATCCAATCGCCGCTGGAGAAATCAACGCCGGCGGTAATGGCGTGGTGCTGGCCGAAATTGCGGGAAAAATTGATCCCCTTGACGCGCTGGTCGGCATGGGCCAGATCTTTGATGACCTCCCAGTCGCGATCCGGGCTGCAATCGTTTACAATAATAATTTCATAGTCTGTATCAATTTTTTCCAGTGACTCGGTGAGCCTGCGATAAAGCTCAGGCAGGCACTCAGCGCAACAATATGCCGGGGTGACGATAGAAAGGCGAGGGTGATCGGCTACCATAAAAAATGCCTTTTCGTAGTGCAGGCGCCGTAGCTATTTGCGTGGTTCATGGCGTATGGTCCAGCCTTTCCGTTTTGTCCATGTTGCGGATCGACCGGCTGGCGGTTTCAAGTATTTTTACGATTCGCATTCCTGTTTTTCCATTTACGAGAGGATGTTTATGGTTCTGAAGACAATCAAGCAAGTGTATTCACAACACAGTCTGCGCCAGCGCCCGCTTTTCTCCGTGGTGAATATCATTCACCCGATGAATTTAATCTTGCTCGCGGCGAAGGCGCACATCTTTGTGTCTTGTGGTGAAATCAATGCTCTGCGTGGTGAAATAAGTTCATCTCGCTCACTGTTCTTCTCAAGGATAATGGCACCACCATCACCGTTTTATTGAGTAGGTATGTCCCAGTTTCGTAATTGATTAGCGGCCCAGCATTTTTGTGGGAACCATGGACGGTCGGTGGGGGCTCATGTTTTGACGCATCGATTCCTGGTTCGAGCAGGTTTCTCGTGAATATTCCTTCAGACATCGGGCTTTTGAGCCCGTCGGCGTTGGTGAAACTGGTCTTGGCGCTGGTGGCCAAGAACCGGGCGCTGGGTGCGGAGAATGAATCTTTGCGCCTCGAGAATGCGTTGTTGCGTGGGGAGATCGAGGGGTTGAAGCGCGCTTTGGGCAGTGGCGCGTCGCCGTACTCGAGCAACCGGCGGAAGTCGCCTCTCAAGCGCCCCGGCCGCAAGGCGGGTGAGGGTTCTTTTTCGCGCCGCCAAGCCCCAAGGTTCGGCGTGTTCGGGTATGGATCTGCCAGTGCGAGGCGTTGCGGGCGCACGGTCTGGGGGCGCCACCCGGTGGTCGCCGAGGGCCAGCAGGGGAGGGGGGGGCGACGGCGCACCGGCTGGGGCCGCTCGTTAAGGCCGCGGCGCTGGCGCTGCACCACGATTTCGGCATTCCCCAGCGCAAGGTTCCTGCCGTGATCGAGTCGATGACGGGGCTCAGGGTCACTCAGGGCGCGCTGACACAGTGGGCCGAAGGGGGGCGCGGCCGAGGCGAGGGCAAGGCGGGCGAGGTGGCCGAGTGTTTGGCGGCCGCCGTGCGGCGCGCCCCGGTGGTCAACACCGACGACACGGGTTGGCGCATCGGCGGCGAGCAGGGTTGGTTGATGGTCGTCGTCACGCCCGGATCGACGGTGTTTCGCATCCGTCGCCGCCACCGTAGCGACGAAGTGCTCGAGATCGTGCCCCGCGACTACGCGGGGGTGATGGGCACCGACCGGGGCGCCTCCTACGACGCCCACGTGTTCGACGGCGTGCGCCAGAGCAAGTGCGTGGCCCACCTCTTTCGCTCACTCGACGACGCCATGACCAGCCAGCCGGCAGCAGCCATGCCCGTGACCGTTTGGCTGCGCGACATCTTTGAGCGGGCGCTGGCGCTGTGGCGCGACCGTCGCGACGGCCGCATCGTCGGCGACGCCTTCGCCCAGCAGGCGTCAGAGCTTCGCGCCGAACTCGACCATGCCCTGCGCCCGCGTCGCCTGAAGAATCGCGACAACCGCCGCATCGTCGGCGAACTGGCCTGGCACAACAGGCGCGGCAGCCTTCTGCGATTCCTCGACGACCCGGTCGTCGAACCCACCAACAACCGCGCCGAACGCGCCCTGCGACCGGCCGTCATTCCCAAAAGGTCAGCCACTGCTCGCGCAACGACCGTGGAGCAAACGCCTGCGCCACCCTCAAGACCATCGCCGTCACCGCACGCCGGCGAGGCATCATGCCCCAACAGGCCATTCTCGCCATCCTAAAAAATAAAGACGACCCGTTCGACGATTCCGGTGGACTGTCGTCGGCCAAAACATGGAGAAGGGGGTCGCTAATCAAGAACGCCAGAGTCAGTAGAGATATAGATGGCGCCGTTAAGCACGAGCGCAGTTTGAATGCGACCATCGGCAGAAATGGCCACATCGCTTAGGTTTGCAATGCTCTGTTTTGGCGTCCACGTGTTGCCGTAGTCATCAGAAAGGTAAATGGCATTGCCATCATCGGTTGCGGCCTGAATCCGACCATTAGCAGACATGGAGACACTGCGCCAAGTATGAGCATCGCTATCCTTTGGGGTCCACGTATCACCGAAGTCTGTAGAGACATAGAGATAATCACCATCATAAGCCGCTGCGGTTTGAATGCGGCCATCGGCAGACATGGCGATTCCCCTCCAGAGTTGACTGACCCCCTTCGGGGTCCAGTTGTTGCCGTAGTCAGTGGAGACATAGAGATAGTCGCCGTCTGCGGCTGCGGTTTGAATGCGGCCATCGGCAGACATGGCGACACCGCTCCAACCGCGATTGCTATCTTTGGGGGTCCAAACTTGGCCTAACATCACCGAAGAATCAAATTTGGTAAGCCCATAAATCCCAAGGCTGGATGTGGCGATGTAGGAGAGATCTCCGCCCGTGCCAAATAGTACGCCGGTGCCAGAACCTAAGGTTAGATAATCAGCAATCAAGCGGCTGAATGTGCCCATGATGTTCGTCGCATCGCTCCGCAAGTATGAGGTCGTTGCGAGACCGCCGAAGGCCAACGCATTCCCGGCCTCAATGGCCGAAGGGGCTGAGCCAAGCATCTTGCGGGGACGCATCTCCCCATCCCAAGCCGGGCTTGCGCCTGACCCTCCCACTTCGAGCGATAGATAGAGCGGTTGGTTGAAGTCGACCCCGTCGGTCACGGCCACGCGCGAAGTCCTTTCTGTGTATTCTTCGGTCCAGATGGGAGTCCCTCCCGTGGCGGTGGTGTAGAGGCGGAACCGGATGCTGTACGAACCGTTGGCCACAGCACGGCGGGAGAGGTCCGTCAGCCGGGCCTGGTAGTTGATCTGCTTGGAGAAGGCCGCGCGGGCCCACATTCACGGCGGCGAAGCCTGCACCGATGACGATGATGATTCCAATGATAGCCGCAAACCGGATGTGTCGGCGGTGAAGTTCGTCACGGTTCGCGGTGTCGCTCCGGGAGCGACGGTGGGCAATGAACATGGGTGATTTGGGTTTAGAGAATATGCAATCATTGTAACACTGGATTGGCGATGCGATAAGGGTTGAGGCGGCGAAAGTGTGGATAAGATGCGGGTTTGGGCCGTGTGCCAAAGAGAGCGTCCGTGGTATAATCCGGACATATGCGAAAACCAATCCTGTTCGCGTCGTGCCTGATGTTCACTCTTGCGGTGACCGCACCGGCGCGGGCACAGACCATGCAAAGCGCCCACTACTTATCGGAACCGCAAACCGTCGACTACGGAGGTGGTACCGCTGCATTCCCCTCGTACTCGGCACGTGATTCCATCGGCGGAAGCGTGAATGGAGAGAGCACCGGAGGCGAGCGCAACGTGAGCAGCGGCTTCCTCATCCCGCTCGTGGAGGAAAATGCACCGGACGTGCCACGCGCTTCCAGCCGGTCTGGGATCGGAAACAGTCAGAGCATCCTCATCACCAAAATCACCTACGAACGCGACGCCAAGGGCCGGGTCGTGCTCTTCTTCACCACCAACATCCCCACCAAGGGAGAGGTCAGTCTTCGTGCCGGCAACGGTCGCACCGTCGGAGAATTGACGGCCGCTCTCGGCACGGAGCACAAGGTTCCGCTCGGGCGGCTCGGCCTCGGCGAGTATAGGCTCACGTTCGTACTCACCGGCGAGGCCGGCCAGACTGCCGCCTTCCGCGATCTGGTGCTTCTCGTCTCCAACGAGAAGCGGCCCCGACGCCAAGTGGTGCCGGCCGGTATGGAAAATCCCCCGACCACGTCCCCTTCCTGGTGGGAGCGCCTCAGTGGCAGCAAGGAATCGAGTGCCAAAGGATCTCGGGGTTCATCAGCGGCGGGTTCCGGCGTTGCCAACCAGCTCGGACTCACGCTGATCCTCGTCAGCATTCTGCTGCTCATCATCGCCGCGTTCCTGCGCGAGAAGCAAAGGCGCGACCGCAACGCCAACCGCGGCATCGACCGGTTCCTGCAGTAAATGACACACACACTTCGATAGCGCAATGTTGGGAGGCGTTGGCGCTACCTCCCGCGACTGCTTCCCTCATCCGTCGGCGGTTGTGCCGGATCCAGGGTAAACACGGCCGGATGCTTCGGGTCTATTTTGTACCACTCTCGATCGACGTAGGGAGTCGCCGACGAGTCCTCCAGCCACGCACATCCCCGGTCAGATGGCCCAACCAACAGGACAACATTCTTCTTTCCCCGCTGGACCTCCACATTGGCTCTGTCGAACGCACGAAACTCCGGACGCTCCGTCTTGAGACGATCCAACAGTTGAGCATCAGTCAGCAGCCTGCCGTTCCGCGTATTCACAATCTCGCCTCTGACTGCCGTGGTTAGGTCGGGGAGTTGTCTGCCGAGTTCCTCTGCGCGCAAACGCTGACTCGTTGGCATGAAAGTGGAACAACCGGAAAGTGCGATGGCAAAAACGACCATGCACGATAGCAGGACTCCTTTTTGCCGCACGGAACTCACTGTCATTGTCCATCTCCCCAGTAAATTGAAGTGTTGGTGCCCAAGGCTTTGCCTGTGTCGAGGTTGGCGTCCGCGAGGACAAACTTTTCAGGATCGTCGCAAATCAGGGCTTCTGAAATCTGAATCCAAGCAGCTTTCACATTCTCTCTCGCTTTGGCAAAGACATCATCGTAGGCAATTGGCTGCCCCTGCGGCGTCCGAAGACCATTTACATACGACTGAAAGTCGGGGCTGTCGGGGTCATACTCAGGATAGGTGATTCCAACGCGATCAGCACCGTGCCTGGCGAAATAGGGCAGCCATCGGCCCTCATCGGCAAACCTGTCAATGATGGTAACGAACCACCCATGCCATTCGCAGGGATCCGGATCGGACTCCGGGCGAGGATGCTCCGGAGCCATTTTCAGACCGTCTCGGGGCACGGTTTGAAGGATTCGGGCCCAGAATTCGGCGATCGCGGGGTGAAGGTCGCGAGACTTGTTCACGTCGCGGCAACACGTGCCAATGCCTCGATTGCGCAGGTACTCCGCCGCCGCTATATCCGCGTGGCGATTCTTCCTGAACGCGTAAACGTCCTGGTTCATCTCGCAGATGCGGTGATTCAGCTTCGTGTCGTCATTATACGGTCCCACTTTCGCTTCCACAATCGGGTGGACGGTTATGTCCGCCACCACGTGTGCGGCATACCCGTACAGCCAGGCGATACAGCGCTGCGTCTCCGGGACCTCGAAATCTTTGGGCGTCAACAACCTGATTCCATCCCTGATCCATTCCGCGGTGCGGCAGTAATGCATCACGTTTGCCCACCCCGCGGCGTTGTGGTGCTTTGGGGTCAGGAGCGGGTAGTCAGGGCTCACCGCCCCAAGCTCGCAGAAATTGCTATACGCGTTCAGCGCGTGACGGATTTGTCTGCTGCGCTCATCATCACCGGGCGCGACATCGTCGGACTCGGTCCCCGTCTGACACAGCATATCGACCAGCGTGATGTGGGTAAATGTGCCAGCCACAGGCCCGCCTCCACAAAGACATGATGTGCCCCTCAACGCAGGGGCATCGACTGCACTACAGCTCTCTGAATCCTCATAGCACCGCGACTCCAGAACCCTTATCCTGCGGCTTCTTCAGTTCGGTGTATTTGCACACATATCGCACGAACATTCCGATATCTTTCAGATCAATCGCATGCTTGCGATAGTCATCCGGCGATATGACAACGATCAGTTTTTCTGTAAAACGCCTCGATGCACAGGCGGCTACAAACGATTCGATGATCTCCCGAATCACGATCTCACGTTTCTCGACAAGTCTACCCCGCCCCGTCCCCAAAACTCCTATCGCGATTGGTTCGATGCCTCCCTTCATCTGAACATGATTCCACAACGCGGCAAGCGCCTGCTTCACCATTTCGAACGACGACTCGCAGTTGCCGGTCGCGGTGATGTTCCCGACCGCCAGCAAGTAGCACGTGCGACCCATCGGCCGCACCTGGGCGACGGTGCCGATCCTGTAACGATTCGTCTTGCCTGGTCGACCGTCTTGCAGATGCTCCTCCACATGAATCCCCTTGAGTGCCTCGTCAATGTCTTTATCCAAATGCGACACACTGTCAAAGTACTGCTCTGTAAACTGCCCCTGAATGCTATCTTTCGCGACAAGACCGTTGTTCGTATCAGTCTCGAATGTGGTATTGGTGCTTACGACAAGAGAGGCATTGCGAAGACAGAAGAGATTGCCAACACGCACCTCTATTGCCACGTCCCTGCTTGACAAGCAACTAGACACTGAAGTTACCGGATGCCGAATGATGATGGTAGTCAGGGCACAAAGGCCAACATAGATGGAGAGGTGGTCCTGAAAAAACGGTTTCCATGACGCAAGCACACCAAAATATCCTGGCAAATTGAAAAGCAGCCAGAGAGGTCCAGTGGTCGCCAGAAGTATCTTCGCGGTTTCGCTGCTCCAAACGGTGTGGCGCCAGTAGCTTATCGAGAAATATCCTCGCAGGATGTCAATCATAGTCCCATCTGTTTGTATACCTCTGGCTTATAGAAGTAAGGTCCGGTCTTGTTCTCTGATCGGTACTGGTTGTGCGAAGCTGGCCAGTGCTCCAAAGCGTGCTGCATGATTGCCGCGTTGAAGCTGATATGGATGGCTAAGGCATCCTTGATGGTAGGCGGGCAGCGGTCGACATCCTGCTGGCGCAAACCATTCAGATTGACAGCAATAATATGCAGTCCTAGAGACAAAGCCTGCTCCATCTCCCACTTAACGAACTTGGTGAGATATCGAGTCTTCTTCCCAATGAGCACCACAAATACTCTCGTGTTGTTGAGTCGCTCGCGAAGTTGTCGTTTTATTGACTCTTCCTGACTGTCGTCACGGGCCGTATTGAGGTCGTGGGCGTTAAAAAAGTCGAAGTCGATGCCTTCGTGCTGCTTCCAAGCGCACATGAGACGATAGTAGTGCATGTCCTCATCGCCATCGAAGCAAACGTAGGTTCTATTTCTGTACGCCATTCGAGCTACCTTTCTTTTATCTGATAATCGTCATCAAACATCTCGGATCCCCCCTTCAATACGTGCGTCACCACCCCCTGGATGTGGAATTCCCGATTCAGGATAATCGGCTTGTGCTTGGGATTGGTAGAGCAGGGTTTGAGGATGATCTCGGTCGGACCGAAGTGCAGTTCCTTGATGGTGGCCTCGTCGTCGATCAGGGCAACGACGCGATCCCCCTCCTCGGCCGTTTCCTGCTGGCGGATGAGCACCAGGTCGCCGTCATTGATGCCGGCCCGGTTCATCGAATCGCCCTCCGCCCGCAGGATGAAGTGCGTCGCGGGGTGTATCCTTCAACCGCCCAAACGAATCGCCCTCCGCCCGCAGGATGAAGTACTGGGAACCCGGGCGGGCGATGGTGGTGGCGACGGGGACGAAGGCCTCGACGTTCTCTACCGCCCAGATCGGCGCCCCGCAGGACACTCGGCCAACCAGTGGCACGCGAACTGTACTCGCCCGCTGAAAATCGGCCGGTGGTTCGCGTAGAATCTGGAGTCCGGCAGAAGTGCGGCGCACGTATCCGCCCACAATCAGGCGCTCGATGAGCACCGCGGCCGAGCGGGGAAACTTGTATCCCATCTCGCGCATCAGTTCGCGAATCGACGGCGAAGAGCCATCGTGCACGAGATGGTTGCGGATGATCCGCAGGGCTTGCAATTCCTTTGTTTTCAGTGGTTGGAGCATATTGTATTCACCATTATACACACAGTATATACCGGCGTCAACCGGGTGTATTCCCAAAGGTGGAGGCTGGCCTGTTCACCGCTCCAGAGACGGCTGCTCGGGTGGACTTGGGGACTTGGGGGACTTTGTGGCGGTGGTCCCGCGTCCATGTCATAATGGCTCTGGTCGCGGCGCCGACACGAGGTCCAGCGCATCGACCATGATGTCGCCAAACGAGCGAAGATTTTCAACGATTTGGTCTGATATAGGTAACGCGCAGTCCACCCAAGGGGATTTCGTGTTCCGAAACCGCTGATTCAGCTCGAAAACTGGCCCCAGTTTCTCGGTCTGATAACCGCTGGCCGGGTCGTAGGAAATTCCTTCCGGCAGCAGCAGATTATGGAACCGGGTCTTCACCGAATCCGGAATCGTTGACCATTTCCCGCCGAATGTCTGCACGAAATCGTTGGCGTATTTGAACAGGCGGTCGAGATCGACGGCTTGGGTCTGGTCGGCCATCTGCTCGATCTTCAACTGGTTGATCTGTCGTTCGAGGTCGCCCTTGCGCTCCAGGAACTCCTCTTTCGTGTAGGAACCGTCCTCGCGCATCTCGTAGATGCGGCGACGCTTCTCTTCGAGTTGATCAATCTGGGTGGTGCAGTAGGCAATCTTGGCGGCGGCGACTCGGTTGATGTCGTCGAGAGCCTGCTCCAGAGCCAGGCGCAGCCAGTCGAGATACCCCGGTGCGAGAGCGTGCCGTTCGACGAGTTCCTCGAATCCGATCTCGACGTCGCGTTTGTGCAGGCACCGGCCATAGTTGGAGCAGGTCTTGTTTTGGCAGTGGTAGTAGCCGAACCGCTTGCCATTGCGCTTGCTGGTATTGCTACCGGTCAGGAAATCGCCGCAGCCCGCGCAACGAATCGTCCGCCGGAGCGCGAAGTCTGGGTTGAACAGCTTCTTCTGCTATTAGAGCTACGTATATATATAGTGTTTATCCGTAAATAATAATCACCTTGTTCAAGACAATCATCGCGGCTGCCAGCATGAGCAGCCCCAAGTAGGATTGGGTTGATTTCTCATACCTTGGCGAGAGTTTTCGAAACCGGTTGAACCACGAGTGGCTGAGTTCGACCACCCAGCGTCGTGGTTTGTACGAAGGATCGGCGCTCTGCTATTAGAGCTACGTATATATATATATAATACGCATACTTCGTGCCAACTATACGAATTCGTTTACATAGCGGGCAAAAAACACGATTTTTTCCCCTACCCCCCCCACTAAAAACAACAACTTCTTTTTACGAGCACGCTGAATAAAAACACCACGAAAACAACGATTCAACGACAATTCACGGATTTTCTTCACTTGTAAGTGCTTGCTATTCAACGTCACGCAAATATAATGCATCTCTATGACGATTTATCTTTACGAGGCGTATTTTTATGTGGTTTACCGCGTTTGCAGTTCAGAGCCACTTACTCTCAATTGACGCTCGACGTCACTTCACAAGGCATGGCCAACACCCGGTACGATTGACACATGGAGCAATTAACCCCTATAGCAGTCTCGTTCCCCTTTACCGGTTTTCAGGAAGTAGCGAACTCCGGTGAACTGAGAATCCAGTTCATTCGAACTTACCCCCTACTGGTATTTGTAAAATGAGCAATCGCAACCTTCTACAGCCTTCTAACGAATCACCGCCAGACGGTATCGATATCGACCAATGCGTAGATAACTACGGCGTCGGCATCGACACCCACAGCAAATTCATACAGGTTTGTGTTCTTCAGCGCACCGGCTCGAAACTGGTTCGTTTCGAGAACACGTTCT
>JAPLSQ010000052.1 GCA_026398535.1 Candidatus Sumerlaeota bacterium | reverse complement strand
GTCTGCCTCAACTCAAGGCGGGCGGCTTGCTTGCCCCGAAAATCAAATATTTCGAGGTGCGCGACGCCTTGTCAAACATCATCTTCCAGGATGATTTTGAAGACGGCACGGTGTTCCCGAAATGGTACGGCGAACCGCTCTACGACGGAGCCGACAAAGGCATGAACATCTTCAACTTTGCATGGCAGAAAATCGGCGGCTCACGCCCGGACTTCATCGAGGCGCCGGGTTTCATGACCATCCGCGCGACAGCCGACTACACCTATTCACGTGTTACAACACGCGTGGCCCCGGGCGCGGCTCCCCTGCCGATGTCCGCGCCTTATGGAAATGTGGACGCGCGCATCTATGTGCGCTTACCCGATCTCTCCCAAGCGAACGGCTATGTGGAACTCGGTCTGCGCAACAATTCGAATGAAGGGAATCGCCCGAAGGTGCTTTTCTTCCCAGCTGCGTCGCCTCCCAAAATCGAGATCCATAACGACAATCTGTTCATCGCGGGCGCGCTGGCGAGTCTTAATCTCCCCAGTCTGACCATAACACCCGGCACAGAGGTTGTGGTGACTCTGAAATCCAACGGAACGGCGTTTGATGCTTATGTGAGTTTGCCAGCATCGCCAAACACGCCGATCGACGGAACGGCATCAACGACCATCGGCAGCGCCGCAACAGCAGGCCAGGTGGTGATGTCCTGCGGCGTTAGCGGAGTATACGGCGGCGACACGTCTTTCAAGGCGCAGGTTGACACCCTTCAACTTGTTGATCATGGGGATCCGTTCCCAGGACCATCGGCCGTTTCGGAATGGCAACTGTTTGAATAACGCTTGATCTGCCCGCGTCTTATTTAAGCATTCAGCCAAGTCCAATGGCGTTCCATATGACGCTCCGGCTCTCACGGGCCGGAGCGTTTTTTACGTTCAATAACTGGCAGCCGGCTGATATAAGGCGGCGAAATCGGCGCGGCCATCGCGCAATTCCACGCGTGAATTTGTGAACAGCGCGTTTTCCCTGTCGTTCTGATCGCCATGCGGGTAGGTGACATCCATCGCCGTTGGGCGGAAACTGCGCTCGCGCGGCACCCACAGGCATCGCGCATACCAGTAATCGTGCGTTTCCCTCTCCACGTCGTTGGGCGCGCCGGAGACGCCGCCCGTATCGAACGCCGAGTGGTTGTAAGCATAGCGGAAGCGCTGAAGCCGGTCGCCCGGGAAGCGCTCGCGATAGGCCGGGCAAAACAGGAAGTCACCGCTCGCGAGATAGCGCAACCGAACGAGCACGCGCGGCACGCCGTCCCAACTGCCATTGGCGGCGGGGCCGTTCCCGGCGCTTGTTTGACCCATGCTTTCGTTCACACCCGCCACTCCGTCCGCCGCGGGGAACTTGCCAAGATCGCTCTTGTAAGCATAGAGCGCGAAGGCGATGGCTTTGAGATGCGTGGCGCATTTGGCCTGGTTGGCGCGCTGTTTTGCAAGCACGAGGTTTGGCACGGCAATCGCCGCGAGAAGGCTGATGATCGCCACAACAATGAGCAGTTCAATCAGCGTGAATGCGCGGGACAGCCCGCGGCGGCGGGCGCATGCCAATTGCGGAAAAGGAGCGCGTCTATTCATACAACGTCCATTCCCTGATGAAGGCATTAAGCGGCCGCGTATGAATGGCCGCGACGGCATCGAGATCAAATCCCGCCGTTGGCGGGGCGGTGATAACGTTCCCGAAATCATTTACGATGGCCCCGCTGGGCGCAAGCATCGGTGAAATATCGGTCGTGCCGGTGTCCTGTATTCTGACGAACCGGACCGCGGAGAGGCCCGCTTTGGCCAGATCAAAACTGTCGCCGCCGCTGACCGCTGGATCGAAAGGCGATATGCCGTTCGCGGGCGAGCTGTAAACCGCCGTCAGGCCCGCAAAACCGTTGTAGAGATGTTTCTGAAGAAGATTCGAATCGGGCGGACCCGGGTCGGCGAAATCGAAGGGGAAGGTCGTCCATGATGTGCCATCGTCGCTGACGGACACAATGGCCGTTTCGCTAAAGCACAGATCCGGCATGCCAATCGGCTGAAAGGGATTTTCAAACACCGTGAAGTCGGCTCCCTGGCCGTCAACGATTTCGTTGTTCGTGAACTCAAGCACAATCCAGCCGCCTGATCCGAGGGAAAGAAGATCTGCGGGACTCTGGTTGGGTTTTGCGGGATCGGCATTTCCACGGGGCGGCCCCAAGACATTGGCCGGGAAATAATCCTGGCCAAATCCCGCGTCAGGACCGGGATGGAATTCCGCCACACGGTCAGTAAACGCCTGCGGGAAACCGCCCGATACTCTCAGCACGATCAGCGCCGCGAACGCCAGCCTGAGCGGGTCTGTGAAAAATAACATATATCCTCCGCTTCTTATTGCACGAAGAAGTCCGTAGAGGAACCAGCGGCCCCGTCTTCTGACTAACGGATCATTCTACTCCCCGCCCCTTCCCGTTCCCTGCGGGAACAGTGGGATCGTTGCGGGTTTCGTTCCCGATCACAGCGGCGTGTCCGTGAGGGATTCTCACCCTCTTCCGTGGGCATGTGCCCTTTAAGCCATTGGTTCGATCTCGAGACAACAAGACAGCCTTGCGGCGGGATCATTCAAGGGAAAAATGAGCCGTGCAGGTGATGCAGGCGCGTTTCGCCACCGTCACACTTTTTCGGTGAGCCGGGAGAGGCTGATCGTTAGTGATCAGTCATCGTCCCGCCGCATTCCCTCCGAGACAAGCTGGTTGGCGCGTTGAAGCGATTCAAAAGTTCCCGCGTCAGTCCACCAGCCCTCGACGACATCATAGCACAGGTTGCCGCGAGCGATATAGGCGTTGTTCACATCCGTGATTTCCAGCTCGTTGCGCTTGCTGGGCTTGAGCGTTTTCACGATCTCCCAGACATGGGAGTCATACATGTACACTCCGGTCACGGCGAAGTTGCTTTTGGGCGCAGCCGGTTTTTCTTCGATGCCGGCGACTCGCCCGTCACGCAATTCCGCAACCCCGAACCGTTCAGGGTCCGGCACTTCTTTGATCAGGATGCGCGCTCCATCTTTCTGCTGGCGGTAGCGCTCAACCGCCGGCGCGATGGAATTCTGAAAAATATTGTCGCCGAGAATAACGACACACCGTTGATCCTCCACAAAATCCTCGGCCAGTTTCAGCGCATCGGCAATGCCGCCCTCGCCCTTTTGGAAGGCATAATGGAGATGTTTCATCCCGAACTCATTGCCGTTTTCGAGAAGGTTTAGAAAATGCCCAGCAAATGTGCCCCCCGTTACAAGCATGATTTCGCGGATGCCCGAATCGACGAGCTGCTGCATCGGGTAATAGATCATGGGCCTGTCAAACACCGGCAACAAATGTTTGTTGGTGATTTTGGTCAGCGGAAAGAGCCTGCTGCCCAGTCCGCCCGCAAGGATGATGCCTTTCATCGTCAACAGCTCCTCATCTTAATGTGCTGATTTATATCAGGTTTTCATGACCTCGTCGTAAAAGGTCAACATTCCTTTGATCATGGACTCGTAAGAAAAGAGTTCATTGACGCGCTCGCGGCCTTTTGCGCCCATCCGGCGCGCCATGGCCTGATCACGCAACATGCGCGCTATGGCATCGGCAAGCTGGCGCGGCTGGCGCGGCTCCACAAGCACGCCTGTCACACCGTCTTCAACCGCCTCGGGATTGCCGCCCACGCGCGTCGCCACGACGGGCAGACCGCTTGCCATGCTCTCCAGCAGCACATTTGAGAATCCCTCCTCATGCGAGGCGCACACCAGCAGATCCATGGCGCCCAGCAGATCGGCCACATCGCGCCGCTCACCCGCAAACACAACAGAGCGACCAATGCCGAGCTTGTCCGCCTGTTCGCGCAGAGCCGCGCCTATGCCGTCATCGCGCCCCACAAATATAAAAACAGCGTCCGGAAACTCATCAACAATGATCTTCGCCGCCGACACAACCTCGGCATGGCCCTTGTATGGTATCAGATTGGCGACCATCCCGATGACTCGCGCATCAGGCCGCAGACCAAGCCCCGCCCGAACAGACCCGGCATCCGCGGTATGCTGGAATTTATCCGTGCGCAGGCCATTGTAAACGATTCTCATGCGCCCGCGCGGGATGGGCTCGCGCACGGCCACATCCTCCAGAATGCCCCGCGATTTGCAATGGACAAGGGTATAGTGAGGATCAGCGATGTCTTCTAGATACGGCAGAAGACGGCATTTGTCGCGGTAGGCGCCCAGCGCCAGTTTCGTGCAGACGATCCGTCTGATTCCCGCCAGTTTCCCCCCCGCCATGCCAAGCACATTGCACACGGGGATCATCGTGTGAAGAATATCGGGCCGGAGCGCGTGCAACAGACGCACCAAGCGCCACAGCGTGCACGCCGCCGATGGAACATTGCGCCAGCGGATGGAGCCGGCGCCCCGCAGGCGCGGATACCGCAAGTCATAAAGCGCAGCCCCCGCCGCGCGCGCCTCGTTTTCAAGCGCGCCATACCCCGACAGGCAGATGATGTGCGTCTCAAACCGCTCCCCGGGCAAACCGCCGGCAAGCGCAACAAGCTGGCGCTCGCTGCCGCCCACTTCAAGGCTGGTGATAAAATAGGCGATCCTGATTTTTCCGCTCATTGAAAGCCGTTTGCCCGTGAAAATGTAATATTTCCGTGACGCATCAATAACAAGGCTCAAGAATTGAAGCATAAGATCAAGCTGTACCGGTTTGACACAAGCATCAAAACAAACAAACGGGAGCATGGAAAGGGCATTTGAACACTGACAATCCCAATGCCGCGCTGGCGATGCGTATAGTGGACAGGCTGACCCGGCACGGACATGAGGCTTTTCTGGTGGGCGGTTGCGTGCGCGACCTGTTGCGCCGGTGCGAACCTGATGACTATGACATCGCCACAAGCGCGCGCCCGGAACAGGTTATCGCGCTCTTTCCCCGCACCGTCGCCGTTGGCGCCAAATTTGGCGTCGTGCTCGTTGTTGATGACGGGGCGCAAGCGGAAGTGGCCGCTTACCGATGCGAAAGCGGATATCTGGATCATCGCCACCCGCAGATCGTTGAATTCAGCGACGCGCGCCACGACGCGCTCAGGCGGGATTTTACCATCAACGGCCTTTTCA
Source organism: Candidatus Sumerlaeota bacterium (assembly GCA_026398535.1). Lineage (GTDB taxonomy): Bacteria > Sumerlaeota > Sumerlaeia > Sumerlaeales > Sumerlaeaceae > JAPLSQ01. The sequence goes on along the minus strand of JAPLSQ010000052.1, from coordinate 69,840 downwards.
TGAATCCCTCAAGCGGGGAGGTGTTCGATTTTGTCGGCGGAAGGGCGGACATAGAAACAAATATCATCCGGGCCATCGGCGATCCCCGCGAACGCTTCACCGAGGACGCGTTGCGCCTGTTGCGCGCCCTACGCTTCTCCTCCTCGCTTGAGTATGATATTGAGCCGGGCACATGGAACGCCCTGCGCGCCCTGAGCCACACGATCACGGAAATCAGCGCCGAACGCGTGCGCGATGAAATCATCAAAGGATTCACGCGCCCCCATCCCGGCAAGTTCCTCGATTTGCTCGACCGCTCCGGACTGCTCGGCATACTGCTCCCCGAAGCGGCCGCAACGAAGGGATGCCGCCAGCCGCCGGAATTCCATCCTGAAGGCGACGTTTACGAGCATACAAAACTGATGCTTGCGGCGCTGCCTCCTGATCCGTCGCCGGCGCTTGCTCTCGCGGCGCTTCTGCACGACGCGGGAAAACCGGCCACCATGCAGCTCGCGGACCGTATCCGCTTCAACAACCATCACAAGGCGGGCGCTGAAATGGTTGAGCACATCGGGCGAAGGCTCGCTTTTCCCAACGAGTTGCGCGAACGAGTCAAGGCAATGGTGTTGCGCCACATGGATTTCATCAACCTGACCAGCATGCGCAAGAGCACGCTGCGCCGCTTTCTGGCCGCGCCCGCCATCGAAGAGGACATCGAGCTCCACCGCGCCGACTGCCTCGCCAGCCACGGCGACACCAGCAATTGCGACTACGCCCTGCGCCATCTTGCCGAGATGCGCGCGGAATCACCCGAAGGAAAACTGCCCAGACCACTGGTCAACGGGCGCGATCTGATTGACATGGGACTGGAACCCGGACCCCGTTTCAGAGTTCTGCTGCGCGCGGTGCAGGACGCCCAGCTTGAGGGCAGTGTGAGCGGGCGCGAGCAGGCATTGGCCATGCTCAAATCCCTGGCGTTGAAACCGGAATCGCCCAGTTGAAAAAGCGCCGGGACAAACGCGGCAGACCTGACGCGCATCATGCGGACCACGCCCGCTCCGCTTCAGCGCAAATTCATCAACACACAAAATTGCCTGTCGCGGGCGCCGATCGCGGGCGGATGAATTATCTCCCGCTGCTCCTGATACCGGCTGCCGTCCTCCTCACTTACGGCCGCACGCTTGCCTTTGAATTCGTGGACTGGGACGACAACATCAATGTCTACCAGAATCCTCTCCTCACATCGCCCTCATGGGATGGGTTTTTCCGCATCTGGTCGCAGCCATACGGCGAACTCTACATTCCCCTCGTCTACACATCGTATCTATTTGAGATAATTGCGGCCGGCATGACGCCCGCCATCATGCATTTGTCAAATTTGCTGGCGCATTGCGCGTCGGGATTGTGCGTGTATTTCATCCTTCGCCGGATAGCGCCCTCCACCGCGGCCGCCCTCATCGGCGCGCTGGTATTCTGTGTGCATCCTTTGCAGGCCGAACCCGTGTCGTGGATTACCGGCCGCAAGGATTTGCTGGGAGGGCTGTTTTCGCTTCTGGCGCTGCTCCTTTTCTCCTATGCGCTTGATAGCAGGAACAAGATGGACTACGCGGCCGCGAGCCTCATGTATTTACTCGCGCTGCTGTCCAAGCCATCATCCGTGGTCGTCCCCCTGATGGCGGGCGCTCTTGCGCTCTACCGGCAAACGCCATGGAAACGGATGACGCTCATTCTGCTGCCATGGGTCGGGCTTGCGGGAATATGGACAGTCATCAGCATGATCGCGCAGACGGCGGGATTGCGCCAGGACACGCCATTCATCCTTCCCATTTGGCAAAGGCCGCTGGTGGCGGCGGACAGCCTTGTTTATTATGCGGGAAAAATGATCTGGCCGTCCGGATTATCGCCGATTACTCCGCGGAATATCCACAGTGTCGCCGCTTCTCCGTGGATCTGGGTGAAATTGTTGGGTGTGCTGGCAGTCGTTCTTGTGTTGGCGAAGCAACGCGGGCTGCCCGCATTATGCGGAGCGTTATTCGCCCTTCCCCTCCTTCCTGTTCTTGGATTGACACCATACTTCTTCCAGTATTTTTCCACGGTCGCCGACCGCTATTGTTATCTTTCATTGAGCGGATATGCCCTCGCCATCGGTTGCGTCATTGCCATGGCGCTCAGAATGCGTCCCCAGTGGAACAAACACATCGTGGTCGTTTCGGGATTGATTGTTGCCCTATACGCGGGAGCGGGATTTCTTCAGTCAGGCTGCTGGCATGATTCAATCGCCCTGTGGCGTCGTCAGATCGCTGTTGATCCGAACAGTTCTCACGCCCATCACAATCTCGCATCCAATCTTGCGTTGCGGGGGGATGTCGCGCAGGCGCGCGCCGAGTATGAAAAAACGCTGGATATCGATCCATATTACGAGCGCGCCTACCAGAACCTGATCCGGCTGGCCCAGATTCACGGCCAGCCCGATGAAGCCGCGAAGGCCGCCAACCGGGCCATGGCGCTCAAACCTGACAGCCTCGAAGCAAACATGACACTGGGGATGGCCAACCTGGTGCTTGAACGCTACGCTGACGCGGCAGCGGCTTTCCGCGGGGCCGTCTCTGGAGCGCCCGAGGACGCGGAAGCCTATAACGGTCTGGGCGAGGCGCTCATGGGCATGGACGATCTGAAATCCGCTGAAAGCGCCTTTCTCAAGGCGATCAGGATCATGCCCCGCCATCCGCCCGCCCACACAAACCTCGGAATTCTTCTGTTCCGGCAGGGGAAGACGGATGAAGCGGTGGAACACCTGCGCCTTGCCCTCGAACTCAACCCGGCGGATCAACAGGCTTCGCGGCAACTTGAGATGATTGGGAAAATGCGCAACGGGCAACTTCGCCCCCAGAACATATCGCATCCCTGATACCGCGGCGCGCCCGCGTAAAAATCAGGAACGCGTTTTCAACCGTTCGACAACGCGCCGCACAACTTCTTCAATGAATGCCTTGTCACCGTCAGCGCCTTCCCTTGCGGCGGCACATTGCTCGCCGGGCACGCCATAGGAACACAATTCCGCATCCTGAAGAACCCGTCTGTCCTTGTGCCCGAGTTTTTGCCGAATGCGCAACAGATCCATGACCTTGTTCGGATCGATTTGTGTCCAGTCGCCTATCTGTTTCGCCAGAATCAATATTTTGCAATACTGCTCAACTGTCTCCATGCGATAATAACATTCAAAGGGATCGGCGCCAACCGTCAACGCCCCATGATTCGTGAGAAGGAACGCGTTGTGATGCTCCATGAAAGGGATGACAGCATCGGCGAATTCCTGTGTGCCGGGTGTGGCGTAGGGCACGACCGGGATTTCGCCAAGGAACACTTCGATTTCGGGAAGAATGCATTTGGGCACCGGTTGCCGCGCGACGGCGAAAGCCGTTGCGTGGGGCGGATGCACATGAACGACCGCCCGCGCGTCGCCGCGCTGACGGTACATCTCCAGATGCACCTTGACCTCGCTTGTCATCGGCAGCCGGCCGCCGACCTGTTTGCCATCGAGCGTCACGAGGGCAAGATCGTCGGGTTTCATGAAACCCTTGCTCACAAGCGTGGGCGTGCAAAGAACCTTGTCATCATCCAGCCGGACGGAAATGTTGCCATCGTTCGAGGCGATATATTCGCGTTGCCAGACGCGGCGGCCAACTTCGCAAATCTGTTCCCGCATCTCCCATTCATCGAGTCTTCTGCCTTGGTTCGTCACTCTAATGCCATGCGCCTCTTTTGATTGTTCTCGTCGGAATGAATCATCCCGATTGCAACTCAATTGCCCTGAAGGAGAATAAAAGAGCAACCTGAAAGACTATCGTCGCTCATGGACGCCCGGGGCCGATTGCATATAGGGAATATCAGGCATGCGGCTGGGGTCAGGAAGCGTCGGATTCCGTCTCCAATCGGGAACATTGGGGAATCTGTCGTAGCCGGGATAATCGTAGGGATTGTTGAGCGAGTCAGGTATCGCAGGGGTTGAAAAGGGATTGGTCTGGACAGGCATTCTGTCTATCGCATTATCTCTAAGCATCAGATATTGTGTGATCGTTGTCCTCGCCTCTTCCGTGATTTCAGGCGTGGGCGCCACAATTGCTCCGACCCGATCGCGTTTGTGCCGTCCCGCAACTGACGCGGACGGCAACCTTGAAGTAACAGTGTTCAGAGTAATCGGGTTTGCCATCATAGGACGCGGGAGGGGACGCTTCCCGGGCATGGCATCGGACATCGTCTCGAAACCTTGGTCCACAACAGACGGCTTGCCGGATTCCGCATCGGGTTGGGCTTTTTCATCCTGACCGGCATCTGAGAGTCCATGAAGTTGCTTAAGCTTTTCCATTTGCAAATTGGCGGCGGCATCAGCCTTCTTTGCTGAATCGAAGAAATTCGCCTCAGGCGTTGGTAGTTCACTCAGTGGTGTTGGAGTTGGCGGCCGAAGCCCTGTCCGGGCGCTCTGGTATTCACCCGTGCGGTAATATTCCCTGAGTGTATCGACTGAGAGCCGCCGGGGTTTGACAACACTTGCGGCGCCGCGGGTGTAACGCGGACGGCGCGCCGGAATTTCATCGTCCAAGGAATCCATATTGCCGAATTGTTGCGAGTCCGGCGCGGCGGGCGCGAGGGAGAAACCCGCTTTGTAATTTGAGATGGAATATCCGGAGAATCCGCGCGGAGCGGGCTCTGAAATTGTCTCATCGGGAATTGGGGATAAAGAGCGCGCGGCGGCGCCCGCGGAGGAGGCTTTTGGAGTCGCCGAAAGATGCGGCAAACCCATTTCCTGAACACTTCCGGAGGGGATCTGAGGTGCCAAAGGAGCGGCATCCACGTAAGGATTCGTCAGATACGTATCGCCCAGATATGAAGAATCCGTTGCACTGACGCCATTTCCACTCGTGACAGCGGGTCTCTGCGCGCACACCATTGCGGAACAAATCATCACCACGACCGCAATCCACAATAGCACAGTACGAGTATACTTGCGGTGGCGAATGGGACGATTCATTTTTCGCAACATCTCTGTCATAAAGAATAATGCAATCCGGGGTTTATTTAGGACTTTTTTACATACAAACGCTGTATCCGCGGCGGCTATGAATTCTTTTGTCTGTCCCGTATGCGATACACACCGCCAGCCTTGAACAGGCGGACAGGTTGAATGTCAAAATGCTCTTTCATCTCGTTGGGCGTAAAAAGATAATTCACCGGACTGAAATCAAACCACACGATATGTGCCTCTTCGCGCTTGTTGATGGCCTCCTTGAGTTTGGCGATGGATTCATCACCGATGTATTCCACGCCCCTGTAGAGTGTTTTTTTGGGCGCTATCCTCGAGGTCCACCCGAAATTCGCATACAAGGCCGGCGGTTCATTGGTAATCAGCAAGGGCGCTGGCGGATTTGTTTTCAGGTAATGCATGATCTCGGAATCCACCCATCCCTTGTCAGTATATCCGCAGGCGCCGCCGCCGCGGCCTGTCAGGCGGGCGTCCCGCGTGACTTTTGCGGCACGCGCGACGTTCAACATCAGCCACAACACGGCAAAGCAGACAATAACGCCCCGCACAAACTTGAGCAGACGCGGATGCGTGATCGCGCTTCCCAGCGCTCCCAAGCCACCCCAGGCGAGTTCGCACAGGAAACCCGCGACGACAATGATCACCGGCGCATACAACGGTGAAACATAACGCCTGTCGATGGGATCAAGCGCCGTTTTCCACGAAGACAAGGTCAGGTACACGGCGTAGACCGGGATGAAAACGATAAATGGTGTCAGCGGGTGCCGCATCCGCTTGGCGCCGGAAAATCGCATGCAATGCCAGATGATTATACCCAGGACGGCGAGAATGATCACAAGACCGATGATCATGGACAAGTTGCTCAGGAACGAGTGCTCCACGCTCGTAACCGAGTCGATGAACGGCAATAACCAGGAGACAAGATTTCTCGAGAGATTGGCCGTGCACAAAAACAGGGTGTCGGTCGAACGATAGCGTTCGCCTGTGAGCAATCCGGTCAGGAGCGCATTGCGAACAATCCACGCAATGAATGGCAACAGGGAAATGAGACCAAAAACGACTCCGCGCGCGATGCGTTTGCCGAAAGACAGTCTGGAATCCGTGATGATCATCAGCCCCGCGGTCAGGACAAGCGTGACGCCCACATACCGCGTCACACACGCGATCATGGTTGCCAGCGCGGCACAGATGAACGGTTTGAGCGAGGCTGAAACGCAACTGCGGTGGACGAGATACAGGACTATGAGCGCCAGCAGGTTGAACACCGTCTCGGACCATGCCATCAGGTAAACCGCCATAACGCCGCTGACGAGCAGACATAGGGCGCCGATGGCGCCGGCCAGCCAACATCGCACGGCCTTGTGGAGCACCCATGCCGTCATGACCACCAGCGCCCCGAACATGAACGCGCTCAGGCAACGGGCGAAGCAATACGTTGTCACACCAAGAAGATGCGAAATGGAGAGAATAATGGGATACATGGGCGGCCACAACGCGAAGTAAATTTCCTCGCATGTCAGGAAGCCCTTGCCCTGCGCGAAACTGTCAGCCGCCGCGATATAAGCCACGGAATCCGAGCTGACGTTGATGCCATAACCGCTCGTGGCATAGAACACCAGGAGAATCGCCGCCAAGCCCAGCAGGCCCGCCACGGCGCGCCACAGTCCATCATGGGCGCTCAAGCCACAAATCCCTTTGTCAGATGCCTTGGTCATAAAGTATCTTCATATCCTCCATCATCGGTGATAACGAAAACAATACGCCTTTTAGTGTTGGGGAAAACATAGCGCGGGGCGGCAACAGCGTCAATAGTCATGCGAGCGAATGCGTCACCCGGCGTTATCGGAAACTCATGGATGTCCGCGCCCATTTCATCCAATCTCGGGAATCCGCAGTTTATCGCGCAACCGGCGAAATCGCGCCTCGGAGGGGCTGTCCGCCCGAATGACTTGCCGGGCATACTGATAATATCTCACCGCTTGCGGGCGCATGCCGCGCTGCTCATAAAGTTCGGCAAGGCGCAGGTAAAGCTCGCCCTGGCCGGGAGAAATCCTGAACAACGCCTGCCGCACATGATACGTCGCAAGCGCAAGGCTTCCGGCGCGTTCAAGCTCGCGCACCAGCAGCAACCGCAACACAAGCTGGTTGGGATTGGAGCGCACGCCCTCCCTTAGCGTTTCCAGCGCGCGCGCGGTATTGTTTGTGTCCGTGTACAGGAACGCGAGTTGCTCATAATTGGACGGAATGTGCGGGTTGAGCGCGATGGCGCGCCGGTATGCTTTTTCAATCCGCGGCATGCCCGCGTAAACCTCGGCGGGATTGACGGCTTGTTGCTGCAGATAATTCGCAAGCTTGGTCCATAGCTCTGAAGACAGCGGAAAGATTTTGACCGCGGTTTCGAGCCGCGCCCCGTAGACGGCCGAACGGGCGTCTTCGTTCGGCGCCTTGCGCGCCATGCGAGCCGCGATGACAGGCGCCGCCTGAAGCGCCGTAAGCACGATAACGCCGATCAGAACCACGGAAAGAAGCGCATAATCCCCCGGGCCAATCGGGCGCGGCGGTTGCGCGCTGCGCGCGGCGGGCTCTTGATCGGAATCCGCGACGCCTTCCGCCTGGCGCGCCGCGGAACCTTCAAAAATGCGCATCGGATCGCGCACCATCACAAGCCCAACAAGCGTTCCGTAATTGCCCCATAGCAGAAACCACGCCGCCGGGGAGGCAAATTGCGCATCAAAAATACCGGACAGAAAGCACAGCCCCGCATGAGCCGCGAAAATAAACACCGCCATGCGCAACGGACGGTTCGGAAACAGCCCCCACCGGCGCATGATATAAAGCGGAAATCGCGCCAGCAGATAGAACAGAAGAATGATACCGGCAATGCCCGTCTCAACGAGAAGTACAAAATACGCGCTCAACAAATAGGGAGTCGTCAATGAAGGAGAGCGGCGGAATGCCTCAAAAAGAAATGGAAATGTGCCCAGGCCCGTGCCCGTGACAGGGTAATGACGGGAAATGGTCAGAATGGTCTCCGTCGTCAGAAAAGCCGCATGATTGGTTTCAACCCCGGTTGGCTGGCGTAGCTGCGTGTAAAGCGCTGCGCATTTGCCGGCCGCCAGAAATCCAAACAATCCGAACACGATGATCCCATAACACAAGAAGATCAGATTCGACGGACGGCGCAGCATAAGGAATGGCAGGGAGATGACCCAGAACGCCGTCATGAGCCGCAGGAGTTCCATCATCTGATCGGCCCGGGCAAGGGGCAGAAACTCCAGTCTGATTCCGGGACGATTCAGGAATCCCGCGCGCGCCAGATACAATGCCCCCCAGGCAAGGGCAAGCGCCGCCACCAAACCCGCCACATACGCGCGCAAACGGCGGTAGAACAGGATTCTCCCGAAAAAATAGGCGCTGAGGGAATCGATATAGACGGCCGTCATCGACCATGCCGTCCCCGGCGCCTCGCTGTAGTAAATATTCACCGCGAGATAGGCAAAGAACACGATCACCACGGCATCGAACTGTCCCCAGTATATGGGCGGACGTCTTTCCCGCACATGTTTCAGCGTCAGCAGAAACAGGCCGGCATTGCACAACATGTGGGGCAACAGCGCCCAGCCCGAAACGGGGGCGCCAAGCACGGCGAGCAGGAAGAAGGAGACGTAATAAAGTATGAACAAGGGCAACTCGGCAAGCGCCGCCCCAATCCTGAACAATGGCGTCTTATGAGTCGGCTGTGACAACACGGTCAAGCCATTGGCGGAAGACAAGCCGACGAAGGCAAGCAAAAGGTTGATGCGGGCGCACAACGGGCTGTGCTGCTGAATTCAACACATCGAAACCCGGAGTAGACAATACAACCGCTTTGCGATCGCGGTTTTTTTTCTTTGGAGTGCTGAAGCCATGGTGATCTTTGCGTTCTTTGCGTCTTTGCGCGAGATTATCTTTAATGTGGCTTTTTCTTCCTCAGTCAAAGTCGCCAGGATCACCAAGAGAAACAGGATTGAAGGCAGGGGGTGGAGGATCCGCATATCGCCTTCCGATCACCTTCCCTTTTCTTAAAGTGTTGCTCCGGCAACGATCCGGTCATATAAAACACGGGCGGCAAATGACTGCCGCCCGCGGGGAAACAACATTAATTTCGGCGCAATCGGTTCTGAATCACGCGCGGTGTTCGAAATTAATAAAGGCTCCATTTGTCAACAGCGCTTGCCGGCTCGTTGAAGGCTGCCATGCGTGCGGCAGCATCCTGATTCATGGCCCCGGTTGCCATACCGTCTTGGAATTTTCCGGTGCTGTAGCAGAATTCATCCACGAACAGTGTTCCATTGTTGGTGGCGGTGAGTTGCCACGTCAGCAGGTATGTGTTGTCGTTGGCCCAATTGTTGCCCAGTGTCGCGGCGTTGATTTGGTTGGCGAACGAGTTGCTGTTGACGAAGACTATGATTCCGTCGGTGAGTGTCGCATAGGTTCCCGAGCCGCCAATCGGATCCCCGGTTGGCTGGGGTCCCTTGTAGACGAGTTTCAGGGGGTCCCAGCACTCCCAGTTGACGGGGTTGTTGATCTGCTTGTCGGCGACGACGGTGATCACGGCCCAGTTTCCCGCGCCGGTGATCTCGCCGGCCTTGGCGCTGTTATTGTCGACGATGATGTCGATGCCGCCGACCGCGTTGCGCGTGAAGTTCAACTGATAGAACACGGAGGCGGGGCCAGTCGATCCGATGGTTGACCAGTCCTGCCTGTAAATGCCGACCCGTGTGCCGGCAGGCAACTGCAACGTGGCGGAATTGACGCTGATGGCGAATTGCATGACTTGATACCAGTTCATACCGGCGTTCGTGTAAAGCGAAGGAACGCTGACAGACTGTCCCGATGCCAGTTGCAGGCACTTGGTTCCATGATATGCCATGACCGAGGTCACTGTTCCCGTGTTGGAGATACTCAGCACGGGCGGTGCTGCCTGGGCATCATCTAAGGCGCGAACATTGATGCCCTGTGTGGCGGCGATGTTGGCCTCGGTAGGCGACGTTGTGTCGTCCCGGATGGGATAGTTCAGGTCGGTAAAGACAGTCTGTCCCTCGAAATTTTCGTCGATGAAAATGTTGGCGTTCGCCGCAAGCGTCGCGGATAAAAGCAGGGCAACAACCGCAACGGCCTTGCCATATTTTATATATTGCACACTGATGTTTCTTATCTTTGGTGAAATTTAATATAAAACTTGCTTTATATCAACTTCCGTAAAAATTAATTCAAAACATGTCATCCAGGAAAATTGTGGTCTCACACGCTCACACAGACAGCGTTTTCGGGCAGTCCCAAGGGAAGCGGCGCGGGCCTTTCGCAAGCGGTTTGCGGGCAAATGTGCTTATTCTGTTCTGATGAATCGATGAATGATTGCATGACATCAAGGACATGCGCGGCCAATTCGCCGGTGGCGCGGTGGGGGTGTTCGTCGTGAATGGCGGCCGCCATGTCGGCCACGCCGACACCGCGCTTGTTTTCAAGGAATCCATACGCCGGCGGGATTTCCTGCCATCCCTTGGTGCGGCCAGGAACGCTGATCAGGATGGGGCCGCCGAAGCCGTTGGGATCGGGGACGATCATTGAACCGCGCGTGCCGTGAATTTCGATGCGGGGCAGTTGGCTGTCCCATGTGTCAAAGCTTGTGATGATCGTTCCAATGGCACCGTTCGTGAAATCCATGATTCCCGCGATATGCGTTGGTGTTTCCACGCGCGCGATTTTGCCGTATTTCGGCGCGCTGGTGATGCGCCGTTCGGGGAATGTCTTGCGCGCGGAGCCGCACACGCGTTTCACGGGGCCCATAAGATTGACAAGGGCTGTCAGATAATAGGGTCCCATGTCGAACATCGGCCCGCCGCCTTGTTCATAGTAAAATTCCGGGCTTGGGTGCCAGCTTTCATGGCCGTGGCAAAGCATGAAGGCGTCGGCGGCGACAGGCCCGCCGATCCAGCCGTCGTCGAGAATCTTGCGGCATGTCTGGTGGCTGCCGCCGAGAAAGGTGTCGGGGGCATTCCCCGCGCGCAATCCCTTGCCCGCGGCGGTTTGCAACAGCGTTTTGGACTCATCGCGCGTTAGTGTGAGAGGCTTCTCGCCATAGATGTGCTTGCCCGCCTTGAGGGCGCTCATGGCCACGCTGAAATGAGCCTTGGGAACCGTCAGGTTAAGGACGATGCTGATCTCTTTGTCGTCAAGAAGATCCTCGACGGACATCGCGCGGCATTTGTGCTCCTTGGCTTTCGCTCTTGCGGCATCCATATTGAGGTCGGCGCATGCCGCGACCCTGACATTTTCAAACAGATCGAGATTCGTGAAATAGACGCCGCTGATGTTGCCACATCCGATGATGCCAACCGCTGTTTTTTTCTCGTGCATGATGCGTTCCTGTAATCGAAAATTGATGTTGATTGTGCGGCGTTTTGTGCCCCGACATATTTTTAGTCAACAACCACATTCCGCCGCGGTCTGGGCGTATGAATTGGCGGGGGCCGATTATTCGGTCGCGCCGTCCGGCTCCTTGACCTGCATGCCTGTGATGAAATCTGGCGCGGTGGTTTCCCCGCCCAGGGCAATAATCCATAAAAAGTGTTGATATTGCGCGGCAAATGACAGAGTTCAACGCGCGTCATGATGAGCAAATACAGACGCTTTCGAGGTTGCGGCGCGGGCTGGCGGGCTTGCCCTCTGAGTTTCACTTCAAAGGAGACAAATGATGCGGGAAACGATGAACATCGGGTGGTTGTGGCTGAGCGCGGATGAACTCAAGATCGAGCTGAAGCAGTTGGAGGACGAGGGGCGCGATGTGTCGCGCCTCAAGGCGCAGTTTCAGCGCATGATCAAGCTGGGCAACGAAAAGCTGGCGCGGTGGGACACGCAAATCAAGGCGCAGGCTCTCGTGGACGCGGCGCAGAAGCTTCCGATGCGCAAAGGCTACGCTTACACCGAGCCATCAGATCTTTCCGGCATACGCAAGCTTCGCGTGCGCGGTCCGCGGCAGTATCCCGTCAAACTTTCGGACAAGGAGCTTATGAACCGCATCCATGGGGCTTGGCTTGGCCGCTGTATTGGGTGCCTGCTCGGCAAGCCGGTTGAGGGTGTGCGCTCATGGGACATCGAGGCTTTTCTCAAGGCCACCGGCCAGTGGCCTTTGCGTGATTATATTCGTTTCGGTTTTAGCGGCAAGGCTAAAAAGGATTTCCCCGATCTTGTTTCAAGGGCTTGGTATGACAAAATCGATAACATGCCGATTGATGATGACACCAACTACACAACGATCGGCCTGATGATCATGCAGGAGCGTGGGAAGGACTTCACGCCCCGCGATGTTGCCATGACATGGATGCGGCGCCTGCCGCTGGAAGCCACATGCACGGCGGAGCGCCTGGCTTACCGCAACTTCGCCATGAACATCGCTCCGCCGGCCAGCGCCTTGTTCCGCAATCCCTTCCGCGAATGGATTGGCGCCCAGATTCGCGCCGACGCCTTCGGGTATGTCAATGCTGGCAATCCCGAGCGGGCGGCTGAGTTCGCGTGGCGCGATGCGTCGATCAGCCATGTGAAGAATGGCATTTATGGCGAGATGCTCATGGCCGCCATGATCGCGGCCGCTCCGTATTGCGACAGCATCGGGGAGCTTTTGAGGACGGGATTGTCCGAAATCCCCGAGACAAGCAGGCTGTACGAGGACATTGTGACGGTCATGGCGTGGCGCGAGGAGAAGCTTTCCTATGAGGCCGCGGTCGCAAACATCCAGAAGCGCTGGAAGGAGGATTTTGGCCATGACTGGTGCCACACGAATTCAAACGCCGTCATATGCGCCGTGGCGTTTCTGTGGGGCGAAGACGATTTTGGAACTTCGATCTGCCGCGCGGTGATGCCGGGCTTTGACACGGATTGCAACGGCGCCACCGTTGGGTCGATATTTGGCATGATGCGCGGCGCGGACGCGATCCCGCACTCGTGGCAGGCCAAGCTCAACAACACGCTCAAGACCAGCATGACGGGGTATGAAACTGTAAGTGTGGACAAAATCGCGCGCGACACATTTGTCGTATGCAAGAAACTTCGTTGAACGCGCGGGAGATTTCATGGCATTGCCGGGTCATGACATGCGTGTTTGCGCTGATCACGCCGCTCCATGAATATCAGGACAGTCGCGCACGCGAGCGGATTTATGCCGTTGAACCGCCGAAGCAATCCGGCGAGTGGCTGAAGACAGAAGAATCCGTTTGCATGGTTTGGAGAAATCCCCTTGCCATGGACATGAAAACAAGAAAGTAAGGCGCGCAGGTGGAACTGACCGGCACAGAGGCGCCCAAAAAGGGGCGCCGCAGGATGGCGCGGCTGACGGTGGCCTGTCTGTTCGCCGTGGCGGGCGTGGCGGCGTGCGTATGGAGCTGGCAATATTATCGCCGGCTTTATGCCAGGCTGAAGCCGCCTGTGCCCGTGCTTGACCTTATCCCCACCGTGCCCAAGGCTCATCAGGAGGGTGTCATGCGCGCCGTCATGAGCGGCGCCAGTTTCGTGCTCGCCCTTTCACCCGATCAGCGCCAGCAAGTCATTTCGATATGGAAAGAGCCTCCGCGCACGCTCACCGAGCTCATCGACAAGCAGCATGTGATGGACAAGATTCTGACACCCGATCAGTTGCAGCGCCTCAGGCCAGTGCGGAAGATGGTGCAGGATCGGATTGTTGACGAGATGTTTGAAGCCGGACGCGACCGTTTCTCACCCTCTGATTTCGACAAAATGAAGGGAGAGGTGAAACGGCGCACGAACGAGAGGATGTCCGCGAAATGAGCGCGCGCCGGGGATTCACGCTGATTGAGCTGTTGGTCACAGTCGGCATCATTGCGTTGCTCGCGGCGATCGCGATTCCCAATTTGCTTGAGGCGCAGGTGAGGTCAAAGGTTGCGCGGGTGAAAAATGACATGCGCGCCATCGCGACCGCCCTCGAAGCTTTTCATGCCGACAAGCGCCGCTATCCCGAAGTCATTCCTCCCGCTGAAGAAATTGAAATGGGCGGCGGCTGGCTGCTCAAGCCTCTGACGACGCCCGTGGCCTACCTTTCCTCCATTCCCCCCGATCTTTTCCTCCCCGCGGCCGAGCCCGAAGCGTTGATGCCGCCGGAAGGCCGCTACAGTTTTATTTACACGTCCTACCCCATTCCCCCGGACCCCGCCAAAATCTGGTCGCTGGCAAGCAACGGGCCCAACCTGCGATGCGACACATGGGGCATTTATAAAGGATATTCGCCAAGGCTGTTTTTTGGGGGCGATCCAGAACTCAAGGACTGGGCGCTCTACGATCCGACCAATGGCGCCATCAGCCGGGGCGACATCTTCCGCGGTCAGGATTTCATCATGCCTTAGGAGCATCGAAAACAGTCGGACAGAAAACGGCTTAATGATTGAAATTATACGCTGACATAATTCCATTAATGAAATGCGATTAATACAACGCATCACAAACACTTGGCGCGCGCAGGCAGTCTTTGCGGTCGCATGGAGCCCGCATGAATCCTGACGGGCGCGGGGCGGGCACACCCGCAACAGGATGGATTGGCTGATGGACCAGAGCCAATTCCCCCCGCTCCAGCATCCTGTCCGGACATACTTCAGGTTCGCGCGCCATGTTCTTCCCTATTGGGACAAGCTGTTGTTCTGCATGCTGGGGATTGCCGTCATGGCTCCGATTACCCAGATTGAGCTGTTGCTGACCAGGGCCGTTGTCGACCAGGCGGTGATAAACGACACCAATCCGATCGAAACGCGGCTGTTCATGATGGCGCTGTTCGTTGGACTGGCCGCCACATGCTTGTGGCTCAACCAGCTCCTCGAGCATCTTTGCGCGTTCTTCGACTATTATGTGCAAACGTTTGTGACGCTTGATTTGCGGCGCCTGTTCTACAGATGCCTGCACCGGCTTCCCTATCAGTTCTTTCAAAGCCGCCCGATCGGCGAGCACATGTACCGCTGTCTCGCCGACATCAGCCCCGACCTTTCCCCCTTTTCACGGGGTGTCATCAACATGGTCGTGTCGAACCCGATAGAGATGTTACGGATCGCGAACAACATCATCTGGCAGGGGATGCTGGTAATGGTGCTGAATCCGATGACCGCCCTGCTCATCGCCATCACGGTGCCGGTTTACGCGGTGGCCGGCTATTGGATGAACACGCGCATCAAGCACGCGTTCCTGCGTCTGAAGAAGGAGGATCAGGCGGTGCCGGCGGTGTTGCGCGACGCAGTGGCGGGCATAGAGACGGTCACCGCCTATGGCCGCCGCCGCCGCATGACCGCGCGCTATGTGGGCCAGTTTTTCCGGGCCGTCCGCGCGGGACTGTTGCGTGATTACCTGACGGTTCTTTATCTTCAGGGCGTCTTCTGGGCGCTGGACCTGATCGCCATCGGCGGCATGTGGACGTTCCTTATCTATCAGCTTATGATCGGCCAGATCTCGGTGGGTTCGTTCACGGTGCTGTTGCACCTTTCGACGCGTTTCATCGATCCGTTCAAGAGGCTTGTGGATCTGTTACTCAACATCCGCCAGCAGTTGGTGCCCGCCCAGCGCATCCTCGAGACGCTCGATATCGAGCCGGCCCTGGAGGATCGTCCCCATGCCCTGCCCATGCCGCGCGTGGCGGGGCGCATTCGCTTTGAGAACGTGTCGTTTTCCTATGACCCGGCGGCGCCTGTGCTGCGCAATGTGTCATTCGAGATCGAACCGGGCAGCACGCTGGGCATTGTGGGGCGCAGCGGCGCCGGCAAGACCACCATGCTTAACCTGCTGCTGCGGCTCTACCGGCCCGATTCGGGCCGCATCCTCGTGGACAACCACGACATCGACACGGTGCGGCTGGCTGACTGGCAGGATCAGGTGGGCACGGTGATGCAAAACACGTTCATCTTCGGCGGCGATGTGGCCTACAATGTGCGCTACGGCCGCATGGACACCCCCGAAGATGAGATCTGGAAAGTGCTCAGGATGGCCGAGGCCGACGAATTCGTGGCGGCGATGCCTGACAGCCTTCACACTGATCTGGCGGAGGGCTCGAAGCTGTCGGGGGGACAAAAACAGCGGCTTGGCATCGCGCGCGCCCTTGTGCGCTGGCCGCGCGTGCTGATTCTCGATGAACCGACGTCGGCGCTTGACTCGCGAGCCGAAAATGAAATCTGGCGGTCGTTTGAGAAGGCCATGGCGGGCGCCACGACCGTGATCATCTCGCATCGGCTGACCACCGTGCGCAAGGCCGACCACATCGTGGTGCTCGAGAAGGGCGAAATTGTTGAGCAAGGGACGCATGACGGACTTGTCCGCGCAGGAGGATTGTACGCGCGCATGTGGCACGATCAGGCGGGAGGCGGCGGGGAATGAGCGGCGAAAAAAAACAAACAGGCCCTCTCGCTGAACAGCAATTTGGCGACCAGATTCAGCCTGCGCTGACGCGCGAAGCCGCGCGAGAGGAAATCGCGGCCGCATACGAGAATGCCAAACGCCAGCCAAAGCGGACCGGTTCGGCGCTTGATCTCGTCTGCCAGTCCGAGCTGGCGCTCGACACCACATCCGCGCTGCGCACGACGCGCGGGCAATGGAAGCTGCTGTTCTTCTTTGTCCGCTTCCTCAAGCCCTATTGGCATCAGACGCTCTACATCATCCTCTGCACCGTGACGATGGGAATCTTTAAAGCGCTGTCGGTTTGGCCGCTGTCGCTCATTGTTGATTACGCCCTGCCCGACCAGGACTGGAGCATGTGGTGGGTGGCGCTGGCGATGGGACTGGGCGTGTGGGTGGTGCTGACACCCGGCCTGATTTTCCGCTGGCCGACACTTGTGAGCGAAATTTTGAAAATTTATCTGCCAGCCATCTTGCGCGCGCGCCTGCGCATTCAATTTTTCCGCCACCTCAACCGCATGTCGCTGCGCTTTTATCAGCGCCGCCCAACAGGCGAGCATATGTACCGCGCCATCAATGACGTCGACTCGACTGTCGGGCTGATCACGTTCACTCCAATCTTTGGCGGTCTGCCCGGCATGGTTCAGTATGTTCTGGATTTCACATGGCTGATCCTGGTGGTGGGGCTGGTGTTCAACCGCACGGTCATCATGATCGTGCTGCTCTACATGATTCCGTTCACGCTGCTCTACCATTTGCTGGCGTCCTGGCTGCGGCGTGTGGACCGCCGCGTGCGCGCGAGCGAGCAATATCTGAACGCCGTGATTCAGGAAGGCATTGCCGGCGTTCAGACGGTCAAGGTGTTCGCCCGCCAGCGCCACGAATTGCGCAAGTTCATGGAGCGCCACTGTGCGTTCTACCGTCATAGAACCCTCCAAGTGTGGCTCCAGCGCCTGCAGATACTGCTGTTCGGGTTCATCCTGACACCGGGCATTCTGCCATGGCTCAAAACACAGGGTCTGATCGTCTTTTCCTATTACCTGGTGATCACCGGCGAGATCACCTACGGCAAGGCGCTTCTGTTCGTGTTCTGGGTTGACGCGTTGACGTGGCCGCTGGTCAACCTTATCAACGAGTTTCAAAATATCCGCTTGTTGCTGATTCCGGCCGAGCGTGTTTTCGAGACGATGAGCATTGAGCCCATGGTGAAGGATGCTCCGGGGGCTCCGCGCGCGCCGGAGGTGGAGGGCGCTCTCAGCTTCGACGATGCGCATTTTTCGTATAATCCGGGGATGGAGGTCATCAAGGGATTGTCGTTCAACATTCACCCGGGTGAGAAGGTGGGCATCGTGGGGCCCAGCGGGGCGGGCAAGAGCACGCTGGCCAAGCTGGCCCTGCGTCTGTTTGATCCCGACTCAGGCGTCGTGCGCATGGACGGATGGGATGTCAAATCGGTGCAGTCCGAGACGTACCAGTACCAAGTGGGCGCCATCATGCAGGAAACGTACTTGTTCCAGGGGACGATCCGCGACCAATTGCTCTTCAGCAATCCCGATGCCACCCAAAAAGATATTCGAGCGGCGATGGATGCGGCTGACGTGACGGAATTCATCGGGGAGCTGCCCGACGGGCTGGAGACGAATCTTGCCGAGGGCACGCGACTTTCGGGCGGCCAGAAACAACGCATCGGCATTGCCCGCGCCATCGTCCGAAATCCCCGGTTTATGATTCTCGACGAGCCGACGGCCTCGCTCGACAGTGTGACGGAGGCGGAGGTGATGGAAACGCTTTGGAAGACGCTTGAGGGCCGCTCGGCGCTGATCATCTCGCACCGGCTGGCGCTCGTGCGCCCCCTCGACCGCATCCTTGTGCTTGACGACGGGCGGCTCGTCGAGGAGGGTTCGCATGACGAGTTGCTGGCGCGCGGCGGGCTTTACGCGGAGTTGTGGAATGAACAATATGGAGAGGCCGCGACGGCCTGATACGCGAATATGAGGAAGGCGATATAATGGCAACGAAGATAAAGAAGGCCCCTTTTAAGAAGCGCCTGATGGCCAAGTATGTCGTGTGGCTGGAGGCGGCCGGATTCGTGTTCATCGGCACGCTTGTCGCGGCGATGGTGGGAAGCGCCATTTATGAAATCGATGATGTGATGAAGTATTCGGATGCCGCGGCTGCCCCGCGCACCGAGCCGGTGAGCATCCCCGGTGAAGCCTATGTGGACTCAGTCGGGGTCAAAGCGGGTGAGAACGTCAAACAAGGGCAGGCGTTGCTCCTTGTGACAAACGACACGGAGGATCTCGCGTTGCTGAGATCATTGGCTTCGGTGCAAACGGCGCTCGATCTGCTCCGCCAGACAACAGGCGCGACCATCGCTCCAGCCGGTATGGAGCAGTCGCTGGCCGATGCGCTTGCCCGCGGAAAAGCCGCCCCGCGAAAAGAACAGCCTCATGCCATCGCGGCGCCGGTTGGAGGAATGCTCAGCGGCGAGCGGAAGGAGCCATGGAAGGACATGGCGGGGAAGATCGTCAGCGGCGTCGTGGGAGCAGTGTACAATTATGATACCCTGCGCTTTTTGGTCCCGGTTGGGGGCGACAATGCGATGCGCGTGCGCATCAACCTGCTGGCCGAACAGGATATCCTCAACTGGAAAGGGCTGACGCGCGCCATCAAGGCGAATAACCCCTCCGATGATCCCGCCATACGCCACATTTGGGAGATGCTCCAAGGCAAACTCGAGGAAATCAAACCGGACACAACACCGTTAAAACGCAGCATGCCCGAGATCATTGGAGTCTTGAACGAGTTGTTAAGAAGGCGCGATTTTTATGATGCCCAGGCGTGGGCTGGCAAACCGCTTGCCTCCGAAGCCGTACAACTGTTGAATCAAGGTGTCAACAACCTCGACACGGATGCGCTGATCCGGCTCAACAGGCTGCTGCTTCAAGCAGCAATGCCAACGGTGATCGCTGACAGCGGCAACAAGCATCCGGCTGTGAAAGCCAGGCTCTACATTCCAGTCCAGACCCGCACACCCGAAGGCAAAACGATCAAGGGCAAGCCGCTGGTATTTTCCGCCGCGGGCCGCGTGGTGCGCGAACCTGAAGGGGGCAAGGTTCTCATCGAGTTGGAGAATCCCCCGGCTCAGGTCGTTGATTATATGAAACGCCAGCGGGAAACCGCGGAACTGCGGCCTGTCACGTCAAATGGCGCCATTGTTGTCGGACGCGTCTCGCTGTTCCGCTTTCTGTTCAAGTAAGGTTTATCGCGCCGCACAATCCGCCCGCCCATGAAACGGCGGCGGAGCGCAATAACACACATGGATTACAGGAGAAATTGGATGAGCAAGGGTTACACTCTTCATGTCGTATCCAACACCCACTGGGACCGCGAATGGCGCCACAGTTTCCAGCGCATGCGCATGGACCTGGTGGAGATGATGGACCGCCTGCTGGACATCTGCGAGAGCGAACCGGACTTCAAACACTATCACCTCGACTCGCAGACAATCCTGCTTGAGGACTATCTTGAAATCCGGCCTGAAAAACGCGAACTGCTGTCTAAACACATCAGGAGCGGCAAGATTCTCGCCGGACCTTGGTACACGCTACCCGACATGTTTCTTGTGAGCGCCGAGGCCATGGTGCGCAACCTGCTTCGGGGACACCAGGTGGCCGCCTCGCTGGGGGGCAGGGCCATGAAGGTCGGATACACGCCGACAAGTTATGGGCAGACATCGCAAATCGCGCAGGTTTACAGCGGCTTCGGCATCGACAGCATCATGTTCTACCGCGGTTTCGACGCCTGCGGCATCAAAAACAGCGAGTATATTCTGGAGGGCGCCGACGGCACGCGGATTCTTGGCATCAAGTTCAGCATCACGATGACCCGCTTCAATTTCCGGTTCAATGTGTTCAGCGGCACGATCCATCGCGACCCCACGGGCGACAAATGGATACTCTTCCACGGTTGCGATCCGCGCTCGTATCTTGGCACCTGCTTATGGATTCACGACACATTTTTCGACACATGGACTCCCACGCATATCGCCGAAGGCATCGAGCGCGCCAAGGCCCAAGTCAAGGACATGGCCACGACGGAGCATCTGCTGCTCATGGACGGTTTCGACGCATCATATCCCCACCCCAACACCGGCAGGATCGTCCGACACGCCAACGAGCACATCCTCAAGGGCGAACGGATGATTCACCAGTCATTCCCCAAGTTCATCGAAACGCTCAAGAAGAGCGTTAACTGGGACAAGCTGCAGGTTGTCAAGGGCGAGCGCCGCACACCAGCCATCGACACGATGGGCACGAGCCTCATGCAAGGCGTGTTGACCTCGCATAGCTACTTTAAGCGCGCCAACCATGACACGCAGACGCTGCTCGAGAAGTGCGCCGAACCCGTCTGCTCCTTTGCGTGGCTGACGGGCGCGGAGTATCCCAAGACGTTCCTTGACCTCTCGTGGAAATACCTGCTCAGCAACCACGGCCACGACACGATCTGCGGCGCCAGCGTCGACCAGATATACGCCGACGCCATGGACCGCCTCAGCCAGTCACGGCAGATTTCACACAACATCGCGGTCAAGAGCGAGTATGATGTGCTCAAGGCCGTGACAACCCGCGACAACGCCGATGAGGGACAGATCGTGGCCGTGTTCAACCCCACACCTTTCGAGAGGACCGAGGTCGTCGAGGCGTATCTGGATTTCCCGCGCGATGACAAGGTGGAGTCGGGCGGCTTTGTCATCGAGGACCACGCCGGCCGCCGCATGCCCCACAATGTTTTGTCGCATGAGAAGCTCTATGGTGTCTCCGAAAGTGGCGATGCCGCTTACAGCGCGGTGTTTGTGGACCGCTATCACGTTGCCTTCCTTGCTGAGGGCGTGCCGTCAATGGGTTACAAATGTTTCCGCCTTCTTGGGAAGCGGAACCCCGCGAAGTCCGTTGCTGATGCCGGGATAGCCAAGGCCGGCAATGTGATGGAGAACAAACACCTGCGCGTGACGATCAACCGCAATGGCACAGTGGACATCGCAGACAAGGCAACGGGCCGCACCTTCCAAGGACTCGGCTATTTTGAGGATGGCGGCGATGCCGGCACGCCATGGTTCTATATCAGGCCAGAGCAAGACCGCGTCATTACCACACAGAACGCTGCCGCAAAGATCCAACTCGTCGAGAACAAGCCGCTCTTTGCCGTCTGCCGTGTCGAGGTGGCGCTGCACGCGCCCGCGGCGTTGACCCCCAATAAAAAGACGCGCGTGAAAGGGTCGAAGAAGATCACCTTTGTCTCGCACCTGCGCCTGACGAGCGAGTCGCGTTATCTGGAGATCAGCACCGAGGTCGACACACCGGTGCGCGACCACCGGCTGCGCGTCAAATTCCCCCCGGGCATCGACGCCACCCATGCGGATGCTGAAGGCAGCTTCGATGTGCTGCACCGTCCGATCAAATGGGACAAGGCCGCCGCCGCCAAATGGATCGACAAGGAGGTCGGCATCCAGCCGCAGCAGTCGTTTGTTGATCTCACGGACGGAAAGACCGGTCTTGCCATCATCAACCGCGGCCTGCGCGAGTACGAGGTTGAACAGGATGGTGCACGCGCGATCGCATTGACGCTGCTTCGCGGCGTGCGCTACCCCAAGATCGCTGGCGGCGCCAACCCTTGGGCGGATGATCCCATACCGGTCAAATGCCAGTGCATGGGGCGGTTCATGTTTGATTACGCCATATATCCGCATGAGGGCAACTGGGAGCGCGGGCGTCTTTTCGAGGAGTCACGCCGTTTCAACGCGCCGATGAACATCGCGCAGATCAGCCATGGTCTGCGTGTGACCGCGCCCCAGCGCAGCTTCCTCGAAATCGCCCCGCACACCCTCGTGCTCAGCGCCATGAAACTTGCCGAGTCGGGTAAGTCGCTCATCGTGCGCCTGTTCAACCCGGCATCACGCAAAATATCCGGAAGAATCACGCTGACAAATGAACTGAAAAAAGTGCGGCAGGTTAATCTGAATGAAGAACCTCTGGCTGTTGAGCCTTTGAAACTGCGCAATGCCAGCAGCTTCGACATTGAGGTTCCTCATAAAAAAATTGTGACCTTGGAGCTGTTTCTGAAGCGATAAAGCGTTCCCATGATCATATGGCCAGCTTGCCTGGAATCGCAACAGAGTCTGTCAATCAATGAAAATGCCAGTGAGGGATGACTCAATGAGCAAAATGATCACATCCATTTCAACGGGGATGCCGCGATTATCGTTGCGGCTCTCGAGAAATCCGCGCGGATCGTTTGCCTTAGTCGCGGCCGCTTTATGCGCCGTGTTTATGTTTTTTCCTGGACGCTCGCAGGCGGGGGTGATCTACATGGACGAGAATTTTGAGGGTGCACAGGCGTTCGTGGACAGGAACTGGCCGGCGATCTACAATGACACTGAACCATCAGCGGCACTGACGTATGGGTTGAATCTGCGGCGGTGGTGGACGGATGACGCCTATTCCAAGCCGAAGGCGCAGATTGGCACACAACAGGGAACAGTGGTTTCCAGCCGCGCCTATCGGGGAGCCAAATCATACCAGCTCACGGGGGGCCAGTCACTTGCCGTCACACCGGGTCAATTCCCCTTCCGCAATGGTTCGGGTTCGCGATTGTGGCAGTTCGCGATCAGCACGGATTCAGCCTCGGCCGGAAAAACCACAGGCACGATGCTGGGCGAGTTTGAGATCGATTATGCGAGCCAGAGCGCGACGTCGCTGACAGCCGACACCGTGATTCGTCTGCGCCTGCAGTCTGATGGAAACGGCAAGGCCGAACTGGTCTGCGTGAACAATGGCGTCCGATTGGGAAGGCTGACCGGCGCGCCCAATGACTGGCTGCTCGTTTCCATCATCGCCATGAACCGTGTGAATCCCGGCACACTGACCGACACGGTCTCACACTGGATCACCTATGATCCCCTGACTTCCACTTACAAGGGACCCAAGCCGGGCATCACCACGGGGATCAGCATCTTCACGGCCAACAGCTTGTCGGGCGCGTGGGCAAAGACCCTGCTCAAGCGCGATGCCGGTTTGCCTTCTGTGTGGGGCAATTATGGAAACAAGACGAACACATCGGAAATCGGGTGGAGGCTGTCAGCGGGGGATGACGCCACGGTTTTCGTTGATGACTTCTACTGGGATGCGCGGACGCACGAGAGCGCGAACGGAGGGTTTGACCATGAGCGCGGCGCTCGCATCCAACCGTTCCCGTCGGGATTGCGCATGAGCATGCTTTTCACGGACAACGCCGTGCTTCAGCGCGGGAAGCCGCTGCCGGTCTTCGGCACGTCGATCCCCGGCGACACGATTACCTTGCGTTTCAACGGCCAAACCAGCACTGCCACCGCCGATGCGAAGGGCGACTGGCGCGTGACGCTTGGCGCGATGACAGCCGGAGGTCCTTATGACATGGTGGTCGAAGGGGAGTCGGCCATCACCGTCCGCAACGTGATGATAGGCGATGTGTGGGTCTGCTCCGGGCAGTCGAACATGGCTTTCTCATTAAGCGAAGTCACAAACGCCTCGGTGGAAGTGGCAAACGCAAATTATCCGAACATCCGCCTGCTCACATTGTGGCAATCCGGCGCAAGAAATCCGATCGATTACGCCATCGGGAACTGGCAGGTATGCACGCCGCAGTCAGCCTCCGGTTTTTCGGCGGCGGCTTGCTTTTTCGGCCGCGACGTTTATACATCCCTGAATCCGTCTGTTCCCATCGGCCTCATCAATTCTTCCTTCGGCGGCACGCGTGCCGAGACGTGGACAAGCGTGCAGGCGCTGGCCGCTTCCGGAGTCAGCCCCAGCGATATGGAGGCGTCATGGGGACTGTTGGGCAATGGGGAGCTCTTCAATGGCATGATCAATCCGTTGCTGTCCTTCCCCATTACGGGTGTGAACTGGTATCAGGGCGAGTCCAACTCCAATAAGGGCACGGTCTATGATCGTCTGCTCACCGGCCTCATCGGCGACTGGCGCGCCCGATGGGGGATGGGCGTCTTCCCCTTTCAAATCGTGCAACTGCCCAACATGGAGGGCGATTGGGGCGGCGGGCCGTGGCCGGTTATTCGGGAGGCTCAGTTGAAGATGCTCGGTTTGCCGAATACGGCTCTTGCCGTGACAATCGATTGCGGCACGAACAATGACGTGCACCCGAAAAACAAGGCGCCCGTGGGACACCGGCTGGCCCTGGCCGCGCTGGCAAAGGTCTACGGACAGGGAATTGAGCACTCCGGGCCGCTTTTGCGCCAGATGAGCTCCGAGGCGGACGGCTGGCTGCGGATTGACTTTGATCACGCTGCGGGCCTGATGGACGCGACGGGTTTGCCGCTTCAGGGCTTCGAGGTGGCGGGTGATGACGGCGTATATTACACGGCCGCGGCGCAGATCAGCGGCAACGCGGCGCGCGTTCAGAACGCGTCCGTGCCGGCTCCAAGATATGTGCGTTATGCTTGGTCAAACACGCCCGCGGCGGAGCTTTTCAACAGCGATCTTCTGCCAGCGAGCCCCTTCCTTGGGGATCTTTTTTCTCCGCCCACGACGGTGGCAGAATGGATGCTTTATCCATGATGCGGGGTGTGAAGTGTTGGTTTTTCCCGCCCGCTTCAGACTTGGAATTATTTCCCTGGCTGGCGAAGACGGTTCCGATAGAATTCGTTATACGCAAGCTGTTCATCGAGCATCCGCTGAACGTCTGTCTGCACACGCCGCATGGCGACACTTCCGGTTTCCTGGCCGCGCATGACACGCTCCCAGGCGTCATGATAAGAGCGCCAGAAAACCATGTGGGCCAGCGGCGCCACGGTGCTGCTATAGGCCCAGTCCATGCTTTTCACAAACACATCCATGTTCGGCTGGCTGAGCACGACGGGAGAGTTGGCTGCTTCGATGTTGGCGGGAAAGAATGTGATGATATTCTTGCGCGACATTTCGGCGGCGGCGCGGATTTGCTCCGACGCCTGTGTGCAATATTTGATGTAATCCCATGCTTCTTCGGGGTGTTTTGAGCCGGAGGGAATGGCAATCCAGAGCGAGCCTGCGATCACGGCGCGTTTGCCCCCGCGCGGGATTGGCAGCGGTGCGGCTCCGTAGTCGAGACCGGGGGCGAACTTGTGGATGTCCTGCGGCAGGGTGGATTTGTGAACAATCATGGAAAGTTGTCCCGAGAGAAAACCGTGTTGCGGCCCATAGCCAAAGGACGATTTTTTGCGGATCACGGCATCGCGGTCGAGTTTTTCAAAGAGCCCTGCTTCCCAGTTGAGGGCTTCGACGGTGGCCGTTGTGTTCATGATGACACGGCGTTCATCGGCGCTGAGAAACTGCGCGCCAAGCTGTAAGGGCCAGTTGAGAAAAAGCGAGAAGCCCAGCGGGCTCCAGTAGCCCGGAAGGTATCCCGCGCGGACGATATTTCCGTCCTTGTCATAGCTGGTGAGTTTGAGTGCATAAGTGGTCAGGTCATCCCACGTTTCGGGCGGGCGCTCCGGGTCGATCCCGGCCTCGCGGAAATGCTGCTTGTTCCAATAGAAAGCCTCATTGCCGACACCGATGGGGATGGCGAAGGTATGCCCCTCCCACATCATTTCGGGCCACAGGCGCGGGAATATGGCCGTGCGGTCGAAATGATCGCGTTCGATGAAACGGTCAAGCGCCATGAGCGCTTCGCGGCTTGACCATTGGGGCACAGGGCCGAAGAATTCGAAAATGTCGGGCGGGATATCGCCGACAACAGCGGTGAGGAACTTCTGGTCGATTTCCCCGAAAGGCAGACCGACGGGCGCGACACGAATGCGGTTCTGGCTCTTATTAAACCATGCCGGAACGGGTGATTCGTCATCCTCCGCGCCCGACACATGCCACAGTTGCAAGGTGATGCGGCCACTGGAATCGCTGGCGGCGGGATGCACGAAAAGTATCAGCGCCATCGCCAGCAGCATCCCAATGGCAAGGGCTGTTTTTCGCAAAAGGGACATGATGTCTGCTGTCATATTTGCATTAACGCCAAAAACCTTGTGCGACGGCATTTGTTCGCTGGTCATCAAAACCGCTTTTGAGTATTATATTCCCAGTGTCTTGGGAATGCACAGGGTAATGGGGAATCTGCGGTGAAATGCGGCGGTTTTATTTGCGCCATTTTGGGGGAGCTCATCTATGCTGCCCTGCCGTTGTTCTTAACCACGGTTTTGCGTTGCTGCCTTGGATGATGCGAGAGGAGTGATCATGAATTCAACCATATTGGCAAAATCGGTGTTTTGTGGTCGCGCGTGATTTCACGGTCCTATGCGCACGACATCGCCTGCGCTCATGGTGCCGTTTGTCGGGTCATACAGGCAACCGGCGAGGCCAAGGCCTGTTGTCGCGTTCAGTGTTTCCTCGCCGAAGATCAGATAGCCGCCAAGATTATCGACGCGGTCGGGTCCCGTTGAACTCACCGACCAGATCGCGCCGCGGTCTTTGTATTTGGGATTGTTTGGATAAAAATCCATCATGTTCTGTTTCCACTCGGCTCCCCAGTAGACATACCACCAGTAGGCGGGCGTGCCGACATAAGCGTTGGCGAAAGTGTGATTGCCGTACACATTGTTGGGTGTGGATGCCATGTAGGCGATGGGGGTGGTTATGCGCTGAAGCACCATGTAGTTGTCGACTTCTTTCTGGGACATGGTGCCGCCCCCCGGCCATTTTTTGCCGCCGCCATTCCAGATTGAGTTGTAAAAGATCGGATCCATGGGGTATTTGCCCGAGTCCGCCCTGTATGCCTCAATCGCCGTGGCAAGCGAGCGCATATCGGCCTTGCCGCGCGAGTTTTTCGCGCGCACTTGGGCTTCCAGAAAGTTCGGCACGGCGATGGCTGCGAGAATTGCGATGATCGCGACCACGATCAGCAATTCAATGAGTGTGAAACCGTGAAATTTACGAAACCGTGACATTTGAGACCTTCTCCTTCATGCTGATGAAAAGACCATTTAATCCTTCTTTTAAGTTTCTGAAATGACTATTTCTGATGCTCCGGAAATGGCTGGGAGTGGCGCCTCTCACGCGGTTCTTCGGACAATCCATTGCGGGTGAACTTGCAGACGCGGTCAACGGAAACGGCGGAACCCGCATCAAGGACGATGACGGCTTTGGATTGTGGGATAAAAATGTCGAAGATAAGCTGGCAGTAAACCCAGCGCCATGGGGGTTCGCCGGGGTGCGGATGATCGAAAATAAGGACGGTCACGCCTTGGCCGTCGTCGCGCCTCCAATTGGGCGCGATGCGTTTCAAATCGTCAACAAGCAGTTCGACGTTTGATGAGATTTCAAGATAACCCCGCGCCGCGCGCGACATGGTCAATGACCAGACCGAGCAAAGGCACACAAGCAGAGCGAAGACCATGCCCGCAAAGCGCAACCCTGAACGCGGACCGGATGCCAGACCGGCCACGGTGATGCAGGCCATCGCAACAGCCGGATAAACAAACCGGCCATGCTGGGGAATTCTGAGAAACGACGGGGGCAGGACGATCAGTACCACCGAGGCCGCGCAGAATGCGTACATGCGCAATGCGGGTCGGCGGGCGGCCATGGCCATCAGGGCCACGGCGCCAAAGGCTGTCATGAAGCGCAACGCCCACAGCGCCCAATGGGGCAGCGCCGCCGCGCAACCGGGGAGATCGATGAGATGAATGAATGGCCACCATGCTGAAAGACAGTAATCCAAGGCCTGCCTGAACGGATCGCGTCCGAAGAGCCTGACCAATCCCTGCGATGCGTAACTGCCCTTATTGGACATCTGGAGGATTGCCATGATGGCGGCATAAGCGAGCGCGATGAGAAACAAGGCGGCCGCTTTGCGGGCATAAGCGCCCCAAGGCGCACCCTTGCACACCGCCCACAGGACGAGGATGATTGGATAGATCACACCGGTTTCCTTGCCCATAAGCGTTGCCAGCAGACCAATATATATGAAGAGGCCGGAAAGCAGGCTCCTGCTTGTCAGCCATGCGTCCCACGCCAGCAATCCGGCCAGAATGCCGCACGCCATGAAGGAGTCGCACGAGTTTGAGAGCGAGGCGGCGCTGAAAAAAGCCGCGGCGTTGACGGCCATCAGCAAGCTTGCCAGCCACCGTGCGCGCCCGCCGGCCAGGGGAAAAGCGCGTCCGGCCACGAGCCCTGTCAGGATGCATGCGATGATGTGAAAAGCTATTGCGAACAGGTGAAAGGGAAGCGGGCACAGGCCAAACACCCGCAGGCAGGCATGCGCGGGAAGCAGAATGCCCGGCCGCCAGAAGCCGTTCGAGACGGGCAGCAGGCAGTCCATCCAGCCTTTGCCAAACTGTGGCGAAACGAGCGCGATGATCGACAGGTCATCGAAGATGAAAAACGCATTCAGCGTCCGCCAGTAAAGAACTGTGACAATCGCGCCGGCGATAGCCAGCGCCAACGCGGCGAAGCGGATTTCGGTGCGGACGGATTGTTGCATGGGCATGATAAAGCAAACGCATTAACCCATGGGCTAACCGCATTCAATTCATTACGTCATCATTGGGATGGGCCTTGTCGAGGATGCGGCCCCGAACTTTTATCCCGCTGGATTGCGGTCGAAGCGGGCGCGGTCGAGATGCTTGCTGATGCGATCGATAAGGCTGTGCGGTTTGGTGTTTGGGCGCAACCTCAGCAATTTGTCGCCCATTTTCCCGAGGCGTTTGTCGAGGAGGCCGAGTCGCGCGTCCGGGAAGGCGCGCTCATAGCCGAGCTGCTCCAGAAGATCGCCCGCGACGGCTTCGATGATACGCACCTGCGTTGGCGTGAGTTCGGTCTTCCACCGGTTGTGCCGCGATTTGTTGGCCGGCACGTTGATCATGGCGTGGATGCCCTGGGGCACGCGCTTTTTCGCGTCGCGATGAAACTCAAGCATCTCGGGCACATAGTCCTCGCCGATGAATGCGCACACATCGCGCAGATAACGTTCGGGATCTTCCGTCAGGTCTTCGTAGCGCAACTGGAAAATGGAATCGGGATGGAGTTCCGCGGATGCCAGACCGTGGCGAACCCATTGCTTCCACCGCACGGCCGACATATAAGCCGTATGCGGCCCGAGGGAAAGGGACATGAGCGACACTGCGACATCGCGGCCGTCGCGGATCATGTGGATGATTTTTGCCTTCGGAAAGAGTTCGATGATCAGCGGCAGGCAATTGACGTAGCCGGGTGTTTTATCGCCCCAGCGTGGGCGGTTGCGCTGGCGGGCGTGAAAATCGTAGACTGTGGCGATGACGCCGGCATAACTCGGCGGAGCCGCTTGGGCGAGTTCCCCCGCCGCCGCCACAAGCCCGGGGATCCACTCTGAACCGGCCATTTCGCCGAAGGCGATTTTTTGATAGCGCTCCATGGCAAGAATGAGCTTGTGACGGTTTTCGGGCACTGACAGATCGCCGAAGCAGGGCAACTTCTTGTGGATCACCTCGATGAAATGGCTTTCCCACGGAAACGCGAGCGAGGGATGGTGATCGAGCATTTGCTGGATCAGGGTTGTTCCCGAACGCGCGACACCCACGACATAAACGGGCGAGATGGCTTCGGGTTGAATCACACTGAGATTGGGTGTCATTGAATTAGTTTGTTTATAAACACGAAAATTGCTGAAAATTCAATTTATATAAGGTGGGAATCTGGTTTTGTCAGTCAATGCCGATGGAACAGACTTTTTTGTCACAGGAATTGAAAGATGAAGATGAATGAACTTGCTGCCTTGCTGGCGGACGCCAGGATTTCCGGCACACTTGACGGCAATATATCGGGCGTGGTTTATGATCCGCTCAGGGTGAAACCGGGATATTTATATGTTGCCATCAATATCTACACCCAACTCGACAAGATTGAGATTCCCGATGGTCATGATCATGTGGACAAGGCCGTCGCGGCGGGCGCCCGCGCCGTGGTTCTTCAACGTGATATGGCTGTTCCGGATGGCGTGACAAAAATACTCGTTCCTGACAGCAGGGCAGCGCTTGCGGTGATGGCGGGCGCTTTTTATGGCCATCCCTCACGCAAGATGAAGCTCATCGGTGTGACGGGGACCAATGGCAAAACCACTACGGCGCATGTCGTCGAGAGTATCCTCGGCGTGCGGCATCGCGTGGGGCTGATGGGCACGCTTTATTACAAGGTTGCGGGGGAAATAAGGAAATCGAAGGACACGACGCCCGAGCCGTCCGATCTGCAGGAAATATTCAACCAGATGCTCGATGGCCGATGCTCGCATGTCGTGATGGAGGTTTCGTCGCATGGCGTGGATTTTCACAGGGTGGACGGCCTTGAATACGAGGCGGGGGCATGGACAAACCTGACCCAGGATCATCTTGATTATCACAAGACAATGGAAGCCTATCGCGAGTGCAAACTGAAGTTTTTCAGGTCAATCGCGCCCGACAAGCATGTGCTGATCAACATGGATGATCCCAGCGCCGGTTTGTTCGCTGAGGCCGCGCGGGCACGCGTCATCACATTTGGCATCCACAACAAGGCCGACATCATGGCGCGCGATATCGAATATTCCGTGGGCGGAACGGAGTTCACGCTCGTGACGCCCGCTGGTGAGGCGGTCATCAAAAGCCGCCTGAGGGGGCAGTTCAACGTGTATAATTCGCTGACAGGGGCGGGTTGCTGCCTGGCGCTTGACGAGAGCTTGGAGACGATCAAGGCTGGGCTGGAGCGGTCCATCGTTGTTGCGGGGCGTTTTCAACCGGTGGAGCGCGGACAGGATTTCGTGGTGATTGTTGATTATGCACACACGCCTGACGGACTTGTGAAGGTGCTTGCCGCGGCGCGCGCCACGAATCCGAAACGGCTGATCACCGTGTTCGGATGCGGCGGCGACAGGGACGCCACAAAGCGCCCCATCATGGGACAGATCGCCGCGGATCGAAGCGACCGCGTTATCGTCACCGATGACAATCCCCGCACGGAGGACCCGGAGGTGATCATGCAGAATATTCTGGCCGGAATCAAGGACAGGGGCCATGTCGGGGTGATTCATGACCGCCATGAAGCCATCGGGCATGCCATCGCCATGGCTCAGCCGGGCGATCTGGTTCTGATCGCCGGCAAAGGTCACGAAACCACTCAAACACTCAAGGACCGCACCATTGAGTTCAATGATTTCAAGGTGGCTGATGAAGCGGTTGCCCGAATACTTGCGTGATGTTCGGCGGCCATCGAAGCGTTGCGATTGTTGTCTTGCAACGACACTTTCATAAGCTGGAAATGAAAATCTGAATCCACACGAAAGAAGAAAGGGAACCTGCTCTTGAATTCGAAAGCGCTGATTGCCGACATCACGGCTGAGCCGATTGATTTTGCGCTCAAGGAGCCTTTTATCATCTCGACGGGGCGCAAGGACGCCGCGAACAATGTGCTGGTCAAGGTGACATTAGAGGATGGCACGACGGGTTTTGGCGAGGTGGCGCCGTCCGCTTACACGACGGGTGATTCGCGTGACACGACGATCGCGGTTGTCAAATACCTTCGGCCCATCCTCGTCGGGCGCGACATCCGCTCGTGGCGCTCGGTGCTGGGTGACTCACGCCGCGCGCTTCGTTTCCAGGTGGGCGCGCACAGCGGTGTGGAAATTGCCGTGCTCGACGCATTTGGCAAATTTGCCGGAATCTCGCTGTGCGATCTTTTCGGCGGCGTCAAGCGCTCGGTCGAGACGGATTTCACGCTGTCGCTGGGCACGCCGGAGGAGACGGGCGCCGCGGCGGCCAAAGCGGCGGGGGAAGGGTTCCGCAAAATCAAGGTCAAAGTGGGCATGACCGTTGACGTCGACACGGCGCGCGTTATCGCCGTTCGCAATGCGGCTCCGCGGTGTGAAATATCATTGGATGCCAACCAGGGATTCACGCCAAAAGAGGCTGTGGAACTGGCGCGGCGACTGGAAAAAGCGGGCATTGAAATCAGCCTGCTCGAGCAGCCTGTGCGGCGCGATGATTTCGCGGGCATGCGGTTTGTGCGCGAGCGCGCGGGTGTGCCTGTTGCCGCGGACGAGACGGTAATCACCGCGGAAGATGCCATTCGCGTGGTGCGCGAGGGCGCGGCTGATGTCATCAATATAAAGGTTGCCAAGAGCGGTCTTCTCGGTGCTCTCGACATCGCTTCCATCGCGCGTTCGGCCAACCTCGGGCTGATGATCGGTTGCATGATGGAATCGAAAATCGGTCTTGCCGCGTCGGTTCATCTTGCCTGCGGACTCGGTTGTTTCACCCATTGCGATCTGGATTCGGTTTATCTGCTCAAACCCTTTGATTGCGAGGGCGGTTTCACGCTGGATGGTCCGGTTTTTTCCGTCGATGACATTACGGGCGGAACCGGAATAAAGTATGCGGGATAGGTTCTCCGCGCGCGTGTGACAAATGATGGCGGTTTAGCGGTTGATGAAATAACCATGAATGAATCACTGACAAGTGAACGCCCATGCTCATGATGGCGCCCGGGGCGCATTCACTTTTCCGCGCTGATGATGGGACACGATGAGCCAGCTGGTTAAAAACACGGCTGTTTTTTCCGCGCTGACGCTGATAAGCCGCCTGACCGGACTTTTGCGGGTCATGATGTTCGCGATGATTCTGGGTCGTTCACGCTTGAACGATGCCTTCCAGCTCGCCAACACAATTCCCAATATCATCTATGAGGCCATGCTGGGCGGCCTGCTGAGCGCGATCTTCATCCCGATTCTTGTGCATGAGCAGGAGAAATCGGGCAAATCATCGGCCGAGGCATGGCGCGTTGCCAACCTTCTTGTGGGTTATGTGGGGGTCGTGCTTGCGCTGGTTTCACTGGCGGCGGCAGTGTTTTCGCCACAGATTATCGGTTCGATGACATGGCTGGCGCGGGGCAATCAGGCGGTGGAAAGCAAGGAACTGGCGGAGGTGTTTCTGCGCTATTTCGCGTGGCAGATGATTTTTTATGGCCTGAATTCCATCTTCATGGCGATACTCAACTCGCATGATGTTTTCGCCATCACGGCGGGCGCCCCGATCCTCAACAACATCGTCGTCATCGCGGCCCTGTTTGGCTACCGCATCGGCTGGATTGGCGATGACGGACTGGCATTTGCCGCCACGCTGGGCGTGGCGGTCATGGCGCTCGTGCAGGTTCCATGGCTTTTGAAGGCGGGCATGCCGATTCGCCCGCGGTTCAACATATTTGATCCCCTCTTTGTGATCGTTCCGAAGCTGGCGGCGCCCATGCTGCCCGTCAGCATCGCCAACCTTGTCGCCACGGTTGTCAGGACGAACCTGTTGTACACCGTGGCCGGCGCGTTCGTGACCTACACATTCTGTTTTCAGCTTATCATGATGCCTTATGGCATCTTTGCCGTGTCCCTGGCGACGGTGTTGTATCCGGCATTGTCGCGTTACGCCGCCGATTCGGATTGGGATGGATTTCGCGTGTACATGTCGCGCGGATTCCGGTCGACGGTTTTCATCATGTTGCCAATCGCACTGGGCATGTCGCTGCTGGCGGAGCCGATCTCGCGCGTGTTGTTCGAGCGCGGCGAGTTCACCTACACCGACTCCATTTTCACCGCGCGTTTTCTCAGCCTGTACGCGCTCTCGATTCTTCCATACTCGCTGGTCATATTTGCGACGCGGGTGTTCTACTCGATGAAGGACACAGTGACGCCCGCGTGGATCAATATTATCGGAGTGGCGGTCAATATCGGCCTTAATTTTCTGCTGATGCGCTTCATGGGCGTGCCGGGCATCGCGCTGAGCTCGACGCTGACTTACACGGCGACGACAATCATATCGTTTGTCATGATTCACCACAAGCTTGGATCGCTTGACGGGCGCAGGATGGGGGTCTCGTTTGGCAAGATGGCGCTTGCCTCCGCGGCCATGACTGTTCTGCTGATCGCCGCGCAATATCTGACACAGCCCCATATCATGGTTCTTGCCAAGGGAACGCGCGCGCTTTTGCGGCTTCCGCAGGATGCGGCCGCCGGCACGGCCGTTGTGATCAATGAAGAGGCCGGGTGGAAGGAGTTCTGGAGGCTGATTGACCATTCCGCCTTGCCACCGCCGTCCGTGAATTTCCGGTATGAGAGCGCGGTGGCGATTTTCGGCCCGCGCGGGCAGACGACAACCACGCTGGATGTGCGCTCGTGGGCGCGCGATGATACGGGTGTGGCAGCCTTTCAGGTTGATGTTCACCGGCGCCCTGCGCGCGCCCGGACAACCGCGACGCTTTCGCTTCCGATGAATCCTTCGTATCTCGTGGCGGTGGTGCGTCCGCCCGTCAGCGGCGCGCGCCCGGAGTTCCACATAGCCAAAGCTGTTTCGCGCAGCAGCCTCATGCGCGCCCTGCAGGCGCCTGAAGCCCTGCGCCTTGCCGTTCTTGTGATCGTTGGGGCGGTCGTTTATCTTGCCGCCGTATTTTTCCTGCGCGCGGAGGAACTGTGCTCGCTTGGAGCTCTGTTGCGAAGACAACCGCCCAGACAACCTGACACAACAACCGAAGGAACCGCCTGAGCAGGCATCCGCGCGTTGCCTGCCGATACTTATCTTCATAGTATGGACAATGCCAGTCCAGGCAGAGTATATCCTATGGGATTTCAACACACCCACTGCTTGGGGCGTCGCTCCCGACGGTTGGACGAATGCATCTCAGCCAATCTCGCTGACCTCTTTTCAGGTGGCCGCCTTCTCGTCGGGCGCCACCGCTCTTCATAGCAGACGGCTGCCAACACTTGGGACCGCGTGAAGACGCGCACGACCGCGACCTTCACTTCAGGCGTCTACACATGGCGCGTCTACATTCCCCCGCTCACAGAGATGGGCGCCTCGAGTTCCATCGGAGCTTTCCTCTACTCCCCGAAATCAGGCTCGGGCAACTATGATGCCCGCGAGGCCGATTTCGAAATCGGCTATGGCACAGCGGCTGATCGCACCGCCTGCAGCATCCCGGCCGGCCGCCTGATATGCTTCATGACGGTTCAACGTGACAACAGCTCGGACACGCCTCTTTCATCCGTGGTGTACCAGCCCGCTGATCCGCAGGATCACATTCAACCCGGTAACTGGTATACGCTTGCCATCAGATTGATGGTAAACGCGAAGGGGTGTTATGTGTTTGATTGGACCATTCAGAAGGATGGACAACCGGTGAGGGGCGGGCGACCGTCTTTCACCGCGAACTATGGGCCCGCCAATGCTTATCAGACAACCTTCCGGATATTTTGTAGTGTCGAAAATTTCAGCGGTCTGTGGATCGGCGACCACCAGCCCACGACAGATCAGCATGCGTGGTTCCATTCTTCTCTCCATTTCTGGTCATGTCATTTGAAACCAAGGATGATACGCAAGAGTGCGCGGCACACTCTGTTTGCCGGACAGCGCCCGGTCTGCTTATTCAATCCATATCAAAGAACACCCTGCCGTATTGCTTCAGGTTGTTGATGATATAATAAATGCCGACGATAATAAAAATCGCGCCGGTGACGCGCCTTGCCCAGAACTCGAACTGGGACAACCTGTTAAACACCTTGCCGATGGATCCTGCGCTGAGCGCGATGATGACAGCGAACGCGATCACGGGCAGGCCCGTGCCGATGCCGTAAATGGATGGCATGAGCAGGTAGGACTCGCAACTGATTGAAATCGGAATCAGGCTGCCGAAAAACAGTCCGGCTGAAACCGGGCACATGGTCAGCGCAAAGATGATGCCCAGCAACACGGTTCCCACATAACCGCCCTTCTCGGCAAGCGCGCGCAGGCGCTCGCCGCCCGGCACTCCGGGCATGTTAAACGAGAACACACCGAGCAGGAAAATCCCCACGACAATGAGCAGGGGACCCATGAGCAGGTTCATGTATTGTTGAAGGAATTGCGCGACGCCCGGGATCGAAAGCAATCCCTTCACGACGACGAAACCGAGCGCGATGTAGGCAAGCATGCGCCCGAGGGTGTAGAGGGCGCCGGTCAGCAGCACTTTTACCGGGCTACTGACGCGCTTGCCGATGAACGACATGGCGGCGATGTTGGTGGCGAGGGGGCAGGGGCTTATGGATGTCAGTATGCCAAACCACAGCGCCGAGAGCGCGCCAAGAAAAAGCCCCTCCGTCATTTGGCGTTCGCCATTGCGCTGATCTCGGTCTTGATGTATTCCATGAACGCTTTCTGGCTGTTGAGCAACTGCCAGATGTTGGCGAGGTTTTTGAATTTAACCTGCTTGCCGTTCTTCATCTGCACGAGGACGACCGATTTGGTGAAGAGCTGGTAATCCTTCATGAAATGCTGGTTGTCCTTCTGGTCGGTGTTCACGATGCGCCATTCAACCGAGCCATCCTTCATCTGCTCAGCGAAGGATGTTTTCAGGGTTTCGGCGGTCCAGTTCTCAAACTTGATGCAGTTGGCACAGCGCATGTCGCCGTGAAAATAATAAATGATGATCTTGTTGGCGGATGGCGTCTTGGATTTGTCCGTGTCGGCCGATTTGTCGGTCAGGGCGGCTTTCGAGTCGGGGGCGGATTGGGCCTTTTCCTTTTCTTCCGCGAATGCCACGGATGAGAACAGGAGAAGCCCCGCAATGGCGAGGAGAGAAGCGAGTCTGTAAGAATTCATGATCAGCCTTTCTATTTAACAGATTGTTTATGCGGCCATGATTGCCAGCCTCATGCCAGCAGTTTCTTTATTTCATCCATGGTTGGAACGCGTCCGCTTACTTTAACGTTTCCATCAATCACGAGCGCGGGTGTGGACATAACGCCAAATCCGATGATTTCATTGATGTCGGTGACCTTGGTTAGTTCGTAATCAATGTTAAGGGATTTTGCCGCCTCTTCGACAGCTTCAGCCAGCTTCTTGCATTTGGGGCAGCCGGCGCCCAGTATTTGCAGCTTTTTCAAGTGGTTGTCCTTCTTTTATCATTAAATGACATATTTTAGACATCTCTCTGTTTGCGCGGGTTGCATCATCGCATGCGATGCGGACGGCATCACCAGAAAGTGCCGAAGAATTTACCCGTCACTGTGGCCATGATCACAACGAGAAGGCAAAACACGACCGTTTTTTTCCATCCCATGAGGCGGTTGAGCACAATCATGCTGGGTAGCGAGAGCGCGGGGCCGGCCAGCAACAGGGCCACGACGGGACCGTCATTCATGCCGAGTTTCATGAGCGCCTGGGTGATCGGGATTTCCGTGAGAGTGGCAAAGTACCAGAACGCGCCAATGACGCTCGCGACAAGGTTGGCCGACCAACTGTTGTCGCCCACGAGGCCGGCAACATATTGTTGCGGCAGAAAGGGCGCGACAAAACCCACAACAAACACCCCGCCAAAAAGCAGTGGGACAATGATTTTGGAAAATTCCCATGTGTTGACCATCCACCCGCGCAATTCCTCTCGCTCCAACCAGCGCCAGCACGCAAACAGGACTCCCAGAAGCATGAGGCCAGCAAGATACCAGCGAGCGTGATGAATACGGATGACCCATGTGTCGGCCTCCCTGATGTTCGCGATCCCGGTTTTCGTCAGTGTCACCTGATCGCCTGTTTTGTGATTGTTCCAGTCTTGGTCCAACTGAAACATGGTGGAGTCGGCCATCTCCTGAAGAATCGTGGCCTTGAAGGATGCGCTGTCAGTGGTCGTGACGACCACATTCCCGGGATTAAACCAGTCGCTGAAAATCAGGAACATCACAAGGCAGACGAAAAAGATGCCTTTCTGCCACCATGGATGTTTGGCGGGCGCCGCGTCAGCAATCCATGCGTTGGCGCGCGCGCGTTCTTCCTTGCGGAATACGAGCGCCATGAGCAGGCCGACAAGAATGGAGAAGACGACGGCGCCAATAGCGCGCGCCAAACCGATTTTAAATCCCAGAACGCGGGCTGTGAGGAAAATTGCCAGGATGTTGATGGCGGGGCCTGAGTACAAGAACGTGCTGGCGGGGCCAAGACCGGCTCCCAGTTTCCAGATGCCGGCGAACATGGGCAGGACGCTGCACGAGCAGACGGCGAGTATCGTTCCCGAGACCGATGCCAGACCATAAGCCACGATGCGGTTGGAATTCGGGCCGAGGTAGCGCATGACGGCATCCTTCGACAGAAAAGTGATGATTGCCCCGGCGATGAACATGGCTGGCACGACACAGGCAAGTGTGTGGTTGCGCGCATACCATTGCAGCAGGCGCAAACCCTCAAGAATCGCATCCGTGACTTTCGTGTTTGAAAGCGGGATGATGAAAATCAGAATGAAGATGACGATGATCCCACTCAGTATCTTGAGTTCACGTTTCATTTGGTGTGCGATTCTTCCTTATTCCGTAAGATATTTGGCGAAATGGCCAATCAATATCGGAGGGCATGATCACGCCACGCAGCAGGCGTTTCCTTCCGCGACCGATTTCAACACGGATTCCATGCAGCCAAAAAATCCGAGGACGCACGGGCAACGGAGCCGGTAGAATATCTGCGCGCCGTGCTTTCTGCCTTGAACGAGGCCGGCGGACTTGAGAATCGTGAGATGCTTGGAGACAGTGGAGATGTCGGCGCCAATCATCTCTGTGAGATCACAGACGCAGATGTCGCGACGCGAAAGCTCATCGATGATGAAAAGCCGTGTGGAATGAGCCAAGGCCTTGGCGATCTGCGCCCGAGCTTCATAGCGTGCTAATGTTACATTGTCCATGAGTTGATTATACCGCCATCATTTGGCAATATTCCCAAATCGCCATATATTTGGTTTTATCCAAAAGATTCCGGGGTGGCTCATTTTTATTGTGCATTGATTCGATGCGCGAGCTTGGGATTGTTGCGGAAGGCGTTTTTCCACGCTTGAAGAAGGGACGCGCATGGTCCACATCATATTCCGTGCTCATCTTACTGACAGGTCTTGTTTTTGTGGCGTCGGTGTGCGCGGCGATTCTGCGTCCGGCATTCATGCGCAAACGCCGTGTGGAAATCAGTGTGACTGTTTTTACGTCTGTGGCGGTCATTCTTTATGCATGGCGCCTGGCTTTTCCGCAGGAGAACGTTGATTTCGACACATGGCTTGAGCTGTCGGCGCACAAAACGCGAGTTGATCATGTGTCGGATCTGCTGACACGGCAGCGCCCCCTGCAGAACTGCTTTGAATATTATATCCTGACAATCCTGCGTTTGGCGAATCCGAATCTTATCCAGTGCCGGGTGGGGCTGTATATCACGCTTCTTGTGTTCGTCTTTCTGCTTATGACCGCGTCGCGCCACGCGCTTTTTGGTTCCCGCAACATCGCTTTGCCGATTGCCGCAATGACCGGTTTCTTGCTGACCGCCGGGGGTGAATTTCTCATTGATTCCTGGAACGACCATTTGCCGCTGGTTCTGTTTTATCTGCTGGGCATTGTGAGCATGCTCAAGTTTCGCGCGGCCCCCGCGCGCATGGCTGTCCCGGTCTGGCTTGTATTTCTGGCCGGCAGCATGATGCATACCGCGGAGCCGTGGTTGTGGAGCGCGGGACTGTTTGTATGCATATTGCCCGCGCGCGGATATTCGCGACGCGGGCGTGTCATCACGCTTGTGTTGTTATGCGCCATGGTCTTCACGAGTCTCACAATCATTTCGCTTTTCCCTGGAGGGGCAACCGCGGCAGTTGCCTATCTCGGGCGTTACCGGCAAAAATTCATCGGGGATCATCTGGTTCATGAATTTGCGGAGGGCTTTTCTCGCGGCGGCATCATTGCTGTGCCGCAGGCGCTCCTGTTTAGCGGTCTTGCGGCTTTGCTGGCGCTGATGATGGCAATGCCGGCATCAAGACCAAGGTATCGCGATCTGTTGTTCCTTGTGTGGTTCGTGTTGGCGGCTTTGTATCCGGCCATATACGAAACACGCAATCCGGAGCGTTACGCAACGCTGGCGTTCTTGTGGCCTCTGATCGGCGTGATGAGCCTGCGGCGCGCGATGGCGTGCAGGCGCCTGTCCATGTCCTTCAAACAGACGTCAGTCCGCAGAGCGTTCGTTCTGGCGCCTGCCTTGATTGCGGGAATATTTCTTTTTCAATCCGTCGCGTGCATGCCGCGCATTTATCGGGCGCTCGACCGCGATCATGTGTACAATATTTATGGCAGACTGCTGGCGCGAACGCTTGATCCGCGGGGATCGCTTTTCATCGCGCCGACGGGCACATTTTATCTATGGATGCAGTACTGGTATTCCGGGCAAGTCCGCACGCTGTCGCCCGATGAGGATGCGCTGGGTGTCATCAATTCAATCTCCCTGCGCCCATTATATGTCAATGAAGGCGCACGCAAGCGGGCCGAATCGCGGACTTCGGTCACACTGGAGAAAATATTTGAAAGGCCGGGCGATCCGGCCACTATGATTTACCGATGGTGAGGGACCTGCATCATGCCGGGCCGCCTTTTTATTGAATCCCGCGCCGTCTTTGTGGTGAATTATACACATGTGGATCATACTCGCGATATTACTGGCCTACATTTTTGGGTCGATTCCGACGGGCCTTATCATTGGCAGGCATTTCTGTGGCATCGATCTTCGGGAGCATGGCAGCGGGAATTTCGGTGCGACGAACGCTGTCCGCTGTCTCGGCAAGAAACTCGGTTTGACGATTCTCCTGCTTGATGTTCTAAAAGGTCTTGCGCCAGTGGCGATACTGCCCGCGATGTTTGGCGTGACGGCGCCATCGGCTTTTCAATCGTTGCTGGTTGGCGCGGCGGCCATCTTCGGGCATGTTTTCTCATGCTTTGTCAATTTCCGAGGCGGAAAGGGCGTGGCCACGACGCTGGGTGTTTTTATTGCGATCGCGCCGGTTGAGACACTCATCACGGTGGTTGTCGGCGTGGTCATCATCGCGTTGACGGGTTACGTGTCAGCGGCGTCGGTGACGGGCGCGATCCTGCTACCGGTGCTGCTTTATTATTACAAGCAGTCGGCGCTGGTGCTGGTTATGGCGCTGGTCATTTCCATCATTGTGCTTGTCCGCCACAAGGGCAACATCGAGCGTCTTATGGCGGGCAACGAGAAGAAATTTTTCGGGTGCGGCGCGGATCTGGCAGACAGCGAACCTATCCCCACCGTGGGAATCCCGTCTGATCCTACAGCAGCATAATGATGGCTGAACACCGCATTGCCGTTCTTGGCGCGGGTGCGTGGGGGCTGACGCTCGCCGATTTGCTGGCGGGCAAGGGCTGTCATGTCGTCGTGTGGGATATTGACACGGCGCGGCTCGAATTTCTGCGCCGCGATCGCGTCCCGGGCAAACCGCCGGGTTTGCGCGTGCCCGACAGCGTGGGCTTTGAACCGGATTTTTCAGCCGCCGCGGACTGCGCGGACATCATTGTCAGCGTGGTCCCGTCCTTTGCGGTGCGTTCGGTGTTCGGGCGGTTGCGCGACACGCGGCGCGGTCTGGGAGCGCGCCTCTTTGTCAGTTGCTCGAAAGGCATCGAGGAAGGGAGTCTTCTGCTTCCCTCGCAGATATTCGAAGAGTTCTTTGGCGGATCTGTCATGTCTTGCTATGCGGCGCTGTCGGGGCCAAGCCATGCCGAGGAGGTATGCCGCGGGATTCCGACTGTGGTTGTCAGCGCCTCGCCGGAGATCCGCACCGCTGAGCGGGCGCGAGATCTGTTCATGTCGCCCGCGTTTCGCGTATACACACAAAATGATGTCAAGGGTGTTGAGCTTGGTGCGGCGTTGAAAAATGTCATCGCCATTGCTGCCGGAATATGCGATGGTATTGGATTCGGCGACAACACCAAGGCGGCTCTCATCACGCGCGGTCTGGCTGAGATAGCACGCGCGGCGGTTGCGATGGGTGCGGAGGCGCAGACGCTCAGCGGACTTGCCGGACTTGGCGACCTGGTTGTGACGGCGATGAGCCGCCACAGCCGTAACCGGCTCTTCGGCGAGTTGCTTGCGCAGGGGCGCGGTGTTGAGCAGGCGCTGAGCGAGGTGGGCGCAGTTGTCGAAGGCTTCCGCACTTCACGCTCGGCACACGACCTCGCAAAGCTGATGTGCATCGACATGCCGTTGTGCGACGCGGTATATGCTGTCGCGCACAAAGGACTGGATGTCGCGGCGGCAAGGGACATGCTCCTTGCGCGCGATCCCAAACCGGAAATTTACTGACGCCTCCGGTAGTTGCGCAAGACGCGCTTTGCGCCTTCCAGCCGGCTTTCCAGCAGTTTGTCGCCCGGACGCCTCAAGCGCATCATGCTGTACAGGGCTATTCGCAGGATCATGTCGGTGATGACGCAGGCGCGAACCGCGGCACGGCGCGGCGCGCCATAGTGCTGGCTGATGAACGTGTTGATGCCGTCGAAGAGACGCGCGATGCTGAGCGCGCGGCGTTCAGGCGGCGGGTCGCCCTGCGTGTGAATGATTGAAACGTCGCCCGTGTAGCACACGTCCCAACCTGCTTCGCGCAGGCGCCAGCAAAGGTCGGTGTCCTCAGCGTAAAGAAAGTAATTCTCGCCGAATCCGCGCACGGCATCCCATGCGTCCCGCTGAATCATGAGCGCGGCGCCCATGACCCAGCCGGCGCTCCGCACGCCCCGGCGCGATTCAGGCGAAGGCAGCCGGAACGACTTGCGCAGCGCCTTCAGCGCGCCGGCCGCTATCGAGTGATACAACCAATAATTCAATGGATTAACAAATTGATAGGCCGATCTCTGTGCGGCGCCGTTGTCATTCAGAAGGCGCGGGGCCAGAAGGCCGATGCGGCGTCCGGCGGCAAGTTCTGTTTCCATCAGGCTGGCCCATGCGCCGAGCGCGCCTTCGGGCAGGGCGGTGTCGGGATTGAGCACACAGATCAATCCGCCGCGCGCCGCCACCGCGCCGGCATTGCATGCCCGCCCATAACCGATGTTCTCCCTGTTCCTGATCACGCGAACGCCCAATCCCTCGAGATTGTCAGCGTCATTGGCCGGGGATGGGTTGTCCACAACGATCACTTCATGGGTGACAGGCTGGCCGCGCAGTGATGCGGCACATCGCTTCACCATGGCGCTCGTTTCGTAATTGACGATGATGACGCTCACGCGGGGGAGACCGGCGGTTGGATTGTGTGTGTCAACCATGATGTTTTCCAGTGATCAACCAGACCGCGCGCTTGGCGCGCTTCCTCCATACCGGATGCAAACAATGCGCGTACAGCCAGCGCTTCAAACCCCACAAACCTGAACCCCAGTAAAAATTCCGGATGGTCATTTTGCCGCTGAGATAGTCAGCCGCCTCATGATCGTCCCGCAATTCAGCGGGTTGACGGTCGAGCAGGCGGTGGCGGATCGTCCCAGCCCATTCATATTGCACGGTGAAAAGATGCGGATGTTTCTCCATCCAGCGCTCGAAATAACCGTCCTCACTGCGCAAGTAATCGAAAAGGAAAGCGAAGCGTTGCGGTGCATCCCCGCCGGTCTTTGGTGAAATGATCAATTCGCCGCGCGATAGGTTGATTAACCAGTGATGGATTTCGGTGTAGGGAGGCACGGCGAACAGCCAATCAAACAGTTCCGTGGGCGCCTCGATATATCCGGCGCGCGCGACACGCTGCATCTCGTCAAGCAGGCGCGCTGGATTTCGGACGTGCTCGAGGACATGCATGCAGATGCAGTAATCGAATGATTTGTCAGCGAAGGGCAGGGCTTCGCCGTCAGCGATGACAAGCGGCCTTTTGTCGCGCTTGAGGCTTTTGCCCTCACGCTGGCTGTTGTCCAGGCAATGACGATCGGTCAGCACATCGGCGCGGTTGTGGGGGCGGCCGCCGGAACCAATCTCGAGCACACGGTCGCGCGGCCTGATTGGCAGCCGTTTTGGCAGAAACGGTGTCATGTTGCTCGTGCGGCGAGCGCTCCCCATTCCTCGAGAGATTCAAAACCACTGATGCCATATCCCGCCTTTGCGAGGCGCTCCTGAATTTCCTCT
Source organism: Candidatus Sumerlaeota bacterium (assembly GCA_026398535.1). Classification (GTDB taxonomy): domain Bacteria; phylum Sumerlaeota; class Sumerlaeia; order Sumerlaeales; family Sumerlaeaceae; genus JAPLSQ01. Next base: position 25,468 of record JAPLSQ010000052.1, on the reverse strand, counting down.
GTTTCAGTAAGAAGGAATCCCGACAAAATAAGAGTGGCGCCGGGCTTAAGCAGTGTTCTGATCGGGCTCAACAGTGGCGTAAAATTGACTGACAGCATGTTGCAGAAGGCCAGATCGAATTCGCGCCCGCTGACCGATTCCACTCCGCCCACAAGAATCCTGATTCTATGCGGTTCCACATCATTCAGGCTGATGTTGATGCGGGCATTCTCTTCGATGTCGGGATCGTTGTCGAATCCGATGGCGGACCGCGCTCCCAGCTTGACGGCGGCGATGGCTAGTATCGCGCTGCCTGTTCCCGCATCAATAATTCTTTCGCCGCCGCGGATGCACTTGTCGGCAAGCATCAGACAAAGGCGGGTTGTGGCGTGCGTGCCGGTGCCGAACGCCATGCCTGGTTCAATGAAGATATTGACAGCGCCGGGCGGGGCGGGGGCGGTTTTTGATTTGTCCCATGCCGGAATGACGCGGATTCTGGCGCTCGCGGTCAAGGGCTTGAAGTATGCCCGCCAGTTGGAATGCCAATCCTCGCGGGGCACGACTTCCACGGAAGGCGGTCGGGCAAGCCTGATGCCGCGGCTTTCCGCCTCGCGCCGGAAATCGTCAGCCAGGTTCGCCGGCATCTTGCCGGACTCGAAATAGACACCCCAGACGCGGCGGCCGTCCGCGGTAAAGTCATGAATGCCGCAGATGTCAAACCGGCTGAAGAAAGCGGAGAATATCTCTTCAGACTCTCCAGCGTCATCTTGCGGGAAAGTGATGATGAGCGCTTTCCAGACGTTCCTTTTCATTGTGCGATCATCGGACGCATGATTTTGGATGCCGCATTCGGATTTCATCCCGTGTCATAATTCATGCGTGAATCACAAGCTAAAGCTTGAACTCCCGTTGTGAATGTCATGAAAAGTCTGTAAGAGCCAGGTGCATAGGCTCTTGAATATAAATAGTTTCAGGAGATTGCTGATGCGTTGGGAAGAGTTGTCATCGACTGAATTTGCCCATGCCGTGCGCGAGACGGGCGTGTGTGTCGTGGCGATGGGCGTGCTGGAAAAACACAGCGAGCACCTGCCGCTGGGCACCGATGTGCTCATCTCGCATCGCGCCGCGGTGCTCGCCTCGAAGTTGGAACCGGCGATTGTGTTTCCCCCCTTTTATTTCGGCCAGATTTATGAGGCGCGGTGTTTCCCCGGCACGCTGACAATCAAACCGTCGCTTCTGATGGAACTGATCGAAGGCGTGTTGGACGAGATCGGGCGCAATGGTTTCAAAAAAATCATCATCCACAACGGCCACGGCGGCAATTGTTTCTTGGTGAAATACCTGGCCCAGTGCAGTCTCTGGCAGGAAAAGCCCTACAGCCTTTACGTTCAGGGTGAATGGCTCAACGCCGAACGAAAAGCGCGCTGGAACTCGCTTCTCGAAACGAAAGTGCACGGCCACGCATGCGAGTGCGAAACGAGTTGTCTGCTGGCGGTTTCTCCGGAGTTGGTAAAGATGGACAGAGTTCCGGCGACACCCGCCTTCAACCAGGGCCGCACGAAGCACCTTCCGGATTCATTTTCCGGCATTGGTTGGTACAGCAGCTTCCCAGATCATTATGCCGGAGACGCCCGCGCCGCGAGTGTTGTGAAGGGCAACGCTCTCATGGGTATGATTGCCGAGTCGCTCGCGGAGTTCATCAAGGCTGTGAAAGCCGACCGTGTCGTTCCGTCTCTCGAACGTGAGTTCTTCCAGCGCGAGCGCGACATCCGCCGCAATGCCGAAATCCCAATGTGACATCACCAAAACTCATGAAAAGGAGTTCATGAAATGACAACGAAAGCACCGATCAAAAATGTCTTCGGTCAGGACAGTTTACTGATCCAGACCGCTGAAATCTCGGTTGCGGTCACTTTGCTCGGTGGCCACCTGGCGCCGGTGACGTTTTTCAGAAACACCAAGGCTCCCGTGCAACCATATCGTGTGTTCCCGTGGTGGAATGAGCGGATCAAAATGAATAATTCCCCGGTTCTCGTGCCGCTGCGCGGGGATTTTTTCTGCATGCCCTTTGGCAGCAATGATGCCCCTTACCATGGCGAACGCCATCCATCGCATGGCGAAACAGCCAGCCGAAAATGGGCGTTCAGGAATCTGTGCCGCCGCGGGATGCGCACGACCCTTGAAATGGAAATGCGCCTGATGGTGCGTCCGGGTCTCGCACGCAAGAGCATCAGCTTGCGCGATGGGCACAACGCAATCTATTGCCGTCATGAGGCGGCGGGGATGAGCGGACGCATGTGTTTTGGCCACCATGCCAACATCGCGTTTCCGGATGCCGAGGGAAGCGGTCTTGTTTCGGTTGCGCCTTTCGTGCATGGACAGGTCTATCCGCGGGTGTTTTCGGATCCGAGGGAGAAAGCGTATCAAATTCTGAAACCCGGCTCCCTGTTCACATCTTTCTCCAGCGTGGAACGCATCGATGGGGGAATGGCGGATCTGTCGTGTTATCCGGCCCGGCGGGGCTATGATGATCTTGTCATGGTGTGCGCCGAAAGTTCTGTTTATCCGGGATGGTCGGCGGTTGTGTTCCACGGGCAGAAATATGTCTGGTTTGGCCTGAAGGATCCAAAGGTGCTGGCCTCGACGGTGCTGTGGCATGACAATGGCGGGCGTCATGATCCGCCATGGAGCGGGCGCAGCATCAACACGCTCGGCATAGAGGAAGTCACATCCTGTTTTCATGAGGGACTTGCCCCATCCGCGGCGAAGAATCCGATCAAGACAATGGGCATTGCCACTGATGTTCAATTGTCCAAAACCAAGCCCTTTGTGGTGAACTATATTATGGGCGTTGCCCGAGTGCCAGCCGGTTTCGGACATGTGCGTGAGATTGCAGCCGCCGGCAACGATTTGATTATCATCCGGGACGAGAACCGTAAGGAAGTCCGCGCCAGCATCCATTTGCCGTTCCTAAAAGACGGCAAAGTTGGCGATGAGCCATCGGATTAATTTCACCCGGTCATCTGCGTTAAAAGGAAGGATATGAAATGAGTATCGATCGTCTGTTTGCGCGGCAGTTTGCTGATCCTGGATGTGAATACCGCGGAGCGCCATTCTGGGCGTGGAACGGAAAGCTGGAACCGGCGGAATTGCGCCGGCAGGTGCGGATCATGAAGCAGATGGGGTTGGGCGGCTTTTTCATGCACTCGCGCGTGGGATTGGCCACGGAGTATCTCTCCGACGAGTGGTTTGAGTGTGTTCAAGCCTGCATTGATGAGGCTGGGAAGCAGGGCATGATGGCGTGGCTGTACGATGAAGACCGCTGGCCTTCAGGCGCCGCGGGAGGCATAGTCACATGCAATCCCAAGTACCGCATGCGCTATCTCGGACTGGATGTGCTTTCCAAGACGTGCCGTCTGAAATGGGACAATGAACTGTTGGGCGCTTTTGTTGCACGCGTTGATGGGCATGAAGCGGCCGGATTGAAGGCGATTGCGCGCGGCAAACAACCCCTGAAGCTCGATCGCGGCGAGTCGCTTCTGCTGTTTCGCGTCATTATGGAGAGCAATACGAGCTGGTACAACGGTTACACGTATCTCGACACGATGAACCACGATGCGGTTCGTGAGTTCATCAGAGTCACCCACGAAGCCTACCGCAAACGTTGCGGGCGCGACTTTGGGAAGACCGTGCCCGGTATCTTCACTGATGAGCCAAACTATGGCCCGACGTTTTTGTGGGCGAGGGAGCGCGGCATTCCATGGACGGAAAAACTTCCCGCGGTGTTCAGCAAACGTTATGGATACGACCTGCTGGCGCGTCTGCCCGAATTGTTTTTTGATGTTGAGGGACTGGAAGTGTCGCAAGCGCGGTATCATTACCATGATTGCGTGACCCGCCTTTTCGTTGATGCTTTTGCGCGCCAGATTGGCGAGTGGTGCGCTGGCAACAAACTGCTGTTTACCGGTCATGTGCTCCTGGAGGAAATGCTTTCCACCCAGACCGCTGTTGTCGGCAGCGCCATGCGGTTTTATGAGCACATGCAGGCGCCCGGAATCGATCTGCTGACGGAGCATTTGCGCGAGTATGACACGGCGAAATGCGCGGTTTCCGTTGCGCGGCAATTTGGACGCAAGTGGCGGCTGACCGAGACTTACGGCTGCACAGGCTGGGATTTTCCCTTCGCGGGCCACAAGGCACTGGGCGATTGGCAAGCCGCGCTCGGTATAAATCTGCGGTGCCAGCACCTTTCATGGTACACCATGGAAGGGCAGGCCAAGCGCGATTATCCCGCCTCCGTATTTTACCAGTCTCCATGGTGGGAGGCGTATCGCACCGTTGAGGACTATTTTGCGCGCATCCATTCGGTCATGACCCGCGGCGCGGAAGTGCGCGACTTGCTCGTCATCCACCCCATTGAAAGCGCATGGCTCGGAGTCCGTCTGGGATGGAATCAGAGTGAATATATCAGGCGTCAGGACGAAACGCTGATCAAACTGCGCGACGCGCTGCTGGCGGCGCACATTGATTTTGATTATGGCGATGAGGATATTTTATCGCGCCATGGCGTGGCACAACGGCGGGCGGGCCGCCCCGCGCTTGTTGTGGGCAAGGCGGATTATCGCGCTGTAATCGTGCCTCCCATGACGACCATCCGCTCGACAACGCTGTCGCTGCTACGGAAATTCAGGGATTTTGGCGGTGGTGTTGTTTTTGCGGGCGAACCGCCCCGCTATGTTGACGCGTTGCCCTCGGATGAGGCGCTCGATTTCGCGCGAAACTGCGCCAGCGCGCCTGCTTCCAGTCCCAAACTGGCGGAATCCGTTGAAGCTTCCGCGCGACGCCTCTCCATCGCCGACGCGGGCGGGGAGGAGATCGCCGCCGTTTTGTATCTGCTGCGGGAGGATCGGGACAGGTATTATTTGTTTTTGTGCAACACAGGTCACGATCCCGCCGATGTTCCCGGACTCCATGATCCAACGATGGCTTGCGAGCGCAATGCAGCATTTCCCGATGTTGTCATACGAGGATTTGCCGATTGTGAGGGCGATCCGATTGAACTCGATCCCCGCGATGGCGGAATGTATGCGGCTCATGCGCAGCGCCAAAGCGGGATGTGGGCAATCAGCACGAATCTTCCCGCACTCGGCAGCCGTTTGTTTGTTGTTCCGAAGAAAAGAAAGGGCGGCGCGCGTTTGCCGGTGCGCCCCATCCTGCGCACGGAATCATGTGAAAAATTCGGCAATGGCGGCACATGGGCGATTGTTCTTTCCGAGCACAACTGTTTGGTTCTCGACCGTCCGCGTTGCAGGATCGGGCAAGGGCGATGGAAGTCCGCGGACGAGATTTTGCGTGTTGATGATGCCGTCCGGGACGCGCTTGGAATCGCGCGCCGCGGCGGGGAAATGGTTCAGCCGTGGGCGTGTGAAATGCCGCGTAATCCGCGCTGTGTGCCCGTTTCACTCAAATACAATTTCCGCGTGGACGCGCCCGCGTCGGGCGGTCTGTGGCTTGCGATTGAGCGGCCGGATCTTTACCGGATCTCGGTGAATGGCGCGGCATTGTCATCAGAATCGGATTGCGGATGGTGGGTTGACAAGTCGTTGCGCATGATCCCTGTCGCTCCGGCGCTCATTCGCAAGGGCGGAAACGAGATTGCGCTCCAATGTGAATATGATGAATCCCATCCGGGCTTGGAGATCATCTATCTTCTGGGCAACTTTGGCGTGGCCGTTGACGGCACATCAGTGACGATGACCACTTTTCCCGATAAGCTGGCGATTGGCGATTGGACAAAGCAGGGACTGCCTTTCTATTCCGGCACGGTTTCGTATGTGCGCAACATCTCTGGGATGTTTGCCGCGGTCAAATCAGGCGGGCGGCGCCTGTTCATAGAGACGCCGCACTACAAGGGTGTGGCTGTCCGCGTATGGGTCAATGGCCGCGCGGCGGGGATGATTGCCTGGGAGCCGAACGAGCTCGACATCACGGATCACATCGATGGCGATGAAGTCGAACTTCGCATCGAGGTGTTGGGCCACAGGCGAAATTCCCACGGGCCTCTGCATCATGCGCTGCCGCACACTAAATGGACAGGGCCCGGAGAATTCATCACGACAGGAAAGTCGTGGACACATCAATATCAGCTCGTTTCATGTGGTCTTATGGCCGAACCCATTCTTTCACTCAGGAGAGAATCATGAAAACCCATTTGTTTCATCTAATGGCAGCCGTTTGCATGATCATCATACCGCCGGTGTTTGCGCAGAAAGCGGGCATGGCTGACAAAGCATCAACCGGGCCCGATCTCCAGTCGCGCTACAAAAATGCGTCTCTGCCCATGGAGGAGCGCGTCAACGACCTCGTCTCAAAAATGACGCTGGAAGAAAAGGTGTCACAGATGGTCCACGACGCGCCCGCCATTCCAAGGCTTGGCATCCCGGAATACAAGTGGTGGAATGAATGTCTGCATGGGGTGGCTGGCAGCTACATTGCCACCGTGTTTCCACAGGCCATCGGATTGGCCGCCACGTGGAATCCCGCTCTTGTGCATCGCGTGGCCGTGGCCATCTCGGATGAAGCGCGCGCGATATACAATGATGCCATCAGGAAAAACAAGCCCGCCTATATCGGCCTGACCTTTTGGTCGCCCAACATTAATCTTTTCCGCGATCCGCGCTGGGGCCGCGGGCAGGAGACATATGGTGAAGACCCCTATCTGACATCGCGCCTTGCGGTGGCTTTTATCACGGGTTTGCAGGGGAATGACACAAAATACCTCAAGCTGGTTTCGACGCCGAAACATTACGCGGTGCACAGCGGGCCTGATCCGCAACGCCACACCTTCAACGCGCTGGCAAATCAGCGCGACATGTATGAGACATTTCTGCCCCACTTTGAGGCCGCCGTCCGTGAGGGCGGAGCCTACTCAGTGATGTGCGCCTATAACCGCACGAACAACTTTCCGTGCTGCGGCAGCATCCCGATGCAGGAGGAAATCCTGCGCAAGAACTGGGGATTCAAAGGCTACATCGTGTCGGATTGCGGGGCGATCGAGGATATTTACCTTCGCCACAAGTTTGTGAAAACCGCCCCTGAAGCGGCCGCCCTTGCGGTCAAGAACGGCTGCGATCTGTGCTGCGGCAGCGCCTATCTAAAACTTGTCGAGGCGGTCCGGCTGGGGCTTGTGACGGAGGATGTCATCAATACCGCCGTTAAACGGCTCTTCATGGCCCGTTTCCGGCTTGGCATGTTTGATCCGCCTGAGATGGCGCCCTACTCAAAAATTCCCTTCTCCGTGGTCGACAGCGCCCCGCACCGCCAGCTTGCGCTGGAAGCGGCGCGCGAGTCGATCGTGTTGTTGAAAAACGAGAAAGCTTTCCTTCCGCTGAAGAAGGGCGCATACAATACGATAGCCGTGATCGGGCCGAACGCCAACACAACCGATGTGTTGCTTGGCAATTATAACGGCACACCGTCGCATGCTGTCACTCCGTTCGAGGGCATCAGGAAGAAAGCCGCCCCTGATTCAGAAGTGATTTACGTGAAGGGATGCGATATTTCAGGCGGGGGACTGGAGCTTGTTCCATCGAATGTCCTGAAACCCGCCGATGGCGCGCAAGGCGCCCACGGTTTGAAAGGCGAATACTTCAACAATATGGAACTGAAGGGGAAACCCGCGCTCACAAGGGTGGACTCGCAGATCAATTTCGACTGGGGACAAAACAGCCCCGCGGACGGCGTCAACGCCGACAGTTTCTCCGCAAGATGGAATGGCGTCATTACGCCTGTTGCTTCAGGCAAACACGTGTTGTGCCTGACCACGGATGACGGCGTACGGGTGAGCATCGATGGCAAGCGTGTGATCGACGACTGGACCCAGCACGCACCAAAACGCAACAGCGCGACCATCGATCTGAAAGCGGGACGCGCATATAAGATTGTCATCGAATATTATGAGGACAAAATCGGCGCGGTGGCGCGTTTTGAATGGGCGGTTCCCGAAACTGATCCATTTAAGAAAGCTGAAGAAGCCGCAAAGCAGGCCGACCTGGTGGTGTTCGTGCCCGGCATAGATACCAGTGTTGAGAACGAGGAGCGCGACCGGACAGACATCGCGCTGCCAGCCATCCAGGATGAGCTTTATGAGCGCGTCCGGGCGGCGGGCAAGCCGGTGGTTGTTGTGGCGCTCAATGGGAGCGCTCTGGCGCTCAACCGCCAGCAGGAGACTGCGCGGGCGGTCATCGAGGCGTGGTATCCAGGCGAGGAGGGCGGCACGGCCATTGCCGATGTGCTGTTTGGCGATTATAATCCCGGCGGGCGGCTGCCTGTCACATTCTACAAATCCCTGAAACAGCTTCCAAAATATACAAGCTACAATATGGCCGATGGCTTCACATACAAGTACTTCAAGGGCGATCCGCTCTATCCGTTTGGCTGCGGGCTGAGTTACACGACCTTCAAGTATGAAAACCTGAAGACGGTTCTCAAGACCGATGGAGCAGGCCGGAGCGTGACGGTCAGCGTGGATGTGACAAACACTGGCGCCAGGCAGGGCGATGAAATCGTGCAAGTGTATGTGAAGCCGTCTGTGCAAAAGGTTGGCTCTTTGCCGACGCCGTCCCTTCAGCTTCAAGGCTTCAAGCGGATCAGCCTTAAACCGGGCGGGACGCAAAATGTGTCGTTTGAATTGGGTCCGGATCGTTTGTCGATCGTCAACGCCGAGGGCAGGAAAGTGGTTGAGCCGGGCACGCTGAATATCTTTGTTGGCGGCGGACAGCCCGGTTTTGAGAAAACACACGGCAACTATACCGTGCTTGGCGCGCATATTCTAATAAGCGATGTGCCGAAGCCCGCTCGGTAGGCATCATTCAACCACAAACACCTTGTTTCGCGAACTGGCGCCGCGGCGCAGCATGACGCGGCTGGGCGCGACGCCAAGCTCGCGCGCAAGCATGCGTGTGATTAATTCATTGGCCGCGCCCTTCTCTGGCGCAGCGGTGGTCCAAATTTCGTAGGAGCCGTCGGGGCGGCGCTCGATCTTTTCGTGTTTTGCCTTGGGATGGGCTTTCACATTGATGGTTCGGGTCATTGTTCCTCGGAAGCTGCGGGGCGAAGCGATGTCAGTTTGAAGAGATCCCCGATCGCATAGAAATGGTTGAAGTGATCCTGGTTTGTCATTCCCGTGTAACCGAAGATGTGCAGGTTTCCGGTGTCCGCGCCGGTTGTCAGCTCGGAATTGAAGTATGACGGCACATAGATTGTGCCTGAAGTTATCGCGATGCGGCGCCCGGGCACATCGCGCCGGGGCGGCGGTGTGATTGTATTGGTGGTAACGGCGCGTGTTTCGGCGGAGGGAATGGATAAAAGCAGCGCGAGAAGTGCGCTGATGATGAGCTGATGATAATGGGATGCCGAAGTTGCACGTTCAGCAGTCATTTGCTGTCATTTCCCAATGCAAAAGGTGTTGAATATCCTGTCGAGGATGTCGTCCTCGAGGCCGATTCCGATGATGTCGCCAAGCCGGTGGATTGCGCCGCGCACATCAACCATCACAAGTTCCTCAGGCATGTCGCGCTCAAATGCCGATCGCGCGCAGGCGAGAGATTGCAGCGCGCCGCGAAGGCACTGGGCATGGCGCGCGTTGGCCACCATGAGCTCATCCTCGCCCGCGCATCCCACGAGCGATTCCGCCAGCCTGCGTTCAACTTCTTCGAGGCCGGCGCGGGTGACCGCAGAAACTCGTATTGCATGCTCGGGCGTCAGTTGAACAGATGGGGCGGTGGATGATATAAGATCGGATTTGTTCAGCAGAACAATGACATGCGAGTCTGCCTCGGTCAATGCCGGCGCGGGAGCGGATGGATCAGAGGCGTCAAGCACGAGGAGGACGATATCCGCCTGGCCGATCTCCTCTTTTGCCCTCTCAATGCCGATGTGCTCGATGTTGTCGGAGGCGCTGCGTATGCCTGCCGTGTCAACGAGCGTCACGGGAATTCCGCCGGCCTCGATTGTTGATTCAATCGTGTCGCGCGTGGTGCCCGGATGGGGCGTGACGATGGCCCGCTCGCGGCCCACGAGCGCGTTGAACAGGCTTGATTTGCCGGCATTGGGGGGGCCGGCGATGACCACGCGCGCCCCATCACGCGCATGCCGGCCCCGCTCAAATCCCGCCAGCATGCGCGCGATTTCGGTCTCCGTTTCATGAAAGTGAGTGATGATGTGCTGGCGGGCAAGCGGCGGAAGCTCTTCATCGGGAAAATCAAGCTGGGCTTCAATTTGCGCCGCGGCGTCAAGCAGCCGGCCCCGCAACGCCGCGATTCTTTCGGAGAGGCCGCCACGCAACTGCCTGAGGGCAAGTTTGCGGCTGAGAGATGTGCGCGCAGCCACAAGATCGGCTATGGCTTCAGCCTGCGACAGATCAATGCGGTTGTTCAGGAAGGCGCGCCGCGTGAATTCACCGGGCCGGGCGGGTCGCGCGCCCAGCGTGAAACAACTGTCGAGCACTGACAAGACTACGGCGCGTCCGCCGTGACAATGGCACTCGGCGGTGTCCTCACCCGTGAAGCTGTGCGGCGCGCGCATCACGACGCCCAGCCCGTCATCGATCGCGCATCCGCTGGCGTCAAGTATCTGCCCCAGCGTCAGCCGGCGGTCCGGCAGCAACCGCGCGGGCCTGCCGCCGCTCGGGACAAACATGGCCCCGAAAATATCCAGCGCGCGCGGCCCGCTCAATTTGACAATGGCAACGGCAGATTCGCCCGCTCCCGTTGCCGGGGCGGCGATTGTGTCGGTTTCAAATGCCTGATTGCCTGACATAATCGGCTTGCCTTCTGTCGCTGTATCCGCGATTTGTCTACTGCCATCAGAACCATTCGGTCAATAAGGCGATCATGAATACATCACATAACGAGCGGGACGAACTGGACAGACACGGACAAATCAATATCGGTGATAGTGCTGTCTTGACGGCCAATGATCTTGCGCGGGCTTTCCGGGACATTGGTCTCGCGCCTGGCGACAATGTGATTCTTCACAGCTCATTTAAGAGCCTTGGGCCTGTGGAGGGCGGGCCGCAATGTGTTGTGGATGCCATGATGGATGTCATCAGCCCAGGCGGGCACCTCATGACGCCCACTTTCACCTACTGCCTTCCGGTCTGGAACGTGCAGCCCTTTGATATCGCGCACACCAAATCCCGTGTCGGGGCCATTACCGAGGCCGTGCGGCTTTATCCCGGGGCGATGCGCAGTTTTCATCCCACGCATTCCGTCGCGGTCATTGGTCCTGACGCCGAGGAGATTGTCCGAAATCATATGCGGGCCACGCCGATTGGCCTCGATTCACCTTTTGACCGCATGCGCAGGCGCGGAGCCAGAATCCTCATGCTCGGCGTAAATCAAAACACCAATTCATCCCTGCACCTTTGCGAAGTCGCGGCCGGTATGCCCTACGTCCAAGTGGCTTTCACACCCAACCAGAACTGCGAGACCGCTTGGTTTTTCAATGAACAGGGCCAGATCGAGCACACCCAGATATACGAGCCGCCCGGATGTTCGCGGGGATTTCGTGAGATTGAACCCGAATTGCGCCAGCTTGGAATATTGCGGGATATGTGTGTTGCGCGGGCTGAAAGCCAGTTGCTGTATTTGCCCCAAATGGCGGACGCCGTGATCGGCATTCTGCGCAAGCGTCAAACGTTGTTGCTGTGCGGGAATCCGGATTGCAGCATCTGTCCCCGGCGGCGCTATTACATGCAACGTCATGGCATTTGAGCGGATCATCCCCCTGCCGCTTGACATCTGGCGCGGCGGCCGGGCAACAATCGCGTATATATGAAAACTGTCAACACACCAGAGATTGATCTGGGATGAGTCACAACTTGCTTGCCATCACGGCGCTGGGCGCCAGCCTGCGCCTGTTGCTTGACGCGGGCATGGATTTTGTCAGCGCGCGGGCATCGTTTGCTTATATCGCAAGGATGTTGATCCTGTTGCCGCGCAAGACCATGCTCATGAACGATCATCGCATTGTCGTGGCCGCATGGCGCGGTTTCCTGCGGGTGTCGCCGCATTTCTATAATGATGAGGATGAAATCGCGCGTTTGATCGCGGCGCTGCAGTAATTGCCACAAGAGCCGCACAATTATCTTTTTTGTGTGTGCAATTGGTTGTTTCATCTTCATGAAACCCTTCTTAATAGAACACATTTAAGGTAGTCTGATTCGGGCAGACCAAGCAGGATCGGGTGATCAGGCGCCTGGGCGCCGCGGGCGATGATGTGAAAGTTCATGCGCGCATTGCGCGCCGCTGTTCCGAGAACGCGGTCAAATTCCTCGCGTGTGACATGGTGCGAGCAGGAGCATGCCGCGAGCACGCCGCCTGATTTCAGCAGTTTCATTGCCCTGTAATTCAGGCTCAGATAAGCGCGGACGGCTTCGGGAACATGCTTGCGCGACTTGGCAAAGGCCGGGGGATCGCTCACGATGACATCATATTGCGCGCCCCGGCTGCCCACGGCGGCAAGAAAGTCAAAAACGTCGCTCTGCTCGAACCGCACTTGCGCGAAACCATTTTTCGCGGCGGCGGCGCGCCCCAGCTCGAGCGCTTCGCCCGAAGAATCAACAGCCGTGACATCCGCCGCGCCCGCAAGCGCCGCCGTGAACGCCCACCCTCCCGTGTGGCAGAAGAGATCGAGCACGCGGCCCTGGCCGCACCATGGCGCGATCAGCCTGCGGTTGAATCGCTGATCGAGAAACAATCCTGATTTCTGCCCATGAATGGGATCCGCGAACAGCACAAAACCGTCTGTGCGCACACGGAGCACGGGGGGAATAACGCCTGTTGTCAGCGGCTCATTTCCATCCAGCCCTTCTTTTTCGCGGGCGGCATCATCCACACGCAAGACGATGCCGGGCGGCCTTAACAGCTTTTCGACGGCCGCGAGAACAGAAGTCCGGCGCAGGTGGGCGGCAAGTGTCAGTAATTCAACCACCACGACGTCGCCAAGCTTGTCGACCACGACTCCGGGCAGGAAATCGGAATCGCTGTACACGGCGCGAAAGGAATCGTCAGGCGTGTAGAAAGCGCGGCGCCGCTCAACGGCGGATTCCATGGCGCGGGCGATATACCTGTTGTCGAACAGCTCCCTGTCGAGTGAGAAAATCCGCGCGCGGATTTTTGACCTCTCGTTGTAGATGGCGCTGCCGAGGAATTTGTTGCGCCGGTCGTAGACGTACACGGTCTGACCGCTTGCGACCGCCCCGCGCGTTTCCGCCACCATGTTGTCGAATATCCAGACCGGGCGGATGCGCGGCGTCTTGACGTGCGCTCCCGTGATGATGAGCCGCGGCTCGTCCCTTAAGGCGATGCGGCTCATTTGCGGCGCGAGGGCGGGGTGCCGACATCCCAGATATACAGCGGCTCGTGCGTCACCCGGAACTGACAGATTTTCGTGGTTGGCATGTCGTTATACATGGTGGGTATCATGGCCATGTTTGTAATTGCGTCGGGCCTGACCGCGCCCGCGAGCGTGGTTGTTCCGCTGGTGGTGATCTCTTCGATCACCTCGGGCATCTGTTCGGCGCCGAGGTAATCCAAGGCGAACACGCCGCCGCGTGCCGCCAACGGCAGTTTGATGTGTTCAACGTCGCCTTCGCGTGGTGTCCATGCCAGATGCAACCGCCCCTCCCACTTGACGCTGTGGCGCTGGATGTCAAATGTGTGGATGACGGCCTGGCCTTGCTGTGTTTTCTCCGCCGATTTGGTTTCTGTGAGCATGAACAGCGCAATGTTGTAAGCGATGCTCGACGGCTTGGGCCGGTAATTCACGTCCATGATTCCGAGGTGGGCATCGTTGGCCTGGCGCCATGAATATCGCTCCCAATCAAGTAGATCGAACCAGAACACTTTCGACATCCGCCGTGAGAGCGCCATGGTGTAAGCGCGCACAAGATAGTTGGCCTGTGTTATTTCATCGACGCCGGATGGCGTGGTGGGCCAGCCGATCTCGGTAATCCAGCCCTCATCGTACTTGTACCGGTTCATGACGGCGCGAAAGCCCTCGATGTCCTCGGTCAGATAATTGTCCTCGGGCGACTCCGCGGGCCGTTCCGGATAAGGATGCATGCTGATGATATCAGCGTACTTGTTGAATCCATCGCTGAGCGTTTGGTCAAAAAACACCGGATCGAAACCCGCAGTTGCGCCCGCCACAATGCGCGGCGTCGTGCTGATCTTTTTCAGCTCCTCGTGCGTTGCCTGCAACAGTTCGCGGTAATGATCGGGATTTGGCAAAGGTTTCCAGAATGCGCCGTTGGGCTCATTCCACACCTCGTAGGCGATGACGCGGTTGCCGAAATGTTTGAACATTTGCGACACCCATCCCCGCCACTGGCTGCGGGCGGCGTCATCAGCGGGGGCAATGCCGTTCGACCATGCCGAGGCATAGCAAAGTATGCCCAACAGACGCAGGTTCTGATTCTTGTACTGATCGACAACCGAGTCTGCCTTTGCCCACTGGAACACGGTCGGCGATGTCTCGGTTTCATTCCACCACAAGTCGTTGCGTCCCCATCGCGAGCCCAGACGCCTGTGCCAGCGAATGCGGCGGTTGCCGACGCTGCCGATCTGGTTCATGGGAAGATGGAATAACTGTCCGCTGCTCAGCCCGAATGGCGACTTGTACAGGGTGGCCTCGCGCGGAAGATCGACGGTGACAAACAGAGGGAACTGGTCATGTCCCACGACGGTCGCCGTGGACGGCAATTGCTCGTTGTGCACCAGGAAACCGAACGCCGTGCTGGAACTCACGCCATCGGGCAGCGCCATTGTCCCGCTGGTCGCGAGCATTTGCTTGCGAACCATGGGAGCCATGAAAGCCGGCACATTATCGGGAAGATAAGGCAGTTGCGTAATGGATTCGGCAAGCATTTTGATGTCGGCTGTGAACAGCCCCGGCTGCGGCAGCAGCAATTTCGTGAGGCCGCCAGAAAGATTGGCGACGCTCTCGTTTTTCGCGACAATCATTTTTCCGTGATGATCGATGAACTCGATGTGAGCCGAGAGGGGGATGGTTGTCGTGCCTTCAAGGCGCAACTTGGGCGCGATGATCTCGTTGGCGTAGATGACCTGCTGGTTGTCAAAACCCTCGAACGAGAAATTTACGCGCAGCCCATCATAAGAGACTTGGAGCGGGACGCGCATTTCCTGGCGGGTGTTTGGTTCGTAAACGTAAAGCTCGTTGCCTCCCGGCTGGCGGGGAAACACGGGTATTTGGGCAAGGCCGTTGATCAGCGGCGCGCGCAACGGGAAGTTCATTGAGTTGCGGTCAGCCGTCTCAAGGAACAATTCGCCGGACCACGCGACGGGCTGGCTTGTCGCGGGATCAATCGCCTCTATTGTGATGGTCGTGTCTTTTTGCACGGGGATGGAAGCAGGCAGATAATAACGCAGTTGCATGGACGGCACGGCATCAACCAGCCTCGCATTGTCGATGGCGAAACCATGGGCGCCCTGCGGTTTGTTGCCGATCCATAGCCCCGCTGTGATGATTTTGGAGAAGTCCGGGCGTGTTTTTTCCCG
Source organism: Candidatus Sumerlaeota bacterium (assembly GCA_026398535.1). Taxonomy (GTDB): domain Bacteria; phylum Sumerlaeota; class Sumerlaeia; order Sumerlaeales; family Sumerlaeaceae; genus JAPLSQ01. The sequence goes on along the minus strand of JAPLSQ010000052.1, from coordinate 9,908 downwards.
CGCTGGCGGACCTGTGAACCACTCAAATTTGTGCGCGGGCACGCTGTAACGCTTCCATTCGCGCGACAGTTTCACGCTGGCATTCCACCGCGACGAGTCGCGCTCTTCAATCGTGATCCAAAGCGAGCGCGCGGAGCCTGTTGCTCGGGCGTCGAATTCGATTGTGTCGGCGCCTGCAGGAATGCCTGCCGTATCAACAGGCAGAGAACATCCGGCCCATCCCGCCGACGGCCCCTCGAGGTTTGCCGTGTATTCGAAGGCGCGCGACCCGTCCAGTTCGTTCTTGGTCATTGCGGCCGCCACACTGGTAACCTTGCCGTCCTCATTGTGTCGGATTGTTGCCGGATCACTTGTTTCAAAATCCGCGACCGTGAGAGCGGCCGGGGCGGCGCCGCACGGTAATGCCAGCGTAAGCGCGCATACAGCCAATAAGAATTGAGTTTTCATATGTCTGATAATGGAACGCGGCTCATTGCTGCTGTTTTGTAATGGAAATTGCGGTCTGGAATATGTGGCGTATATCAGCCGCGATTGGAGTATTCCGCAAGCCTGCGCTTCCGGGCGCCTTTGTATGTCGTCCGAAGCGTAACAGCCATGATCGAGGGAAGAAGCAGGGCGGACTGTCAGCCAGTTCCGCCCTGAAGCGCTGCGTCGTATCACTTCTCCCCCGGCGGCGCGGCCTGTTCGTGGTTTCGGGCTGTTCGTTTGTGCGGGCGCTGACTCTGGTTGTCCTGAGGATCATCGCATGCGAGCAGAATACACGATGGTTTGGCGGCCACGGGGCAATAGTACTGGAAGCCTGTGGGATAATACGCGCGCCCGGCATATTGCCGTTTGGCTGGAACGCATCGCGCCGTGACAATGGCCGGCATGGCTGTCATGACAAACAAACCCAGCAATGATGGAACAAAAAGCTTTTTGAGTGATCGCATCGTTTTTCTCCGCATCTATGAGAACATTTTTTGTGCAATACGCTGATTGAATACAAGCGGAAAGAAATCGTCATAGTGAAGCACAGGCATGCATACGCCCGTATATCTCGACAATCACGCCACGACGCCCGTTGACCCGCGCGTTCTGGAAGCCATGCTGCCCTGTTTCAGCGGGGTGTTTGGCAATCCCTCCAGCCGCGTCCATGAATTTGGCTGGCGCGCCGCCGAGGCCGTCGAGACCGCGCGAGCCCAGGTTGCGCGCTTGATCGGCGCCGCGCCTGACGAAATCATTTTCACTTCCGGCGCAACCGAGAGCAACAATCTTGCCATCAAGGGCGTTTATGAGGCTGCGGCAAAACATGGGAACCATATCATCACCTGCGCCACAGAACACACCGCCGTGCTCGATGTGTGCCGATCACTTGAGAAACGCGGCGCCCTGGTGACGATCCTTCCCGTCGACAGCGGTGGTCTGCTCGATCCCGGACGTGTCGCCGATGCCATCACGGATCACACTGTTCTTATCAGTGTCATGACCGCAAATAATGAAATCGGTGTGATTCAGCCCATTGAGGACATTGCCCGGGTTGCCGCTTACAAGGACATTCCATTCCATACCGATGCGGCGCAGGCATGCGGCAAAGCGCCTTTTAACGTGCGCATGGCGGGCATTCATCTTGTTTCGTTCACTGCCCATAAATTATATGGCCCCAAGGGCGTTGGGGCGCTCTGCATCCGGCGCAGGCCGCCCCGGGTGCGTCTTGCGGCACAGATTCATGGAGGGGGCCAGGAGCGCGGATGGCGTTCCGGGACACTCAATGTCCCTGGGATCGTGGGGTTCGGCAAGGCCTGCGAACTCATGCTTGATGAAATGCCCGCAGAGAGTCTGCGCCTGCGCGTGATGCGAGATCGTCTGCTAACCTTGTTGCGGGAATCGATCGACGGCGTTGATGTCAATGGCGCGCTCGAGCCGCGTTTGCCTCATAATCTGAATGTCTCTTTCGAGCGCGTCGAGGGGGAATCGCTCATCATGCGTCTGCGCGATGTGGCTGTCAGCTCCGGCAGCGCCTGCGCTTCCGCGTCGGTATCGCCGTCACATGTGCTGCATGCGCTTGGACTGACGCCCGAACGCGCCCACAGTTCCCTGCGCATCGGACTCGGCCGGTTTAACACAAACCCGGAAATCGACTATGCTGCCGGGCGAATCATCGAGGAAGTCAAGCGTCTGCGGGAAATCAGTCCAACCTCATGACATTTTTCGCCTGAATGCCTTTCTGCGTTTCCTCAGTTTCAAACTGGACGAACTGGCCTTCAGTCAAGGAACGGAATCCTTCACTCACGATCGATGAATAATGCACAAACACATCATCGCCGCCGCCATCAGGAAGGATAAATCCGAAGCCTTTTTTGTCACTGAACCACTTCACTTTACCATGGTGCATTTCTGTGCTCACCCCCTTTCCGTCGATATGTTGTGAAAGACAGCAAATATCGGGAGATTCTGAGAATGACGAACTGGGGGGCGGGCGCATGTGAAAATCACCCAACTTGGGGGAATCGCAAACTCAACCAACTTACTTATCTGAAACAATGACTAAATTCCAAACCTTCAAAATTGTCGAAATGCCATCATGGGCTGACACCGCAAGTCAACGAAAAACAATAACCCTTTTGTGTGCTTGTGATGTGTGCCGGTTGCCGCCGCTGAAAGGCGCTTCTTTCGCGCGGGATGACTTGGCGCCCTCTCATGGATTTTTCAAATCGCGCCAGCCATGCGGCGCTCGCGCTATTTGAACGCTTCGGCATGATAAATCTGGATCTTGGCGCCCGGTTCACGCCATGCGCTTGGCGCGGAACCCGACTTTTGCGCGAGATGGTTCAGAAATTCGGTTTTATCGGGCAACTGTTCCCATACCTGTGGCAAGAAAGTGGATGTGCGGTAGCCGATCTGCATCACGACGCCATCTTTGTGTGGTTGCAGTTTGTTCAGCAGATCATCAGGCGATGAAAATTCCAGCGGCCGCGGCGCCGTCAGCACGCTGACCTCGATTTCGATTTTGTTCAATTCGGCGGCGCGAACGGGCGGAAACCGTGGATCCTCAAGAGCCGCGCTGCGGGCATTGTCGAGCACCGCGTGCCACAAAGGCTCCTTGGGGAAAATGTGCCCGATGCATCCCCGCAGTTCGCCGCCTTCGGTCAGTGTCACGAAGCATCCCTTGAGCTCCCTGAATTTCGCGGGAAGCGTGACGGGATCGATTTCCGGAAGACTTCCCTTTGTCACAGCCTCATTGAGCGCTTTGCGGGCAAGTTCCAGCAGCTTTTTGCCATCATCGCTTGTGAGCGTTGCCGATGTTTGTTCCGGGCCGGCGGCGGCTTTTCCGCTCTCGGACGGCGTGGACTGTATATCGTCAGCGGTTCCTCCTCCGGGGGCCGCCTGATTCGATGCGCCGTCTGTTATTGTTGTTTCCTGGGCGGATTTTGTCTGTGTGTCGGCGGGCTTCTCCTCGTAAAATGCGATGGCGGCGTATCCGACCACGCCGCTTTTATCGCCCGCTGTGTCGCCGCTGTTGCGGTAATCGAGCAGTTTGGTTTTCCATCCCTTTTGCTTTGCCAGATGCATCACCGTCAGTATGGGTGTTTTGCCGCATGCCTCCTGGCCGCTCATGCGCTCGATATCAAGGTCGCAGATCGTCTTGACGCAGCTGTTGTCGAGCTTTTTCGCCTCATCGTAGGGATAATAATGGCTGAGATCGGAACTTGCGACAATGACAGTCTTGTCATCGAGCACTTTGGCGAGCGAGCGAGCGGCGGCGGCCGTGTCAATTTCCTGGCTGAAGATGACGGGCAGCAGGGTGGCGCTGGGCAAAGCCTTCTGGAGAAACGGCGCCTGAACCTCGGCGGAATGCTCCCAGGTCTCCGGCTGGTCTTGCGCGGGCGGCGGCGCTTTGGCCGACGACTGGCGCCACCATCCAGGCCGTTGGACGTGGCATTTGGGTTCAAACTGAAATGGCGGAAGAGCGGCCAGTTCCGGGGCTTTTTCCGATACTGCCATCGTGCCAAGCGGTGTGCGCCATCCGGTTGCGTTGGAAACCGCCGCGCCATTAAAGTCGGCATAATGGCTCGGCGCCAGAACGATCACGGTATCGATGTCACGCCCCGCGAGAAGTTTGTACGAATACGCCGCTGTTGGGCCGGAATAGACAAAGCCCGCATGGGGGCAGATCACTGCCCTGACGTTCTTCAATTCGGGCGGTTTGGCTTCCGCCATGTAACGGTCAATCATCGCCGACAATTCAGCGGCGCCCGCGGGATAGAAAAGCCCGGCCACGACCGCATCCCGCGTGCGCCCCGAGCCGGAGGTTTGTATGGTGTCTTGCGCGCTCATGATTTTTGCTGGCAATGCTATAGCCAACAACACGACCCCACAAAACGTCAACCATCTTGTCAGATACACGTTGCGATACTCCTTTCAAGACACAATGAAGGATTGCTGTTGCGTTGCCTTTTTGCCATCACTTCAGAAGGCAAATAACTTTAGTCGGTGATGTTCTCGACAATCTTTCGCTTTTCTCCCTGATCGAGCCGAGGCCGCTTCTTCCAGAGGTACTGGGTTTCATGGAGTAGTCGGTTACCGGAAAGATAGTGGATGCGAAGGAAATCGATCTCAGCCTGATGACGGGGAATATCATCATCAAGTTGCTTGGTCCTCTGCTATTAGAGCTATATATAGTATGGATGATCCGTTTGTTCTCCTGGATAACGTAAGGATTTTTTCGCACATTTGAGTGGAATTGCAGTCTTTCGGTCGTTCTGGTTTAGTTAATCGGGCGTCGTGCGTGTGGACGAAGGCTCAGAGCATGGGGTTTCAAAAATGTCTGGAATTCGCTGGGAATCTCGCGGAGATTGGAAACCCGATCTTGTCTTGCAAGACATTTATTTTGAATGGCGTGCCCAGGAGGAGTTGAACCCCCAACCTACAGATCCGTAGTCTGTCGCTCTATCCATTTGAGCTATGGGCACGCGGTTGCGGGTGTCGCGCGGTTGTTTATTATGCGATCATGGGCGGATTATTCAGGTGGTTTTGCGGGTTGAAACAGGGCGGAGCGCGCGTCGCGGTATTTCAGGATGAGGGCGGCGCGCCAGCCTTCGGGCGGGCTGGCGATGATGGCGTCGAGCGGATCGCGCTTGTTGTTGTAAACAAACAACCAGAATGGGCGGTCGGGCGGTAGTTCCTTCAATTGATCGCGGGCCTGGCTTTCACTGAGGCCGTCGATCGGCAGGAGCGGTTTGGGCATTTCGCGCATGTATTCGTAATGGAGGATGTGCGCGTAGCCGGCGATGAGGACTCCGGGCGTGCGCGCGGTCATTGCGCGGGCGAGGACCGCCGGGCCGTCGCCGCGGTCGCGCCACCAGGCGACCGTGCACGGCAGCATGAGCGCGAGCACGATGGCCGCGGGCGCGTATTTCCAAGGAGCGGCGCGCGATGGCGAAAAGGTCAGGGGGCTCAAACCGAGCGCGATGATCAGGATGAGACCACCGAGCGCGGGCACGAGATAGCGGGGGTGCGAGAGGAGGGATTCTCCGATGAGCCCTTCCGCGATCATCAGGATGATGATTGGCGTGAAAGCCCAGCACCAAACAAACGCGGCGCGGGGAAACGATGCCAGCGCCGCGCCGGGCGCCGGGATGCTGCCGCGGCGTAGTTGCCGGGTTGCGCCCCAGCACAGAATGATGAAGACTGTGACGGCGGCAGCGGCAAACCATTTTCCCGCCCATGTCTGATAATCGCCGAAGACGACGCGGCTGAGGGCATCGGCCATCTTGAGCGGACGAAAAAGCCAGGCGTCGTGCTGAATGGCGTAATTGTGCTGTTTTTCCGCCAGCAGGAGGGCTGGCAGGATGAGCAATGCGAGCGGCGCGAGCAGCGCGGCCTGCGCGGCAAGCGCTTTACGCGGCGCGCGCGGCCATGTCCGGCAAAGCGCCAGGGCGAACGCGGCCATGGTCATCGCGCATGATGGAAGAAATGAAAATCCGAGGACGGCGGCGGCGGCGGTCAGCGCCAGCCAGCGGGCGCGCCCGTTGTTCCACCATCGGGCAAGCGCCATGGCCGTCAGGGTTGTTCCCAAGAGAGCGCCCGCGTATGGCCGCGCCTGCTGCGCCGTCCAGATGACAAGCTGGTGAAGGCAGAAAATGGCTGCGGCCAGTCCCGCGGTCTGGCGCCCGAACAGATCCGCCGCCAAGCGCCTGAAGCACAACAGCGCGGCCAGTGTCATAAGCAGGCTGGGCAGGCGCATGGCCGCCTCGGTAATGCCGAAGATGCGCACCCATTGCCAGAGCATCAGGAAATACGTCGGGAAATGGCCGGCTGTGAGGCGGTTTTCGATGAGCTCCATGGGCGCCATGCGCGTCTTTGCCCAGCTTGTGTATTCGTCCACATCCAGCCCATGCCAGATATTAAACGCGAATGCGGCCGCGGCAACCGCCATCAACAGCAGGACGCCGCGGCGCGAAAATGCAACGGGCGCCGGAATCGTCTGTGTGTTGTCGCTTTGGTTCGCGGATATCATGTCTGGGGAAGTGTGTCAGATAGATTTATCCGGAGTATCACGGGGGCGGCACGGCGAAAGACGGAGAAGAAGGGGAGAATCATCAAGAACACATTTTTTCCTGTCTTTGCGTAACCGGTGTTGTCTGAGTTCATGGGATCGGTTCAGCGTTCATGAAGAGGATGCCGATGTCATATTTTCCCGGCGGAACTTCGACAATGCCGAATTTGACGCGCGTGACTCGTGTGTGTTCCAGGTCGAGACTGCGGCGCTTGATTTCCTCCTCCTCCATGCGGCTCATTTTGGCGACGGACTCGCGCGAGAGTTCAAACACCTCGTAGACGCCCGGCGGGGCGGTGTTGTCGGCGTAATAGCGGTCGCCGCTCGCGTCGGCGGCCGTGCTGAGGAAGCTCTGATTGGATGGTTTGCGGAGCGTCTGGCGTGTGATTCGAAGGCGGTAGCGTGTCATGATTTCATCGACGACATTGTTCGGCCATCCCGCGAAGTCGAGTTCGCGCACCGTTCCGCGCGAACCCGCCGCGATGTCCGCCGCGCGCGATCGCACGGCCAGCGCTTGCTGGGCAGCCTGCCCTGCGAGCGCCGAGGCGCCGGCGCGTTCGCGCTCAATCTGCGCGCGCAGTTCATCGCGCTCCTTCTGCAATTCGTTGCGCACATCCTGCGGCAATTGCGAAGGCGGCGGATGCCCGGCGGGGGGCTGGCGGTTGTCCCGGGGCGCCGCCGGAGGCGGCTTGCCCTGCTGGGCGGCGCCGGCCGGTTCAGGCAGGCTTGCCACAAGGTAACGCGGCTTTTCCGTTTCCTTTGAGGCGTCGAGTTCCACGATGAGCCTGCCCTTCAGCGGCGGGTCCGGCCATGTGCCGCGCACTGAAGCCAAAGCGCCGAAAAGCGCGCAATGAGCCACAATGACCGTCGCATATACAATGGCCGTAACATGCCGCATGACATCGAATTACAACCCCGCGGGCAATTCTGCTGTGTTGTGTCACACGGTGCGTGTCATTTCAGCCAGTTTTTTTTCCACAGCGGCCACATCCTCGGGTGTGTCCACGCCGATCGAATCGTGCTCAACTTGGACCATCCGTATGCGGCAGCCGGCTTCGATAAAGCGCAACTGTTCGAGTTTTTCGGCAGTCTCATATCGTGAGGGCGGCATCTTGACGAATGCTTCGAGCGCGGTGCGGCGATAGACGTAAAGGCCGAGGTGCTTCATCGCGAGGGGCGCGGCCGCCGCGGCGGCGCGCTCGGCGGCCGGCATGCGCGACATGTCCGGGATGGGCGCGCGAGAGAAATAGAGGGCATAACCGCTGGAGTCGCAGACGACCTTGACGACGTGCGGGGCGCGGTAATCGTTCTCGCAGACAAGGGCAACCATGGGCGTCGAGACCGCGGCGGCGGGATCATTCGCCAGCGCACGCACGCATGCGTCAATATTCGACGCGCTCATGAGCGGTTCATCGCCTTGGATGTTCACCACAATGTCCGCCTCGCGGCCCTCGATGGCCGCGGCGATGCGGTCGGTGCCGCTGGGGCATTCGGGCGGCGTCATGGCGACCGTGGCGCCGAAGGCGCGCGCCGGCGCGGCAATCCGTTCGTCGTCGGTGGCGATCCACACTTCATCGAGCGACTCGGCCAGACGGGCCGCCCGCCACACGCGCTCCACCAGCATCTGCCCCGCGATCATCACGAGCGGCTTGGCGGGAAGGCGCGTGGATGCGTAACGCGCGGGAATCACGCCTATGATTTTCATTCTCTGCTCCTGTTGGTTTGTGTCATGAATTTCGTGCTGTTTACGCGCCGCCAATGCCAAACGCAACAGGACGATTCACCCTTTGCGGTCACCCGCGCGGTTGCCATCCGGCGTATAACTGGGGCAGCCGACGATGACATCGCTGATGCCGTCGCCGTTGACATCGCCTGCCGGGGCAATCGACACCCCGTATTGGCCGACATCAGGCCCCCCATACGTCCAGTTGGCCGAAGCCAGACGGTGTGATTGTCCAGCATCCAGGCCAATACGAGTCCTCCGTCCGATAACGGCGGGCAGTATACCCACGCCGCGTTCTGGGCCGCGATGGCATACGCCGCGGCAGGCGACAACGAGAGCGCTTGGGATCTCATGAAGCTGATCAATCCGCTGAATCATTCCTCCGCGCCCGATCAAATTGCGACCTGCCGCGTGGAACCATATGTGGCGGCCGCGGACGTGTACGGTGTGCAACCCCACGCCGGGCGGGACGATTCCGCTTAAAAACGACCGTCAGAATCATTCCGCTGTTGTCGAAGCAGGATAACGAGACCTGGCGTCTAATTGCACAAACCGCTAATATGATTGTTTGTCCGGGCAAGGAGAATGCCGGCTTGATCGCGTCATTGTTTTCCATTGACAGGCGGGGCTGGTGTCATGCGATTTTCGGAGAAGCAATCATATTCGTTTGGGAAGGATGTCGACGACGATGACGATCAACTGTGAAGCGTGCGGAAAGGAAATGCAGGATGGCTGGAAGGCCTGTCCGTTCTGCGGCGGCGTTTTGCAACTTGCGCGCCCGTGTGATTGCGGCTCTGGGCAAAACTACACAGAGCGGTTTGGCGGCCTTGAGCTTGAGATGGTGTGGATTCCGGCGGGCCGGTTCAACATGGGTTCGCCTGAGGATGACGAGCACGCATTTGACAGAGAGCACCCCCTCCACTCCGTCACGCTCGATGGTTACTGGATGGGCAAGTTCGCCGTCACCAATGCCCAATTCCGCCGCTTCCGCCCCGATCACTACAGCGGTGAATGGGTAGGAAACGACCTGAACGGCGACGGCCAACCTGTGGTCATGGTGTCGTGGGACGATACCGCGGCGTTTTGCGAGTGGCTGACGCGCGGCTCGAGCCACGACTATCGTCTGCCGTCCGAAGCCCAGTGGGAGTACGCCTGCCGCGCGGGGACGACGACGCCATGGCACTGGGGCGATGAGGAGGAGACACACTGCTATGCCAACATTGCCGACCAAGCGCTGAAGTCCGCGACTCAGGGCAATAAAGACTTCGATGCTTGGATATTTTCCAATGGCAATGATGGTTTTGTTGTGACGTCGCCCGTGGGCCGGTTTTGCCCCAACGCATTCGGACTTTATGACATGAGCGGGAATGTTTTGGAGTGGTGCCGGGACTGGCATCACGACTCGTACGGGGGCGCACCAACGGACGGTAGCGCGTGGCTGTCGCCGAAAACTGAGAATCGAATGTTGCGCGGCGGCAATTGGCACTTCGGTCCGAGGTATTGCCGTTCGGCCTATCGCACCGACCGCGACACGGGCACTAGGCTCACCTACGGCGGGTTTCGGGTTGTTAGGTAGTTTTCGCTTCGCAAGTCTCCCACCCTGCTGGGACACTTGATTTCTTGTGGGGGGCGTGGGGGGCGAAGCCC
>JAPLSQ010000070.1 GCA_026398535.1 Candidatus Sumerlaeota bacterium | reverse complement strand
TTCTTTGCAATTGACGCCGGCCGCCCGAAAACCGCCATCGCGCACCTTGAAAACCGGTAACTTGATTCGGCCAGGACGCATGCTCATCGCCCGCGGCTTCGTGCCGTTGCGGTGACCCCGACGATCTGACGTCCGCTCGTAGCGAGCCGCCGACAGGCGTCGCGTAACATCACCCTCCAATACCAAATCAACGATCATCTGGACAGCATTGCGCAACGACTCTTTGTCCATAAACAACCCTTGAGTGAAATCCGTCGCGTTCTGTAATTGTCTGACAGCTATGGGTGTTACTCCTTTTTCTTTAATTTGCGAAAAAACAAAAAATGAGCGAGCCGATGGCTTTTTCTAATTTACAGAAAATTGTTGCACGACCGAAAGGACGGTGCGCCGGTTGGCGAAAAAGGTCACGATGAAGGACATAGCACGGAAGCTGGGGATTTCCGTCTCGACGGTTTCCGTCGCCCTGAACAACAAGCCGGGCGTTAACGACGCGCTCCGCGACAGGGTTTTTAAGGCGTGCCAGAAGCTGAGCTACGACACGCGCAAGATCACGACGAAAGGCGGCGGAGGCGGCGGGAACATAGGATTCGTCGTCGCGAACCGCATGCCGCTCAAAGCTGAGATGTACTACACGCGGATGTTCATGGGGGCCGAGCCGGTCGCCGAGGAGAAACACTATCACCTGCTGATGAACTCGGTGTCGGCGGTCAGCGAGGAAGGCCTGATCCTTCCGCGATGCTTCAGCAAGGATATCAAGGGGCTGCTGATCGCCGGCTACTTCAAGACGCGATACATCGATCTGCTCGCGGCCCAGGGGGTGCCGGTTGTTTTGCTCGAATACGACATTCCATCGAAGCCGCTGAACGCCGTGAAGTGCGAGAACTACATGGGTGCGTTTGATGCCGTGAAATACCTGGTCAGACGGGGCCATAGGGCAATCGGGCTCATCGGCGGGGTGAAGGCGCATCACTCCCCGCTGCTTCGAATCCTCGGCTACTGGGGCGCCCTTCATGAGGCAGGATTGCCCGCAAATACCGAAATCGTGGTCGAAAATCTGCCGGAGACCACCATCGAACTCGGCTACAAGGCCGCGACAGAAATTCTGGCAAGAAAACCGCGAAAACTCGACGCCCTTTTCTGCATCACCGACAACTACGCCACGGGTTGCATGAAAGCCATCCAGGATTTCGGACTTCGCATCCCCGAGGATATCAGCGTCGTCGGTTTCGATGACATGGAATGGGCTTCACACCTCACCCCTCCGTTGACCACTGTGCGCATCCCGAAAGAAGCCATAGGCCGCGCGGGCCTCAGACGGGCCATCGAGTTGATCGAATCAGGTTTGCTCGGCAAGACCGACACCCCGGCGCGCATCGTACTGCCGGCAAATCTGGTCGAACGAAGTTCAGTAGCCGACAGGCGCAAATGATGGGCGGCCGCCCGGCTCATCCGGTTGGCGGCACGCCCTCGGCCGCGTCGAGGATCTGGAGCGCCAGGTCGATCGACAGCTCGTTGTTGTATGCGATCCCGCGCCAGTCGAATGTTTCGCGCCGGTCGAGCCACGGGTCGGCCACCGCCTCGGTCAAACCGCCTTCAAAGTCGCCACCGGTGACCTGGGTCCACAGGTTGAGCTGCATCACGCGGCGGGCAAGCGCCGCGAACAGCGGCCTGCCCGTCTTCCAGGCCAGCCGCTCGAGACATTCAAACGGGCCTGGCGCGTGGCCAATGTCAGTCTCCAATTGCAGTCTCACACCAAGATCAAGGGGCGGTGGGCGCATGCTGGGATTGCGCCGCATCCAGGCGCAGTACCGTCACCGAATAGGGGCGAAAGGAATAGCGCATCTCCCCGCCGGCGTTTTCGAATGGCGCGGTCACCGGCGTCACCTTGTCGGGTTCGTCCAGGGTGTTCTCATCAGTTGGCTTTTCGCCGCAAAGCGTGATGGACTCTCCGCGGGGTGCAATGCCCGTCAGACCTTCGATCCTGAGGAGCGCGTCGGCCGGCTGCGCGGTCGCGTTGACAACCTTGACGACAAGCTGTGACTTCGACCGGTCGAACCCGGCTGTGGCGAACAGGGTGGGCGGTATACCAATTTCAGCGGTTTCGATGAGTTTGCCGTCGAGAAAACAGCGTATGACCGATCCCGCAACCTCGATCCTCACATCGTACCAGCGTCCCGTCTCGACATGGAACGGGACGGGCAATCCGGCAATGCTCTTGGCCCCCTCCACGCATTGCTCCAGCGCGCAACAGCTGTTTCCGAACCCGCCGATGTTCCACCAGACCCAGTTTGCATCGTCGCCGACGAGGAACATGGCGAGAAAACCCTCGACGCCGCCCAGTTTGCGGGCCTTGAAGCTGTAGGTGTAGTCGCTCCACTGCGGGTCTCCCACGGTGATCCTGCGGTCCTCCCTGTCGTCAGATTGCCTCAAGGCCCCGCCGCGCACGCTCCAGTCGCCGCCATACGCCTTCCACTCGGAACTGCCGCTGGTGAAGTCGGACCCATAGAGCGTGTGGCCGTCGCGCGTAACCTTGACGTCCTTGTACTCGGCCTGGGTGGCCCACGTCCCCAACCCCACACGGCCGTGCCGGTGCGGTTGGGTTGGGGACGGGCGACTGTCGGCAACCTCCACCGGATAGGTCACATCGGGCCGGTTGTTGCCAAACAACCTCTGCACATGGTAGGATGTGCGGCCGCAGGCGCGTGAGCTGTCGAAGCGGATCAGGTTCACGGGCCATGTGCGGTCATTCACATTTTCGAACAGCGGCGCGTAAGAGGCCATGGTCACGATGTCAGAATTGCGCTCCATGCCGGTCATGAACGCGGCTTCGGAAAGGGCGCCGAGAAGATTGCCGGAGCCTACACCGCTGTTGCATGCGTACTCGCCCACATAAATCCTGGGACCCTTGCGGTCGTAGCCGTCATATTTGCCCGCGTTCCAGAAAAAGAACGCTGGAGCATTATAATAGTGCTCGTCGACAACCTCCACCACCGCGCCCGGAATCGGCGTGTTGGAGATCGGGACGATAGCCGGATGCCTCTCCTTCAGGGCCTTCACAAAGGCCCGATACTTGCTCTCGTAGTCCGGCCCGCTGTTCTCGTTTCCGATCTCGACATATTTGATGCCAAACGGCTCTGGGTGACCGTTCCTGGCGCGCTCCGCGCCCCACTTGGTTGTTGTCAGGCCGTTCGCGTATTCAAGCGCATCCAGCATGTCCTGAATGTAGGTTTGTAGTCCGGCAGGGTCATCGACCGTTTCTGCAGGGGGGCGGGCCTGGCAACTCATGCCCGCATTTACCACATAGAGCGGTTCGGCGTCAAGGTCCTCCGCGAGCAAAAGGTACTCATGGAATCCGAGCCCTTCAGTGTTCCTGTATCCCCACAGGTTCCACCGGCCAGGTCGATTCGTGATGTCACCAATGGTGTTCTTCCACTTGATGCGGTTGTCGAGCGTGCAGCCTTCCACCACGCACCCGCCCGGGAAACGCAAGAAGGCGGGCTTCAGGTCAAGGAGCAGTTGCACCAAGTCCGGCCTCATGCCGTTGGGGCGGTTCTTGTAGGTGTCGCGCGCGAATAGTGAAACGACATCGAGCCAGTAGGTTCCCGGCTTGTCGAAGGTAAGCGCCAGGCGCGCTTTGGGATCGGCGCCGGTGGCGCGCAGATTGCAGGCGTAGCGCCTCCAATCCCCGCTCACGCCCGACACCTCGCACCTTGAGAAGGTGCTCCTGCCATCCTCGCTTTCCAGCGTGGCGGCAATGCGTGCTTCACCATCATCTTCACACCGCGCGAAAAATGACAGGTCGTACATCGCGCCATCCCTGACGGCCATGCCCCAGTACCCCCTGTTGGTCACGCCGGCGCGCTGGCCGGCGGCGGCGATATCAACGCGCATCGAATGGGGCGCCTTCCCATTCAGGGGATGCTCCGAGTCGAGCCGAAGAGTGATGCTTGCGCCGCCGTCGGCCACGCGCGACCAGCCATGAAGTTCGGATTTGAACCACAACGGCGTCCGCCAGCCTCTGGCGGTGACCATGTTGTCGCCATCGATCCTTGCTCCCGGCACGAGCTGGGTATCCTCAAAGGAACGGTTCTGCACCATCTCGGCATAGATGCCGCCGTCGCCGGCGTGATTGATCTCCTCATAGAAAATGCCATAAAGTATCGGACTGACAGCCCTTGCGGGCCGGTCGGCCTGAACGGTAATGGTGGTGTTCTGCAGATTTGGCATAGCTGGCCTCGCGAATGGAATTAGCGCAACCGCGAAGGCGGCGGCGCGTGTTTGGCTCTTCAGAAGACTGCGCATTCCGCGCGCGGACCCCGTCATAATCTGTGACCCGCAATGGATCGGCCGGGGACAAAATGTGTTGACGGTTGGCAAGCGGATATTTCGCGTTTAAGATGCGGAAAAATATTGGGTTGGTTCATCGATCAGGCTCCCACGGAAGCGTGCCCGGTCGTCTCCGGGTCGGGCAGGTTGCACACGGTTTCGATCGCACCGAACAGTTCGTGCATGTTGGCGAGCGGAATGTCCTCGCTGATCTCGAGGTTGAAGATCAGGCCGCCCTCGGGCATTCCAAGTGTGTCGTGAGCCTGCCGAACGAGTTCGGCCAGTTCGCCCGGCTTGGCGAAGGGGTAGAGCTGCCGGTCCAGGTCAAGGCAGATGGTCATCCTGCCCTCTACGGCGTCCTTCAATCCCTGCAGGCCGTTGGGCCGGAGTTGCGGGTTGATGACGGTGACTCCCGTTTCGATCAGTTCCGGGATGATGGGAAGGATGTGCCCGTCAGAGTGAAGGAAGACCGGGATTCCGCGGTCGCGCGCCTTGCCGGCGGTGACCTCGTAGGCGGGTTTCACATACTTGCGCCACAGTTCAAGGCTGATCGGTAATCCCGTCTGGTGGCCGAGATCCTCGGCCAGGCCCATGAACTCGGTGCCCAGTTCGATGAACTTGTCGGCCACCGCGGAGTCGAATCGGAGCATGACATCGATGAGGCGGTCGAACTCGGGGGGGGGCTCGATCATATCGATCATCACATTCTCGAAACCCCTCAGATCACACATGAGGAGGAAGTGAAAGCCGTGGGGAAGGATGAAATCCATGCTGAAGTCGCCGCGAACCTTCTTTTCGCGGATCTCGCGGGCGGTCCGGTCCCAGTCGCGGGGCCCCAACAGGTTGTCACGAAGGGGATCGGGCGGCGTCCATGAATCCCATGCGCCCCAGTCGGCAAGGGGGTGCTCGACCACCTGACCGATGATACCGGGGTGAAGGTTCTCCCACACACACCCCCAGCAGTCTTTGACCCGCCCCGCAGCCAGCAATCCATCGAGGACAGGGGGCTCACGCCTGGCCGGGCGATGGTGGTTCGGAAACAGGCGCGGGTGCGCCAGCAGGACATCATCCAACTCGTCGCCGTACTTCATCCAACAGGCTGGCAGAAACCCGACAAAGACGGGTGTCCATGCGGGGTGGTCGAAGTGGATGGTGCGCAGCATAGTCTCGCCCTGGAGACTGCAGCCCGTGTAATCGCTCATTGATTGTGCCTCTCTTGGTTTCTGACCATCTCAAATCCATTTGAATTGCCGCACTGTTCTCCGGCGGACTGTCGTCGGGCGCGAATAATAACACAGCCGCGCCGAACGGGAGGTTCGAGTAGAAACGAGTCGCCGGCGGTTTCGCACGGGACGGGCGCCCAGTCGGCGTCGCCCGGGCTGATGGCTTCAAAGGCCGGCGCCAAGCGGCCGAACAGACGGGCGGCATGGCTCAGCCTAAGCGGGACGCTCGTCTCTCGGCAAAAGGTGACCGAGATCAGCAGGCCGTCGTTGGTTTCGAAAATGTTCAGGCAGGCCGCGCCGTTGGGCGCCGCGATGATGTCGGGCAGGAACACCCAGCGCCTGCCCTTGAGCGCGTTGAAGAGCGGCCCGTAGTCGAGGAACAGCTTCTCAGCCCACGCCGACTTCGGGATGATCGAGTGGTTGTTCGACGGGAACGGCGTCATCGGGTGGATGCCGAGGTGCAGATACCGCTGCAGGAAAGCGTCAGGGTCGGGTTGGAGCTGCTCCTCGTCGGAAATCCAGCCGATGACAGGTTTGCCAACGCCGCAGAAGGCACTGAGGTTCGCGGCCGGCCCCGCGTATTCAGCCTCCCCGAAGATGCCGTCAACCTCGCCCAGTAGGTCGACGCGCTTCACATGGTTGTTCACGAAGATGACTTTCCCCGCCCCGTGCATCAGCGGCCCGAGCTTCTCCATGAACCGCTTCCACGAGACGAAGAGCGAGCGCACGGGGCGCCCGTTGTGCCAGCTGACGCCGTCGTCAGCCCGGTCGTTGCGGAAGCGGAGCCAGTCCATCCGGTCGATGCACAGGCCGTCGGACCCCGGGATGCCCGCGATGTGGCGGCGCACTTGGTCAAGCAGAAAGGCGGCGTAGTCGGGGCCGGCCGGATCGGTCACCACTGCCCAGCCCCAGGTTTCGATGAGCCCCTGCTGAGCCGAGCCTTCCGGCCAGTAAAGGATGCCGTCACGAAGTTTTAGGAAAAGATAGTCGTTGGCGCATTTCCATAGTTCCGGGTCGTCCGGGTTGTGGGTGACATGATCCGGGCCCCGGACCAACTGTCCAAATTCCGTGACATTGAAGTAGCTCAGGACATGGAATCCCTGTGCGCGCATCCTCTCGGAATAGTCGCGGAGCGACCGGAGCGAACACTTGTCGATGACGCGGTCAGGATCGGGGTCGCCGTCGTCCGCGTACGAGTGGTCCTCGTTGAAACGCGGCCAGCGTTGGTCGTCGTCCACAGGCGGAAGAAACATGCCCATGTAGGGGAAATCGAGGCTGGCCTTCCAGTTGACGCTAAATCCCATGCGGCGCAACTTGTCGGCATCGAATTCGCCCTCGTGGCTCGAGTAGGCTCCGCAACCGCCGATCCGGTGGGCAACGGGATTGGTGGGCTCGAAGAAACGCGGGTAACGGTAGACCATCCAGCCGATGCCCGCGCGCCAGTCGGGTTCGTGGGCCACGATGTCCAGCGAAAAACGCAACGGCGCGCCGCGCGCGATGCGGTTGCCCACCCTCGCGAAGCACACGCCTCCCGCAGCGGCCGTCCGTAGCGACATGTCGAGAATGTTGTCCTCGGGCGAGAGCACGATGCTGACGGCTGTGCGCCCGTCACCCGGAAACACCGTGGCCATCGGAACGCAGAATACTTCCGGGTGGAACGGGGAGAAGTTGGGCTGCGGGTCGTCCTCACGGAAGTAGGGGGCCCCGTGCCAAAGGGTCATATCGCGCAAGGGGCGGGACGCGAGGGGGTCGCGCCAGCCGTCTGCACGCTGGTCGGGGTCGGACCATGCGGTCCAGAACCCCGGCGTCCCCGCCCCACAGTATGAGAGTTCGCTTTCCACCGAAGTCCCCCAGGGCTCGGGCGAGTCCCCCTCGATCATAAGTTCCCAGCGGACGCTGTCATCCAGGGGAAGGAAGCTTTCCGTCAGAAAACAGGAGTGCCCGGTGACGGGATCGGTCAGCCGCTTTCGGAATTCCAGCACGCCACCCGTCAAGTCGCGAACGGTCACAGCCCCGTCCGAATGGCACCCGGCGAGAAGACTGCGCCCGCCCGTGAAAAGTGGCGCACCGTCCACGGCCAGCGTGGCGATGGTCCCGTCGCCGGTGAACCCCAGTTCGAGACGGCCGGCCCGAACCGTGTGGCCGGGTGCGCCGTATTGGATGCGGGGAGCAGGATCGGATGACGAAAAGAAACCCGCCCCGGCCCAGTCACCCCACAGTCCCGCGCCGATGTCGCCCCGTATGACAAGGCGCAATTCCCTGCAACCGGCGACGGACAACGACACGGTTTGAGCGTGTTGGCCTTTCCGGATCGGGATGCTTTCAAATCGAATCCTGCCATCAAGCAGGATGGAGAAAACCAAAGGGCCGTCGGAAACGGACGAGTCATCGATGCCCGCGGAGCACTCGAATCTGTCGTGGATCCCCTCTTGAAAAGTGTAGAGCAGGTCGCTTCCGGCGGCGGCGCAGACACCGGCCGCAAAATCGCGTCCCGCGACGCGAAGCGGCCCGCCGTCCGGTCCCGCATCGAGCCTGATCGCACCGTAGCCCGGGCGAACCGCGGCGGGCTGTATGGACGCCAGCGAAGTCACGCACAGACCTGCCGAAGCATCCGGGGAAACGGCCAGGCGGGCCTCAGCCCACACAGCATGGGAGGTGTGGTTGGCGTGACCCGTGCCTCGCGTGCGGAACTCCAGCACACGGATCCCATCGACCAGGACATCAAGACACGCCGGCTTTCCACCGTTGACGACCGGTCCTGCCGCCGCGATGAGCTTCCCGTCCCCGAGGACCTCGAAGGTGAGTTCGGTCTTCTGGTCCTTCAGGTCGTCATCGACGCCCACGGTGGACTGGAAGCGGATGGCATCGCCCGACACCGGCAGGTGGAACGAACCGTTCGCCCTGGCGCACACGGCCCGGCCGTATTCCGCCCCTCCCATCGAAACGCTTGTGCGGGCGTAGACGCGGTGGCGGTGCTGGCTGCCGAACAGGGTCTGAACCGTTTCGAGGACCAGCGAGTCAAGCCATATTGTTTCAGTGTTCACGCCTTGAGTCCTGTCGCATTGATTCCTTCGATGAACCGTTTCTGCGCAAAGAAGAAGACGATGACAACAGGAATCACCATATTGAACACCTCACCACCCCGCCTCTGCGGGGAGTGAGTATGGGTCTGGAAAACTCTCGCGATAACCGCATTATAAGTCTCCAAAAAACCAATCGAATCTCAAATAATATCTATAACAGATGCAAAAATATGCCAAAATTTCGGTGCGTGTCATCAAGAATGTTAAGCGACTCGTCTTTCGGTACATCTGGCCGGGTCGGGGCGCACCGCTGACGAAGAAAAGACCTGTTCTGAGGGGGGGCGGAAACTGAGGGTGGCAAGTCCGCGGTTGGTGGGGACTTTCCCCGTTGAGCCCCCCTCTTGTGCCGGCTCCTCGCTGCCGGTCACGATGTTTGGAAAAGCGACCGTGCCCCTCGATTGGCGGGTTTCATCGCCGTTGTCACAGCTTCATGCCGCCCGGCCGCGACCCGCGCGATGTCAGGAACTTGTCCCGGTGACGGAACCTGCAAATCAGGGGGCGCCGGCCGCAGACCGCATCAATCACCGCAGGACTTGGCGTGCAACCGGATCCGGGGCGTGTGAATTGTCCCGAAATCGGAAACAACAACCTCAATTCCAGAAATATGTCAAGTACGATTCTATGAAGATTTACCTTGACAAGGCCCAGGCATTCGCGTTTTTTAGCACGAAATGAGCGAAAAAATTTGGTTCCATTCGATGCGGTTTGAGCCGGAAAGGGCCAAGGCTGAAAAACAGTTGTCTGCACCAACCACTTCTGCCGAACAAGGTAAATCGCGCGGCATGACGCCCCAACTCCAAAGTGTGCCGGGCGCGCGAAAGGCATTTGACTGCTCGACGGACGAACGGGCGGGAAATGGGATTCGGATAAATGGTTGGCGGCGCCCGGGACGGGCGACTCCCGGTCGGGCAAGACTTGTCATCGCCGTGCGGGCTCAGAGGGCGAACACCATTCACGGGCCGTGAATCCACCATTTCCGGCGCCACCCCGCAACGGGTCGGCGTCAGATTCGCAAGCAGAAACAACAGGCAGGACCATATTGGCCGGGTTTCCGGCTACAACCAGGAGAAAGGAAGAATACAATGTTTTCAACGACAAGAGTAGTTGCCATGTCCTCCATGGCCTTTTTTGCTCTCTCAATTGCACCCGCCGGTTTCGGCGCCACCCTGCGGGTGCCGGCGGACTACGCCAGCATCGCGGCCGCCGTGGCGGCAGCCTCCTCAAACGACACGATCGTCGTGCGCTCAAACTATGCGGGCGAGGCCGGCGCTTTTACGTTCGACCTGAAAAACCTCACATTTGTCTCGGTCGACACGGACTACGCCACCCCGTTTGCCGGCGCAAAAATCGACCAAGCCGTCAATATCGACACGGGTGGGGTCGGAACATACAACAGCAATGTGAGCTTCTGGGGCTTCTCGATTTCCAACACGGGAGGCGCCGGGGTGACGATCGGGGGCAACGGGACCATAACCTTCACCAACTGCTCGCTCAACTCCAACATCTGGGGCGCGATCATTGCCGAGGGAAACGGGACAACCGTCAACCTCGACAGCACAACCGTGAACGACAACCAGCACGGAGGGATCCTAACGCAATACGGCTTCCCGAATCCCAAGGTGATCAATGTGACCAATAGCTCGACCGTGAACCACAATTTCACCGCGGGCGGCGGAAACGCCCCGTCGATCGAACTCAACGCGCCGACAAGCCTGACCATCGACAACTCCGAGGTCAACAACACGGTCGGATGCGGCGTTTTGGTGGGATCGGCGGACACGACCGTCACCCTCTACGGCGGGCATGCCAACGGCAACAATGTCGGCATCCAAGCCAACTTCCAGTGCGCAATCAATGTCCTTAACGGCTCCACCGTCAGCAACAATGCATGGCCCGGCATCAACCGGGCATACAACGGCGGTGCGCTTTCCACCATCACCGTTGACGCGAGCACGATCCAGGGAAATACGAACTCGCCGGGAATCATCACCAACAACTCATCCGGCCCCGTAAACATCACCCTGACCAACGGAAGCGTCGTGGCGGAAAACGGCCCCGCCAACATCGAGACGGACGAAGACGGGGCGGTCACTGTCGCCAACTCGTCGGTCACCAGCGCCACAGGAACCGGCGACGGGATTGTGCTGACGGCCGGCAAGAATGTGTCGCTCTCCGTGACCAACTCGTCGATCTCGGGCAACCCCCGATTCGGCGTGTTCAACTACAACTGCGTTGTCGATCCCACGATCATCACGAACTCGACATTCACCGGCAACCAGCGCGGCATCCACAACGGAGGCAATCTGAACGGGATGGCCGTGTCGGGAACCTCGTTCTCCGGCAACACCGAGCACGGAATCTTTCTGGCCGGAGTCGCTCCCAACGCCACCTTCACCAATTGTTCGTTTGCCAACGAGTACGTCGGCTTCGCACTGGCGTGGAACACGGCGTCGTTTGACACGAGCTTCACCGGATGCACCTTCGACATGCTCGACTACGACCTGTTCGTCAGCGGTGACAACAGCTTCGCGCAGACGGTCAATGTGTCGCAATGCACATTCAGCCGCGACTTCACGACCGTCGATCCGGGCCGAACGCCCATTTCGAGCGCCCTGACGGCGAACGCGCTCAACATCAGCCGTTGCATTTTCCGCGACGGGTCGGGCAACACAACCCCGGCGGTCAAGGCGCACGCGGGCCTGGGCGACAGCACGATCGTCAACTGTCTGTTCGACCAAGGCGACGACGTGACCTCGCTGACCGCCACGGCGGGCAAGACGGTCAATGTCTATAATTGCACATTCTCCAACACATCAATGGCGGCCAAGGCCGTGAAACTCGGCGACACTGGCTCCTACGATGTGCGCAACAACATCTTCGACGGCTTCGGCACGGGAATATGGACGCTCACATCCTCGCTGACGCAAACCAACAACCTGTTCGGCGTCGGGATGACCCCACTCGCGGGCGCGGTAACAATACCCGGCCCAAACTCGCTTGTCGATGTTGATCCGCAATTCGTGACCGCTTCCTCCGGGGTAGGAACGGGCAACTTCCACCTGAAAGCCACTTCGCCCGTGATCAACCAAGGAGTGGATGGGCTTACCAATGTTGACCTGGATGGGAATCCCCGCCCGTACGGCGCCCACCCGGATTTCGGCGCCTACGAGTGGTCCCCATCGACCACCGTTGACGACTGGCAGATGTACTGACACAAATGCAACGGGTGACCTCCGGCGCGGGGTGGAGCGACTGCCCCGCGCCGGGGCACACCCGGCACAAAAGCAACTTACCGGAGTAACTGAAATGCATTGCACAAGCCATGAGCCCACGAAACGCGGCGGATTTACACTCATCGAACTACTTATTGTTGTCGCAATCATCGCAATCCTTGCGGCAATCGCGGTTCCCAATTTCCTCGAGGCGCAGACCAGATCCAAGGTGTCGAAGGCAAAGGCAGAGCTCCGATCACAGGCAACCGGCATCGAAACCTACCGCGTCGACAACAACAAGTACCCGCTGAACGAATGGAACTGGACCCCGCCGGCGGACAACGCTAACAATAACAACAATACGCTTCCCGGACTGACGGGAATAACGACCCCGGTGGCCTATCTGACATCGCTGCCGGCCGATATCTTTGGCTCACCGTGGAACACCAGCACGGGCATGGGATACTCGTTCAAGTACAACCCGAAAAACCCGAGCTACTACCACTGGCGCAACTGGGGTGACAACGGCGCCGGTTTCTACGCCCCCAAGCAAATCATCGCGATCCTGCTTAGCCAGGGGCCCGCCCATGCATCGTCAAACGGCATCATCAACTCATGGTTCATCGACTACGATCCGACAAACGGAACCAACAGCCGGGGACAAATCGTCCGGTATTTTCCGGCCATCTTGGAACACCAGGGAATCGTCAACTAACTGCGAACGCGTACGCCATCCGTGGGCAATGCTTGCCCATTGGACAGCAGTCGGGGCCTCCCGCATTTTCTGAAAATAATAACAATCCGGCTCCGAAGGGCCGCATCCGCCGGAACCATCCGCTTCAAAGAAGGGAACTTCAAATGCGCACCCATCTCGCACCGTCTCTGACCGGCCTTCTTGCTTTGTTTCTCTTGGCGCCCGCCGCCGTCGCCCCGTTGGTCGCCGCCGACCTCAAAGCCGATTATGGTTTCGCCCCGAAGGTCGTCACGCGCAAGGACCTGCGCCTCGGCCCCGGCGAGGTCTATGTCATCGAGCTTTCCAAGGAACGCTACTGGGTGGGCAGCGGATGGAAGTACGACGAAATGCTGCTCAAGCAAGCACTCGAGGGGATGATCAACCGGTCGGAGCCAATGGTGTGGCTCGACGATGACGAGTTTCTTGCCCAGGCCCAGGATTTCCCAAAAGAGTGGATGCGGTTCTACGGCGAATCCCGCAAATTGAAGTTCCTCCCGAAAGAGGAGGACTTGGGAAAGGCGCTGACGCGCGTCGCGCCTGTGTTCAATGGCCTGATCGTCTACGACCCCGACCAATCCGACAACATCATCCTCGCGCTGAACCTCGCCAACCTGAACTTCTGCCTCCCGGTGAGCGAACGGATATTCCGGGAGCACGCGGCTTCGTTCACGGGGATTAAGGTCGTGGCGCACCTGAAAAAGGGCGAGCGCACCCGCAAGGAAGCCTACGACTGGATGATCGACAATGTCCTGCCCCGCTGCGACCGGACCCTCGGGTTCAGCGCGGGGGCGCCCTTCCCCGACCTCTGCGAGTACACGACCTCAAGCGCCGAGGGGATTCGCGTGATCGACGAGTACCGCGCGGGCAACGGGGTGGGCATCGACTATGCGTTCTACAAAAAGTGCTTCATCTTCAATGTGTCGGCGTCGTCCTACCCGCGCGATTGCTACGGGCGATACCGGGCGGGCGCCGAGGACCAGGCCACCGCCTTCGCCCGCATCCAGGAGGCGCTCGTGACGCCAGCGCCCATATTCGGCTGGACGCTCGACGACGAGGTCGTCTATGTCCACCGCCTCTCCGATTTCGGCAACTATATCGACTGCTCGGGCGCCTCGGCGAACCTCTCGTTCCACGCGCGCATACCCCCGATGAACCCGCCGCCGTTCATCCAGGACGACCGGCCCAGGATCGATAAACCCGCCAGCAAGTGTTACATCGCCTTCTCGGCCAACGAGGGTGATGCCGCCAAAACCCGCGTGCGCATGTACCACAACGCGTGGCTGTCGCCCCAGCGCGGCAAGGCGCCCATGAACTGGGACATCAATCCCGAGCAGGCGATGCGGTTTCCGTCGATGGTCGAGTATTTCTTCCTGACCAGGACGCCGAATGACTACTTCATCTGCGCGCCGAACGGCACAGGTTACACAAGCCCGGCCTGCATGAAAAACCTCGATGAATACCTCAAGCGGACGGCGGCAGCCCTTACATTCATCAACCTCCGCGAACTCGAGTTCTGGTATGCCGACCGCCCGACGCTCGAAAAGTACGCGGCCGCCCTGCCCATGATGCGCGCGTTCACGATCACGCCAATGGACGCCAAGCCCGACTGGGGCCTCTACGAGACGGAGACGAACAGGGTTCCCGTGTTCCGCTACGCCAGGAACCCGCCGAGTTTCTACTGGTTCATCCAGGCGCCCTTCAAAACGGCCGAGCCGGTATGGGCCTCCCGCGACACGCACACCGTCGATGTCAACGCCGTGGTCAAGGCGCTGAACGACTACCACGATCGCACGCCGAAACCGTGCTTCGCGCCATTCTATGGGCTGGAGACAAATGTCCCCGAGATCATCGTGAAGATCCAGGCGAAACTCGACCCGACGAAATTCGAAATAGTTGACTACGCGACGATGGCCCACCTGGCGAAGCAGGCGCCCAGGCAGGCATTCCCGAAGATGCAGACACGCCCCGCAAAAGCACGGTGGGCGCCGGACATGCTGACGACACAGAGGATGTGGACGCTGGGCATGAACGACGCCGAAACATCAGCCTCGGCGGACGGCCTGCGCGTGGCCGTGGCAAAGGGCAAAACATGGGCCGTCGCCGCCATCGATGATTTCCTGGTGCCCGCCGGAGCGAAGTTTGTCCGCCTCGATGTCGGGGAGGTCAGCCCGGGGACGAAGTGGATATTCAAGCTGACGGGCGACCTTGACGGTTACGGTGCGGTCGAAAGTTGGTTCTTCGGCGATTCGGCCAAGCCCGGCGAGGTGGTCCAACCACTCGACATTCGCATTCACAACCGCCCGGACGCACCGCTGCGGCTCGAACTGGGCGCCATCGGCCCCGAGGGGGGGCATGTCGTTTTCCGTAACCTCGGTTTCCCTGCAACGAAGGGCGAGTGAGATGCCGGTTGGTGACAGAGTACACTCGCTGACCCCGCGCAAAGAAATGTGCGAGGGCGCTCGCAAACTGCGAGATGCGTACGACAGCGTGCCCGGGTCTCCGCTCTATCAGACAGAGTTCGGCGGGGGGTACTTCTTCACCCGCGACCGGTGGAGGGACGAGGGAATGCCCCCCGATGCCGACCTCGCGGAGCTGTTCCGCTACGATCCCCCGGGCGAGCATGTGATCCCGGCGGCCCTCGGGGACAATATCCTGTTTCCTCACTTCAGGGAATGCGTGCTCGAGGAGCGGGGGGAGCACGAGGTCGTGGGCGACAAACTCGGGCGCAAGCTGCTGTGCTTCAAGGGGCGGCGGGAAGGCTTTATGCCCAAGTACATCGGCCACCAGGTGAAGGACCGGACCACCTGGGAGGAGAATGTGAAGTGGCGGCTCGATCCCGGTTCGGCCGGGCGCGCGGAGGGACTTGATTTGCACATGGACGAGGCCCGCAAGGCGGCGGCGTGCGGGATGATCGTCACCGAGTCGTTCGACGGCGCGTTCATGTTCCTGCGCGGCCTTTTCGGCTCGGTCGAACTGCTCTACGCGTTCTACGACATGCCCGATGTCATCGAGGATTGCATGGCGGCGTGGTTCGCCGTGATCGACGCGACCATCGGGCGGCACCAGCGCCATGTGACGATCGACCAAATCCAGATCAGCGAGGACATCTGCTATAAGACAGGTCCACTCATTGCGCCGAAAATGATCCGACAGTTCCTGATGCCCTGCTATCAGCAACTGGTGGCCAATGTGCGCCGCCGCCAACCGGATCCCGGGCGCAAACTCTACCTCCATGTGGACACCGACGGGCGATGCGCGCCGGTCATTCCGCTCTACCGGGAGATCGGGATGACACTCATGAGCCCGTTCGAGGTGGCTGCGGGATGTAATGTCGTGGAGATGGGGAAGGAGTTCCCTTGGTTGGCCATGAGCGGAGGGATCGACAAGCGCGTGCTGGCCACGACGCCCGACCAGATTGACCGTCACCTCGAGGCCATCCTTCCAGCCATGCGCAAGCGCGGCGGCTATATCCCCACTTGCGACCACGGCGTCCCAGCCGAGGTGAGCTACTCAAACTACCAACATTACCGCCGGCGCTCTCACGAGATGGGCGAATGATCAGCAATGCCTTTCGGGGCCACAAGAAAAGACAACCGGACACCATGCGCCACGACTCACACCTTTCGAGCCATTTACACCAGGTCGTGCTGCACGCCTGCGGACTGTTGTTGGTCTTTGGACTGCCGCTCAATTGCCCGGCGCTCATCACGCATCCGGGCATGTACCCTTCACTGCAGGCTGCAATCGACGCGTGTCCCGCCGGCGGCGAGGTTCGCATTACCGGCTCGGCGGCCTACGCCGAATCGCCCTTGATCGGACGAAACATGACACTGAGCAGTGTTCCGGCCGGAGCGACTATCAGGGGGACCCTTGGAATTTCCGGCGCCACATCGGTGACGATCCCCGGTCTGGTGGTTGACCCCAACGCGCCCGCAAACGGAATCAATGTGGACGGCGCGTGCAACCTTCGCCTGAACGGCTGCACGGTTCGGCGTTGCCTGGTCCCGCTGCCAGGCAAGAGCTTTCCCGCCGGACACGCGCAGGGGCACGGCGTCCGGTTCTCCGCCATGGGCCACCTCGATGTGAGCGACAGCGCATTCGACACCAACCACATGAACGCGATCCACGCGCCGGGCGCGACGACGGTCACGGTGACCCGCTGCCGGTTTGAGGGCGGCGTCATGGGTTTCGACACAACGGGCTGGCTGAAGAAGGACGGTTGGTCGGATTCATGGTACGAACCCAGCGAATCCATCGCCTACATCGTCCTCGGCGGGCATCCGAATGTCCAGATTGCCAATTGCCTGTTCGTTGACGGACGCACCGGGATCCGGCTATCGGGCGCGCCACGCGCGCTGTGCACATTCAACACCTTCCTGCACCCCACGCCGACACCCCTCTGCGCCGTGTACATCAACAACAACGGCGGCGATCAGCAGACCACGGTCACCAACAACATTGTGAGCGGCTACTCGGATATGGTCTACACCACGGGCGCGTCCGGGTCGGTTTGGAGCGATTCCAACATCGTGGCGAACACGGCGTGGACCTACTTCCATTTCATCCAGAAGGGCCCCACCGACTTGACGGCGGTCGACCCGGACTTCTCCAACGCGGCGGCGGGCGACTGTCATCTAACCACCTCATCGCCCGCAATAGGCTCGGCCGCCGCAACCGGTGCGTGCAGTTCCGATCTCGAAAACAGGCCGCGCCCGATGCCTGCCGGCGACTGGCCAGACCGCGGTTGCTTCGAGGAGCAATCAACCCGGTGGGGGCAGGATTTCCCCTCGACTCTCCGCGCCGATTTCGGGTTCGGGCCGTTCGAACCGACCTCGGCGTCGCTCGGTCTGGGAGCTGACGAGGCGTTGTCGTTCCTGTTTTCGGGCAGGTCCGAGTACCTGGAGTCCGGCCATCCGTACGACGAGTACGCGCTGAAACTCGCGGCGCAGGGGATGATCAACCGCGCCGCACCCATGCTGTGGTACGATTTCTCCGCCTATATGGGACCCGGATTTCCCGCTTGTTCGTTCTGGCCCGCCTATTATGGCACGAGCAAGCCCGTCGGTCAGGGAATACGGTTTTCCGCGCAAGGAGGGGACCTGGGGGATTTCATCCAGCGCATCGCCCCGGTGTTCAACGGCGTCGTGCTCTACGAGCCGTCACCGTCGGATAACATTTTCCTGGCGCTCAACCTGGCCAGCCTCAACGGCTGCCTGCCGGTCAGCAGGCGGATATACCAAGCGCACATGGAGCGTTTCGACAATCTCCCCGTGGTTTACCACGCACGGGCCAACGCAATGACGCGCGCGCAGATCTATGATTGGATGCTGGCCGAGATGTTTCCACGCACGGACAAGTCCATGGTCCACAGCGCCGCCGCATCGTTCGACGACATCTCAATGGGCCCGTGGACCCACTATGTGCACGGGCTGGACTACGCCTTCCGCCAGAGGGGTTTCATCTTCAACCTGTCCTGCTCGGCGGTGCCCACGCGCTCATACAATTTTACGGTCAGCGGCGATACCGCGCAGGCCGCACTCTTCGACAGGATCATGGCAGGACTCGCGCCGGGAACGCCGATCTTCGGATGGCTGGAACCGGAGGGGATGTTCGTCGAGCGGGTCTCGGAGTTCGGCCACTATGTCAATTGCTCCGCGGCGGCGCCGAACCTGTCGTTCCACGCCAGCGTCAAGCCGCTTTATCCACCGCCCTATATTCAGGGGCGCCCCCGCTCCGTTTCCACGCCACGGAACAAGTGCTATGTGTCGGTCACGATCAACGAGGGTGACGCCGTCAAGACGCAGGATCTTCTCTACGGGCTGGCATGGCTCGATCCGGCGCGCGGCCAGGCGCCCGTCAACTGGCCGCTGAACCCCAGGAATGTGGTGCTGTTCCCCGCCATGTACGAATACCTCAGCCGGACGCGGACGGAGAAAGACTGCCTCGTGGCATTCCCCGGATACCACGGGACCGGCCAGAATCCGGATTTTCCCGCGTTGATGTCCGGCTTCGTGACTCTCATGCCGATGATGAGCCTGCGTGAAGTCGAGTACTGGAATGCCGATCAGCCGGCCGTCGAAACTTTTGGCAATGTGCTCAATCCGAGCGGCATGACCGTCCCCCCGCACGCGGCCAGACCGAATGGCGAGTTCTTCAAAACCCATGCCAACAGCATGCCGGTTCTCCGATACGCCGACGGGCTGCACTATGTCGACTTCTCGAATCCCGGCGCAGTTAAGGCGCGCCTGGAGCAGATCGAGGCCGCGTCGCCCAAACCGTGCTTCATCCCTGTCTACGGTGTGTCGACCATCGGCGCCGTGGCGGCGCTGAAGAACTCGCTCGATCCATCGCGGTTCGAGTTCGTCGACTACAACACACTTTTCCACTTGGCGCGACAGGTATCCGCGCCTGTGGTGGCGCCCGCGCCGCCCCACACCGTCAAGAGTGAGTGGAGTCCGGCGATGGTCACGAACCAATCGGCGTGGACGCGTATGAACGAGGCGGTCGTGTCCGCGTCGGGTGACGGACTGCGGGTGGAGGTGGCCCCCGGCAAAAACTGGGCGATCACCTGCATGACCGATGTGCGCCTGCCCGCCGGTGTCAACAACCTTCGCATCGTCGTGACACGCTGCGAGGGAGGCGGCGCGCTTTGGATCGCCAAATTATCGGGCGACCTCGACGGGTTCGGATTCTCCGACACCTGGCTGCCCTTCGGCAACGGGTCGAACTTCGTCGGGGAAGCGAGGCGCAGGCTCGACCGTCGCGTCGTGCGCCGCAATGACCAGCGCCAGCCGCTCTATGACCTGCAGATCGGACTGATGGGCAAACCCGGCGATTTCGTGCAGTTCCGGTCGGTGGATTTCGACCGCGTCACCAGCGACATTGAAAACGGGAGCAAGAATCATGGAGGCAATTCTGATGGAGATGACCGCCCTCTCCGCCGCGGCGATGCCGCGCCGGTATCCTCGCGCCCGTGCTCGAGCACTACGGCATCACCGACAAGAACGACCTCGAAGCAGCCGTTGACGGGCGGTGAACTTCAAATTGTACAACGAGTTTCCACTCAGGGCCGGTTGCTCCGGCGCCTGACATAACAAATGAGAGGTTCCCGAACCATGATTCATCGCCGTGCCACCTGCCTAATGGTTGTCCTGCTGGCTTGCACCGTCGGTGCGCCGGTTGCCACTGCCCCGCCAAAGGCCGATCTGCATCTTCCGCCCGTTCGCGTCGACCGCTCCAGGTTGGGCTTGGCCGGCAAGGAAGTCCTCGTGGTGAAACTGTCGCCCGAATGGAGCGAGGGCTACACCCAAACCGCCATCCAAGGCCAGTTGAACCGCGCCAGCCCGGTCATGTGGATCGATAATGTGCTGGTGGGTTGGGACCACGGCGAGGGGACTTGGAAGGAGTATTATCGCAAGGAGCACGGCTACAATTTCAGCGAATTCAACGGATCGACCGGGGAGCTGATCGAAAAGGTGGCGTCGCTGTTCAACGGCTTGGTCGTGTTCGAGGACGGCAGGTACTCCGATCCGCACATCTTCCACGCGATGAATCTTGCCAGCCTGAACGGCCTGATTCCCGTGAGCCGGAAGTTCTACGAGGCTAACCGCGCCCGTCTGGGGGGTGCGAAGATTGTGGCCGAAATAAACAGGCGCGATGTGCCGGCCCGCGAACCTCACTATATGTCCATGATCGCCGGAATGATGCCGCTAAGCGACAAGGAGTCGTGTTACTCCGTCCGCATGTGGGACGCGGAAACATCGAGGCCCAACGGCAGCAACCAGTCGCTCGACTACGCCTTCTTCCGCAAGTCGTTCATGTTCGCCGTCCACGACGGCGACAACACCTCGTCGGAGACCGACCGTCTGACCCGCGCGATTCTCAAGCGGATCAAGCGGCCCGGTCTGGTCCTGGGCTGGGGCGACAACGAGGGGTCGTTCTGCCGCCGGCTCTCGGGGTACGGCCACACATGGCTAAACACCGCGTGCGCCACCAACTTGTCGTTTCACGCCGGCGTGAAACCGCTGGCGCCTCCGCCATACAAGCAAAGCCTCACCCCGGGCATCGACAAGGCGCAGAAGAAGGTCTACCTCGCCGTGATGTCCAACGAGGGCGACACGGCCACCGTCCTCGCACAGCTCTTCTATAGAGCCTGGTCACAGGGCCGGGGGCGAATTCCGATCACCTGGGGGCTTGATCCGCTCCATGGCAAACTCTTCCCCGCCGCCCTGGAGTATTTCTTCCGCACCAGGACAGGCAAGGACCAGATCATCCCTGGACCCAGCGGCGCGGGCTATTTCTACCCCGACAGCATGTCCACCCGCGACCTGCGCGATGTGGTGCGAATGACGGCCGGCATGCAGAAAACGAGCTACGCCTACCGCGATATCAGCGTGTGGGGTTGCGACGACCGGACGGCCCTCGACACCTACCTGGAGAACTTCCCCGGCATCCGCGGCATCACCATGAACACGCCCATCAAGCCCGGCGCGGGCGTCATGGTGGGCGGACGCTTCGTGCCGGTCCTGGGCCATCCCGACGGATGCCACTACTGGATCGTGAACGAGAAGTTCTTCAAGAACGAGAAACTCCAGACTGCGTCCGCGCTGGCGTTTTTCGAGGACCTGTACACGAGCGGCCCGTTGCCGCGGTTCGTGCCGCTGTACGGCGTGGCCGCGCCGCCGCTGCTCGACCAGATTGTCGAACTGGCCGGAAAACTCGACCCCGCCAAGTTCGAGTTCGTGGACTACGGGACCCTCTACCATCTCGCTTCGCAGTATCCGGCGTCCCGGTCGCTCAAGACGGTGGCGCCCCTCAGGCGCCATTGGAGCCGCGACTTGGCCACGAGTTCCGGCGCTTTCTCCAAGCGCTGGTCGGATCCCATCGTGAAGCAGACGACCGGCGGCCTGCGCATCGAGATCGCCCCCGGACAGCCGTGGGCCGCGGCGGCCATCGAGGGACTCAAATTGCCTTCGAATGCGAGAGAGATCCGCGTTCGCGTGAGCGAGATCGGCGGTTCGGCGGCCTACAGCATCTACCTGGTGAAGGACTATCTCGGCTTCGGCGGCGAGGAACTGGACGAAGTGTTCCGCTACAGCACATCCAGGGAAACGCGCGCCCGATTCAGTCCAAAGGCGCGCCGCGCCCTCGGCGAACCATTCCTGCAAATGCGTTTCGATGTGCTCGGGAAACCCGGCGACTATGTCGTCATCGAGGGAATCGACATCCTGCCAGCATCCCCTTCAGGCAAGGAGCGCTGAGTCGCCTGATCATCGCATGGTGAACAGTCAGAAAACGGAGAGTCCCAACATGAATGCCAAACACAGAAACGCCTTCACACTTGTCGAGCTGCTTATCGTGGTCGCCATTATCGCGATTCTGGCGGCCATTGCCGTGCCAAATTTCATGGAGGCGCAAACCCGCTCCAAGGTTTCCCGCGCCAAGACGGACATGCGGTCGCTGGCCACCGCCATGGAGGCCTATCGCGCCGACTCCCACGGCTACCCGCTGGACGCCTGGTCCCTCGCCCTGCCCCAATACGGGGGGAAAGCCTATTATGGCACCGATGTGCGCACATTCATCCCCCTCACAACACCGGTCGCCTACATGGGCTCCATTCCCTATGACCCATTCCCCTTCCGCCCAAAGGGGCAACCGGAACTGCCCAAAATTGGAACGACATACTGCTACTGCATGGCCCACCCGGACGCGGCGCACTGGTATTCGGAAATAACGGACATTTACGGCGGGCGCGGGAAATGGCTGATGTACTCATTTGGCCCCTTCGCCCGCTGGTACACGACATCGGATAATGTCGGCAACCTTGATGTCGATGCCACGGCTGTCTATGATCCAACTAACGGCACGAACAGCTACGGATTGATCAAGCGGTTCGGGCCATAAGTCCATCCGCGTGGCAGCGGCCACAACCGTGCGCCCTGTATGTCACAGCCACGACATCCTCACCCGTGCGCGGGTCATCGCCGGCCAGCCTGTCGCCCGGCAGCGTTGTGATGATGGGATCGTTGCAGGCGGAGCGTTCCAATTGGTGGAAGCCCGGCCAACTCGCGCTATCCGTTCAGCACATAGTCGAGAATGGCGTCCAGCTTGCATGTGGCCAGGGCGATCACATGGTCACCGCCCCCGTAGTAGACATAAACCGTGTCTCCGACGAGGATGTTGGCGTTGCTGAAGACCACATTGGGCACATCGCCCCGGATCTCCCACACCTCCTCAGGCGCAAGGATGGGCCCTTCCGGACGGCGGATCACTTTCGTCGGATCGTCCAGGTCCAGCAGGATCGCGTTCGTGTGGTAATGGCTGTCCCTGTTCACCCCGTGGTAGAAGCAGAGCCACCCGTGTTTCGTCTCGATCGGAACACCGTTCATGCCGACCTTCATCGCGTCCCAGCCCGTCTCGCTGCCCGGCCCGAAGACCGTCGCCATGTCCTCCCGCTTCCATGTGACCAGATCATCGGATTGGGCGATGCACACATTGGGGTGGGGGCGATGGAATGCCACGTAGCGGCCCTTGATCCTGCGCGGAAACAGCACATGATCCTTGTTGTATTCCAGCGCGTTTGTGACGATCGGCCCGATGCGCTCCCATGTGACAAGGTTGGTGCTCCGGGCGATCATCGGGTAGCATCCATGCACCCCGTCGCGGCACATCCACGCCGTGTAGGCCATGTAAAAAACTCCCTCGATTTCGGTGACCCTGGGGTCCTGCACGCCGCGGTTTTCCAACTCGTCGCGCGGAACCAGCACCGGCTCACGCAAACGGTTCCAGCTGATGCCGTCGGCGCTTACGGCATAGCCGATGCGGCTGATCCAGTCCTCGCCTTCGGCGCGGTAGTGCATGTGGAACAGCCCGTTGTGGTGGATTACCGAGGGGTTGAAGACATTCACGCTCTCCCAGGGGCTGGACCTGTCGGGGATTAGCAGCGGGTTCGCGGGGTGGCGTTCCATACGGAACTTCATGGTCATCCGATTCTCCAATTCGGGTGGTATGTCGTATGCGGCGGCGACCCGCTGAATCTGCCCGTCCTGGGAACCCGGCGCAATCCGGTGTGCCTGTCAGGACGCGCCATCAGTAGGTAAACCAGTCTGGGATGTCGGACGGGTTGGTCACCGGGAAGATCAGGTCCTGAACGGTAACAGAGCTTCCCGCCGGTCCCTGGATGCCGATCTGCAGTTGGTTTAGCGGGAGCCTGTCTATTTCCGCGAGAATCTCCGGGGCGACAGGCGCGGTCGATTCACCAGTCGCCGATGACACGCCAAAGGGCAGGCTGTCGATCCACGGACCGGTCCAATCCTCGCTCAATTTCACGACCCACTGCGCGGCGCCGGCCAGCGAGGATACCTTGACCTTGGCGAATCGTGCGTCGCGCGGCAGCAGGCAGTTTGTAATCGCCGCGACCGCCCAGGTTTTTCCGGGCCCAATCTGCACGCGCAGACCGTCGGCATTCACCGACACGATGGCCCCGTTCATGTGGAGCGACCATGTCGCCACGTCTCGAAGCATCGACGGATTCCAGTCGACGGTCCCCGTGGGCAATCCCGCCAGATGCATCATGGTTCCCAGGTCGATGATCTCAAATTTCGACGGGTTCAGGGCGGCTTTGATCTTCATGATCTCGGGTACCATGTTGTCCTGCAAACCGTAGATAGGGCAAAAGAAGGGCTTGGTATTGTTGGCGTACACGCCGTCCATGAATGCCGCGAACGCCGCCACATCGACGCCACCGCCGGACCCGTTGGGGAAGAATGTGGTATCTAACATCCAGTAGTTCAGACGATCAGCGTAGCGAAGGATCGGGACCTTGCGGTAGGCCGTCCTGGTCAGCGTTCCGTATTGCCCACCGTTGGCGATACAGGTGATTCCCCGCAGTGTGGGGATGTTGTGCGCGTAGCTTTCCATGTTTGCGTCGGTCGCCTGCCAGATGCCGATTTCGCGTTCGCTGACCTTGCCGGTCATCATCCGGGAAGTGTGCGCGGTGAACTCGTCGAGATAATTCCCGAACATCGGGTACATGTACCCGGCGCCGCTTGGCGGACAGTTGAAGTAATCGTTGGGGGTTTTTGTTGTCCAATAGTATTCGAGCAGGGCTGGGAAATGCTGGGCGTACTGCGGAGCCATCCCCCAGTTCAGGGGCGCCTGGCCGCGCTTCGGGTCGAACCACGCCCTATAGTACCCGGTCGTGTCGACCACCAGGTTGTCGGACTCGTTGCTCATGAAGGCCAGGTAGACCTTCTGGTCGGGGATCCGTTTCTTGGCGGTGGTGTCCTGCACATACGGCGGCGGGATGATGGGCGTCACGCCGGCATGGAATGACAGGTTGTTGGAGGCCACGGTGGCACTGATGGCATGGCCCTTTTCCGAGGCCGCCTTGCACCAGTAGTATTCGGGTTCCATCCAGCCGGTTATCATCGCGGGCCGGTTCAGGCTTCCGAGGAAACGGGCAAACTGCGCGGCCATCTCGGGGGTTCCGGAGATGTAGCCTTGGGCGCTGCTGTGCCATTCCGGTGCGCTCAGGCATGACACATTCGTGATGAGTGACTTGCGCAGAAACGGATAATCGAAGCCAAGACAGTAGTGTTTCCAGTCGGCGCCGAGCGTGATGTCGGTGAAGGTGGCCCCGCAGTTGAACTGCGAACCCTTGTCGGCCAGGGGCAGGATGTTCGTCGTGAGCCAATCGTAGACCTCCGTGCGCGACATCCGGTTCTGCCTGATGTAAACGACGACGGGGAGCGACCCGAAGCTGGACTTGTAGAGGGTGTACATCCGCGTGCTCACCGGCAGGCAAAAGTTGTGGTTGGCCAGGTTCATCGCCAGGGCGATGTTGTCCGACGGAACAGGCTCGTAGAGGATGATCCCGTTGAAGACCGGCGCCAGTTTCTGAATCATGTTCTGGACGCCGCCGGACCGCGAATTGAAGAGGTAGCCGTGACGTTGCAGGTAGAAACCCTGCAACTGGCTTTCGGCGTGGCCCCAACCCCAGACGGTCGCATCGAGCCACACCATCGGACCGGATCGGTTGATCATCCCCTGCATGGCCGATTTCAGCACGATCTCGTCGTAGTAATCGGTTCCCTTATAACCGGCCACCAGATCGGTTTGGGGGAAATCCATGAAATTCCACTTAAATACCTGCTTGGGGACGAGTCCGAGGTCGGCGGGCGTCACAGTACGGGTGGTGAACCCATAGTCGGCCTTTAGCTCGATGGGGTACGGAGCCGCGTAGGTCTGCTCCTCGAAACATCCGCGGGCGGGGTCGATCCCCGCGGGCGCGGGCCGGGGGTTGCCGACCCCCCCCTGGCGGTCACAGGTCACGCCGATGTCGGAGGCCGCCGCGCATGTTCCCCCGTTGACGATCCGCATCTCCTCGCCCGGTGCGGCGGCGTTGATCGTGGCCTGAAGCGTCGGGTAGGCGCCGGGGTGGGTGATGAGTGCGAAAGCGGACAAGGCGGAAAGCGCGAACCGCCTTAATCTGGCCGCCGCCGAAGTTGCGATCCGGGATAATTTCGCCGTGTGGGGTCTCCTGGTCATCATGAGGAAGTCTATACCGTTCCGTGCGTCCCGCACACATCGACATGCGACCTGATCCCCTCGCGCATCCACACATCGAGGATCAGTTCGTAGCGGCTGAGTGGCATGCCGGTGTAAACGCAGTTGCTGGTGCAGAAAATGTAGCCGGGCGCCTTCATGCCCTCGCGCAGAGCGTGGCGTGCCGATTCGACGCACGCCTCATCGGTCCCCGTCTGCAAGAGGCCGCAGTTGACATTGCCGCAGAGCGCAACCTTGTCGCCCGCGCGTCGCACCACCTCGGCGATGTCCACGCCGGCTTGTGGGTCGAGCGAATGGAGCGCGTCGGGGCCGGCCTCGACCAGGCCGTCGAGGATGGGCATGATGTTGCCATCGGTGTGCTTGATCGTGAGCAGGCCCATCTGGCGGTAAGCCGTGATGAGGCGCGTGAGATGGGGCGTCACGAAGCGGCCGAACAACCGGGGCGACAGGAACGGACCCGTGTTCAGACAGTAGTCGCTGGTCATGTGCAGGCCGTCAATGCCACCGTGTTCCCTGAGCTTCTCCACGCGGGCGATCTGATCGTCCACCTGCCGGGCAAGCTCCGCGTCGAGCACTTCGCCGTCCTCGGCCATGCGAGCGCTCAGGTCAACCATATCGTCGCCCGCCGGTATCGCCATTGTCGCGTCGCCGGGCAGGATGATGAAGAAACGGTTGCCTGCGAATCGGAGGACGAGGTCAAGCATGCGCAGCTCCTCGTCCAGCCCGCCTGGATTGCAGTTGAGCACGATGGCGTAATGGTTGAATCTCTCCGCCATCGCGACACGCATCCGCGCCATGTCAAGCCGGTGCAACTGTCTCTCACCCTCGGTCATCTGGGGCCACAACGCATAATTGCGGTGCCATGGGTGAACTCGGCCAAGCACCTCCATCGTGTGGAACACTTCCAGTTCAAAGTGCGGCACATGACCCTCGACAGGCTTCCGTTCCAGTGCCGCGCGAAACCGAAGGCGCGGTGACATGATACGGTATTCCTCGGCGAGACCGGGGGATGGCGGACCGAACGACTGCGGATTCTCGTGAAACGTCACTTCGGCCTCCTCCCCCGTTTCGTTGGGCGGCCGGCCGGCGATTGGACTAAACTGAGCCGCAGTGTCTGGATCTCAAACGGCCGGAAACGCAATTCCACGCGGCCATCACACCCATCGATGGGGACCGGATTCTCTTCCAAAAGGTCGACGAGCGTCGCAGACGAGACCGGGAGGCTGTACTGAAGCGCCACCTTGACGCACCGGCCTGCGGACTCGTAAAGTCGCACGATGGCATCGGGACTGTCCTCGGCTTTCTTCACCGTCTCCACGACAACATTCGGGTCCGTGACCGAAAGGAACGACGAGGGCGGACAGGCCGCCACCTCCTTGCACGATTCGAGGCCGACCACGCGCAGTGGCATGTTCAACTCGTACGCCGCCCGGACAACCCCCGCATCCACATGGTCGCCGGAATGTGGGAGAATGGAATACGTGAACCGGTGAATCAGTTGGTCGGAGGTCGGGTCGGGAAACCCCGAACTGCGCAGCAGATTCAAATCGATGACATTGCCAAACAGGCGGTG
Source organism: Candidatus Sumerlaeota bacterium (assembly GCA_026398535.1). GTDB lineage: Bacteria > Sumerlaeota > Sumerlaeia > Sumerlaeales > Sumerlaeaceae > JAPLSQ01. Next base: position 6,904 of record JAPLSQ010000070.1, on the reverse strand, counting down.
ACCGTACTTCGCGACGGTCAGCAACGCCAGCCCGTAGTCACCTTCGGAAAGATCCACCCACTTGTGCGCGCACGATTCCACCTTCACGAAGTCGGTCACCGTGTTGCGGTGGGTGTTGCGTCGAACACTTCCGAATTGGATCCCGCACACCGCCGCATCAGCGCGCACATCGGCCGCAAACGATGTGCGCAGCATCTTCTGCGACTCGTGCCAATCGACATCGGTGACAAAGTCGATGCGTCGGCTTGCGGCCGTCAGGATCACATCCTGTGTCAGCCGCGACCCGCCGTATTTGAAGACCTGGTGCATGACGGCGCGGGGGCCGTCAATGCGCGATTTTGCCAAGACCAATTGAAAGTGCCCGGGCGCCCGCTCGTCGTAATGGATTGGAAAGTCCCACGCGTTCTCGACGCCCCACCGGCTGGGATCGTCGGGCGTCATGAGGTCAAGGCGGTCGTGGTACACAGCGAGCCTGTTCCCGAATGTCCCCGGGCAAAGGACTTCGCGGTCGTTTGCCTTGTCGAAAACCGAGGCGATGCTTCCATCGCGCTCGAAGCGCACCAGTATCTCGCCGTTCTCGATAATGCCTTCCGCCGCCCGGAGGCCTTCGCCACAGACATCGGGGCCGAGGCTCGCGTCCACGACAGTGTATCCCATCGGGGGAACTTCGATCCGGCGCCACCTGCTGCCCACGAGCATCCACTCCCCGCGCTCCCATGCCAGCGAGTTCACCACGGCAACCGGTTCGCGCGCCTCGCCCGTCGGCGTTCCCGCAAAAAGCGCGGCGTCCGCTTTGCGCGTCAGATCCTCGGTCGCGGCAAGGAGAACCTCGTACCTGGCGTAGCACTCGTCGTGGACGCGCGTGATGGATGTGCCGGGGAGCACATCATGGAATTGGTAGAGCATGACCTCCTTCCAGATGTCCGCCAACTCGGCGTCGGGGTACTCGTAACCGCTCCGCCCGTTGGCCAGCACCGCCACGAACTCCAGCTCGCGCAATGCGTTCTCCATGGCGCGGTTCATTGCCTTCGTGCGGGCCTGCGAGGTGAAAGTGCCCGTGTGGCGGTCGAGGTCGAGCGCCCCCGACCATGTCACGTAGCGGTCCGCGTGCCCGGCAATCCGGTCAAAGAACTCCTGCGCCGTTTCTTGGATCACCGGCGGCAGGCCATCCAGATCCTTCTCTCTTGCCAGAGCTTCGAGGTGCTCCTCGCCGGACCCGCCGCCACCGTCGCCCTGGCCAAAAAGGAGCAAGGTGGAGGGGCACACCATCTTGTCTTGGAAACGCCGTTCGTAGGTGGCGATCGATGCCGGGGCGGCTGAGCTGCTGTAGTGCTCGAGGGGCGGAACATGGGCGAGAATGCGGGTGCCGTCAATCCCCTCCCAGTGGAATGTGCCGTGGGGATATTTGAAGTACTTCTGGTCCACGATTTTCTGGGTGAGGAAATACTCCATGCCGGCTTTTGCGGCGATCTGGGGAAGACAGGCGGGAAAACCGAAGCTGTCGGGAAGAAAACAAATACGGGTGTCGTGGCTGAACTCCCGGCGGAAAAAGCGTTTCCCGTACAGGAACTGCCGGACAATGGACTCGCCCCCGCTGAGGTTCACATCCGCCTCAACCCACATGCCGCCCACCGGCTCCCAGCGCCCGTCCGCCACCGCCTTGCGAATGCCCTCGAAGAGGCCGGGTTGCTGTTGCTTGACCCAATCGTAGAGTTGCGGCTGGCTTGCGCAGAAACGGTAGTCGGGGTAGCGCTTCATCAGCGCAAGCGCAGTCGAAAAGGTGCGGATTCCCTTTCGGACCGTCTCGCGGACAGGCCAACACCACGCCAGATCAAGGTGGGCGTGGCCCAGGGCGCTGATCGTGAACGAGGGCGGATTGCCGCCCCTTTTCGCAAGCTCCGGCGTCAAAATCCGTCGCGCGCGCACGGCTTCGTCTTCCGTGAAATCCCGGAGCTCAAACGCGGCGCGAGTCAGGACATCAAGGACGGTGTGATAGCGGCCCCGGTCAACCGACAGAACAGAAAGAAGCTCCAAGAGGACGGAAAAGTCATAGAACAACGCGTGCATCTGGTCGTTGCGAATCGCCACGCACATCTCCCGCACCACGCCCCCGCCGTCGCCACCGAACAGGTCGTTGCAGCCCCCCTCCACCCAAAAATCCACATTGTTGCCAACGGCGGCATCGGCGGCATTGACGACGCATTTGCCGGGGTTGCCGAGGCTCGGGACGCAGCGCGACCTGAACGGGGTCAGGCCATGCAAGGCGCAGCCGTTTCGGTCGACGACACACCCCTCTCCGTCGATGTCGACGCGCACCACCAAACAACGGGCCCGCGCGACTTTGGGGATTTTTCCCTTAATGTGAAACCAGGCGCATTCCCATAACCGACCCCAACGCATCCCGACGGTCGCAAGCATGTAACGACCCGTTTTGCGGTGGTCAAAGGAAACCGGCTCGGGCGTCACCCAAACCTGCGCTGTCAGATCCGCGACAGATTCGTAGATGGCCCCATGGATGCGGGCTGCGGTGACCTCAAGGTAGGTTTTGTGTTCGTCGGTATAGCAGTAATATGGCATGAAAATGGCATCCTCACAGTGCAGATGACGCGATCCCAATCGTGTCCAATGGCTAAGCTGTTCGACCCCCCATCGCAACAAAATTTTTGAAGAATTTTACGAAAAAACCAAAACAACCCCAAAAGGCCGCACCGCGCTTTGGGTGTCAAGGCCAATACCGTCTGAAATGAACATCAACCCGCTCCCACACATTTGATACAGATGCGTTTGTGCCAATGAAGACCGCCAATTCGCAACCGTACAATGCCGTTGCGCTTAAGGGTTCAATCCGGCTTTTTTCACTTGGAATTGCTGGATCACGCCACGCCTTTCAAAAAATTCTTGACTCGGCGGCGGGATTATCGGACAAAAAATTCGCTGAATTCAAGTGCTAAAAAAACGATCAGATGCCTCACCGTGATAGTCGCGTTTGTCCAGGTTATGGAATCGGGGCTCCGTGAAGAGACGGTTGGCGGATTCCCGCCAGAATATGCGCGGGCGCACAGGGCGCCGCCATGCCGCCAGTGGTGGGTTCTCGGCTCATGACGCTCCGTAAGCCAGATTCCCCCAGGAGCAGTGACCGGAAAGGATGGAGTACCTTGAGCGGCAAGGTTACGATGAAGGATGTGGCGCGCAGACTTAATGTCTCCGTTTCGTCGGTTTCAGTCGCCTTGAACAGAAAACCGGGTGTCACCGGCGCATTGCGCGACGAGGTGCTTCGAACATGCCACCAGCTGGGCTACAACACCCGGCGCATCGTGACCAAGAGTCAACGGGGTGGCAATGTGGGCTTTATCATGTCGAAAAATATGCCCCTGAAGTCGGAGGTCTATTTCACCCAGATGCTTATGGGAGCCGAAACCTTCGCTGAGGAACGCCAATTCCACCTGCTCATGAACACCGTGTCCGTCGGTAACGATGACCCCTTCCAGCTGCCTCGATGCTTCTCGAAACAGATCAAGGGCTTGCTGATTGCCGGGTACTTCCCCGCCAAATATGTGGAATTCCTGCAAGGCCAGGGCGTCCCCATGGTGCTGCTCGAGTACGACATCCCGTCGATGCCGCTCAACGCCGTCATGTGCGACAACTACTACGGCGCATTCAGCGCCGTGCGCCACCTTATCGATCGCGGGCACCGCTCCATCGCGCTGATCAGCGGCATGAAGGACCGCATTTCCGAGTTTCTGCGCGTCCAGGGTTTTGTCTCGGCGATGCGCGAGGCGCAACTGCCCATCGAGTCCGAACTGACCGTCGAGGACCTCAAAAGTCCCGAAATCGGGGCGGGCTACAAGGCGACCCTCGGCATCCTGCGCAGACATCCGCCGAGGCTCGACGCGTTCTTCTGCATCACGGACAACTACGCCACCGGCTGCATGCGGGCCATCCAGGAGTCGGGACTCAAGGTCCCGGACGACATCAGCGTCATCGGTTTCGACGACATGGAATGGGTTTCGCACCTCACCCCGCCGCTAACCTCGCTCCATGTCCCGCGCGAGGTGATCGGCGAGGCGGGCATGATGCGACTGATCGAGCTCGTCGAGGCGGGTGTCGAACAGGAACCGCCCATGCCGATGCGCGTTGTCCTTCCAGTCCGGTTGATCGAAAGGGGATCCGTCGCCAGCCGGTAACCCTTGCGGTTCGGGCGGCATGCAGGAGGCGCGGCGGCGCCTGTCAGAATCGCCGCCAATCTTTCACACCGGTGTTTTGCCATGGCACAGCGCCGCAGGTTGAGCCGATTTGTGTGAAGGGCGCGGTGATCGCGTAGATTTGCCTGCCGTTCTCGACGCGGATGGGCGCGGGCGTGCTCTGGCCCGCAAGCAGCGTCTTTGTGGCAGCTTCCTTGGAGGAACGATATCTGGCCGGGTAGGTCAATCGCACAGCGCGGAAGTCCGCGTAGGTCACACCGCCGTTTCAAGGCAGACCGCGAACGTCAGTAGAGCGAGTCATCCAAAACAGCGGGCGTGACATCAACAGGCGCTTTCTCAAGCTCGATCAGCATCGGATAAATCTTGTCAGCCTTGACTGCTGAAAACACCTGATCGCCCACCTGTTCCTCAGCCGGAGAGCTGACAAGCGAACTTCCCGCGGGCACACCAACCACTTCCCTGGAGAGGCTGGATATGGGCAACGCCCCTTCGATTTGCGCCTGCCCGGTCCACACTACACCGATGGCATAAAGCCTGCCGGGTTCCAGCCCGACTTCCATGTCGCCGCTTTCGCACCACGACGCGCCCGGCTCAACGTCCACGATATCCGACAATCCAATGAGCGTGGTTTTGCCCAAATCGCCATCGAAGACATAGATTTTGAATATGGCCTGAGATGCGTCGTCATCTGGCGACACGAATGGCGCCCCCATGCCGGTGACAGTGGTTGGCTTGTCCGCGACGTAGATGTTGAACGCCCCTTGATCGGCCGTCAGGAGATAGTCATTGCGATACCACATCTCCAGCCAGCCGCTCCTTATTATCAAGTTATAGTAACACGCGCCGCCCTGGTTGACGTGCATCGCACCCTTATTGGTGTATCCCGGAGGTCTGGGTTCAGACCAGCCCGTATCGTCATCAAGCCCGATAACCATTTTCATTGGCGGAAGCGCCAGGTCAGTCCTGTAGAGCATGGCCAGCCATCCCCTCGTCATCGTTACACCGTCATAATCCGTGCAACCTTGTGAAATATGAAACGCGCCCTGCTGGGCATAACCGGCTGGAATGGGCCGGGCTGCGCCGGTCTCGTCATCGTAGGCCGCAAGCAGTCGTACCGGCGGGGATGTTTCCTTCGCGTTGAATGCCATGGCCAGCCAGCCGCTTGAGAAGCCATTGCCGAAGTAGTCATAAGCCGCATCGACACCGCTGGCGGGCCCCACATGGAATGATCCGCCCTCCGAGTAACCTTCAGGGGGATACGTGCGAACGCCTGTATTGTCATCGTAAGCCTTCGTAAAGATCGCCGACGGACCAAACGCCGCCGCGAACCACCGGGCAATACAGGATGAAGGCTTGCCGCCCGCCGTCCCAAAGTCGCCCCCCACGTAGAGGTCGCTCCCGCTCACCGCAAGGGCATAGACCCAGGATGTCCAACAATATTCGTGCCAAAAGGGATAATAACCCATCCCGCTCCCCAGCGCCGACCAGGACGAGCCGTTCCATTTCGCGATGCGGTTCGCGCTCACCTCGCCCGCTCTCGTGAAGTCGCCCCCTACATAGAGGTCGCTCCCGCTCACCGCAAGAGCACAGACCCGGTAATAAACATTATAGGGATCACCCATCCCGCTCCCCAGCGCCGACCAAAACGAGCCGTTCCATTTCGCGATGCGGTTCGCGCTCACCCCGCCCGCGGTCGAGAAGTTGCCCCCTACATAGAGGTCGCTCCCGCTAACCGCAAGGGCATTGACATAGGGAATCTGGCCGCCCATCCCGCTCCCCAATGCCGACCACGACGACCCGTTCCACTTGGCAATGTGGGATGCCCTGTTTCCGGCCGCCATCGTGAAGTTGCCCCCCACGTAGAGGTCGCTCCCGATCACCGCAAGAGCATTGACATAGCCAGGGCTACCTATCCCGCTTCCCAGCGCCAACCACGACGACCCGTTCCACTTCGCCACGCGGTTCGCGCTCACCCCGCCCGCTGTCGAGAAGTCGCCTCCAACGTAAAGGTCGCTCCCGTTCACCGCAAGGGCAGAGACCACGTAATTCATGCCGCTCCCCAGCGCTGACCAAGACGAGCCGTCCCACTTCGCCACGCAGTTCGCGCTCACCCCGCCCGCCATCGTGAACGCGCCCCCTGCATATAAATCGCTCCCACTCACCGCAAGAGCATAGACTGCATTGTTCATCCCACTCCCCAGTGCTGACCATGACGAGCCGTTCCACTTTGCAATGTAGTTCGCGTACACCTCGCCCACCGCCGTGAAATAGCCCCCCACGTAAAGATCGTTCCCAATCACCGCAAGGGCACGTACCGGGCCGTTCATCCCGCTCCCCAGCGCCAACCACGACGAGCCGTTCCACTTCGCCACGCGGTTCGCGCTCACCCCGCCCGCTGTCGAGAAGTTGCCCCCCACATAGAGGTCGCTCCCGATCACCGCAAGGGCCAAGACCGTACCGTTCATTCCCGTCCCCAGCGCCGACCACGATGAGCCGTTCCATTTTGCGACGCAACTCGCGCTTGTCTCGCCCGCTATCATGAAGTTGCCCCCCACATAGACATCGCTCCCGATCACCGCAAGGGCACGGACATAGCCATGGCTACCTATCCCGCTCCCCAGCGCCGACCAAGATGACCCGTTCCATTTCGCGACATTACTCGCGCTCACCCCGCCCGCCGATGTGAAATCGCCCCCGACGTA
>JAPLSQ010000097.1 GCA_026398535.1 Candidatus Sumerlaeota bacterium | reverse complement strand
CTCGCGGCAGGGGCGGGTGTCTCGCCAGCATCTTGACTTCACAATTCCGCCAAAGTGAAGTCGGCGTATACAATATGGCATAGTGGAATTAACCGTGTTGATCAATAACATCCTGAGCGTCTACCCTTACCTTGGATTGTGTGCGGGGATGGCGCTTGTCTATGCGTTTGTCCTGCTCTTGTTCCGCAAAATGTGGAAAATATCCCTGTTGAGCGGCCTGCTTGCGACTCCGTTTGCGCTGACATCATGGGGGTGTGTGCCGGAATATTGGAATCCGCACCGCTTGATCAACATCATGAGAACCGGCATCGAAGATGTGATTATATCATTTGTTCTCGGTGCGCTTGCCGCTCTGATGGGGTTTTCGCTGTTCCGAAGGCGCATTGTTTTCCGCAACAGCATGGGCGCCGCGATTATCCGTTACCTATCGATCTCGGTTGTGGGAGTCGCCATAGGCATGCCTTTTTATTTCCTTGGGGTGCGCCCAAGCACAACAGGCTTCATCAGCACCAGTTGCGCCCTTGTCCTGTTGTTGTATCTTCGTCCTGATTTATGGCCCTGCGCCTTGTGTGCGGGCATGGGCTACTGCATGGTTTACATTCCGGTGCTTTCAGCCGCGTATTATTTCTGGCCGCATTTCGCGCTTCAGTGGAACCACGCCAACCTCTGGGGGGAATGGTTTGGCCACATCCCCATCGATGAGTTCATCTGGGCGCTGACGACGGCCGCCGCCAGCTGCAGTTTCATGGCGTATGTTCTGGGTCTCGAATGGCAAGAAGCCGGCGCTATTCGTGTTTCAGCGCCTCAACCGGATGCAACCTGACGGCGCGCCAGGCGGGATAGAGGCTGCCCGCGATGCCAAGGAAAAGGGCGGCCAGACATACCTCGATGATCTGGCGCGTGGTGAAATGAATCTCCAGGAATCCCCTTGCCTGCGGCATGCGCGCCAGCAAATGGGCGAGCTCCATTCCCGCCAGACAGCCCAGCGCACTGCCCGCGACCGCGAGGATGACGCCCTCAAGCATGATCATTGACAGAATCCGCCTGGCCGTCCAGCCAACGGCGGAAAGCACTCCGATTTCGAAGGTTCGTTCAATCACAGACATGGCCAGCGTGTTCAGCACGACGATGAGCCCCATGATGATCGCGATGACGGAATTGCTCCATGCCGCGGCGCGCAGAAGCTGGAGCATGCGGTTGTTCTCGGCAATTTCGCGGGTTTCGTTAAAAATGAGCGTGGGGAAGGCCGTGCCCAAGTCCTTTTTGACCCGCGCCGCCGATTGCTCGTTATCCGGCTGCTGCAACCGGATGTGGAAGCCCGTCACCTTGCCGGGTCTATTCATCAGTTCCTGCAATGCGGACAATTTCATGACGAGGGCGCCGTCGTTGAGGGATCCCGCATACTGTGATATGCCCATGATGGTGAATTCCTTGTCATGAAGTTTGATTTTATCCCTGATTGTTTTGCCCATGGCCTGCGCGGTGGAGGAGCCGAGGATGACGCCATCCATATTGTCATGGCCGGGCTTTGCTCCTTCCGACAATTGCCACTCACGCCACATGTATTCATCGGGCGCCCATCCGACGGCGATGACCGTGTGGCGGGACTCCACATTGATCAGATCGACCAGTTCGCCCGCCACGTTGCGCACACCCGGCACGGTTTCAATTTGCTTTCCGAGCGTATCGTCAAGCGAGGCGGTGAGGACCTCGACGGAGTCGCGGTTCGTGGCCACGATGTGCGTTCCGCGCGCCGCGAGACTGCCTGTCCAGGCGTTGCCGACGCCGCGTGAAACCGCCACAAGCGCGGTGAAGCTGGCAATGGCGACGGCGATGCCCGTGATCGTCAGGCTGGTGCGCACCGGACGTTTGCCGAGGTTTCTTATTGGTATGGTGATGAATTTCATCGCGCGTCCGGATTCTGGGCGTCGCCAACGATAAGCCCGTCGACAATTGAAACAAGTCTCTCGCAGCAAGCCGCCACCTCAGTGTTATGCGTCACAATGACGAGAGTGGTTTTCTGCGCGTGATGGATGTTTTTGAGAAGCTCCATGATCATGATGGCGTTTTGCGAATCGAGGTTGCCGGTGGGCTCATCCGCCAGGATGAGGCCGGGGGAATTTGCGAGAGCGCGCGCGATGGCGACCCGCTGTCTTTCGCCGCCGGAAAGCTTGGCGGGGCGATGAGCGGCGCGCGCGCTGAGACCGACAAGGTCAAGAAGCTCGCTGACGCGCCGCGCCCGTGTCCGTGTGCCGCGAATCACGCCGAACATGGGGATTTCGATGTTCTCCGCCGCGCTCATCACGGGCATCAGGTTGAAGGCTTGAAAAACATATCCGATTCGGCGGGCGCGTATGCCCATCCATTGCCGCACGGTTTTGATTTCCCGTCCCTCAAAGAAAACGCTCCCCCCCGTGGGCCGGTCCAAACCGCTCATGAGGTTGAGCAGCGTGGTTTTGCCGCTGCCGCTGGGTCCGAGAATCGACACCGATTCCACGGCATTGATGGTCAGGTTCACACCGCGCAAGGCCGTGATGCGGCCCTCGTCATAATTGCGCACAGCGTCGCGGATTTCAATAAGCGGTTGAACCATCACAGGCATTTGCGTGGATTGAATCCGATGATCATGACTGTGAAAGCAAGAAGAGACTCAAGCCGGATGCAATCTGTCACATGTTGCTGGCGTCGTGAGGCGCGCCGCCTCCGGCTGCTGAGCCTTCTGCTCCGGATCAGCCTTCTGTCCCAAAATAAGAAAGACCAGCCGAGCCGGATTTTTCTCCGGTTGTCTTTGATGGCAAATTGGAATTGCATCACGGTAATTCTCCATGCTTAATTTTCCGCATGATCGCTCATAAAACTGCTCAGGCGCTGGCGGTGGTTGTTGCAGCGCTCAGCCTGCTCGTGACCGGCTGTGAGGATTTTATCAAAAAAGGCGCGCCCTTGGCGGATACGCCCAAGACGGGTTCCCTTGCCGGTTCAGCGATGCTGGCTGATGCCAAGGAGGGCGGGCATGCCGGCATCATCGTGTTTCTCGGCGGCACGTCGTTCGCTGCGCGCACAGACGAAAATGGTTCTTATATGATATCGAGCATCCCGCCCGGTGAATATCCGATCATGGCTGAGCGGGCGGGATACCAGACGACGACGGTTGAACGCGTGCGGCTCGACCCCGCGTTACATACCAATGAGCATCCCCTGGTTGTGCAGACGTCGATTCTGGAGCGCGACGCAAGCCACACCACGCAGACCAAGGCCGCTGAAACCAAATTGGGTTCCATCCGGGGCTCAGTCGCTGTCATGGGAGAGCATTCCGGCGAAGGCGTTCGTGTTGCCATCGGGGGGACGCCCATCGTCACGGTCACAGACGAGTCGGGAACCTATCGCTTCATCAATGTCGAAACCGGCCGCCATGTGCTTACTTTCAACAAGGATGGTTTTTCCCCGCGCGACACTCCGGTTCAAGTTCAACCGGGAACAGAGGCGCAGGCTATGACGGTCATGCTTGAACGCGCGGCTCTGCCCGCGGCGCAAGCAAGAGCGCCCATCGTGGCCACGCCCACGAGCACGAGCACTTTGTTCCGCGAGGACTTGAAGGGCAACCGCACCATCTATGGCCTTGTGGAGGCATTCGACGACGACGGCAAAAAACTGGCCGATTACTCGCGTGTCACCGTGGCGCTCGACAATTCGGATTATGCCGTCCAGCCTGATGAAAAAGGGCGCTACCAGTTTGTCAGTCTTCCACCGGGCATCTATATGGTTCTGGCCATGATCGACACGGATGATCCGCAACGCCAGATAGTCGATGTCATGACGATGCCCAGCGCCGAGCAGAACTTTACGCTCGGCGGCGCGCCCAAAAAGAGCAACACCAAGCCCGGCTCTGTGACGGGCAAGATCGTGCTGCCCGGCCCCGATGACGCGCCGCTGCCCGACGCCAGCGGCGTGAGCGTCGGCCTGGCGGGAACACAGTCGGTTGCCATTACCGATAAAACAGGCGTCTTCAAATTTGAAAATGTCGCGGAGGGCAAGTACAGCCTTGCCGCCTCCATGGACGGCTATGAGCCGTTGCGCAAGGAGAACATCGCCGTGGCGCAGGGGCAAACACTTAACCTTGGCGAGATACCTCTGGAGCCTAAACGGGATTATCCCCGCGTCGTGGCCGCCGATCCGCAGGACGGCGCCCGAAATATCATGGTCAGCAACGAGCAGGTTATTAAAATTGATTTCAGCAAGGTCATGAATGCCGAGACGGTGAAAAAAGCTGTGTCTCTTCAGCCCACGGCCAACTGGCAGGCCTTGATGGGCAAGGGATCGCATCCGCTGGCCGATGATGACACGCTGGTCATTGTCATGAACAACCAAAATGAGCGCCTGCCGGTCAAATATAACACGAACTATCGGATTGTCATCGCGCGCTCGGCCAGCGATACGAGCGGACTGGGCATGAAACAGGACTATTCCATGGGATTTACGACGGGCGCGCCCGGCATCACGAGCACCATGCCGCGCCATGGCGACCACAACATCTATGTTGATCAATTCACATCGCCGATTACCATCAATTGCAACACCAAGCTCAAAGGCGACAGTGTGAGCGTGGACACCGTGCGCCTGCGCCCAAACAGCGGACTCAGCTATTCCGTGACACGCCAGGACAATTCAAGCACCGGATGGACGACGATTTACGTTTATGCCCAGCTCCAGAACGACACGGATTACACATTCACGGTGACACGCGACGTGCGCACCTTCAACGGACAGCCCTTGTCGAACACTCCCTACACAGTTCGTTTCCGCACGGCACAGCCCAGAATGATCGAAGTCACCCCCCAGGTGATTCACTAATTACGAGGATGCCATGATTGATTTTTCCAGGATGATCGATGATTCGCGCATTGTCGATCTGAAAGCCGCCACCAAGGATGAGGCGTTGAGGGAGCTGGTTGACGTGATGGCCACGTCGCCGCTCGTTACAGACCGCGACGACCTGTTGCATATGATTTTTGAGCGCGAAAAATTGATCTCGACGGGGGTGGGCATCGAGGTCGCACTGCCGCATGTGAAAATCGCTTCGATAAAGGATTTTGTCATCGCCATCGGACGCTCCCACCGGGGGATGGATTTTGATTCTTTGGACGATCAGCCTGTTTATATTGTTGTCATGATCGCGTCCAACGAAAAGCAGCAGGGCGAGTTTCTTAAAGTGCTTGCCCAGCTTGTCTTGAAATTAAAAAACAAAAGTTTCAGAAAAAAGGTCATGTTCGCAAAATCGCCAAAGAGGATTCGTGAACTCTTTGTGAACGAAAGCGCGGCTGACATCGACGAGGAGGAATGATGATGGCTGGAAGATTATTTGGATGGGCGGGATTTTCCCGATCATGCGCCAAGCAGCGCTTGTCCGCATTTGTCATTCTGTTGGTTGCGCTGACATTTGCGTGTTCCACAACGGTTCAAGGCGCCAGACAGGGGATTGATCCGGGACGAGTTTACCTTTGGGCCGAATCAAGCGCGAACCTGAAACGGCTCGGTTCGACGACAGGAGTCGTGGAAATACTCGACAAGATGAAGGGAGCGGGCATCGACACGCTCATCATCGAAGTCAAACCCGTGCATGGCCATGTGGTGTATCCAAGCAAGATCGCCCCGCGGCTCAAGCTCTGGAAAGGTTATCAGCCTGACCCGAATTTTGATGTCATCGCCGTTGCTCTTGCGGAAGGGCACAAACGCGGCATCAGGGTGATTGTGGCGCTGAATGTGTTCGCGGAAGGGCTGGACAAGTCGCCTGACTCAGGAGGGAAATTTGGTGTTGTGTTTGAAGGCCATACCGACTGGGCGGCGTGGAATTATGCCATGCCCGCCAAGGCTCCAACGGATGGAACCAGCGACACGGCGGCGCTTAAGCCCATTTATGAGCACGACAAATCGTTAGCCATATTCGTGTCGCCCAACAATCCGGATGTGCGCAAATATGAGCTGTCGATCATTCGTGAAATTGCCGCCACCTACCGCCCCGACGGCATAGTGCTTGACCGCACACGGTTCAACAGCATCGAAAGCGATTTTTCGCCCTCCGCCCGCGCGGCTTTCGAAAAGCAAATCGGGCGCAAGGCCGGGCGCTGGCCGGAGGACATCGTGACATGGCAGCGCGCGGCGAATGGAACGCCGAAACATGTTCCAGGACCGCTTTTCGACAAATGGCTGTATTTCCGCGCGAAGACGATCCGCGATTTTTTCAGCGAGGCGCGCCGCGTTGTGAAAGGTGTCAGTCCCTCAATCTCTTTTGGCGACTATGTTGGTTCGTGGTACGGGGACTATTGGAATGAGGGATTGAATTGGGCAAGCGACCAGTATGACGCGCACAAGGATCACAAATGGGCTCCGCGCAACTGGAAATACGCCGGATATGCCGGCTTGCTGGATGTGCTGTTCACAGGATTGTATTACAAGATCATCTCGGCTGAGGATGCCACAGCAGCGGGTTCCAGTGCCGGCGCCAGCGTTGAGGGCGGCGCGGCCATCGTCAACAAAGCGGTCGGCGCCTCCACAAAGAGCATTGGCAGCATCAATCTCGACGATTACAAGGGCGATGCCAACCGTTTCTTGCGAGCCACGCGCATGTGTATGGAGAAGACCTGCGGCGTGATGCTGTTCGATCTTATCTATCTTGATGAATTCAACTGGTGGAGCGCGGTGAAACAGCTTACCACGGACTACCCTCCAAGTTTCAAAAGTCCGGCTGCCAAGGCATTGGAAGCACGCGGCGAGGGCAGACGCGTCAAACCCAAACCAGCAAATAAACCCTGCCTCGTGTGCCCTTACGCGGCAAAACAGTAGAAATGCGAAGGAATGTCATGATTCGAATGGACCACACAAACAGGGCGTTCACACTGATCGAGCTACTGATTGTTGTCGCCATCATCGCGATCCTCGCGGCCATTGCCGTGCCGAATTTTCTCGAGGCGCAAACGCGGGCCAAGGTTTCCCGCACGCGCGCGGATGTGCGTTCTTTAGTCACCGCGCTGGAAAGCTACATGAGCGACAACAATCGATATCCTTGCCCGCGATGTTCACCTTATCAGGTAAAGGGAATCCTGTATTCAGGCGCCCAATTTGTGCCGGGCGGTTATTATCTTGTCAACTCGGCGGGCGGGCGTCCGGGCGGTCTCACCACACCCATCGCCTATCTCACAAGCGCCAAGCTCAAGGATCCTTTCGCGGTGGGATTCTATCGCGAGGACAACAGCGATTATTTCTACCAGAACACCGACTTCTGGTATAATCCCGGCGTGCTCTATGCCGAGGCTGGCAATCCCACGGATCTGCACGGCATCGATCCGAACGAGACCATTTACCGGCCGACATACGGGCTTTACAAGGCCGGTTCACTCGGTCCCGACAGGGATTACACGGGGGGCAAAAACATCTATGATCCCACGAACGGCACTATCAGTGTTGGAGATATTTACCGCAGTCAGAAGCGCGCTGAGGGCGGCGGAATGTGAAGTCCCGCACGAGTGCGCCGACATCTCACACTGCTTGTTATGATAATTACGATCAGCGATTTGCATGACTGAACCGGCAACCATTATACCAAGGCATCCTCATTACTTCCTTGACTATGCGGATGCGGCGCGCGCGCAACTTGCGCAATCCTTCAGGCTGTGGGGAGTGACATTGTGGCCGGGCGCGGATGTTCCGCCAGCGCTGGTCTATCTGGCGGCCGCTGTTGTCGGATGCGCCGTGATCATCGGTGTGCTGTGTCTTACGGTCATGGTGCTTGTGTATCTCGAACGCAAGGTCTCCGGCCATATCCAGTCGCGTCTTGGCCCCATGTATGTGGGTTGGCACGGCGTCCTGCAGTCAATTGCCGACGTATTCAAACTGCTTGCGAAAGAGGATCTCATTCCGGACAACGCGCTGCGATTCCTCTATTCGTTTGCGCCCGCGCTTGTGCTGGTGGGCGCGTTTGCGCCTTTTGCGGCGCTGCCATTTGCCCAGAATCTCGTCATGGCAAACATGGACATTGGTCTGTTCTATATCATTGGTTTTGCCTCGATTGAAGTGATCGGCGTCATCATGGCCGGCTGGGCGAGCAGCTCAAAATGGTCCCTTTTCGGCGGCATGCGGCTGGCGGCCCAGATGATGAGTTATGAATTGCCGCTGGGACTCTCGGTCATGACTATCATCATTCTGGCGGGCAGCCTGAATCTTAACGATATTGTCATGCGGCAGGAAACCCTTCCGTATGTTTTACAGTCGCCATTTGGGCTGATCGCGTTCATTCTGTATTACATCGCGGGACTCGCCAGCGCCAAGCGCGCGCCCTTCGACCTGCCCGAGGCCGAATCCGAGCTTGTCAGCGGTTTCCACACCGAGTACAGCGGGATGCGGTTCGGTTTTTTCTTTCTTGCCGAGTATGCGTCCATGACACTCATCTCGGCTGTCGGCTCGCTTGTTTTTCTTGGCGGGTGGAATTTCCCGTTTTCGGGTGACGGGCGCGTGATCGTCGGTCTTTTGCAGCTTGGCGTTAAAACGGCTGTTCTGCTCATGTTGATGCTGTGGTTGCGCTGGACGCTCCCGCGCATCCGCATCGACCAGGTCATGCACATGTGCTTTAAGGTGCTCCTGCCGCTCGGCATGATCTGCGTGCTTGGCGCGGGGATTGAGGCGGTGAGCGGAGCCCATGCCGTGATGTGGGCGCTTGTCCTTTTGCTTGTGGCCGCCACTTATATCATCGGACGCAAATCAAACAGCTTCGCGCCTGCCCGCGCGAAAGGCCATCTGTGAGAAAGCGGGGAGGAGCCAGTGGCTAAGATCGGCTTGCGCCGCGCCGTGAGCGCCGGAATACGTTCTTTTTATCCAGCCGACCCTGATGAGTTGCGCAAAATGCTGCGCCAATTTTCAGCCAATACGCGCAGGAAGGTCACGGGCAAAGTCACGGCGCTTATCGCGCCCCACGCGGCTTACCTGTACGGCGGCCAGACGGCGGCATGGGCGTACAGACAGCTCGATGGGACAAAGTATGACCGGGTGGCGATCCTTGCGCCAAGTCATTATGCGACTTTTCCAGGCGCGAGCATTTTCGAGGGCAGCGCATACGAAACTCCACTCGGCCAGGTGGAACTCGACACCGATGGCATCACCCGCTTGCGGAAACAGAATCCATGGATCGATTATTATTATGAGGCTGAGGCCCGCGAGCATTCAATCGAAGCGCAGTTGCCGTTCCTTCAATATTTCCTGAAGAATTTCCTTCTTATTCCGATCCTGATGCATGATCAGGGCTATGCGAACTGCGAGCGTCTGGCTGGGGCGCTTGAAAAAGAAATGACGTCAAACAGGATGACGACGCTGATTGTGGCCAGCTCCGACATTTATCATGGACCGGGCTATGAACGCGCCCGCGCGATGAATCAGCGCGTTGCCGGGCTTATTCAAAAAATGGATCCCAAAGCTTTCCATGCCTCTGCCGAAAAAGGAAAGATTCAGGCATGCGGGTACGGGCCGATTACGGCGGCCATGATGCTTGCCGGCCGTTTCGGGGCGACGGGCGCACAGATTCATGATCTTACAACTTCCCATGATGTCTATCCCATGAGCGAAAATTTTGTTGTTGGGTATTTAAGCGCGGCGCTGTCCATGTAAAGCCCAAATGCATTTATCACGGAAACATGGAAACACATGGGAAAAGCGAAGCGCATAAACCATGATGCCCGTCCGCTGTGCTGAACCATGCCACAGGCGCGCATCCTTGCGGGCGCCGCTTGCTTTGTTCTGCGCCGTGGCGGCTCTTTTGCTTGCATTGGCGGCTCTCATTTCCCCGTCTCAGCCGCGGCTGATTCTTTTTGCCGTCCTGAGCGGCGCCGCTCCAGCGCTTTCATTGCGGCGGCAATGGAGACTGACCGAGGCTGTGTGCGCCGCGATTGTCGGGGGGCTTTTGCTTTGGGCAGTTGCCGCGGGGGCGCTTTGGACGCTGAAGGCGTCTGTCCTTCTGCCGTGGTGGCCGGGCGCAGCCGCGTTTTTGATTGGTTTGTGGGCAGCCCATCGGAAAATAAAAATCTCAATAACCCTATGCGGCGCCGATGCGGCAGCGGTGCTGTTTATGCTGATCATGGCGATTCCAATTGCGGTTGTGTTCATGGCGAACGGTCCTGTCTTTCATGATGGGCGGCTGGCGTTCGTGGCGCGTCATTGGATCGGCGGTGACAGTTTTTATCTGTTCTCTCTGGCCCAAATGGCCGTCGAGCGGCGCGCGGTTCCTGCCGAAAACCCTTTTCTCGCGGGTTTGGGCAATTATTATCCGAGCCTTCTGCATTGCGGGATGGGCGCCTTGTCTTTGCAGTATGGCGCGCCGGCTGCCTTGGGCATCTGGCGCGCGGCGCCAGTTTTTCTTGTGTCATCCTGCGGATTGCTCATTCATGCCATTTTGCGTCGCGCCTCATGGCGTCGCGGCGTCGCGCCCCTTGTTTTTGTCTTTGCCGGCGCCGCGGGATGGATTTTACTGCGTCCTGACCTGTTCATCTATCCCCAAACACAGGCCTTTGTGCTTTCGGTTCTGTTTGGAATCGTATGGCTGATCGGGCCGGGTCTTTTCCGGTTGCCGCCCGTCCGCGTGGTCGTTGTGCTGATACTGGCCGCGGTTCTTGTCGCCATGCACGCCGTTACATCAGCGGTGGTGTTGATCATCTTGGGATGTGAATGCCTGGATTGCCTGTCCCATCCGTCAAAACGGCGCCGCGGAACGATCTTGTGTGTGTGTGTGATTGCGCTTGCCGTTGCGCATGTTGTAAAAAACACGCCACCCCATCCCGCGCTGGGGCTTGGACGTGGAATATGCGCGAACACGATGTTTTTTCTGCGTGAACACGCGTTTCCATGGCTTTTGCCTCTTGCGGGGGGGGGATTGCTGGCATGCGCCTGCTTCCGGCGCCGCAGATGGATCGTGATTGCGGCCGCATGCACGGTCTTGCTCGGTGTTGTGTCGATCATTTATGGGATGACGCGTTACGAGAATTTTGAATGCTGGTTCACCATCTTTAATGCCCAGCGGTTTTTTCACCTCGGCATCTTTGTTGTGTTGCCGCTTTTTGCCTTGGGCGGACTCACAACGCGCCGTGCTGTTTCTCCCTGCCTCATTTCCCTGTTGCTCATATTTGGGGGCGCATTGATCTTACCCAACCGCGCCGCGCGCGAAACCGTGTTGCTGATCAACTCTCCCCCGACAATCATAAGTTCGGGATTGATGGAACTTTTGGATGGAATACGCAGACAGACGCCCGCTCTCAGCCGGCTTATCAGCAATCTCGGCGGCAACGCTCTGCCGGCTTTTACCGGCCGCCCCGAATATGTGAAATCGACCGCCAATTTTTTCGGATTGGCAACGATCGCGGCGAAGGATTATATTGCGCTATTTCATGAGCATGAATCCTTCTTCAATCAATCAACCCCGGCAGAGCGCATCGAGTTTATGAAGAAGCGCCGGCTCACGCATGTGGTTGTTGCGGGCGACTGGAGCGATCCAACTTCGGCCAGCTTGCACCTGGCAAGGCATTTTCCCACGGGCAGCATGGAAATTCTTATCAACAATCAGGAGGCGCTTGTTCTTGCCCGAAGGTGATGGCTTCTCCCGCGACTGAACATCATTATTATGAAAACGAAACATATTACACATCATGGAATATGTGAAAATTGATGCTGAAGCATTGAATTGACATTGACAGACACTGATGTGATCTGAAGGTTCTTATTTGTTGAGTGAGATTTTTATGAAGTTGATGGAGGAGATGCGGCGATGCGTGCCTATGCGTTTGTATTCGCCATTATATTGATCGCGGATTGGGGCTGTTCGCAGACGCTTGCGGAGATGAATGCCGTACAAGCGGGTCAGAACACGCTCAACGCGGGAAGTGTCACAGGCGGTTTGAATCCCGGATTGCCCGGCCAGATCGCGGGCGGTATGGCGCCCACAGGCGCCATGCCGCAACCGGGCGCCGGACTCGCCGCCCCCATGGGCTATCCTGGAGCCAGCCCGATGGGGTATCCCGGCGCCCCCATGGGCGGCATGCCTGGACTTGGGCCAGGGATGGGAATGATGAATCAGCAACCAGGCATGCAGGGACAAACTGGCATGGCGACACCAATACCAGTCCCGACGATTCAGGTGCTTGTCGGCAAGCGGGTTTACGACGCCGTAACCGGCGCGATCATCGAGGACGCGATGCAATTGACAGTGCCGGAATCTGACAAGGACAAGTATTATGATGATGGCTCGCGTGACAATGGCGTTGCGGGTGACAATATCCGCGGGAATGTGGAGACGATACGCGGCAAATACATTTCGCCTGAAACCAATGCGATCAAGAACCGTATGATTACGGTGGTGCGCAAGGCCGACGTCATCTCCCCGCTGCATTTTTCGGGATACTATGTTGTTTCGGCGGGCGCGGGGCGCGATAAGCCTGATGTGCCCACGTGGTTGGAACTTGAGAAGGAGCGCGACGAGTTTGCCCGTGATTGGAACAACAAGTTTCTCGCCAATTATCGCGCGGATAAGAACGATCCCAGAAGCGAGTTTTTCCAGATCTATGTTCCCGAACCGCCGCAGATTCCCAAGTATCCGGTTCCCTATGGCTACACATCGCCGCAGCAGCGGTTTAAGGCTCTTGCAGATCAGGCACTAAACCAGGCGGGTGGCGGAGTTGCGGGCGGCGGCATGGGCGCCATGATGGGGCCGGGCGCCGGCGGCAAAGCCGGAGGATTTTAATCTTATGATGCTGGAAATAACACAATAAACATATGGCTGGATCAAAAGCACAAAAACCCCCGAATTTTAATGAGCTGGCGCTGTCGGACGCGCTGAACCTTTTGCGGCATTGGTTGAAGATCAAATTCTTCTTTGCCAAGGCGATCACTGACGAACCCATATCGCGCGACGATGAGCAGGCATTTCTCGAAACCAAGAGCGACATCACGAAAATCCAGCGTGTTCTTGGCCCGAAACTGCCCGAGGGCATCAGTTTTGGCGTTGAAAAGATGCGGGATATGTTGCGCCAGTCGATTTCGATTGACCATTTGCGCACGCTGCCCGCAGCCGACCGCCGCGGACTGCTCAGCATGTGGCATTATGTGTTCATCTACCTCGGCCAGGCTGTCGGCGCGTTGCAGTTCATCGTCGAAGGCTACGTTCCACCACCGCGCACGGGGAGGAGACGCGGCGCCAGCATCGATGAACTGAAGAAGACCGCCGCGGGCAGCAAGTCCAGCAAAGTCGGCAATATCGCGAATCCCAAGTTCTGGGTCTCTATTATATTGATTGCGGGCGCCGCTTGGTTTTTATGGAAACAACTTTCAAAAAGCATGTAACAATTGAATTTATCATAACGAGCGGGCCGCAATGCCCGCGTACTAAATAAAGGATGATGATTGTGGCACAAGAGCGCTGGTTTCATGGGCGTAAAGCACTATTTCTGATGACGATGGCGGCAGCCGCCCTTTTGATCGCTGGTTGCACGAAGCAACGCGCAAACATGGCCATCAATTCAGCCGAAGCCAATATCAAACAGGCTAAAGAGTGGAATGCGGGCGGATTCACCGAAAGTCAGGCCATTCTGCAAAATGCCATTGCGACACAGGAAATTGCCAGGATCGATGCTGATCGTCAGCAATATGCGACAGCGCTTACCAAGGGACAGGAGGCCAAACGGCTGTCCGATGAGGCGAAAAAAGCCGCGCTGGCACGTTATGCCGATCAGCAGCTTCAGGAAGCCCGAAAAGCCGTGCAGATTGCCAGAATCAATGACGGCCCAAACCAGAACGCCAAACTTTTTGAGGACAGCCAGAAACAGCTCCAGCAGACCGAGGACAAATATGGCAAACAAAAATACGAAAAGACCATTGAGCTGGCCAAGGCGACCTCGGAAACAGTGAACCAGTTGCTCGCCAGCTTGAAGAATGCCGCTGAAAACCAGATTCCAATCTTGCGCGGCAAACTGGCCGATCTTGAGAAATATGACGCCAAAGCGTTGTATCCAAGCGCACTGAGCAAGACGATGGAAGAGATCGCGCAGATTGAGACCAAGATTCGTGTCGACCGCGATTACAAGCAGGCCATCATCCTGGCCGGAACGGCCAACTCGGAGGCTGAAAACGCCATCACTGAAACGAAGAAGCGCCTTTGCGACCGCTTCAAGGACGCGTTTAATGAAAAAATCACAAGGGCCGAATCAGAAGATGCGGCCGCCTTCAATCCCAGCGAACTAAAAACCTGCAAGGAATCCTTCGAGGAGCTGAAATCGAACATCGACAAGAAGCAGTACGACACAGCCTTGTCATCCGCCGGGATGCTCAAGCTGCAGATCGACAGGATGCTGCTCAACACGCTCAAGGAAGGCACCCGCGACAAAATCAGGAAGGCTGACAACGGGACGCGCGATCTCAAGGAGCAGGATGTGGAGACATTCCTGCCCGGGCGCATCAAGGCCGCTGATGACGCGCTTGCCCAGGCACAAGAGGCATTTCAAAAGGCGGAATCCGAGACCAGCCAGACGTATACGATGTACGATGAGCCATTGAACAAAGCAAAGAACGCCTTGGCTGAATACGATAAAGTGGTCGGCGCTTTCAGCGGCATTGCCGAAAATGAAATCCGCATCGCGGATCAGAAAGTCAGCGAGGCGAAGGAAACGTTCGATAAAATGGGCACGTTCTTCGGCACGCCGCAGCAGCCCAAACCGGTTGACGAGCGCATCGATGCCCAGCGCCAGACTGATATGGCCAATCTTAATGCCAGGTTGAGCGGAGCGCAACAGACTACTAAGACAGCAAGCGAGAGCCGGAAGGCCACGCGCTTTAAGAAGGCGATCGAGCTTTCCGGCGAAGCTGGAACCGTTGCCGCTGACATCACTAATAATTGTTACAGGATCACCGCCCAGTACACACTGATTGCCGTTCAGGATGAGTTGTCGAACCTTGAAAGGCAGCAGGCCGACAGCATCGCTCCCGAGCAGGTAAAACAGGTCAAGGCGCTCTTCGATGAGACGCAGCAGCTCATCCGGCAGAACCAGAACGAGAATGCGGTGAAAAGCGCCGCACAAGCCAAAGCCTATCTTGAAAGCGTCAAACAGGAAATGGCACGCCAAGCGATCAAAGAAAAGGGAAAAGCTGACGAGATGTTGCAGCGTCTGGAAGGCGGTCCGGCGCCGCGGCCTGCCACGGGTGGACGCCCCCTGTCATTGAATGCCAGCGATGAGCCGCGCGAATATCCGGGCGGCAGCGGCCTCAACAACAAGCAGATAGCGCAGTCGGGAACAGTGACAGGCAATGTTGTGTCGGGCATGCCCGCCCCTGGCGCTTCCTCCGGCGCGATCGTCGGCACACAGCCCGAACCTGTTGTGCCCGCGCGTGAAGGCGCGGGCAAGAGCCAGTCGGCCGGGGCGTATGAGCCTCCCACCGGCCCCGGGTCGTTCATGGCGACGGGCGGCGGAAGCGGCATGAAAATCGACACGCCCGGCCCTGAATCGCCGTCGAGCATCGGCGAACAGGTCGATGCCATTCTTAACGACAACCAGCGGGTGCGCGACATTCTGCGGTTCCAACCGGGCGCCATTGACCGCGCGCGGGCAAAATTGCGCGAATCCGGCGAGGCGTTGAAAGAGCAGAATTATGCCCGCGCGATGACCGCCGCAAAGGAGGCGCAGCGCATCATCATCGAGGCGGAGCAGCGCGCAGCCAAAAGCGCCGCCAAGGAAAACCTGCAGAAGGCGGCCGACCGCATCAATGTCTCTGAATCAGCCGGATCGATCATGTTTGCCCCGGCACAACTCACCGAGGCGATCAATCTTTATGAGCAGGCCGAAAAATCGCTGGCCGCTGGCGATTACATCGCCGCGCGCGACGCATCATCGCACGCCGTGACGGCGGCGGATGACGCGCGGCTTTACAATGTGAAGAAGGCGCGCGACCTTGCGGCGCTTTCGACGACGTATGGCGGCTGGACCGCTTCACATCCGCTCGTTGTTCAGGCCGAGCAGAGCGCCTCTGTCGCGGAATCGATGCTTTCGCGCCCCGACACGGCGCCGTGCGGACAGGAGCTTGCCAAACAGGCGGTCACCGCGGCGCAACTCGCGCTCGATCATGCGCGCGATTACAGTTACCAGGAGCGCATAGACAACATCTACAAGGCGCTCAACACCGCACTGCAGGCGGGCGCCAACTATTTCAACGTCACCGAGGTCAAGACGCTCATCGCCGAGATCAGCGCTGTCCGCGACGAATACTGCACGCGCAATTATGACGCCGTGGAACTCAAACTCAAGGACATCGAGGCCCGTCTGGCGCGTGTCATTGAAACCACGCCTCTTGTGCTCGAGCAAAATCTTGTGGAGAACACTTCCAAGCTCAATGCGCTCATCCAGGCCGGCGCCGAGAACTACATGGCGCAGGAGGTTGACGATGTCAAAACCCTGATGAACCGGTCGGTCATTGACTTCAGAAAGAAGGATTTTGCCTCGTCCTACACGAATCTGAAGAACGCGATCTCACTCACGGACAAGATTGAGGAGCGTCTGCAAGAGCAGGTGTACTTCGATGCGGTCATCGAGCTTTTCGCGCAAATGGACAAAGCGATGAAAGACTTTAACCCCTTATTGAACCATGACCGCTATTTTCTTAAACAGCTTGTCAGACAGCCAAACGGCCAGAATTCTGCGATCAATCTCAGCGGACGGTTCAATCCAAACGACTTCAAGGACGCGATAACAGACATTTATCTGCGGGCGATTCATCTTAAACCGCCAAAACCGCAGCTCAGCACCCACGAACAGGTGCTGGTCACGATCAAATCGGCGCGCGCCGCGGCGGAGAACTTCCAAAAGCTCTACCTTATCGACCAAGTGTCTCAACGCGACGCAGATGAAATCATCGACACGGCTTACAACCAGATTGAACAGGCGAAAAAAATGCGCGGCGCCCTTCAGGTGAACATGATTGACCCGATGGCGCGCACCAAGGTCATCAAAGCGGACAAAATCGTGAATTATTGACGCATGCCGCGCCGCCGCGAGCCGCGACGCCATAATATAACAAGCAGCAGGATGATATGTTTGCGAATCTCAATTACATCACCAAGATTGAAATCCTGGTCATCGTGGGCATCGTGATTTTCACGGCATACCTGTTTTACACCCTCGACCTCTTCAAGAAGGGCAAGTAGAGTTGGCCAGCAAACAGAAACAGATACAGCGGAAACTGACATCCATCGAAAACAGGCTGAACGTCTGCAGCGAATACACCAAGTTGTGGAGCGAGTACTTCAAATCCTATTCTGAGGGATTCGAGGACAGGAAAATTCAGACGCGGGATGAGGACGCTTTCTTCGAAGTGATGAATGTGCTCGCGCTCAACCATTTTCGGTTTATTGAGCTTGCGGGGGAGTATTTCAAAGAGGGCAGCGATATCCTGCGTTTGCTCGCCGATACGGTGAGTCTGCAGGTCATCAAGCAGATGAGCGACGCCCAGTATTCGAAACTGCTCATCGACTGGCACACCCTCTTCATCCTTATGAACAAGGCGATCGGCAAGTTCAAGGCACAGGTTCCCGCCCCGCCGGTCAAAAAATAGCAGATTTCATTAACGATTGGCGGGGGCGATTCGAGCGGACTGTCTACTGGGCGCTTGCGACTTTGAGGCTCTGCATCCAGCCGGTCTGAGTCTGTTTGAGATCGCGGCCATAGACCGCGGCAAAGGCTTGCTCGAAATTCTCTTCGGCCGCAAGGCGCTTGATCCACGCGAGCAATTTGTCGCGGCCATAGCGGCTGTTCAGGTTCGACAAAAAATACTTGGATAACAGATAGGCTGTCTCCGCGTCATCCTTTGAGCCCAAGTCCTTGAATGAATCCTCCAGTGACTTGAAATCCATCCGCTTACGCACGATGGCTTCGCGCATAGTGGATTGTTCGCGCGGATTCTCCGCGAATTGCGGTTCCATCATCTGTGCCAGGCCTTCATGAAACCATGCCGGCACTCGCTGTTTGATATTCATGGCCAGCACCGCGTGCGCGTATTCATGGTAAAGCAAATCCATCACCTGGTTCGGCGCGTTTTGGATGTCATCCACTTTCAGCCGCACCTTGCCGTCGAAGATGCCGATCGCCCAGCG
>JAPLSQ010000128.1 GCA_026398535.1 Candidatus Sumerlaeota bacterium | reverse complement strand
TTCGGCGGTGCGATGTGACCGGCTCGCCGGCAAGATCGATGCGCGCATCGCTCCATAGCCGCGCCATGGGCGGACCCGATGCGTCGGGATCGCGTGTGGTTTTTGAAACGTGCCGCACGGTTGGGCGGCACTGGGCGGGATAAATGCCGGCGTTGCGGCGTTCTGCCACGCTGCGGCGCACCTGTTCCATGATCGCGTTCACATCAATAGCGGGCGGGTTCTCCGCCTGCTGGGGGGGCGCGGCTTCATTGGGGCGCGGATGATCGGGAATGGTCATGGCGAAATGATGGGCAAACGCGTGAGTTTCAAGATCGCCTCTTTACGACATAATCTGTAAGCTGACACAGCAGGTCAATGTCGCGGGATTTTGCCAGCCTATCGAGTTGGCGTTTGGAATCCGCCGCATAACGCCGCGCCTGTTCGAGCGAGTATTCAATTCCGTTGTAGTTCCTGATGTGTTTCATAATACGCTCGGAGTCGCGTCCGTTTGTCCAGCAGTCCCATAGATCGGCGCGGTCGTGAGGGCTTGCCACTTCAAACGCGCGTATCAGGGGCAGTGTCTGCTTTCCATTGCGGATGTCAGCCCAGTGTTGTTTCCCTGTCTCGGCGTCCTCGGCGACAAGGTCGAGGGTGTCGTCAGTGATCTGAAACGCGATCCCGAAGTTCAATCCGTAGAGGCTGAAGCTGACCGTCTCTTGCTCTGTTGCCTTCGCGATGATGCTGCCCAAACCTGAACAGGCGGAGAAAAGGCACGCTGTCTTGTTGCGGATGATTCGCAGATATTCCTTCTCCGTAATAAGCGCGTCTTTTTTCTCGATCTGGTAAATTTCGCCCTCGCACATGCCGGCTGTGACGCGGCACAAAAGCGCCAGCGCTGATGGCGTGAGTGAGTTCAACGCAAGGTTAAACGCATTAGAGTACAAATAATCCGCGATGAGGATGGCGACATCGTCACCCCATTTCGCGTTCACGGTCGCCCTGCGGCGCCTGAGCGCCGCCTTGTCGATGACATCGTCGTGAAGAAGCGTGGCTGTGTGGATGAGCTCGATAGACGCGGCCACCTTCGTGTGTTCGCATCCTTCGTAGCCGCAGGCGCGGCTGGCCAGGATTGTCAGTATCGGACGCAAATGTTTGCCGCCAGAACTGATGACGTACTGGCAGGCTTCGCGCACAAGTTCCGTGTCGCTGTTGAGGATGCCGAGAATGTGACGATCAACCTCTGTCAGTTCAGGCAGAAGATATTCCGACAGATGTTCAATCAGCCCGTTTGTGTCTGTGTTTGTCGTGTTCATCACATCGTCCGCCAATAACCAGGCTATTCGTTCGTCATGCGGTCATTACGGCATAAATTTATAACATCCAATAAAACGCTGATTCAATGACAACCATAGATGATCCTCTTCCATACCGCTACAAACCGCTTTTTCTTGCAACTTAATCTTTGATGGGCCGCGTTTTGTCTATCAAAACAATGATGACAGGCATTGACCCCGTCAAATAATCCTCTGCACAGGTTTCTGTAATAATATATGTCTTGATTTTGGAAAGGGAAATGCCCTTATGAAAAGGTATATTTCAGTCGGCAACAAGTCCAGGAGATGCTTGGGCCTGCTGTTTGCTGTCAGCGCGCTGTGTGTCGCAGGCGCGAGCCATGTCTTTGCGGAGGCAACCACCACGCGAACAAAGGATCTTGAAGCCGGCGGTGTGCGCGCCATCATCGGTCCGCCTGGCGGATTGCGCATCGAAGTGGATGGCATTCTTTTCAGCCAGGGATGCTCCCTGTATGTGGTCAGACCAGGCTGGAGAGGACGATTTTACGGGTACGAAGATGACTGGCGCAGGCTGGTAAACGCCGAATTCAATCGCCGGGCGGATGGCACGGTTTTTGCCGAATTCAAACTGCAAGCGTCAAATGGCGGATTCGAGGGCGTGCAAACCATCGAGATAAAATCCGACCGCACATTGCGCCTTAGCGTGGACGCTCTGCTTACCACGAACGAGGCCGCCATTATCGAGCACAAGTTGGGCGGAATCGAACCGGGTTGGATCGTTGGCCGTTCATACGAGTGTGCCGGACCAGACAGCGCAAAAACGACTGGCCTCATACCAAGCTATCCATTATACAAGGAACTTGACCGATCCAAGGTCGCCAGCGGATTCTCGAGCATGCGCATCAATTCGCGCATGGGAGCAGTGGATATCACCACTACAGGGTCTGGACCAATCTCGCTGGTTGATTATCGCCTAAATCCCTTCGCTGACGGCCAGAAATATTTCTGGTTCGGAGTACTCGAGACTCCCATCAAGACGCGCGAACATTTCCGTTATGAAGTTGCTATTAAATTTCCCCCGCCAAAACCGCCTTCCCTCGCTGAGACC
>JAPLSQ010000040.1 GCA_026398535.1 Candidatus Sumerlaeota bacterium | reverse complement strand
GCGAGCAGCATGAATCCGCCAAGAAACATCTGGCCGCCGGAGAGTTGCATCAGGGTAAGCCGGCCGCGGTACTTGATCACGAGAATCGTGCCAGCATTTCCCAGGATGAAACCGATAAGCATGATCAGCAGTCCGATGGGCGAGGTCGGCACGCCCGATGCCTATGGATGGCGCACAAGCGCGATGACACACAATCCCGCAAAGGCCAATCCCAATGCCCACAGCTTGCGCCGGGTCAGTTTGTCATCATGCAGCAGAAAATGCGCCATAAGTGAGGCGAGGATGGGATTGGCGCCGTCGGCGATGGCGCCGCTCGTGGCTGAAACGCGGCTCATACCCCAAAAGAATAATCCATAGAGACAGCACGAGCTGAGAAATCCGATCAGCAACACCCATCCCCACTTGACAGCCGTTGGGATTTACTGTTGTTTTTCTCTGGTTCTTCCGGAGGAATAGGTGTTCCGATTTGTTTGCCCACGGATATGGCGGCAGACATTGCCAGCAGGAGGAGTCCCGCGAGTGTGATTCTCAGCCCCGCAAAAAGAGTGGACGGGGCATAATCGAGTCCTTTTTTGACAAGAGGAAACGCCGTTCCCCACAATAATGTGGCCAGTCCGACCTGTAAATAAAAACGTATTGGCATGCGCGTGTCCTATCTGTGAATGTGTCCTGTTAGCCAGAGAATTGAGGCGGTCCGTGACGCGGGAAGGATGCTCATTGATCGCCCGGAAGATTGAACGGATATTCTGCTGACGGGTGTGTTCCGGCCGTTTTGGGGAACACTGGCATAAGCGGACTGTCGCCGAATTGGGCGCCGATGATTTTCCATTCGTCCGCCTTGGGACTGGCAATATGCAGGGCGCGCGGATGGGCCGCGGGGCTGAGCCATGCGGGCTCCCAGGACAGGTCTATTTCAACGGCCAGCCGGCTTGGTCCGCCGGGAATCTCGGGCGTCAGACGCCACAGCGCCAGACGCCGGCGGTGTGACGCCGGCGAGGATGATTGTTCGGTTTCCCAGAAGACGGCCACGGGTTCACGGGGCAGACTGGCGGTGGTTGTTTCGACGATGACGCGCAGATATGTTCCCACCTGTGCGGTTGTCGTGTTCGGCGGGAAGAAAAGTGATATCCTGTCCGGATCGAGTGAGCGTATGTTGCCGGCGGGGATTTGCCGCAGTTTCGCCTGTGACACGATGACGCCGCGCCGCTCGGTGATCCATTTTGCGTCAACATCGGCAAGAATGCGCATCCACGTTTCCTTGCTTGGCGCGCGCCATAATCCCCGTTCAAAGTCGCTCATCAGGTTGTCGAATGGTTCGGGGGCGGTCGCGCGCAGGCGCCATCTGCCGAGCGCGGTGCGAATAACCATTGTGAGCCAGGGACCCGGATCCTTGCCGGAAAAAGCGGCGCGTATGTCGGATTCGGTCAGTGAAGTCCACGCGGGGCGCAGTTTCATGTAGAACTGCATGGCTTGGTCCTTGAATGCCATATATGAGCCGGGCACGGTGAAATAGAGGGCGGCAAGCGGGATGGACATGGCGAGGGCAAGCCATCCGGCAAACGCCCCATGTCGTCTGTTATGTTTGGATTCAGTTTCCAGCGTTGACGCTCCCGGGACGCAGGATTTCGAAGAGCGCGGCTTCCTGATCGGACGGTTCCATCCATGGATGTTCGGCCGCGTGGTCGACACGGTGAATAATCAATCTGTAACGGTCGCGCATCAGCATGACCGGATCAAACGCGGGGGATGTGCGGGGCAGATACAGGTGGGTTGCGCCTGATTCGCGGAGTTGGCGCTGCCATTCGGAGAATGATCGTGTCGATTCGCAATTGGGCTCGCGCACCACGTCAGCCTCGCGGGCAAGCGGACGGGCCATCCATGGCGCCAATTCGGCGGGAATTGCGAGCTTCCTGCCCGGTCCGGCCACATGCTCGCGCCAGTAATCGAGCGCGTCAAATTCATCGGGAAAAGTGTTTTTCTGCGCGGCGCGCGTGTGACCGCTTAACAGCGCGAACGCCGTGGTTTCGGGGGGATTGTTGCGCGAGAGCAGGGCGGGCAAGGCTCGGACGGCGTTGTATGAAATCAGGAGCAGGAAGGCTGTCATCAGAATGATTCTGGGCATGAGAGTTGAGCGGTCGAGCACCCAGGCAAACGCCGCTGCCATGAAGCACAGCAGAAAAAGGATGAACCGCGCCACACAGGGGCAGGTTGTTGCGGCCAGCATGACAAGGAGTGTTGCAAGGAACATAAGGCGGTCGCCGCGCCATGGACGCCACGCGATGGACACAGCAAACAGCAGCGCCGCTGGAAGTCCGAGTATGAAAGCATGGGCGCCGAGTCCGCCGCTCCATGAACTGATGAGCGGCGCGCGGCGTTTTTCAATCATTGTGTTCCACCATGCGCGCAAACCGTCAGCCCCAGTGTTTTTTCTTAACAGCACAGTGTTGAGGTCTGAATCCGTCGCCCCGGGCAGGATGGTTTTGCCCAGCAGATCCACCGTGACCGGATAGATTGGATTATGGAATTTCAGTATTCCATGAGCATACCAGGGTCCGGCAATGGCGGCGCAGACAATCATGACAAGAGCCAAAGCGCACAAGGCGCGGGACAGTCGAATCTTCCATACGTCGTTTCGGCTTCGCGCGAAAATGATGATAATGAAGACCGCTCCCAACGCGGCGCCCATCGGCAGACCTGTCGGCTTGGAGCCCGCCAGCGATGCGAACGCCAGCGCGCCGAGCGTTATCAGGCTTTTTGACGGACCATCCTGCCATGTGGCGAGACATATCCAAACCACGGCCATTTGTGAGGCAAAGAATACAATATCAGCATAAGCTTCGAGCGATTGAAGCAATATTTCAGGCGCCATGAGGCAGAAGAGCACTCCGATGGCGCAAGCCCATCCGGGTGTATGAAGCCTGCGAAAAATGGCGTTTAGTGAGGCGATTAAAAGCAGCAGAAACGGCCACTGGGCGGCAGCCGTTCCCGCCTCTCTGCCGGTCAGATCAAGGCTGATGAATGGCAGGATTGCTTTAACATTGGGAAAAACCTCGCCCTCGACAAGATAGGCGGAGAGTTCGGGCGCCCCAAATGTGTCGAGCGTGAATCGGTGTGTCTGCGCCCAGCGCATTGGATTTGTCGCATGGTAAGCGGCCGCATCCCATGTGCGGATGGGCAGGAGTGATG
Source organism: Candidatus Sumerlaeota bacterium (assembly GCA_026398535.1). Classification (GTDB taxonomy): domain Bacteria; phylum Sumerlaeota; class Sumerlaeia; order Sumerlaeales; family Sumerlaeaceae; genus JAPLSQ01. The sequence goes on along the minus strand of JAPLSQ010000040.1, from coordinate 9,211 downwards.
CGATAAAGAGCAGAAGGACGATAATACAGCCGATAACTGTCCACAACGCCTTTTCGCCAAGCGGCATACCCGCCAAGGCGCATCGGAATCGTCTGAGGTAACTTCGCCCGTTAAGGCTGTATACGCACGAAAGGACAGCAATGGCAAGCGCCATGGCGGCTGACATGGCAATAGTCCACATGCTGATCCGCCCGCTCGACCAGCCGATGATGATGGGAAATCCATAAAAGGACGTGAAGGCGCCCAGAAGCATGGCAGGGGGGAAATCGCTGAGCCGGCATGGTTTCCACCAATGGGCGGTGACAAGATATGCGCTCCACAGATGGAGCGCGCTGATCAGAAGTATGATGGCAAACGCGAGCGTGACGATTATTCCTTGTTAAATGGCCGGGAAAACACAACGAATATACTGTATGCGGAATGAATCAATGGTAATCAGGATGACATTAAACAACGATCAGAAAAAGCGCTACAGCCGCCAGATTGTGCTTCCCGGCATCGGGGAGGAAGGCCAGGAGCGGTTGCTTAAGGCAAGGGTGCTGCTCATCGGTGTGGGGGGGCTGGGTTCATCGGCCGCGCTGTATCTTGCCGGCGCCGGTGTGGGAACGCTCGGTCTTGCGGATCATGATGTTGTGGATGCGTCGAACCTGCACCGGCAGGTGTTGCATTCAACCGCCGCCGTTGGCAAATCCAAGCTCGACAGCGCTCGCATGCGCGTCACCTCGCTTAATCCCGATGTGCATGTCTTGACACACGAGACACGGCTGACCCCGGCAAATGTTCGGGAAATCGTGAGTGATTATGACATTGTTATTGATGGCTCGGATAATTTCCCGACGCGTTATCTCGTCAATGATGCCTGCATGTTTTACGGCAAGCCCTGCATTTACGGCGCGGTTCTGCAATATGGGGGTCAAGCATCGGTGTTTCTGCCTCCGAACGGCCCCTGTTATCGTTGTCTGTATCCTGAACCTCCGGAGCCTGGGGTCGTGCCAACCTGTGTCGAAGCGGGCGTGCTGGGCGTTCTTCCCGGCCTGATCGGCACGATTCAGGCGGCTGAGGCAATCAAACTGATTCTCGGTCAGGGATCGTCACTCGCCGGGCGGTTGCTTGTTTGCGACGCGATGGCGATGACGTTCCGCGAAATCCGGGTGCGCCGTGATCCCGCCTGCGCGGCTTGCGGCAACCGCGCCCGCGATGGAGCATGACAAAGAGTGGCGGGTTGAGCGGGGATGCTTATCTCATGGATTGTTGAACAGCCTTGGCAAGCTGCGACGCGGGGTCGCGCGCAAACGCGGCGTCGAGCATGACGCGGGCGGTAGGCATGTCTTTGATGTTTAGCGCGGCGAATGCGGCAAGGGCGCAGGCGTTGGCGCTGCCTTGGGACAGGCGCAGCGCGCGTTTGATCTCCGCGAGCGCCGCATCGCGCCCGGCCGGATTTGAGAGCGAGCCGGCAAGCTTCTGCGCCGCGAAAGGTGAGACATGGCGGAATTGCAGCCGTTGTGTGTAATCGGCGGTTTCCGGGGTTTCGTGTGTGAAAATCGCCACATCGTCATCGAAAAAAACCAGTTTCCAGTCGGTTCTCGCCGTCAGGCGGTTTGCCAGGTGCATGGGATCGCCGATGCTTTCCCTGATATCGATGACAAATGTGTTCACGCCATATTTGCGTGTCACTTCGTCGATCGACAGCCGGTCCTCCTCGGCAGCAAGAAGATCGAGCCATGTTGAGTGATCGTACACATCGAGTCTGCCATCGATGAACACTTTCGTGCTGGGTCCCAGCGCGTTCAGCAGGTATCCGCCTATTCCATAAGAGTTGAAAATATTGGGCGGGGGACGGTTGTCACGCAGGAAATCGGCGGCGAAGCATGGCAGCATGCGGCAATTGAGGCCGGCCACGGGCCATCCCTCGCCCATCGCCAGCACGCCGGTATATTGCATCGCGCAGATGCCTGCCGATCCGGCCAATGCCAGCGCGGCGATGAGTTCGCGCTGGCGTCGGCCCATCCATGCCTCCATGCCCGCCATGTGCGGCGCAAGCGCCGCGGGCAGCACGATCGCGGCCAGTCCCGCCTGCCTGCGTTGAATGAGCGCAAATGCCGTGAACAATATCATCAAGGCGTAACGCCATCCCGCAATCGGCGTCGCGCGTTTCCATATGACCATGCCGCACAAGCACAGCAACAGAGCTCCGCCCGCATAGGCCGGCCATTCCAGATTATATCCCGGGAGATAGATCATCGGCATCCATTCAAAGACAAGTTTGTCGAAGCCGGGGATCGACTTGATCTTGCCCGCGAGTTCCAGCAGACGCCAGCCATACGGATTCGCCATCCATGCGACAAAGCACAGGGCGCATGGCAACAGGATCATCCATGGAACAGGCTGGCGCGCCTTGCGGGTTTGCAGGAATATCCAGATCATGTAGATTGCCACGGCTGCCAATCCGGCCATGAAACCCGCGTGGAAATTGGCCCATGCCATAAACACGAAAGGCAGCAGCCATGGAAGACGCGCGGGAGTGGCATTGGCGCCCCGCCTGATCACGCCAAAACCGAGCAACAGCACGACAAGCGCCGCGAAAAGCTGGCTCCACACATCCGGACGCGGATTAAAACGCATTTGTGCCGCAAGGGTGGATGCCAGGAGCGGCAGCGCCATTGCGCCCAGACTCTCATAGCGCAGAACAGCGGTGTAATACACCACAAGAGTGGCCGATCCCACGACGGCAAACACCATGAACTCGGCGCCGCCAGGGCCAAAACGGTCATACAGCCAGTTCAAAAGGACTGATGAAAGCCATCCGGACGAAATCCATTCGCGTCCCTGGGCGGTGTGGGAGAAAATATCGCTTGGCGGCAAGACGCCATGCTGCGCCACATACCTTCCAAATGCCATGTGGAACCATGTGTCGGGATCATTTATCGCGCGGAAAGAGCAGAATGCGATTGCCGTCAGCAGGAGCAATGGATAGACGGCCAGGGTGAGCGTTGCGGAGCGTTTGACAGGCAGGGGCGCGGCCTGGATTTGTTTCCCGGCCTTCTTTGCGCGCCGCGGCTTATTTGTTAATGACGCCAATTCGCCTGATGATCACCTTGCCGGGAAGAATCAAGCCGAGTTGTGAACGCGCGTTGCCGTGGTTGACGGCGATTTCGAGATAACCGGCTGACCCCCAGCAGGCCAGCGCTTCGCCGAATTTTACGTCGCTGTAGGCGCGCGAAATGCCCGGAATGACATATTCACCCGCCTGGATGGCGATTGCAGGGGCGCCGGTTTCCCCTGATGACGGTGATTTCGCCTTGCGGGATGCGGACACGCGTTTGTGTGCGGGGATTTTGCGGTTGAAACTCTCCATGAAAAGTTTGTGTGATATGTTCGTGATGGCGTTGCCGAAGTGGTCAAAATAAATGATGTTTCCCATAATGATGCCGCAATCGTAAGACGGCTCGCTGGCGGGCAGGCCAAAGCATATGGTCTTTTCGGGCGCCAATTGCGTCCATGGCACTCCCGCCGCAAGATGCGCGGCGGCCGGGGCGAATATGTCGCGTCCATGGAAGGTGGCGCTTGGCGTGCCCAGGTAATATTGCGGATTAGTGAGCCGGCGGCATTGGCTTTTGTTGTCGCGCTGCGCCACCGGCCCCAACAGTCCGTTGTTTGGAGCGGCAAACCATTGTTTCGAAGCCTTCAGCAGCACAGGCTCGCGCGCCGAGCCGACTCCCGGATCGATAACGGCCAGAAAGATCGTGCCGGGCGGGAAAAACTCGTGGCATGCCGCGAGCATGAAAGCGCCCTCAGCCACTGACTGCGGCGTGACTTTGTGCGAAATATCGATGATGTCCGCCTCGGGGCAGATGCACTTGATGACGGCCTTCATGACGCCCACATACCATCCTTCAGAGCCGAAATCGGTGAGCATCGCGATGAGGGGCCGCCGTCTGGCTCCATCTGCGGAAAGGGATCTGGTCTTTTTGGCTGACATTATTGGGTGCGGGTGGCCTCAGCGGTGTCTGAAGTCGGCAGAGCTTCGATGCGCGTGCCGGGCGCGGATGTTTGCTGTTCCTCCGCGTTTCCGGTTGTGGCCGAAGTGACTTCTGTTTGTGCGGATGCGGCTGGTGTCGTCGCGGATTCATCCGCGTAAACATGCTGAAATGACGAGGAGGTCAGGGCATCGCCCGCGAATATCTGTATTCTTGGAACGCCCTGTGCTTTGAATTCCATCAAGGGCGCCCGGCTGAAGTGCAGCGCGCGTTCCGCGCGCCCAAAGAATCCCTGCCGCACCTGCAGGATGTGCATGTCGTATGGCGGCAGGTCGCGCGTCGTCCAATCCACGTCCGGACTCAGTTGCCCCCACTCCACAAGGTTTGCGAAAACCTGTTCGTTCAAGACGAGGGGTTTGATCTTCATTCCCGGACGTGTGTGTTCCTTGAGGAAGCTGATGACGTCTTCGTTGAGCGCCTCGCCCCAGTAGCTTGTTTCATATCCGGCCTCATACGCGCCGCGCGGTCCGCCAATCAAACGGTTGAAGAAATTCAGTCCATTTGGATGAGACATGATGAGGTCAGTCGCGCCCCACAGCGTTATGACCAGCACGGTGATTGTCGTCGCGAGGCGCGCCCTGTAGCCCTGTCCGTAAAGATGGCATATGCCGGCCGCGCCTCCGCCCGCAAGGAGCGCGATAAAGACAAACGCGGGGAAAAAGAGGCGTTCACCGTCATATTTGGGCGCGCCGGGCAGCGCGCACATGCCGATCCAGAACACGGCCATGAGCAGAAACAACATCTGTACAGGTCGTGAAAGCATCTGGCCCAGAGAACGCAACATGCCCGCCAAGGCGAACAGCAGGACCCATTCAGGCAGTGAAAATGCCGTGATCACGAAAGGGTAGTGCCATGGCGCCGCGAGCTTTCCCCACTGTCCCCATTGCAGGCCCATGTAATAAACTGCCGGATTGGGATGAGCCAGATAGAATGCGATGTATTGACCGAGTTTTCTCACGCCATCGGTCCACAGGAAAGGCCACGCCGCCACGGCTATGATAGGCGCGAGGAACAGCATGGCAAACACATTGGAGACGTATTTCCGCCGGAAATAAATGTGGCCCCAGAGAATCAGCGGCAGCGGCAGGAGAATCGCGGAGAACTTCGTGTCGACAGCAAGGGCAAAGGCAATGGCGGTGAAGAGCGCCAGCCATGCGTGGCGTATTCCAGCCAGAAACGCCCAGACAACCGCCAGCGTGGCGAATGCCAGGAGGGTTTCTGACGCGGCGATATGCGCATGACCGAAGACACGCGGCATCAGCAAATAGGAAATCGCCGCCAAAATCCCTCCAAGGCGGCCATACTCGCGCATTGCCATGATGGTGATCAAACCGACGGTCAGCGCGAAGACGGCGGCCACGGGCAAACGCATGGCTGTCATCGTGCTGGAGCCGCGCTTAACGAGCAACTCCGCGCCCAATCCGGTCAGCATCTTTGGCGCCGGGGCCACTTCGGGGTGAAGCGGATCCGCCGTGCCGGGAATGTCGCCCCATCCGCCGGAGATCCCCGCGCTGCTTGTGAACCATGTATCACCATTTATTGTGCCGATAAGCCATTTGGCAGCCGCAATGGCCCCCTTGTAATACAAGGCTTCATCCCAGGAATGGCCATAACCTTTGTAACTCAGCGTGACCGCGCCGAATGCCGTGAGAATCGATAGCAGGGCGATGAAGACGTCTGCCATGCGCATCGGGTTCACGAAGTATCCGGATGCCATGCGCGGCGGCTGTTGCGTGTTTAGTGCGTCTTGCTGGTTCTGTGCGGGGGCGTCTATGACACTGTCATTCATCGGTTTGGCGCTCCGATCTTAATGTCCTTTATATCCAGTTCCAGGCGTCCTGGGGCATAATATGTGTTGATCGTTGGAGCAAATGCGGCGTCAATATTCGCGCCGGAGTTGGCTGCGAGTTGCGCCGCGTAACTGCCGAGATTAAAGCCGATCGCATAGTATTTCCGCCCATCGGCGGACAACAACAGCTTGAGGTGATTGTTGCCGACGATCTGTGGCGGTTGGAGAAGTTTCAGCTTGCGCATGGCAAAAATTGGCGTCGGATTGCATGATCCGCATGGTTCTAGCAATGCCAGCCCGTTTAACACGTCCGGCTCAAGCTCGTGATTTTCAACCGTGGTGTCAATTGTCAGCGAGGGCGTCATATCTTCTTTGTGCAGTATCTGGCGCGCGTATTCATTAATGGCTTGACGCAGCTTCGGGATGTTTTGTGGTTCGAGTTGCAGCCCGGCGGCGCCTGGGTGGCCGCCAAAGTTTGTCAGGTGCATGCGGCATGCGCTGAGCGCGTCGTGAATGTTGAAGTTCCTGATGCTTCGGGCGGATCCTTTTGCGATGTTTTTCTGTTCGGAGATGACGATTGCTGGCCGGCCGCAAACCTCGGTGATTTTTGACGCGACGATGCCGATGACGCCGATGTGCCAGTCGGGGCCGCTGATGACGACGATCGGATCGTTCGCAAGATCGGTCTGGCTGTCGAGCAGGCTCATGGAATGCTCAAAGATTCGTGTCTCGAGCTTCCGCCGCTCACGGTTGAATGATTCGAGCGACGCGGCGATCCGGGAAGCGAGCGACGGGTCGCGCGTGGTGAGCAGCTCCACACAGATGCCCGCGTGATCCGTGCGTCCGGCGGCATTGAGCCTTGGCGCGATCTGAAAAGCCACTTTTTGCGCCGTGATGCGCGTCCCGCCCATTTCAAGTGTTTTTTTGAGCGCCTGCACTCCGGCATTCTCGCTTGACATGATCTGGTTCAGTCCGTGCTTCACAAGAACACGGTTCTCTCCGGTGAGCGGCGCCACATCGGCTATCGTGCCGATGGCCACGAGGTCGAGCATCGAGCGCAGAAACGGCGCGGCATCGCGTGCGTGAACATGGCGCTTTTTCAGCAGCGCATGAGCCAGTTTGAAGGCAATGCCAACACCCGTGAGATGCTTGTTCGGATACGCGCAATCGGCGCGGTTGGGATCGACCACCGCGCAGGCTTCGGGCAGTTGGCGCCCGGGCTGATGATGGTCGGTGACGACAACGTCGATCCCCAATGTCCGCGCATGCGCGATTTGGCTGACGGCGCTGATCCCGTTATCAACCGAAATGATCAGCCCGACCCCTGATTCCGCCAGTTTGTCGATCGAGCCTGAATTGATGCCATAGCCTTCCTCAAGGCGGTGGGGCATGTAGTAACCGGCTGGAATGCCGAGAAATTCGAATGTCTTGATCAGAACTGCTGTTGCCGTGGCGCCATCTGTGTCATAATCGCCATAAACCACGATACGCTGGCCATTCTCCGCCGCATTCATGACGCGGACGACAGCCTTGTCCATGTCTTTCAACAGGAAGGGATCGTGAAGCGAGGACAGCAAGGGGTTGATGAACGATTCGAGTTCCAAGTCCTGCCGGCTATACCCCCTGTTTGCCAGCACGCGGGCCACCGGCGGAGCCAGCCCTAACAGATTGGTTAGGCGTTTTGCCTCTTGTGTGTTTTCCTGGAGGAAGTCCCACCGGCATGACTTTGTTTTATTGCCCATGGAACTCAGCATGTCCGTTGATTTGAAAATGTCGCGTTTTTCATCGTCGCAGTCGTGTGTGACAAGACACAATCATAATACTTCTTCCAAACGCTATCATTTTGATGGCAGCGGTATCTGGTTTGTAGACTGATTGGCAGGCGTATCATATGGAAAATCGGATTGGCATGCACGGAGATAATGGCAAACCGTCTGGCATCGCATGGCATATAGGCCGGCTGAAGCTTGCCTCGCGTGTCATGCCAGCCCCGCTGTGCGACATCAGTGACAGGCCTTTCAGGGAACTGGCCCGCTCCATGGGGGCCGATCTTGTATGCACACAGATGCTTTCCGCGGAAGGCATCGTGCGCGATGACAAGCGCACTTGGAGTATTCTCGACACCGCCGGCGAGGCGTCGCCTGTGTCGGTGCAGTTGCTTGGCGCCAATCCCGATACGCTGGCGCGGGCCGCTCAGATGCTCGAGGCGCGCGGCGCATCCATCATCGACCTGAACATGGGGTGTCCGGCCCGCAAAATCACGGGCAACCGTTGCGGAAGCGCCCTGATGCTCCATCCGGGACTGGTTGCGGCGATTGTCAAAACAGTCAAACGAGCCATTGCCATTCCGCTTACAGTGAAAATGAGGGCTGGATGGGATGACAGCGCCCAGACAGGCATGGAAATTGCCCAAATTTGCGAGAGCGAGGGCGTTGACGCAGTCACAATTCATGCGCGCACGCGCCAGCAGGCCTACAAGGGTCGCGCCGACTGGGGCCTTATCTCCGGCATCAAAGCAGCGTTGCGCATCCCCGTGATCGGCAATGGCGACATTATGTCGCCCCCGGACGCGGTTCGCATGATCCGCCAGACCGGGTGCGATGCCATTATGATCGGGCGCGGTTTAATGGGGAATCCGTGGCTCATGCGCGCATGCAACGATGCGGTGAATCGTTTTATCGAGGGGCGCATTGCGGATGAATCACAGGCGCCCGGCGATGAACAGGTTCTGCTTGATGACGGAACATGCCGCGTTCCAGTCCGAGTGCCGTTCTACATGAAGGAAGTCACGCTTGGGGAGCGCTTCAATCTTGTGTTGTGGCATACGCGCATGATGGTTGCCGCCAAGGGCGAGCGCCGGGGCGTTCTCGAGATGCGAAAGCACAGCCAGCACTATATCAAAGGCATACGAGGCTGCAAGCTGCTGCGCGAAAAGCTCATGAAGCTTGAGACGCTTGAGGAGATCGGCGCGCTTTTTGACGAATACCGCCGCTGGCTGGCTGGCGGGGCCGGCACAATGCAGGACGTTCGCATAGTAACAAATTGAGGGTTTGAGGTTGATTTTTGAAGACCCCCCCTGCCTTCAATCCTGCTTTCCTGGCGAGCCTGGCAGCTTTGCGTGAGAAAGAAAAACCATAAAAGATCATTTCGCGCAAAGACGCAAAAAACGCAAAGAACAACACCCCTGCCTTCAATCCTGCTTTTCCTGGCGAGCCTGGCGGCTTTGCGTGAGAAAGAAAAGCCATAAAAGATCATTTCGCGCAAAGACGCGAAGAACGCAAAGAAGAACACCCCTGCCTTCAATAGCAGAGAAAAAGCTGTAACACGGAGTTACGCAGAGGAGGCGCGGAGACAAAAACGATGCTTCTTTTCTCCGTGGTCCTCT
>JAPLSQ010000042.1 GCA_026398535.1 Candidatus Sumerlaeota bacterium | reverse complement strand
TTACGACAACTTGAATTCTTCGTCGGGCTTGCGGATGGCGAGTTTCTTTATCCTCTTAATGGTCCGCTCTTCGATGACGCCTTCTTCCATCAGAAGTTTCACCCAGTCCTTCAGTTGCGTCTTGGGGACCTTCAGCGTCTTGACAAGTTCATCGAGTTTCCGTGGTATGTCCAAGGCGTTCAGAATGAGGGGCTTCATCGCTTCGTACACGGACGGCGATAAAACGGCTGGTGCTTTGCGCACCGCCATTCTGGTTGCATCCGTCTCAACGGCGGGTTCCGGACATGTCGTCGTTGTCCCTGCGATCACAGGAGGTTCATTCGCCGCAACGACCTCATCATCCTGCGAGGACTCAGGCGGAGTCTCGGCACATGTTGTGATTGCTGCGTTCAGGGCGTCCTTGAGATCCGCCGTGAGCGCGTCCGCCGGTAAAGGTTTTGCTCCTTTGCGCAGCAACTCGGTATTGCCTTTCGGAACACCCGCACCGGTTCTGACAAAGACAGGACGGCCACTTTCGCGCCGCAATTCCTCATCGGCGCCTGCCCATGTGCCGCCCTCCTGATAGTCGGAACTGACCACAACCGCGAAATCGGCCAGCGCGTAGATATACTTGTTCCGGCCCATCGCGGTGCCGACGTTGAACCCCGCTTCCGGGTTGTACATGGAGATCAACACCAGTTGGCCGCTTCGGATTCCCTCACGGTACTTCCCTGAAACGGTTGCCCGCAACAGACTATCGGCCATGACGCCGATGACAGACCCGCCCGCCTCAAATGCGCCGTGCATGGCGGTTTCGTCAACCCCGCGCGCCGTGCCGGAAATCAACTGCATACCTGACTGGGCCGCACTTTGCCCCACGGCGCGCGCGAACGCTTCTGCTTCGTCGTCAATGTGTCTCGACCCGACAACCGCCAAGCCGCCCTTGGAAAGCAGGGACCGGTCGCCCGCGCCATACAGGATCGGCGCGCAGCGTTTCAGGTGCTGTTTAAGTCTCTGCGGATAGTCTTCGTCACTACGGCAGAGAATCCACAGACCCTTGTTGACCCATTTTTCAATTGCAATGGCCATGCTTGCCCCGCGTGCAAGCAGGGCCTTCATCCGCGCAGGGTCCACGGGGGCAAATGCGTCGCTCAATGCTCCCTATGCTCTTGCCCCAGCCGGTTTTCTGAACGACCAACTGTCGCTGGCTCCGCAGAATCCCCTGGATGCACTCCCACTGTCCGGTGCGGAAATCCGCGGACGGATCGGCAAGGGCCTTTTGGAGCAGTTTTAGTGTCGCATCTCTCATGTCACGTCTTTGCCTCTTCGGACGGCGTCACAGGCGCCACCTTCGAAATCTTTTTCGGTGGTTTGGCTCATGCCTGTTTCCGTCTTTCGCTTCGAATGCGGTAAAGCCGCTCGGTGAAGCCGCCTTCCTTTTCAAAGGCATCGGCTTGCGCCTGCATTTGACGCCCAATGAGATGGCTGCAAAGGTTCAGAAGCGAGAGCGCCCCGTTGGCCGCGCAGACGGAAGGGAACGCCGTGGGAGAACACACGGACGAACATGGACCGGCACGGACCCCGGAGGAGTGTTCTTCGTTCTTCGTTCGTGGTTGTTCGTGGTTGTCCGTGTTCTCCTGGGCAATCCGCATTTCCTTGGCCACCCACGCCCGGAACTGTTCCAGCGTGGCGCATCGCAGCGCCTTGAAGCGTGTCAGCGCGGGGTGGTTCGGCGGCCATTCGGGCAGGTCGTGGTGCTTCAGGAACTTCTTATAGTCCCGCCGGAGCTCCTCGAGGCTGCCCTTGGCGATGCCGGTGAGTTTGAGTTCGATCTTCCTGGAAACCGCCGAATCCACGCTGCTCTCCTGCAGGTTCTGGCAGCCGCTCCGCGCCGCCTGGACCATTTGATCGTGCGTTCGACTGCGCTGGTCCACATACTTGTCGCAGAACCGCACGGTCACGTCGTAGATCATGTCGGCCAGTTGCCACGTCTTCGTGTTCTCGTAACCGCCGTGCTTCGGGATGAGCTTCTCGGGTTCTTGTGGCGTCGTCATCGTCCGTCCCTTCCCGTTCGCGGTTGTCTGTGCCTGTCCGTGTTCTTTTCTCCGCACGCTTCCTGGCGCACACCTGCGTTGACTAACACTTTCCCAACAGTGGATGGCTTCGCGCTTAAATGAAATACAGGCCCAAAACGGCAGGTATCGGGCGTATTTTCCAGCCCAACCATAGATGATGTCGCTAACTTGTCGCAAGTTCTGTCGTGAGTTTGTCGCAAGTTCATAATGTCTTTTCGTTCAGTCGGTAACACAAGTTATTCGTGGCGCCTTCGGTAAAGGCGAGACCAAGGTTCACTAATTCACGCATGTCTCGTTGGAGCGTTCGCCGGTTCACTCCCGGGAACTGCGCCTCCAAGTCGCGCACGGTGATCGAACCGAACTCCAAGAGTCGGCCTACTGCAAGCCCTTGACGCTCATTGAGTTCGTGTTTCCTAACCAGCAAGTCGCGTCGGATGGCGCGAGTGCCTTTCTCTTTGACCTCATCCATCTGCGTGGCGAGCCCGACGGTATAGAACTCCACCCAGCCGGTCATGTCCATGCCGTTTTCCCGGACGCTCTGGATGGCCTTGTAAAACGCCGACCGGTCGCGGTCGTAGTACTCGCTGATGGTGAAGAGCCGTTTGAAGTCATAGCCGGCCCGATAGAGGCAGAGCGTGGATAACAGCCGCGACGTGCGGCCGTTGCCATCCAGAAACGGATGGATGTGAACCAACTGAAATTGGGCAATGCCACTCACCAGGACGGCATGAACATCCGACGGCGCGTTAATCCACGCCGCAAGTTCGCTCATCAGGATGGGAACGTCATAAGCCGGCGGCGGCGTGTACACCGCCTGGCCGGTGGCCGAGTTAACGACAAAGTTCTGAATCCGGCGGTATTCGCCTGGCGCGGCGCTTCCACCACGCACCCCCTCCACCAGGCGCTTGTGAATCTCCCGGAGCAACCCTTCGGTAACCGGTTCGCCGCTTGCCACGTATTCAGCCACGAAATCGAATGCCCGCCTATAGTTCAGAAGTTCGCGGGTATCGTCCGGATCAGCCTCGGGCACGCCATGCCCGGTCAACAAGCGTTCCGACTGCTCCAGTGTTAGACGGCTCCCTTCGATGTGCGTAGTGGCATGGGCTTCCCGGATCAGCGCGCGTTGTCCCATGTCTTTGATCCAGTCTTCCGACAGCTTTGCCGCCTCTAGGAAACCTCGCGCTCGCTCGATACGGGTCAATGCATCGACAACCTTGTTGGTAATGATGATATATTACCCTTATTATTACCCTCTTTTAAGGGTATTATCCTTTCTTCGCCATTTTGCCCCGGGTCCGCGTCCGAGACATTCAATTCGTCCTTCGGCTTTCATCTTGCGCAGCACGCGGCGAATCATGCCGCGGCTGACACCGGGACATCGCCTTTCCAACTCCACGAGGGCAAATTCGCGGGCAATAGTGCCGACGGCGTGCTCGACCAAGCCGGTCTTTGCTCCCCGGGGTGATGAAATCTGTCCAACGCGGTTCTCTAATTCGCGATATGCCTCGAGGATGATGAAGAGCGTGAAATTCAAAATGGGCCACGGGTCGTGTTTGCCTTCGTGCCAGTGCTGGGAGCTTTGCTCGAGGACTTCGTAGTAGCGGTCCTTGTTATCCTCGATGATTTTTTCGAGGCTGATGTAGCGTCCGACTTCGAATCCGCAATGGTAGAGCGACAGCAGAAGCAGGAGGCGCGAGACGCGGCCGTTGCCGTCGCGAAAGGGATGGATGCAGAGGAAATCGAAGTTGATGGCGGCCGCGAGGACGAGCGGGTGAATCCATTTCTCGCGCAGTCCCTGACGCCAGAGCTCAAGTGTTTCCATCATGTATTTCGGCGTCTGTTTTGGGGAAACACACCTGAAACGCACGCGGCTATGGCCATCCGGAGAGGTTTGAACGATGTCCACGTTCTTGTTTTTGTAAACTCCCGCATCCCAAATTTCACCCCGGCAAAGGCGATGGAGTTTGAAAATGGTTTCTTCCGTCACCGGGAGTTTCGCGCCCTGCTCATGGATTAGTTTGAGCGCGTTGCGGTATCCGCGGACTTCTTCTTCTTCGCGGTCGCGAAGCGCGGGCTTGCCGAACATCAGCGTTGCGACGCGAGATCGGTCAACCGTCACGCCCTCGATGCGGTTTGATGACACGGCGCTTTCAATGAGCGCGTTCTCACGGAGCACTTTAAGTTTTTGCGGGGACTGGCGGGTATAGAGTTCCTGTTTGCCGCGCGCTTCGCTTAAATCAGTCAGATACCAGCTTGTTCGAGCGGGGATGGAGTCCGGCTTCGCGGCAAACTGCCGAAGGGTCATCATGATGGTTTGTCCTTGGCGGCCTTGGCGGCATAGCGCCCGATCCGGACGACTGATTTCCACTCGAGGCGCGCGGATTGAAACGTTACCACAGAGGCACGGAGACACAGAGATACAACGTCGCGGCCCCCCGCGGCCCCGGTTGCGGTGAGAATCTGCGCGCCCTCGCGGTCACGGAAGATGCGTTCGGAAAAAAGGCGGGTTCCAAGTGTGTCGCGATCGCCCTTGTGCGAGGTTGCCGTCATGAGCAGGAAATGATCGGTCATGTTTGAGAGCGATTCGCCAGGCAGGCAGGCAAGCGTCTTGTGGTCCGAACTCGAGGCGCTCATCTTGCGGGCGGGACACCCGCGCTCCCAGGTGCTTCGGAGAAGGCTGTCATGCGCGGGATCGAGCACGGGTTCAGGAAACAACAACCCGAAAACAATGGAACCAGCCTTGGGAATCTGTCCAGTCATGAACGTTGTCGCGATTGAGCCAAACAAATTATGCACTTTCAACCACGATCTGGCCTCCAAAGTGACTGCGGGCGAAGAATCATCTTCGAGCATTTCGACTATATCGTGAACGAATGGAACAGGCGGATTGAAACGTTACCACAGAGGCACGGAGACACAGAGATACAAAAGCACTCTGACGCAGGAAAAAATGAGAATGGCACGGGCGCCACACAGCAAGATATCCGCACCGAATGGTTGACTCCGCCGCAATCGATGCGCCATACATGCGTGACGAATCAGGAGAGTGACATGAACGAGAAAATCAGGATATCGAACAACGCATTCATTTATCCCATGCCGGTGGTGATTGTGGGCGCGGATGTTGACGGGAAGCCCAATTACATGACCGCGGCGTGGATCACGCGGGTGAATTACAATCCGCCGATGCTCAGCGTGGCTGTCGGGCGCACCCACCACACGACGCCGGGCATCCGCGAGCACGGCGAGTTCGGCATCAGCATTCCGGGCGAGGCGCTTGTGGCCGCCACGGATTATGTGGGGATTGTGTCGGGCGCGAAAGCTGACAAGTCCGGGGTGTTTGAAACTTTTCGCGGCGGGCTTGCCCACGCGCCCATGGCCCGCGAATGTCCGCTCACCATGGAATGCCGGGTCACGCAGACCGTCGAGCTGGCCAACGACGCTCTCTTCATTGCCGACATCGTCGCGGCATATTCCGAGGATAAGTATCTCACCGGCGGCGCCCCAGACGTATTGAAAATGAAACCTTTCGTGCTCACCATGCCCGACAATCACTATTGGGGCATCGGCGCGCAATTGGCCGACGCCTGGAGCGCGGGCAAGGAATACAAGCCATCCTGACCGTCATGCCATGAATGGAGAAACCGCACGTTGAATGAAATGACGCCGCGCGAGCGGTTCCTGGCCGTTGTGAACGGCCGTCAACCCGATCGCGTTCCGACGGATTATTGGGCGACACCCGAACTTCATGAAAGGGTGAAGCGCGAATTGGGTTGCGCCGATGATGACGCGTTGTGGCGCCGCCTGCATGTTGACCGCATCCGCATGTATCTGCCGGCATGGAAGCTCGCGCATCATCCCGATGATCCGCTTGCCGACGCGTGGGGCATTCGCACGCGGAATGTGGATTACGGGAGCGGCTCTTATATTGAATGCGAGCATTCGCCGCTGGCCGGCGTGACGACATCCGGTGAGTTGCGCGCGTTCCGGTGGCCTGATCCCGATGATTGGGATTACAGCCCGGTCATGCGGGCGCTGGATGCGGACGACGGGCTTTATCCGATTGGCGCGGGTTCTTATGAGCCGTTTCTGCTTTACGCCAACATGCGCGGAAGGGAACAGGCTTTCGCGGATCTGGCGGAGGAACCGCGCATTGCCGAAGCGGCGCTGGGGCGCATCTTTGATTTTCATTGCGAGCACCTTCGCCGCTGTTTTGAGGCGGGGAAAGGGCGCCAGGACATATTTTATCTTGCCGAGGACCTGGGCGCGCAGACCGGCCCCATGTTCAGCCTCGGAACCTATCGCCGGTTCTTCCTGCCAAACCAGGTGCGCATGGCTGAGCTTGCGCGCTCTTATGGTCTCCATATATTCTACCATACCGATGGCGCGTCGTCCATTTACCTGCCCGATCTTGTTGATGTCGTCGGCATCGAAATTCTTAATCCGATCCAATACCGTTGCCCCGGCATGGAGCGTGAGAAGCTTGTGCGCGATTATGGCGGCCGCATTGTCTTTCACGGCGCCATCGACAACCAGCAGGTGCTTCCATTCGGCGCGCCGGAGGATGTGGCGAGGGAAGTCCGGGAGAACTTTGAAATCTTCAACGGTTATCGCTGGATATGCGCGCCATGTCACAACATGCAACCGGTCACGCCCACGGCCAATGTGCTCGCGCTTTATGACACCATCCATGAGGCCGGCGGCGCCGCCGCTATTCTTCCATCGTTTTGAAAATGGCGCGGATCTGTCCGCTCTCGCATGCGCTGGTGATCTGTTTGAGAGCGGCGCTCAACTGTTCGGGCGAATCGAAACGCACCTCGAATTTCTGTTTCCTTTTTTCCGCATGGGGCTGGCAACCGAGCAGGGGGAGAAAATTGGAGATGATTTCAGCGCGCGAGTAATGATCGGACAAACTGCCAAGGGCGAGGGCTTGTTCGATGGGATTCATCGCGCGATGGCCGAGATTGTCGAGTGTCGCTCCATGCGATCCGATCAATGGCAATATCTTCAAAGTTATTGTTCATGTACGCCTATGTGCGAGACTTTGCTGTTGAAAGCCTATTCGCAACTGGATTCATCATTGATTGCCTGGCGCACACTCGCGTTCTTGACATGCCAGACTGTGCGGGAAACTGTTGAGTCCGTTTCAGATCATGAAAGGATCAAATATCAAATGACAGCGATGAATCCCCAGCTTGACATACGAATGGGCACGCTTGCGCCCGCCAGCCTTGGCGCCTCCTACATTCGCCAGATCGTGGGGCACGGTTTCGAGAGTTTCAGTCTGACGTTCGGACCGGGCGACCACGGATTTGATTTTGCGCGCCTGGCGAAGGAGCTGAAGCCGATTCTAGATGAATCGGGCGCGCGCATCAGTTCGCTTGGCGTGTATGGCAATCCACTTGGCGATGAGGCGCATGACGAGCATCTGCGGCAAATCATGAGGACCGCGATCGACAAGGCGCATCTGTTCGGGGCGGACATCGTGGCCGGATTCGCGGGGCGTGTGCGCGGCAAATCCATCCCCGACTCCATTCCCGCCTTCAAAAAGGTGTTTGGCAAGTATGCCAGGCAGGCTGAAAGCCGCGGGGTGAGAATCGCGTTTGAAAACTGCCCCATGGGCGGCAACTGGCACACGGGCGACTGGAATATAGCGCACAATCCCGGCGCGTGGGAACTCATGTTCGACGCGGTTCCCTCCGCTGCGCTTGGTCTTGAGTGGGAGCCATGCCATCAGATGTGCCAGTTGATAGATCCCCTGCCGCAATTGCGCAAATGGGCCGGCCGCATATTCCATCTGCACGGCAAGGATGCCACCATCCGCTGGGACGTCGTGCGCGCGCACGGCATTCAAAGCAGCGTCCCGTTCGCCTTTCACCGCACGCCGGGTTTTGGCGACAGCAACTGGTCTGACATCATCAGCGATCTGCGCATGGCGGGTTTCCGCGGCTCCATTGACATTGAGGGATGGCATGATCCCGTCTATCGGGGCGAACTCGAGATGACGGGGCAGGCGCATGGTTTGAATTATCTCAAGCGCTGCCGCGGCGGGGATTTTATCGCAAATCCGAAGTGATGGGCGCCGCAACAGGGCACAGGCAGGGCGCCTGTGCCGCTTTCGGGCGCGATGTCCCTGTTTAGCGGCGGATGCGCCTTATTGATCAGATTGCCTGATTGGAGAAATCCGGTTCATGTGTGAAAACAAGAATGGCCATTTAGGCGGGCTTTTTTCGCTTCGCGGGAAAACCGCGTTTGTGACGGGTGGCGGCGGCGTTCTGGCGGGCGCGATCGCGCCCGCGCTGGGCAGGGCCGGCGCAAACATCGCCTTGGCCGACCTGCGCGGAGAAGCTGCCATTGCGAGGGCGGAGGAACTGAAAAAGCTGGGGATCAGCGCGATCGGCGTCGGCTGTGACTGCCTTGATGGTCCCAGCATAGCCGCTTCCCTTGAGTGCGTGGCAAAGGAATTTGGCGATGTCAGCATTCTTGTCAACACGGCGGGCGGCAACGTCAAGGATGCCACTGTTGCGCCCGGTGAAAGCATTTTTGGCGTGCCGGCGGATGCGCTTAGAAAGGTTATTGATCTGAACCTGTTCGCGGGCGTCATCCTCCCCGCGCAAGTCATCGGGAAACACATGGCGGGCCATGGCAAACCATCGAGCATCATCCATATTTCATCGATGGCTGCCATGCGACCCTTGAGCCGCGTGGCGGGTTATGGCGCAGCCAAGGCCGCCGTCAATAATCTGACGCAATGGCTGGCTGTGCATTTTGCCATGGAACTCAAGGCGCCGATTCGTGTGAATGCCATCGCGCCGGGATTTTTTCTCACCGAACAGAACAGGTTCCTGTTAACAGAACATGACGGCTCGCTGACACCCCGCGGCCAAACCATCATGGGTCACACGCCTATGGGACGGTTCGGCGAACCGGATGATCTTGCGGGAGCCGTTGTCTGGCTTGCCAGCGACGCAAGCCGCTTTGTGACCGGGACAGTTATTCCCGTGGACGGCGGATTCTCCGCGTTCAGCGGAGTCTGAAAGCCATCGCGTATGGAGTATTTTGGGAAAGGTTCGCCAGAGACCGCGCTCACGGCCGCGGATGCCGGGCAATTGCTTGATCATCTGCTCGAACAACTGCGTCCGATGAATCGTGTTCTGCTTGTGCCGCCTGATTTTACGCGCTTTCATTCCGGCTCGGGCGCGCTCACGGTGATGCTTTACGAGCGGCTCAGCCGGTCGGTCCATGTGGAGATCATGCCCGCGCTTGGCACCCACACGGCCATGACGGCGGAACAGATCACGGCGATGTTTCCCGGGATTCCAGCCGATGTTTTCAGGGCGCATGACTGGCGCAACGATCTGGTGCGGTTGGGCGAAGTGCCCGGGGATTACATCAGCGCGATTTCGGAGGGCAGGCTGGCGTGGCCAATTTCTTGCGAAATCAATTGTTTGCTGGCCGGGGGCAACTGGGACAGGATCATCTCCATCGGCCAGCTTGTGCCGCACGAGGTCGCGGGCATCGCCAATCACAACAAAAATATCTTTGTCGGTGTCGGCGGGGCGGACACGATCAACCGCACGCATTATCTTGGCGCTGTGCATGGCATGGAGCGCATCATGGGGCGCGCGGTCACGCCTGTTCGCGCCGTGTTCGATTACATGTCGGAGCATTTCGCGCGGCATCTGCCCATCGTCTATCTGCTCACCGTGCGGGCGCGCGATGAGGGCGGAAGGCTTGTCACGCGCGGACTGTTTGCGGGCGATGATCAGGCGTGTTTCAGGCGCGGCGCCCGGTTGTGCCAGCAGGTCAGCCTTGATCTGCTCGACGCGCCCATCAGAAAGGCCGTTGTCTACCTTGATCCGGCGGAGTATAAGTCCGCATGGCTTGGCAACAAGGCCATCTACAGAACGCGCATGGCGATGGCCGATGAGGGGGAGCTGGTCATTCTTGCTCCCGGTGTGCGGGAATTTGGCGAGGATGCCGCCATCGACGCGCTCATCCGCAAGTACGGATATCGCGGCACGCCTCATACGCTGCGCATGGCGGAGGAAAACGGCGATCTGCGCGCCAATCTCAGCGCCGCCGCGCACCTGATCCATGGCTCTTCAGAGGGGCGTTTCAGGATTGTTTACTGCGCCGGCGGGCTGTCGCGGAACGAGGTTAAAGGGGCGGGCTTTGAATATGCCGATCCCGCGATGATGATGAATGCTTATCCGCCTGATCGTCTGCGTAATGGTTATAACAAGACGCCCGGCGGCGGGGAAATCTTCTTCATCCCGAATCCGGGGCTTGGACTGTGGGCGCTGAAATCGCAATTCGAGCGTCCGTCCGGGTTGTGTCCCGTTCTTGTGGTGATGGGCGTCACCGGATGCGGAAAAACCACACTCGGCCAGGCGTTGGCGGATGCGTTTGGGTTGCCCTTTCATGACGCTGACGAGTTTCACACGCCGGACAACCGGCGCAAACTGCTGGCCGATATTCCGCTTGATGATGACGACCGGCGTCCGTGGCTCGAAACGCTGGCCGGGAAGATCACCGGGTGGGAGCGCTCAGGCGGCGCCGTGCTTGCCTGCTCGGCGCTCAAGGAATCGTACCGGCGCATTCTGCGGACAGGTTCGACGCGCGCGGTTTTTGTTTATGTGCAGGGCGAAAAAGACGTCATCGCGCGCAGGCTGGAAGCGCGCGCGGGCGCGGGCCACATGCTGATCCGCAATTATGAGCGCATCCTTGACGGGCAGTTCCGCGATCTCGAGGAGCCCGCTGACGCGGTCATGGTGTCAAACCTGATTTCGCCTGAAGCGATGGCCGAAGCGGCTCTCCAACAATTGCGCGGGCGCGGTGTAATACCATTCATTTGAACAGAAAGGGCAACAATGGCACAACCATCTGATATCGGCGTGATCGGTCTTGCCGTCATGGGCGAGAATCTGATTCTCAACATGGAGAGCAAGGGATTTCGCGTCTCGTGCTTCAACAGGCACACGGCCCGTGTCGGCGCGTTCATCGGGGGGCGCGCGAAAGGGAAAAATATCATTGGCACGCATTCGGTGGCCGAGTTTTGCGCCTCGCTGGCGCGGCCGCGCAAGGTGATGCTCATGGTCAAGGCGGGACAACCCGTTGATGACCTTATCGAACAGATTCTGCCCCATCTTGAGGCGGGCGACATCATCATCGACGGCGGGAACTCGAATTATCAGGACACAACCCGCCGCTGGAAATATGTCGAGGACATGGGACTGTTTTACATTGGCGCTGGCGTGTCGGGTGGCGAGGAGGGCGCGCTGTTGGGGCCTTCGATCATGCCGGGCGGTTCCGCGGCTGCGTGGCCGCATGTGAAGGGCATATTTCAGGCCGCGGCGGCTAAAACCCCCTCGGGCGGCATCTGTTGCGACTGGATAGGCGAGGGCGGCGCGGGCCACTTTGTCAAAATGGCGCATAACGGCATCGAATATGGCGACATGCAAATGATCTGCGAAGTATGCCAGATCATGAGGGATGCGCTTGGCTTGCCGCTTGACGAGATGAGCGCGGTGTTTGGGGAATGGAACAAGGGCGAGCTTGATTCCTATTTAGTTGAGATCACGCGTGACATCCTGGGTTTTCGCGATGAGCGGGGCGAGTCCGTGGTGGACAATATACTGGATGCGGCCGGGCAGAAAGGCACGGGGAAATGGATGGTGACGAGCGCCCTCGATCTCAGCGTGCCCCTGACGCTCATCGCTGAAGCGGTTTTTGCCCGGGCTCTTTCCGCGATGAAAGAAGAGCGCATAATGGCCTCGAAGATTCTCGGAACGGGCGGCGCGAAATCGCGGTTTGTGGGGGACAAGAACGCGTTCATCGATGATCTGCGTAAGGCGTTGTACGCGTCGAAAATAGCCAGTTATGCCCAAGGGTATCAGCTCATGCGGGCCGCCGCGAAGCAATATAACTGGGAGCTGAACTACGGCGGAATTGCCCTCATCTGGCGCGGCGGGTGCATCATCCGCTCGCGATTCCTTGGCAAGATCAAGGCAGCGTTCGACCGCAATCCGCAATTGCCCAATCTTTTTCTTGATCCGTTCTTTGCTGACGCGGCGCTGAAAGCGCAAGCCTCGTGGCGCAGGGTGGTTGCCGGGGCGGTGAATGCGGGGATTCCTGTTCCCGTCATTTCATCGGCGCTGGCTTACTTTGACGGCTACAGGAGCGACAGACTTCCGGCAAATCTTCTGCAGGCGCAGCGCGATTATTTCGGCGCCCACACCTATGAACGCGTGGACCGGCCCCGCGGCGAGTTCTTCCACACGAACTGGACGGGCCGCGGCGGCACAACGGCGTCGTCGTCATACAACGCATGAAGATTAATCCGCGCTTTGCATGAAGCCGCGCCCCATCAGGCTCAGTACATGGCCCATTCGGGCACTATTGCTGGTGCTGATTTCCATCGGTGGCAGGCCACGTTGAGCAGCGGCAGGTATTCGGCCGTGGCTTTAAGATTTCCCGCCTGGCTGGGATGGTCGTCGCCGCTGGGGTATGCCAGTGTGTTATTGGCAACATCACTCTTGTGTTGCACCGCGCCGTTCCACCAGCGGTGGTGATTGCCTGACGCGCTTCCCAGATCATTCGTGTCGGGATTGCCGCCGTTGGTCGTAAGCACATTGTAGAAATCGAACACGAACACATTTTTATGTGGATACGCTGCCAGCCACTGGTTTGTCAGCCATTCGTTGAATGCGCGCGCATTGTCCGCATACGTGCCGTCAGTGAGAGGCGGCGCGGCAATTACGATGAAAAGTTTCTCCTGACGGGACGAAAAATAGTTAAGCAGATCGATGTAGATGCCCTTGGCATTGGCGATGGTATGATAAGGAGAACCGCTGTCCTGCCCTCGGAGCGGATTGCTGCCGATGGGCGGAACAGGATCGCCCGGACTGCCTTGCAGGGCTGAGTTGGGGAAGCACGACTTGAACATGATGATCTGGTTTGTGCCTGTGGGATCAGGGTTCACGGCCATGCGTGAGTAGTAGCAGTTCTGGCCTGATTCGTCATAGAGCGCGGCCATGCAAGCAGCGGTTCCCGGCCCGCGAAACCACTCCCACCAGTTGCCGATATCGGTGCGGTTGCCGATTGAGTCCGGCCCCCATCCGTAGTTTGTGTCGCTCACAAAATAGTTGTTGTCGCGCAGGGCGATGCCCAGAGCGCCGTTGTCGTCGGCCAGCCAATATTCGCCTGTTGAATGATGGATGAAGATCAGACGCACGGGCGTTGAGGGCGGATTGGGATCATCCTGTGCAAGCGCTTGCCAGCTCATCAAGCAAATCAAGACAACAACACTGCCGGCAACAGCCATTTTGATGGTATTTGTTAACATGTGACGCGCCTTTTCATTAGTATGATATTCATGGATAATATGATATGACATGCTCGAGTGCCAATTTGAATTTTCTTAATAAAGATGAAACAATATATAATGAAGTGGCGTATAATGCGCAACAAAGAGCATGAGTTTGAAAATCGCGATCAGCGGCAAGGGCGGCGTCGGCAAATCCACGATTGCCGCGGTGTTTGCCCATTTGGCCGCGGCGGAAGGTTGCCGGGTTCTGGCGATAGACGCCGATCCCGACGCCAACCTTGCTTCGGCTCTTGGCATGCCGCCAGTTGAACGCGAAGCCATTGTTCCCCTCTCCCATCATCGCGCCCTCATCGAGGCGCGCACGGGCGCAAAGGTCAAGCAATATGGCCAGATATTCCGTCTGAACCCCGATGTCAGCGATATAGCGGAAAAGGAATCCGCTTGTATCCGGGGCATTCACCTGCTTGTGCTTGGCGCCGTTGAGTCGGGCGGGTCGGGTTGCGCCTGTCCAGAGAGCGTGTTGTTGCGCTCCCTTCTGGCCGATGTCGTGCTTTACAAGGATGACCTTGTGATTCTCGACATGGAGGCGGGGCTGGAGCATCTTGGGCGCGCCACGGCGGGGGGGGTTGACCTGATGATCATTGTGGTTGAGCCGGGTTCGCGTGCGGTGGAGACAGCCGCGGCTGTGCGCCGCATGGCTGGCGAGATCGGGTTGAGACGCGTGGCGGTCATAGGCAACAAAGTTGCCGATGAGCAGGATGACGAATTCATCAGGAGCTCGTTCCGCGGATGGCATTATCTGGGCGCCCTGCCCTTCAGTGAGGCAATCCGCCATGCCGACCGCGACAATCTGGCGCTGGTTGACTTTGCGGACGCGCAACTGCTGTCCCGCTTCAAAGAGTTGTGGGAGTTGGTGAAAAATATTGCGGGCGCGCCCAAAGAACAATTCTCGCAGCCCGTCTGTGTCTGAAACAGTGACACGGAGAACCACGAAGATGGCACAGAGGAACACGGAGAAAAGAAGCATCGTTTTTGTCTCCGCGCCTCCTCTGCGCAATTCCGTGTTACAGCTTGTGGAAGGGTTATTGGCATTCCCTATCATGATCAACAAAAGGAAACCTCAAAAATGAACATCCAGCCCAAATGCATTGCCACGGCGATAGGTTCGCTGCCGCATCTGTCAGCCGGACAGGCCGTCGATGTGATAATGACATCGCTTCCCGACGCCCCGATCTGGCCTCAATTGCCGCGCGTTGCCATGCGCGAGCAGATGGAGATGCAATATTCCGAGGGGTTGCCGCGCGTGGTCATCGACGAGGAGAAGAAGCGCATGTGCTTCGACACATCGGGCGACTATTCGGAGGATCTGGCCGCGTTCTATGAGGCTTTCATGACGGCGGAAGAGACCGGGGATTATTCTGCCATGACCATTTCCCCCGCGTTTTCGGCGGGCATTCCGGCGCTGGAGGCAAGGCTCAAGGCGCTCGGGCGCAAGCTGCCCTTCGTGAAATGCCAGGTGACGGGGCCTCTTTCGTTCGCGCTTACAATCGTGGACGAGAACAAACGGGCGATCTATTACAACGAAGAATTCGTTGATGCGGTCGTCAAGGGCATGGCAATGAAGGCGCGCTGGCAGATCGCGAAGTTCAAGCCATACGCCGGGAACATCATCTGCTTCATCGACGAGCCGATTTTGTCGGCCTTTGGCAGCTCGACCTATGTGTCAGTGCAGCGCAACGATGTTGTGGCAAAGCTCAATGAAGTCATCGAAGCGGTTCATGCCGAGGGCGGCATCGCGGGCATCCACTGCTGCGGCAACACCGAGTGGTCCATCCTGGTGGACGCCGGCGTGGACATTTTAAACTTTGACGCTTATGATTTCAGCGAGTCGATCGCCCTGTATCCCGCCCACATGAAGCGGCATATTACCGAGCGCGGCAACGCGATCGCATGGGGCATCGTGCCCACGAGCACGGCCATCCGCAACGAGAGCGCGCAGGCGCTTGTCGACAGGCTTGAGGCGGCGATGGACAATCTCTCGCGGAAAGCGGGCATCGACAAGGACGCGTTGCTAAGGCAGGCGCTTGTTACGCCTTCATGCGGCACAGGTTCCATGGAGATACCCGACGCGGAGCGCGTGTTCAACCTGCTCGGTGAAACAAGCAGGCTCATGCGCGGGAAATACGGATTCTGAATATCACATAATCAACCGACGGAGACGACACATGCCATTTAATCCCAATGTCAAATTGACACGCGAGAACATCAAACATCTTCCGCCGATGCTGACCGACGGCGCCTGGGGCACGGAGATGCAGAAGCTTGGCGCAAAGCCCGGCCAGATGTGCGATCTGTGGAATGTGGAACAGCCGGAAAAGGTTTATTCGGTCGCCAAGTCCTATGTTGACGCCGGCTCGAACATCATCCTTACGAACACGTTCAACAGCAACCGCATCGTCTTGGCCAAGCACGGTCTGGAGGCGCGCGTGGCGGAATTGTCGCGGGCGGGCGCTGAAATATCGCGCCGTGCGGCGGCAGGCAAGGCTTATGTCTTCGCATCGCTTGGGCCGACGGGCAAGCTGGTCATGATCGGCGACGCGGAGCCTGAAGAAATCCGGGAGGTTTACGCGGAACAGGCCGCGGCGCTGGCGGCAGGCGGCGCGGACGCGCTTGTGGTGGAAACGCAGAGTGATTCGGGCGAAGCCGCGGCGGCACTCAATGGATGTCTCAAGGCATGCGGCCTGCCGGTGGGAGTTTCGTTCACTTTTGATTCCGGCGCCGGGGGCGACCGCACGATGATGGGGGTCAGCATCGAGCAGGCTTACAAAGTGGCGGCTGAGAATGGCGCCAGCTTTGTGGGCGCGAACTGCGGCGCGGGGATTGAATCGTTTGTCAAACTCGCCTCGCGTTTTGCGGCCTGCGGCGATGACATACCGATCTGGATTAAGGGCAACGCCGGAAAGCCCGAAGTTGATTCGGCGGGCAGTACGGTTTACAAGGCATCGCCGCAGGCGTATTCAGATGTTGTCGATGCGCTGCTGGCCGCCGGCGCGAGTTTCATCGGCGGATGCTGCGGTTCCACGCCCCTTCACATCAAGGCGATGGCGGACAAGCTGGCATCGCGCGATATAGCATGCGGCCCCGGTTGCGGGTGCAGATAGAAGGGGTCGTCAAAGCTCTTAATTCATGCGCATCCAATCCCAATGCCATCGCTGGGCTGGTATTGCGGGTGGTTGCGCGACGATTTTGGACAAATCATGATCATGCCACAAACCTGGACACTATCGATCACAGGCAAGGGCGGAGTCGGCAAGACGACCATAGCGGCGCTTGCGGTTAGCTGGCTGGAGGCTGGCGGGCGCGGCCCGGTGCTGGCCGTTGATGCCGATCCCAACCTGTGTTTGGACGCGCTCCTGGGCGTGTCGTGCGCCGTCACGGTCGGCGGTGTGCGCGAGGAGGCGAAGCTCATATCGCGGAGCCAGGCGGTTTCCTCGGGCGGAATGGGCAAGACGGAACTGCTGGACATGAAAATCCAGGAAGCGCTCGTCGAAAACGGCACGTTTGATCTGATCGCGATGGGACGGCCTGAGGGGCCCGGCTGCTACTGTTATGCCAATAATGTGCTGCGCGGCATACTGGCCCGGCTGGCGGATCATTACGCCTTTGTGGTTATTGACAACGAGGCGGGGCTGGAGAATCTCAGCCGGCGTACTGTCGTGCAAACCGACTGGCTGGTGTTTGTGTCCGATCCTTCGGCGAGGGGTCTGAAAACAGCGCGGCGGTTATACGATCTCGCGGTGGAACTCGAGGTCAAGGCCATGGCGATGGGGCTTATCATCAACCGTTTGCGGAGCGATGATGCGTTGCGGCAGGCGCGGGCATTGTTTGCGGACACGCCTGTCGCTGTTCTGGGCGGTCTGCCTGAGGACGATGAAATTGCGCGGCGCGATGCGCTGTCGCTGCCCATATTCGGTTTGTCACAGCAGAATCCCGTTGCGCTTGCGGCGGGCGATATTTTTGAGCGGATCCATGCCGGCGGCCTGCATAATGGCCGCGCCGGCGCAGGTAATTAGGAGTCAGACATGGCCAAAGAAAGATTGCCACAGGACAAGGCTGCCGATGCCGCCAGCATCGAAATGCTGGAGAAATCAGCCGCCGACGGAACGACGAATGCGTTTGCGCGCGCCGATGCGCAGGGAGCGGCCTGCAAGTTTGGGACTGATGGCGTGTGCTGCCGCGTGTGCCACATGGGTCCATGCCGCATCACGGCTAAATCGCCGCTCGGGGTTTGCGGCGCCGACGCGCACACCATCGCGGCGCGCAATCTGTTGCGCGAAGTTGCCGCCGGTTCCGCGGCTCATTCAGATCATGGGCGTCACCTTGTTCAACTCTTGAAATCGGTCGGCAAAGGCGAGGGCGGCGATTACAGGATTGCCGATGAGCGCCGGCTGCGTGCGTCCGCCCGGGCATGGGGCGTCGAGGAACAGGGATTGACGGCGAATCAGGTTGCGCTTGCGCTGGCCGGCCTCTTTGAGCGGGAGTTCATGCTGCAGGAGGGCAAACTTCAATCGCTCAGGCTGGCTCCCATCACGCGCCAGAATCTGTGGGACCGGCTGCGGATTGCGCCGGGTGGAATCGATGCGTCGATCGTGGAGGCCCTTCATCGGACGAACATGGGCGTTGACCATGATTACCGCAATCTGGTGCATGGAGCGCTCCGCACGGCTCTTGCCGACGGCTGGGGCGGCTCGATGATCGCGACGGCTGTCAGCGACATTCTTTTTGGCACCCCCAAGCCAGTGCGGGGGCGAGCCAATCTCGGCGTGC
>JAPLSQ010000060.1 GCA_026398535.1 Candidatus Sumerlaeota bacterium | reverse complement strand
GCCGATCGGCAACAGCCCCCGCACGGGATCCGCCCATATCTTGCGCTGATGGAACAACCAGTACCACAGCGCATCACCGCTGTCCATGATGTTGACCGTGACGTACACTTTGTCGTCCTCAAGCTTCACATTGGAAGGCTGGCGGCGGAATTTCTGGCGGAACACCGAATCGGGCGGATGAATCGCCGAGTGAACACTCATGTTCGAGTTGAATCCCGTGCCCGGCATCCACTTGCCGTATTCCGACAGCCAGCGCACACCGGAATATTCCTGCACGCCTTTGTCATCGCCCTGCATCGGCCAGCCCATGCACGGCACATTGCCGGGCGTGGCGGCGAGCAGATCGTTAAGGAACTCTTCTTCGGCAGGCGGATCGGCGCCCTTTTCGTTGTCCGAGTATGTCGACACCCAGAAACACGGCACCTTGAATTGGGTGATGTAATCCAGGCAGCAATTGTTTTTGCTGAGCGGATACTCCCAAGCGATGACGTGGTGGGTCATCTGATCCCAATAATTGTCGAAAACAAAGCGGTAGGCGTCCACATTGCGCTTCCATTTGCCCCGCAGGTCCATGACCACGGGCAACCCCGATTTCGCGGCCAGATCGGGTGAAACCGGCAGAGCGTTCTTAACGCCGGCAAGCATCCGCGCGGCATGGAGAGAGCCGGGCAACTCGGTGTCATATATAATGACGCCTGCAATCTCGCTCTTGAACCGTTGCACGAGCGCCCAGGGATCGCTCATTCGCTCCTCCCGGCCCGTGTATCCCTTTTCCTGCATATATTTGAACCAGACCTCGTCATAGTAGGTCGGATTGGTTTTGTTGACGAGATAAATGCGCGGCTGGCGCCGGTTCACGATGCCCTGCAACGCGGCGAGCATCATGCCAACCTCGTCCGATTCACGATTGAGGTCGAACACGACGAGGTTCTTCGCCACGGGCCCCTTCGAGCGGGGGAAAAACCCGTCAAAATCCTTCGGAACAACTTTCTCCTCAAGGTTCACAAGCTGTTTCGGCGACACTTCCAGTGACACATCGTCAATCCAAAGGCCGTCGGTGATGCCATCGCTCGCAAAACGCAGCCGGATGTCCGAGGATTTTTCTGGCGTGGTGAATTGGCAGGCGAATTCCTTCCAGTCAAAATCACCCGAAGACAGAAACAGACGGCGCTCGCCATCCCCTTCAAAGCTCACGCTGGCGAAGCAATTCTTTGCTTTTTTCCCCTTGGCGAAAAACCGCATGACATAAGTCGTCTGAGGCCGGACACGGAGAATATCCGAATATAGGGAGGCGAAAACAAACGCCTTTGTCGGCGATTGGTTCGTGATCCGGATGGAAATTTTCCCGTTATGAAAATTTTTGTCATCGCGCTCGACAGTTGCCTTGGCCCCCCCGCCAATCTCAGCTTTCCAATGCTCGGTGGAAGTCGTCCCCGCCTGTGGCGTTTCGAAACCCGGATTGGGAACAGCAACAGTCTCCGCCGCCGCCGCCGAACTGACGGTCGGCAAACCCATCACCCACGATGCGCATATGCAAACAGTTAATACAACTAATTGTGCCCTTGAGAGAATTCGTGTCATTTTATGTATCCATTTGAATCGGTTGATGTGCTGAAACATTGCCAATCTTAAATATACGGGCGCAACACACCCATATATTGACTATGTATTAAATTGATGAAGCAGGATATGTCAAAACAAAAATACATGTTGAGCGGGGTGGGATCATAAAGTTGGCTGTGCGACAGCAAGCTTCCACACACCATATTAAGTGCTTCTTAATCCGGTGTCATCATCATGGCAAGCCATCCCCTTCCCTTTTCCCGATATTATGGTTGACAGATTAAACACATCTGGCACTTGAATATTGTAACAATATCTGGAGGCCCGAAAATGAAGAAATGGCGCGCGCGATTGGCAATGGCGGTTTTGTTGTGTGCGATGCCGCTCTGGAGCGGCGCACAATCAATCCTTCCAAACGGCAGCGCGGAACTGCTTTACGGCGGTCTCCTCCACTGGGACACCCCCACAGTCGGCGAGACGGTGCTGACCGATTATTCCTTTCCTCAGGATGGCATCCGGTGCCTTAAATTTGATTATTCCGCCGCCAACAACATGACATGGGCCACGGCGCTGTTCGCCGTCGAACCTTCCGCAACCTACCATTTCCGCGGCTATTATCGCATAACTGAGGCACTCACATCGGGTTCCGTGGCCGTGAACATCCGCTGGTATCGCGACCACAAACGAAGCGCCGGCCCGCCAGCCAGTCAACAGACTCTCGTGAGCGGAATCGGCCCCTCCGCCGCCAACACGTGGATTATCTTTGAGCAGGATGTCCAAGCGCCGCCCGATGTCATCGGCGCCGATGTCGTCATCATGGGCGAGGCCGAGGGGCCGGCCGGAAAAATCTTTTATGACCACTTCACTCTGGATAAAACCAGCGGGCCTTACTCGGCCACAATCCGCATGGTTCACGAGGAATACACGCACCGCGGTTCCGGGAAATATTGGTCCGCCTCAACCGACCTGCTCAACAGCATGGCCGGCATGCTCGCCCAGCTCAACACAGACGAATACATCTTCCTCTACCCGAGGGAGACTGAAGACGACGCGGCATTCCGGTGGGCTCTCGGTCTGGGCACATATTACGGGGCATGTCTCGACTACTCCTACGACCACCCCAGCCAGTACTGGAACCTCATCAATTCCCTCAAGCATTACCTGCCAAACCAGCAGTTCATCCGCTTCAGCTACGACACGCCTTACTCCTGCCGTTGGGCCATGTCGCTGGGCGGGCTGGATCAGTGTCTCGCGGCCGAGCAAAGCATCGCCGCCGACGCCCTGCTTTACGCCGGATTCTCCGAGAAGGAAAACTTGTCAACGGGTTGGACGGAACAGCAGGTCTGGCAGCGTTTTATCGCCAATCCGCTGGCCAACCGCAAGTTCATGTGTGAAAACTATACCGATTACCCCAGCGATTACCGTTACTACCTGAGCGACCTTGCCATCTGCGAGCGGGCATGGATTTTCTGGGATCCCGATCGCGGGGAACCGCGCAACACGTATCTCAGCTGGCTGGACGACGATGCGCGTCATTGCGGCGTGTCGGCGGGCGACGAGGGCGACCGCATCGCTGAAATCTCCATACGGGGCAAGACAACAATCCCGGCAGACTGGGCATGGAACCTTGCCACGCTGAGCCGCTTCGCCAACAAAACACCGCGCACCCCCCTGCGCGCCAATCCCCTCAGCATGCGCGACATCCAGTGGGAGGACAACGTCTGTTATTGCGCTTTCCGGATCACCGACGGCGACAACCTGCAGGTGCTGGAAGGCCAGTGGTCATTTGATCCGCGCTGGTGGGCCAGCCCGCGCCGCGGCCAGGTGGCGCTGGGATGGCAGCTCCCCCCCAGCATGACGCGCCTCGCGCCGGTCATCTGGTCGTCCTACTTCGATCCGCTGTCGCCCATCAGGATCAAACCACAGGAATGCTTCGTCACCGGTGTCAGCGGCGACGGCGTGTTCTTCGTTGGCCCGCCCAGCGACACCACCCACTCCTTCGGAGTTCTGACGTCCAAAGGCACAAGCCTCATCACCGACCATGCCGCGCGTCTCAACGAATGGATGAAAAAAACAGGCATCAACATCATCACGGCATTTCCCTATTCGCGGACCGCATGGACTGGGTACAATTTCTATAATTATGCGAGTGCACTCGAGCGCCCGCTGGCGCTCACCGTCGACACATACTCGGGCGCCTATGTGGACGGACGCGGGGAGTTGAAATGGACTCAGGATAAAAAGAACAAGAACATCCCGGTCAAAGCCACGGACTACGCCCTGTGGGACACCCCCGAAGGCAAAACCGCCCCGCAGATCGCGGCACTCGTCAACGCCGCGCCCCACAGCGGCGCGCCAACGGCCTCCTCGTTCCGGCAAATCATCGCTCACGCGTGGTCATGGATGGACCCGCCAAAACAGGGCATCGTCGAGGAAGTTTACCAGTCAGCCTCCATCATGAACTCCTATGTCCGGGTCGTGCGTCCTGATGAATTCTTCATGCAGATGCGCCTGCGCCTGCAGACATCACAAGAGCTGACCGGCTACCAGGGAACCCTGGCAAACAAGGTGGCGTTGCTCGAAGCGATGCCGGCGCCAACCACCGAGGCCGCCAGCGCCCGCACCCTCGCGCGGCAGAAACTAAACGACGCCAATCCCCTTATCCCGGCCAACCCGGCCCTCGCGTTCACCTATCTCAAGGAGGGCGATCAGCAGACCGAGATCGCGCGCCTGAGCTTCATCACGCTGGCGACATCGGACGGCAAAGTTATGATCAGTTGCCCCGATGAGGCATCACCCCTGTATTACTTCACTCTGCGCGAGACAGACCCGGCGGCGCTGCCTGTGAGATGCTACCAAGTGCAGGCGTCCGAAGATCCCGGATTTGCCAATCCCCTGATCGACATCATTGTGACGCGACCTTCCTGCACGTCTCCGCCGGGGTTTTATGTGCGCGCGCGGGCTCAAGGCGACGCCCACGGCGACTGGGGCTGTTGGAGCGCGCCGCTTTCACCCATCAGCGGAGTCGGCCCGGCATGGCGTCGATATTAGAATCCGCCATGCCCAATCTCCAAACCCCCTCTTTTGGACTGCGGCAGTTTGCCGCCGTTTTCTGTCCTATTCCGCGCCGTCGCCTGTTCTGCTCCGCTTTTCTTCTGCTCCCGGCCTTTTGCTTCTCCGCGGCGCCCGTGACCATCGAAATGTGGGGGCTCGTCGAATCGAAAAATTACATGGGCACGTTTGCCGCGATCCGCGAATTCGAGCAGCGCAATCCCGGCATCCATGTGCTCGTGGGCACGCCCGGTGGCCAGGGCGACCTTGATCCGCAGAAGCTCATCACGGCCATGGTGTCGCACACCCCGCCTGACATCATATGGTTCGGACGCCACAACACGGGCATATGGGCTCCGCGCAAGGTCTTCATGTGCATCGACGACCTCGTCAAACGCGACGGCATCCGCCTTGAGGATTATTACCCCGGGACCATCGGCGAATGCCGGTGGGAGGGAAAAACCTATGCCCTGCCATGGAATGTCGACTGCCGCGTGCTCTACTGCAACATGAAGCTGCTGCGCGAGCACGGATTCACGCGCCCGCCAGAATCGTGGGATGAGCTGGAAACCATGTCCGTGGCGATGACCCATTACAACGCGCCCAGCGCGCGTTATGATCTGCTGGGATTCGCGCCCAATTACGGCAATTCATGGCTTTATCTTTACGGCTGGCAGCTTGGCGCCAAATGGATCTCGGACGACGGACGAAACGCGCTGCTGACCGACCCGCCCGTCGTCAACGCCCTTCAGTGGATGGCCAAAATGACGCATGTCGGCGGCGGCGCGCAGAAAATCCAAGCGTTCCAGAACTCCGCCCAACTCGAAGGCATCGGCGATCCTTTCCTTTCCGAGCGCATCGCCATGCAGATCAACGGCAGTTACATCCTCGACTATCTCGCCCGCCACCGCCCCGACATGGATTTCATCACCACGCCGCCGCCCCCGCCGCAAAAGGGCGGCGCGCCCATGTCCTGGTCGGGCGGTTTTTCATGGGTCATCCCCACCGACGCCCGCCACCCCCAGGAGGCGTGGGAATTCGTCAAATGGATGAACAGCGAGGAAGCATGGATTCTCCAGTCCGAGGAGCAGATACGCTTTGCCCGCAGCGAGGCCGGCGAGAAGGCGCTCTTCGTGCCGCTCTACCATGCCAACCGCGTCATCAACGAGCGCCTTTTTCAGCGCTACATGAAAGGAATGCCGGAAAAGTTTGTGCAGGCCAACAAGACGTGCATCGAGCTTTTGCCTTACT
Organism: Candidatus Sumerlaeota bacterium; assembly: GCA_026398535.1. GTDB lineage: Bacteria > Sumerlaeota > Sumerlaeia > Sumerlaeales > Sumerlaeaceae > JAPLSQ01. Next base: position 35,691 of record JAPLSQ010000060.1, on the reverse strand, counting down.
GCAAATTTCGCCCCGTCACGCCCGCCTGCAGCGAATTGTGGGACGCCCAGGCCAACGCCATCCTCGACGCCACCTTCGACATCCGCACGCCGCGCGAAACCCTGTCCATCCAGCAGGAGCGCGTGCAGGCCGTCCTCGACCGCTATTACAAGCCGCCGCAGGGGCTTATCATTTCACCGCTCGCGATCGCGCTCGCCGCCGCCGCCATTGTGCTCGCCGCCGCCGCCGCCGCCATCACCGCATTCGTTCTCGCGCTCCGGCGCCAATACCGCGGCATGGAGAAAAAACGCGCCATGGACGGCGTTCTTTATGTGCTGCCATGGATCCTGGGTCTGGCAATCCTCGGCGTCGGGCCGCTGATTTTCTCGCTTGTGATGGCCTTCACCCGCTACGACGTCATCAATCCGCCCGAGTGGATCGGCTTGGGCAACTGGGCGCGAATATTCGGATTTCACCGCACACCCGACGGCCTTGTGGCAAATGATCCGCAAATCTGGCACAGTCTGTGGAACACATTCTACATGACCGTCATCGGCGTGCCAGTGGGCATGGTTGTCAGCTTCGCGATCGCGCTCCTGCTCAACACCAAGGTGCGCGGGATGCGCCTGTACCGCACGCTCTATTATGTTCCGGTCATCGTGCCCGCTGTCGCGGCGGCGTTCATCTGGCTTTGGATGCTGAATCCTGAAACGGGCATCGTGAACTACCTGCTCGCGCCCCTTCTGCACAAGGCGGGACTGGCCCCGCCCGCGTGGTTCGTGGATGCCCGGTGGGCCAAGCCCGGTTTGATCATGCTCATGACATGGGGATGCGGCGGCACCGTGCTCATCTGGCTGGCCGGCCTGCAGACCATGCCGCGCCATCTCTATGAGGCGGCAATGATCGACGGCGCCAGCCCGTGGTCGCGCTTCCGCTGCATCACTCTGCCACTTATGACCCCCTACGTCCTGTTCATCTGGATCATGGGAACCATCGGAAGTCTGCAGATTTTCACCCAAGCCTACATGATCGGCGCGCCCGGCGACGCCATGCTCTTTTATGTGCTCTACCTGTTCTTCCGCGCATTCCGATACTTTGAGATGGGCTATGCGTGCGCCATGGCATGGGTGCTGTTCTTCATTACGGTGACAGTGTGCCTGTGGCAGCTCAGGGTGTCGAGAAAATGGGTTCACTATGAAACGGAGATGTGAGTTCATGACGGCAGCGGCCGGACAGAACCTGATATGGCGAAAATGGATGGCCACGGCGCTCATTCACACGGCGCTCGTTATCGGACTCGTCATCTTCGCCATGCCGCTTTACGGCATGATCGCCACCGCGCTCAAGTCCGACACGCAGGTGCAGGACATCTCCTCGCTGCGCCGCATTCTCGTGCCCGATCCTGTCATGTGGCGCAATTTCACCGATGTCATCCACCGCGTCCCGTTCCTGCGCTACTTCGCCAATTCCCTGACCATCGTCTTCCTCAGCGTGCTGGGCGTGGCGGCTGTCTGCCCGCTGGTCGCCTATGGTTTCGCGCGCTTCCGCTGGCCCGGACGCGACAAGGTCTTTTTCCTCCTGCTGGCCACCATGATGATCCCCCCGCAGGTCACGATGGTGCCCGTTTACCTGATCTTCTCGGAGATCGGATGGGTCAACACCTTCAAGCCGCTGTGGGTGCCCGCATGGTTTGGCGTGCCATTTTACATTTTCCTTCTGCGTCAGTTTTTTCTGGGCGTGCCCAAGGAGCTCGACGAGGCGGCAATGATCGACGGCGCGGGATCATTCACCGCCTACCGGCTTGTCCTGCTGCCCCAGGTGCGCCCGGCGGTCATCGCCATCATGCTCTTCCAGGTCATCGGGGCATGGAACGATTTCATGGGGCCGCTCATCTACATCAACTCCATCCCGAAAATGCCGCTGGCGCTGGGCATCCAGGCGTTCGTGCTCAACCACGGCAGCGAGTGGCCGCTGCTGTTTGCCGCGGCCACCATGATGACGCTGCCCGTGATGATCCTCTATTTCTTCACACAACGCTTCTTCGTCGAAGGCACAACGCTCACCGGCATCAAGGGCTGATCCGCGAAGGTCGTCACCGCGCCTTTCCTCCGGGAGATCCCAGAGAAACATGATATAAAAGAAAATCGTTTTCACAGATGCATTTTTTTATTGACATAAGGCGGCTGTGCTGATTACAACAACCTCCGCAAACTGAAATGTGTTGCATGGCTTTTCATCATTCTATCTTCGACAGGAATTAAGGAGGCATTGCTCAATGAATAGAAAGAAACAAGGCGGTTTCACCCTGATTGAGCTTCTGATTGTCGTGGCCATCAGCGCGGGCGGAATCGTGCGCTATACCGGCGACACCCGCGGATTTCCTGCTGTCAAATAGCTTCCCACCCGTGACAAATACCATCCGCCATCATTGCCGCCGCAGTGTTGAACAGACAATTCAAAATAGTCGCATTTTGATATTGACATAAGGTGGTTCAAGTGATCACAACAACATCACAACAATCGCATAAGATGTATCACTCGAAAAGAGAAAGGAGGCGTGTTTTGACACTGAAAGCACAACGATGTGGTTTCACGCTGATCGAGCTTCTGATTGTCGTAGCCATCATCGCGATTCTGGCCGCAATCGCTGTGCCGAATTTCATCGAGGCGCAGACCCGCGCGAAGGTTTCAAGGGTGAAAAGCGACCTGCGATCCTACGTGACGGCGCTTGAGTCCTATCATTCCGATTGGAACAAGTATCCCATCTGGATATACTGGCATTACGACGCGCAATTGGGCCTGATCCCGCTCTCCACCCCGGTGCCATATCTGACCTCGTCCAAGTTCCGCGATCCGTTCATGAGCGCCCTGCGCGCCCTGCCGGGATGGACCAGGGAGTTTGGCGATGATTACATTTGGGCTTATTACAAGTGGACCGGCGGCGTGACCCCCCAAGCCTATCCGCCCTTGACCTTTGGCGACGCATGGGCCGAGGTGCCCAATCTGGACGCTTGTTGCGTTCACTCTCTCGGACCAAGCACCGCCCACACCGTGCCTGAATGGGCGCTCGCGTTTCATCATCTGGGCCAATTAGCAAACGCGATCAACCAGGTCTACGACCCAACCAACGGCACCGTCAGCGCCGGAGGAATCGTGCGTTACACCGGCGACACCCGCGGTTTCCAGGGTGTCAGGTAACTGTTATTATCAATGAAGCGAATGATACTGTGCGAAAAAAACATAAACCATAAAAGGAGAACACAACATGAAAATTTTTCGACTCATCGCAGCCTGTGCGGCGGTTAGCGTGTGCGCCAGCGCCCCGGCTCTGACAAACTACACGGTCAACAAGGCCGGGACCGGCTCGCCAAACTTCACCGAACTGAGCGCCTGCCTGGCCGCCGTCAATGCAGGCTTAGACACGGATTACAACATTCAGTTCACCGACACAGCCACCGTGCAGTATGATCTCTCCCCGGCGGAAATAACCATCCGCGATGGCGTGAAACTGGTCTTCGCGCCCGATGTCGAGGGCGTGGTGACCGTCAATGGGCGCATGAATGTTGCCCAAGGCGGCGGCACGATGACAGCCACCGGCGTCAGCTTCATAAACTCCGGCCAGTGGGCGCTGTTTCACGGCTATGACGGCCAGACCTACACCCGTTGCAACTTCGGCCCGGCCGCCGATAACGGCCTTATCTTCCGCGGAGCCACCAACACGCTGACAAGTTGCACCTTCAACAGCATCACCAACTCGGCTATCATCGCCTCGGGCGGCATCACCAACGTGAACGGTGGCACATGGACCGACTGCGGGCGCGTGGGGGTGGCAGGGTACGGCGGCGACACCAATCCGTCAAACGGCCTGTTCATCAACGGCGGCACCGCAACGAAAAACCAGTTCGGACCGGCGTTTGTCTGCTCGGGCTTCCGGCTGACGGTCAACAACTTCACGTCGACCGGCTATAACAGCGTGCTCTGCCATGACTGGGAAACAGGCGCCGACGGCGGCTTGGGCTGGCTGACAGCCAACAACTGCACGTTCACGAACGTGGCCGACCGCATGATCGCCTACTACCAGAATGTGCCCAATAGCGCGAACAAGGACACAACCATCACGGCCAACAATTGCCTGTTTGAAAATCGCGCGGCCAGCGGCGCCGACCTGTGCGTCATCGACGCGCGCAACATCGGCAACAACGGCACGGTCATCCTGAATGGGTGCATCCTGCGCGGTCTCAACACCGCCAACGTCGCCTCCGGCCTCGTCTGCTGGCAGGGCGGCCTCATCATGGCCAACAATACGGTCATCGACGGCACGGCCAACCCCGTGCTCGCGACCTCAGAGAACAGCGGATTCGACGCGGCCATCAAGCTCAACCACTGCGTCGTCGCCAACGGCAAAACACAGGCGGCCATTTGCTCCGACATGGCCAACACGATTCTCTGGGTGCGCAATTCGATCATCGACGCCTCCAACGCCGTGGGCATCAACGCCGCCGGCACCAACAACCAAAAACTCGTTGATTACAACTTGATCAACTCGTCGGGCAACTATGACGGCACCAATGTCTCCACGGGCAATCCGATGTATGTCGATCCCCCCAACGGCAACTGGCGCACTGGGCTTGGATCGGCAGCCCATGGCAAGGGCACGCCGACCGACCTGCTCTATGACGTCGACGGCAACGCCTACGACGCGACGGCGCCCGATTGCGGCATCAATCAAGTCACAACAACAGCCGTCCCAGACTGGGCGATTTACAATTAAGCCGTCCACTGTCCGGCTTTGGACAAATTGTTGAACGGGTTGCGAAGCGGCGCATTCAAGACTTCGCAACCCGCTTTTTTTATGATTCCGGGAGGAATCAGCGCTCATCATATTTCCAGTGAAAAGCAGCTCATGAATTCCAAACAACGCGTTTACGGCGCCATCCGCAGGACGGCCATTGACCGCACCCCGCGATTCCTATGGTTTCACCCCAGCCTGCTCGACGAATTCGGGCGTCGGTTCGGGACAAGCGGCTTCGCCACCGAGGCGGCCATCGGAAATGACATCCTGCAACCCTGGGTGTCCATCAACCAGTCCATGGCGCGGGCCGCGGCCGAAGGCGCCAGCTTCACGGACGATTTCGGCATCACGTGGACACGGCAGGGTTATTATAACATGGTCACCCGACATCCTTTAATGGATGCTGGCCTTGGTCAAATCGAGTATTATCGCATGCCCGACCCGCATGATCCCGGACGATTCACGGAACTCGAACAACTGCTCGCCTCCTTCGGAAACGATCATTTCATCGGCGCGGATGTTTCCGGCTCCATCTTCGAGCCTGCCTATCACCTGCGCGGCATGGAAGACCTGCTCGTTGAAATGACGCTGCGCGAACCAGAGGCCGGCGCGCTTCTCGACAAAACCATGCGATTCACCACCGGCGCAGCTCTCGAAAGCATGCGCCGCGGCGTTGACTGGGTGTGGCTGGGCGATGATGTGGGCACGCAGTCGGGCATGCTCATCAGTCCTCTTGTGTGGCGTGAAATTCTCAAACCGCGGCTGAAAACAATCGTGGACGCGATTCGCTCGGTGGCTCCCGGGACGATCATTGCCTATCATTCCTGCGGCTCCATCCGCCCGATTATCGGCGATCTCGCCGAGATCGGCATCGATGTCCTCAACCCGCTCCAGCCGATGGCCGCGGATATGGACAACGCCGCCATCAAACGCGAATTCGGGAATACGCTGACCTTCATGGCGGGTATCGACACGCAGGATTTCCTTGTCTCGGCCAAACCGGAACAGGCGCGCGCCGAGACACGGAGAATCGTCGAGGTCATGGGCGGGAACGGGGGATTCATCTTTGCCGGCTCCCACACCATTCAACCCGATGTCCCGATGGCCAACATCGAAGCCATGCTGGAAACACTGGACAACCAGACAATCTGACCGATGGAAATGGAATAATCATGCGTCATACTCACTCACCCAAACATGCCAGCCTGCTGCTTGCGGCTGTTTTCTGCCTTGCAAGTTTACAGGCGCGGGCCGCTGATCCCGCGTCATACTGGATCAAGTTTCCGCATCCGAAGAATATTTACGTCACCGGTGATCTCAACAAGCTGCCAAAAATCGGATCGGCATCCGATCCTGGCGGCATGAACGGTTATTTGAATTTCACTCTGCATTCGCTGACGGGCCTCGCCGCCCTCGCCGTCAAGGAGGGAAGGGGCGATTCGATGATCTGGCTCAACCTCGAGGACAGCGGCAGTTACAAGCTCTGGCTCGGGTCGATTTTCAATGCGACCAAGGCCAAACGCATCGATGCGCCAGACTCCATGTCGCTCATTAACACCTTCATAACAAATGGCACGGTCAAAGGCTATATCCTTTATCGCGCGGACATGAGCGAGCGCGACCTATATTGTTCCGACCCGGAAACAACACCGGGGTACGACGCTTCGGTGAACGTCGCGACCACCATGGCGCCCCAGCTTGGAGCGATCATCGTGGAGGAAAGCGCCGAACCGGTTATCAAAAAAATGGGACTGAAACGGTTGTTCGATGCGCGCGGAAAAGACGAGAAATGGTGCTTCGCCAACCGCAGGGACAACTGCAATCCGGCGCTGTTGTGCACGATCGAACCGAAAGTTCCACACTGCCGCGATTACGCCATCGCCACCCGATCATTCTGCTTTTTCGGCGTCAATCGTTTCACAAGCGAAGTGATGGCATGGGCAGGACCAAACACTCCCCTCGTCGGCTGGAACTCGGGCGCCGAGGATGTCCAGACCTCCCTGTCAAGTCACTGGGGCAAGTTTGAGACAGCCACGAACTGGTGCCTTAACCTGACCCTGACAAGCATTGTTCAGGCCGGCCGGGACATTTCATGGCCAGAACTGCGCCTCAACAAAGACTCGGAGGTCGATCCCCTCGCACTAAAATGGGAGGAAGGCGTGCACTACACGTCCTTCATCATGACCGACGGAGATAATGTGCAATGGTACATGGGCGGATTTTTCAGCAACTCCTTGCATTACTGGAACTCCCCCGGCCGCGCTGAATTTCCGATCGGCTGGACGGCGCCGCCCGCCGACCTGGCACAGATCGCCGTGCCCACTATTGAATGGATGGCGCGGACAGCATCGCCCGGCGACTCATTCATGATGCTCGGCGGCGGTTACTATTACCCCGAAATCTACGGCACGGCGTATCCCGATCCCATCAAGGTTCTCGACGGGCATATTGCCCAGATTGCCCCTTGGATGGAAAAACTCGGCGTGCGGACAATACAGTTCAACAACCAGCGCTGGGACTCGGCGGATGCACGCCGCGCACAGAGCCGCTATGCGCTTCACATTCCCGGTCTTGTGGGCATTTTTTCCATCCAATATTACCCCTATACGGGCGGCGAGGGGCGCATCCTCTGGACGCCGAACGCCGAGGGCGATCCGATTCCCGTCATTTCGGCGCGTTATGGCTTGTGGGAACATCATTCGAGCATTAAGAACGAGGGGCCACCGGCTGTCGTGGCCTCTCTAATCAACAAGGCGGCCCACGACGGCCCGCCAACGAGCGACGCCTATCTCGACTGGACGACGGTCCATGTGTGGTCGTACTTCAAAAAGGCCGACACGAGCCGGGATTTGTGGGCTGAGGAGGTTGACCAGAAGCTGGCCAACTCGCCGAATGTCGAGCGCGGCGTCGAACCGCTCAAATGGTGCGTGGATCGGCTCGAGCCCCATGTCAAGGTCGTCTCGCCCGAGGAGCTGGCGTGGCGCGCGCGGATTTATCTTAAAACACGCGAGACGCTCGACGGCATTGCGCGCAAACTGAAGACCGCTCCGCTTCAGCACGCCATCTTCGCGAAGAAAATCGATGATTATCGCGCTTGGCTGAAAAAGGCCCCGCTCGACACGCCCGCCCAGCGGCGCCATGCCTTCAAAGAACTGCGCGCCATCCGCTTCGGCAAGTGGAAGGACACAAAAGCGACTATCTACTGATCCCGCGCAACACACCGCTTGCGGCGCCTGCGGTTGTCCCTGCCGCCACTGGTCATTTTGCCTGTCAGTTTTGCATTGCTCCTTGCGGGGTATTTCCGGCTTGCTTGATTTCAATCATGGAATGAGTCATGCCTGAACTGATTGCTGGAAAATATGAAGTCGTTGAAGTCATCGGGCGCGGCGGCATGGGCACGGTTTACAAAGCCGTGCAGCAAAGCCTTAACCGCGTCGTGGCTGTCAAAATGCTCTCGGAGGAACTTGCCTCCGACCTCGAGTTCCGCGCGCGTTTCCAGCAGGAAGCCATCATGGTGGCGCGACTCAACCATCCGAACATCGTGGCGGTTTACGACATCGAGCCGCACAAACACACCTTCTGCATCATCATGGAGTACATCGAGGGTGAGAGCCTGCAAGCCAAAATTAACCATGGCGCGCCCCTTGCCGAAACCGTCGTCGCGCGCATCGGCGCGCAAGTGGGACGCGCCCTGAACTACGCCCACGAGAATGGCATCATCCACCGCGACATCAAGCCCGACAACATTCTCGTCACCCCGCAGGGCGCCGCCAAGGTCATGGATTTCGGCATCGCGCGCTTCCTCGAATCAAAGTTCAAAACACAAACCGGCGTGTGTATGGGCACGCCAAAATTCATGTCGCCCGAACAGGTCACCGGCAAGAGCGTCGACGCGCAAAGCGATCTCTACTCGCTCGGCGTCTGCCTTTATTACTGCCTGACCGCCCGCCCGCCCTTCGACGGTGAAAACGCGATCGCGATTGCCACTAAGCACCTCTACGAGCAGCCATCCCCGCCCTCCGAGATCAACACATCCATCACGCCCGCTTTCGAAAAAGTCATCATGCGCTCGCTGGAAAAAAACAAGGCGGCCCGCTATGAAAACGGCGAGGAAATGGCGCGGGACCTTGAAGCGGCAATATCAGCGAAAACACCCGTCCGGTTGATGATCGACGGCGTGAAAGACATCCCCGATGGCGCGACCCACCGCATGGAATCGGTGACTTCTTCCCGAATGCACACCCTGCCGCCGGAACCGCCATTGCCCGAACGCCCACCTGTTGCCGAAAGAACCCCGACCGGTGTGCGCAAACTGACCGAAAATGCCGAGCGTGAAAAGAAAGCGCATGATGAAACGGTGCGCGTGAATCCCGGCACGGCGCAACCGGGCGAAACAGGCGCCGCAACGCCCTTGGGAATGCCGCCGTTGAAAGGGCTGGTGCATCGCTGGTGGCCCGCGGTCGGCGCGGCCGCGCTCATAATGGCGGCGCTGATTTATGCCATCCTGAGCATGCGCCCCGACGTCAACACCGCAAATCAAGGCGGGGCGAACTCAACCGCCATGGCCGCTTATGCCAAAATCAACGGCGAAACGTCCGCGCTTGTCTCGCAGGGCAGAGTCGAGGAAGCCTGCCAGCAATGGGAAACATTTCACGCAAAATATCCCGGATACGAACCGTCGCTTGTGAGCGAGAAGCTCGACTGGCTGACCGCCCAGCTTCCGCCAACGAGCAAAACTGACATACTGGCCAAAAGACGCGACAGCAAAGGGAAGACATACACAAAAAATCCCGCGCGATATTTCCTCGCCAAGGCCTATTTTGAAGGCGCGCGCGATTTTTACCGTGTCCAGTCGGGCAATTATTCAGGCGATGCCTATCTTGCCCTGCTCGACCGCCAGCTTTCGGCCACGCTGGACAAAAAACGCTCCCCGGACAACGCCCTAAACGCGGTCAAAGCCAGGGACTTGCACGCGCAGGCAAAGAAATATCTCACGACGCCGGGAGCCGAGGCAACATCAGCCGCCGAGACATGCATGATGGACGCCATCTCGTTTGATCCCGCAAATTATGCATGCTGGCTGGCGCTTGCCGAGTTTTACCAGGCACGCGGTTATGCCGACGATGCCCTTGTGCTTTTAAAATACATCGAGCGAAACGCGCCTCCGGGCAGCGATGAGCGCCAGCGCGCCAAACAATACCTGCTCAGCATGGGCGCCTGAAAGACAGGCTGTAAACCCAAACCGCAATCTGCCTTAATCTCCCTGATCAGGGAGACGCATCCTTACTCAGTGTCCCCCGCACCCAATTCATAAAGGTCCGGGCGTCGATCCCGCAACACCATCATCCGTTGCCGCACTTGGTCGGCTTTGTCCACGTCGATCGTCGCGGTGACGAGCATTTCGCGCCCTTCGCCCGCCTCCGCGACGGTCCCGCCCCAAGGATCAATGATCACGGAGTCGCCGAAATACACCGCCTCGCCATCCGCGCCGAAATTTTCGCTTCCCACCTGATTGACGCCGATCATGAACATCTGGTTCTCGATCGCCCGGGCGCGGACGAGTATCTTCCAGTGCGCGAGGCGCGGATGGGGGAATGCCATCGGGGATAACATGAGCTTGACGCCCTTGAGCGCATAGGTGCGGAAAAGCTCGGGAAAGCGAATGTCGTAACATACAGACAAGCCGGCCAAGCCCCACGGCGTCTCGACTGTGCAAAGCGCGTTGCCCGGCGCCATGTGCTTGTCCTCATGGAAGAGGGTGAACAGGTGGGTTTTTCGGTAGACGCCCGCGCGTGCGCCTTTGTCATCGAACATGATGTGCGTGTTGGAAACCCGCCCCTGCTCGTTCAGTGACAGCATGGAGCCGCTGATCCAGATGCCGTGGCGCCGTGCCATGTCCGCCACGCGGCAGATGACCTGCTCGTGTTGCGCGGCCATTCGCTCATTCTGAGCCCAGTCAAAGCCCGTCGTCCACATTTCGGGGAAACAGATCATATCGCTTCCCCGCCGCGCCGCTTCGGCAACCAAGGCTTCACCCTTGATCAGATTGGCCTCGGGCTGGGACCGGGCAACGGAAATTTGGGCGAGGGAGATGGTCAGATTCATGTCATTGCCGTGCCAGATGTCTTGCCCGGCCACGGAGAAGACCTGTTGTCTGGGATTATTTTTTCTTTTTCTTTTTCGCGTCTTTTTTCGCTTCCGCTTCGGGAGCCGCGGCCTTCGCCTGGCCTTTGCTCAGCCAGCTCATCATGCCGCGCAGTTCAATGCCGACCTTTTCGAGCCGCGACTCGAGTCCTTGGCGCTTGAGCGCGCGGTAGACGGGGCGTCCGGCCTGGTTTTCGAGAATCCATTCGCGGGCGAATTCGCCGTTCTGAATTTCCGTGAGAATTTTTTTCATCTCTGCGCGCACGGCGTCGTTGATCACACGCGGGCCGCGTGTCAGGTCGCCGTATTCTGCGGTGTCGCTCACGGAGTAGCGCATCATGGCCAGACCCCTTTCATAGATCAGATCCACGATGAGCTTCACCTCGTGGCAGCATTCGAAGTAGGCGATCTCGGGTTGATAACCCGCCTCGACCAGCGTGTCGAATCCGCTCTTGATGAGCGAAGTGAGGCCGCCGCACAGCACGACCTGCTCGCCGAAAAGGTCCGTTTCGGTTTCCTCGCGGAACGTGGTTTCAAGGATGCCCGCGCGCGCGGCGCCGATGGCCTTGGCGTGCGCCAGCGCCAAGTCGCGCGCCTTGCCGGTGGCGTTCTGGTGCACGGCGATGAGCGCCGGCACGCCGCCGCCCTCGACAAACACGCGCCGCACGAGATGCCCCGGCCCTTTGGGCGCCACCATGTACACATCCGTGTCGGAGGGCGGCGTGATTGTTCCAAAGTGAATGTTGAATCCGTGCGACCAGACAAGCGACTTGCCCGCGCGCAGGGTCGGCTGAATTTCATTGCGGTAGACTACCGGCTGAAGCTCGTCGGGCAATAGGATCTGGATCACATCTGCCTGGGCGGCGGCTTCCGCCGCGCTCACGGGATTGAAACCGTGGCTGACGGCGAGATCGTGATTGGGCCCCGCGGGCAACTCGCCGATGATCACCTTCACGCCGCTGTCGCGCATATTTTGAGCCTGAGCGTGCCCCTGGCTGCCGTATCCGATCACCGCGATGGTCTTGCCCTGCAACGGCTTCAGACTCGCGTCTTTGTCATAGTACATCTTCACCATTTTTGATTTTCCTTCATCTGAGTTTTGCAAACCGTACATGAATATGCGGCGCACGCGGGAACGCTGATGTCAAAGTCAAAAGGCGCTCGAGATTGCCAGGAACACCGCCGGTCTGACTGTAACATATATCCAACAGGTCATATAGGTCCCATTTGACATTTCCAGTAATTATTGTTGGCTGACATAATTCATATTGGCATGAATTGGCTCACTCGTGCGATTTGATCTAACACCAATTTGCCTGTTGCCAATTCTGCGCGCGCGGCGCGCGGAAATCGCGGTCATCGCGGTTGTGTGTGCCGTGCTTGTGGCTGGACGCTGGTTTCCCGCCGGTCCGTGGCTTCTGCCTTTTTGTTTCACAGGCATATGGCTCGCCGCGCGCATCATCCGCATGCCGTCTGACGACAGATTATGGCTCGCGTGTTGTTGCGCCGGCGCGCTCATACTCCAGATAATAAGCTTTTTCCTGTTCGGTTATCACGATCCACTGCAGTCGAATCAGCAGCTTGATGATCATAGCTATCTCGTGGAATCGCGCGTCATATCGGACACATGGCACGACGGAATTTATCCTGATCTGCACAGAAAGGGAAGTCTGCCTTACCTCGGCACCTTGCACACGGGCTATCACAGAATACTGGCCTTTCTATTCCTGTTTAGCCCCCGCGCGGCGGTCACGGGGATTATCCTGAATATTGTGTTTGCGGCGCTCATGCCTTTGCTCATCTATTTCTCGGCAGCGGCGATATTTGACGCCCGTGACTTGCGTCTTATGACGGGGACAATCAGTGCCGCCAATCCGCGCTTTCCCGCCCGGATGGCGGCGTTGCTTGGCGCGATTCAGCCGGCGATTTTCTACTGGTGCTCTTTCCTTTTGAAGGATGTCATCCTTGCGGCGCTGTTTGTGGCCGCGTTCATGTTTCTTGCTGAGTTCCTGAGAACAAGAAATCTGATAAGCTTGGCCGGGTGCCTTCTGGGTGTGTTCTTCCTGGCGCAGATGCGCGCTTACGCGGCCTTGTCGCTGGCGGCGGGGGGCGTGGCTTGCGCGCTGGCAAGGATGCCGTTCCGCTGGCTCATGTGGTGTCTGTTCTACCTGTGCATGGCGGTGCTCATCGCTCACTACACACCGCAGGGACAGGCCTATCTGTTGCAGCTTGTCGACAGCCTTGGCGCCCAGTTGTCACACCGGCTCATGTCGCTGCGCGGCGTCGCGCTGTGGCTGGCGGGCGGGATGCCGCGGTTGCTGCTGGCGCCCTATGCGTGGGTCAGGGCGGAAGGGCCCCATCCCATGTATGGCATCTATCCCGGTATGTGGTTCCTGTATCTTGCGATCTATCCGCTGGCCTTTCTGGGTTTCATGCTTGCGATACGCGCGAATCATCTTCTCACCGCGCTGCCGCTGGTGTGCATTCTGTCCGTAGCGCTGCTCTTTCTTGTGGCTTATGGCGGCGATGTGGCCAGACAGCGGCTGTATATTGAGCAGATATTCATCATCTACGCGGGGCTTGGCTGTGCCGCTCCGCGCAAGCGCCCCGTCTTTTTCGCATGGTATGCCATCCTGATTTTGTTTGCAGCCATCCAAATGCTTTCGCTTCATTTGCGTCACACGTGACAGGCAATGGGCGAGATCCGCAAAGAGCCGCCCCGCGGCAAACTCTTTTTCGGTCTGCTTGGCGTTTCGGACGAAATGCTCGAGCTTGCGCGGCGGCGCCTCGCGGTTGATTTCTCACCGGTCGACTGCGCGAGCGCCGTTATCCCTTTCACCCACACCAACTACTATCAGCGCGAAATTGGGCAGGCCCTTCTGCGGCAATGGATCGCCATGTCCGGCACAATCCTTCTCGCGGAATTGCCCGATTTCAAACTGCACACGAACAGCCTTGAAAAACTCTTCGCGGAAGGCGGCGGACGCCGGGTGAATATTGATCCCGGATACATCACTTTAAGCAAGGTTGTGCTGGCCACAACGAAGGACTACGATCACAGAATCTGCACGGGGAACGGCATTTTCGAGGAAGTCACATTGCATTACCGCCGAAGCGCCGGAGGTTTTGTCCCGTGGCCATGGACGTATCCCGACTACGCGACCGAAACGGCGCGGGCGTTCTTCCTTGCCGCGCGCGCTTTGTTGCACGATTGCTTGAAACACGACACACAGAAGGGCGAGTGCCATGAATTTTAACAGACCGTTGCGGCGCATGATGCTGATCGTGTTGATGACTTTCATGGCATTGTGTTTTGCGCCATGCGCGCGTGCCGCCGCTGCCACCGCCCTCACCGCGGCCAGCCAAGTACAGACCACGTCAGCGGCGACGCTCAAGGCGCTCCCCCCAGAACAGCAGCCCATCACAGGCGAAATGGCCGCGCGGGCCTCGTTGATCCTGGTTCTGTTTGTCGTCATTGCGTCGCTTATCGCCATGCGCCGCATCCCCGCGATGGTGGCACTGCCGCTGATGGCCCTTGGCATCGGACTGCTCGCGGGCATTCCGCTCGGAGGAAAAAGCGGCATACTCGCCAGCATCCTTGAGGGACAAACAGATCCGGGCTTACCGCCCACGGGGGCCTTCCAGCTCTACAAGGCGATCATTTACGTGCTCTTGGGCGGCATGTTCGCGCGATTCATCAGCGACGCCCGCATCGCCGAACGCATCATCAAATACGCGGCTGAGTTCGGCGGCGAAGACCCCTTTTTCATCGCGCTGATCATGAGCGCGCTCACGGCGCTTATTTTCACGGCAATCGGCGGACTGCCCGCCATCATCATGCTCGGTACGGTGCTGTTCCCCATACTCCTCTCGCTCGGTGTGCCAGCGATTGTCTGCGGCGGAATGCTCATGCTGTCATTCCCCATTGGCGCCTGTCTGTCGCCAGCGGGATGGGTGACGCGCGCCGCTGTCTTTGACGCCCCGGTCGCCGAGATAAGAACTTTTTTTCTCCTCTGGGCCGGCGTGCAGACGATGATCCTGCTGGTCTTCCTCTCCGTCGAATTCCTGCGCATGAAACGGACGACCGTCACGATTGGCAATGTGATCCGCTCGATATCGGTCATTCTTGTCGCCGCGCTCATCCTGCTCGCGGCCGGTTTTGCTGAAGGCGCCAAGCCCTATGTTTCAACGGACATGGCAAAAACAATAGACACGTTTGTCCATGTCCGCGGCGATGTCTGGACTGTGCTGCAGTATCTTGCGGGGACGGTCATTGTCATCGGCATCCTGCACACACAATACCAGCACTGGATCACCGGCCGAGTCACAACACAGTGGAACATGCTGACGCCCATCCTGCCGCTTGTTTTCATCCTCATGCTTGGATTTGGAGATGCCTACGGGCCGGCGTTTCTGGCGGCCATGGCTTACGGCTGCCTGACCACCCCCCGCGAGCGCGGAATGCAGAAACTGGGCAAGTCCATCATCGACGGCTTTGCCGATGTGGCGGCGCCCGCCGTGCTCATGCTCGGGATCGGCATGCTGATTGCCGCCGCCAAAAATCCCGCCGTGGATCACATCCTGACACCCATCCTCGCGCGCGTCATACCAATCCACCGCTGGTCGTACATCATATTCTTCCTGCTCGCCTCGCCCCTCGCGCTGTATCGCGGCCCGCTCAACGAGTTCGGACTCGGAGCCGGCATCGCCCGCTTGTTATCGCATTTCATCCCGCCACCGGCCACAATGGGCGCCATCATCTCCGTGGGCATGTTGCAGGATCCGACAACAACCCAGAATGTCTGGATGTGCGGCTATCTCAAACTTGATATCAACGCGCTATTGTTCAAACTGTTCTTCTACAGCCTGACCATGTGCGTTATCGGACTTTGTGTTTCCGCTATGATGTTTATGCGGGGATGAGAACCGCGTGACGCCAATCAAATATCTCCGCGCATTTCGGCAATCGCCGCGTTCATCGCAGGAATCTTCGCATATTCCACTTCCCAAAAGTCCCGCGATTTCATGCTGTCCAGGTATTCGCGGGTGTAATTGAACCTCATCCAGGTTTCCTCCTTCTGGAGGAAAAGGCGTTCCTGTTGGGCGCGCGGGCGCACGTCGAGCATGAGTGCCGGATCGCAGGCGCGATAGATGGATTCATGCCAGTCATCAAGCATGGATTCGGTGATCGTGCCGCCCACACGCCGCGCGAGATCGTCCATCACGCTGGGATAGCGGTCGAAGCCGTCCGTGGCGATCGTGACCACATTCTCTCCACCGCCCAGCCCCAACAGACGCGCCGTGCGGATCGCGCCCAGAATGTTGCAGATTGAGGAGATGCCGAAAATATCGCGGTAACAATCATAGGCCGCGCCGAACATGCGCCGCACCGCCGGCGTGGCGTCGCAAACGAGTCTGAGCCCGCGCACGGTGTCATCGTCGTGCACCATCATGACGTAGTCAGTTGCCGCGACATTGTGGATGAGCGTGACCATCTTGTCGCCGATGCCCTCAATGCGGTGTGTTCCGCGGCCATTGTTGAAGAGCGTCGAGCACTCGACGGGTTCCACGGCAACGGTCAGCGCGCCAGGGAAGACGGCCTTGATGGCGTCACCGGCGGCAAGGGTTCCGGCGCTACCCGGTGCGCTCACAAACGCCGCCACGCGGCCGTTGCCCGCGCCCGCTGCCGCCTCAAGACACGCCCCGCCCGTCACATGGCGGTGAAAGCGGTAATTGGGGAGAAGCTCAAATTGCGCAAGGATGAAATTGCGCGGATCGCGCCGGATTTCTTCAACACGCTCAAGCACGAGAATCACGTCGCTTTCCGTCCCGGGCGTCAGGTCAAGCCGTCCGCCATATTTGCGTATCCGCTCGTAACGCTCGGTGCTCATGCTGTCAGGCATAATCACAAGCGACTCGTAGCCCTTGAGCCGCGAGATGTAGGCCACACCAATGCCAAAATTGCCCGTGGAGGGCCCGACCATGACCATGCCGGGTTTGACGCGCCCTTCCACCTCGCTTTCCGCAAGCGTGCTGTAGGCCGGCCCCACCTTGTGCGAGCCGCTCGGAAAACCCAAGCCAAGAAGCACGATGATGTTGGCTTTAACACCGGTGAACTCCGGCGGCAACACGACATGGCGCACACGCCCATCGGCGCCCGCCCAGCTAATGTTGAACAGGTTCAGCGGATTGAGTTCGCCGGCGCGCGCCGCCAGCGCCGCTTCACGCAATGCGGGCTTGAGCAGACCAGGAGCGAGCATTTCATCGTAGGTTGGACCGGGAACGAAACCAGACGATGTCGCGTCAGATGTTTTTGTCATTCACGATCACTCCATGTCATTTTGTTAACAAGGATCATTTCGGTTTTTTGAAGCCGAAGCTCGCCAGATCGTGCTCATTCTTCCGCCAGTTCTTGCGCACCTTGACGTGAAGCTGCAAAAACGCGGGGCGGCCTGTGAGTTTTTCGATCTCGGCCCGCGCTTGGCTGCCAATGGTTTTCATCATGCGCCCGCCGCCGCCTATGAGAATGCCTTTCTGCGAATCGCGTTCGACGTAAATCACCACGCTGATGAAGTCCCTGCCCGGCCGCTCCTCGAAGACTTCGATTTCAGTGAACACGGCATAAGGCACCTCGGCGCCAGTGTGGCGGAACACCTTCTCGCGCACGATTTCAGCCGCCATAAAACGCTCATCGCGATCGGAAATCTGCTCGGGATCATAAAACAACGGCCCCGGCGCCAGCCTTGCCACCGTGCGTTCGAGAAGCGTATTGAGCCCCTTGCGGCGCAACGCCGAGATGAAAAACACCTCATCATAACGCGCCGGGTTCATGCCCGGCGCCGAAAGGGCCGCCGGATCGTCGTGCTTGGTGAGTTTATCGGTCTTGTTCACCAGGAGGAATTTGGCGCGCGGGCGCGCATGCTCCAGCAGTTTGGCAAGCCGTTCGTTTTGTGGCTCGTCATTCGCCGCGTCGACGATATGGTACAACACGTCAATGCTGTCAAGCGCCTCCGCCACGCGCGCGACAAGAGTCTCGTTGAAACGGTCGCGGGGCGCGATGACGCCGGGCGTGTCCAGAAAAACAATCTGATAATGATCCGTTGTCAGGATGCCCGCCACACGGTCACGCGTCGTCTGCGGCCGCTCGGATGTGATCGCAATCTTGCCGCCAACGAGGGCGTTGAGCAGGGTGGACTTTCCGGCATTGGGTCTGCCGAGGATTGTCACATAACCGGACACGAAACCAATTGCTGATGCTTGCGGAATGTCTGTCATGGCATGAAATTTGCCGATCAATGGTATAATCAGACTTAAACAAGGATATTCTATCAATGACAAGAACCATGTATCAATGTGTCATGATGGTTGCTGCTGTTGTTGTTCTTGTCATCGCTGCATCAGCGATTGCCGGACCGAAAGCCGGTGTCAGCGCGAACGACACCGCCGACACAAGCGCGACGACCACCAAAGCCGCCGCAATGGATTGCCCTGCGGGTTATCATCATGGAACACGGGAGTGCAAAATGGCGCGTGCCGCACGAAAATGCCCAGAACTCAAAGGCGGCGTCTGCAAGGGGAAATAGCGCGGAAACAGCAAAAACCATCGGGGAGTGAAAATTCCGGTCAGCGAGTACGCCATCAGGGCCGATGAACAGCGAGGAAAGGCGGCCGTGTATGTTCGACATATTCTTGACAAGGCGCGGACCCAGGCATGCAATCCAATCCATCTGTATGATAATCCATTTTTCGAGGTGAACCATGAAACAGGGGATTCTATTTCTTATCTGTGTGGCTGCGTTGAGCGGCAGGGTTTTTTGTGAAACGCCGGCACCCATCAGCCAGGTGACGAATGACAAGATGGGCAAAGCGGTGACGGTGGCTGGCGAGGTCGTCTCGTTCCAGGAATCACGCAAGGAAACAGCGCCCTATTCGTTCCGCCTGCAGGATGCCAGCGGACAGGTGCGTGTTGCCATTTGGCCGGATGTCTTTAATCAAATCGCGGACAAGGACAAGATCAAGCATGGCGCCAAAGTCACGATTCACGGCGAGGGAGCGCTGTTCCACAACGCCGTGGAAATCCATGTGACAAACGCCGCGGATGTGATCGTAAACGACGGGAAAGCAGAGGCTCCAAGCGCAGCGTCCGCCGCGCCCGCCACGGCCATTGCGCCCGCCGCCAAACAAACATCTGCAACCTCCACGCTCGCCAAGGGGGACGTGACGGGCATCGGATCAATTACTCCCGTCATGGTCAAACAAACAGTCACAATCTCGGGCAAGGTGACAAGCGCCCGGGCGCCCAAGACCGAACGCGCACCATACATCCTGAAAATCACGGATGACACCGGCTCCATTGATGTTGTGTTCTGGACGGACACAGCCCAGAAGTTGACAGACGCGCAAAAAGTCAACGAAGGGGACAAGGCGCGCATCACTGGACAGGTCAACGAGTTTAATAAAAACCTTCAAATTCGCGTCGATGATCCGGCCGGAATCAAAACCCCCAAATCGCACCCCGATCTTTTTCCATCCGATAAATCCACGAGCGCGTCTGCCCAGAACATGGGCAAAACATCGCGTCTCGCAATCCTCCCTATCGCCGAAGTCGCGGGAGTCGCGATCAAAGATCGCGTGGCTATATCGGGCCGCGTTGAAACCGTTGAACCGCTTCGCGCCGGCAAACGCCTGACCGTCAAGGATCCCACGGGAATGGCAACCGTCCTGCTGTGGGACACCGCGACGGGCCTGACCACGGCCGCCGACACCCTGCGGCCCAACGACGTGATCACGCTTGCCGGATCGGTGGAAGAGGCGCTGTCAACACGCGTCATCACGGTCATACGCCCCGGGGATGTTTACTCCGTCGTGCGGTAACACCATGGGAACGCCCGGTCTTCCCTTGTTCCGCTATTTTTACTAAATCCCGCGAATGCTTCATCCGCCAGTCTGTGCTATTTGTTTATCTGAGTGAAAGCAGCCATCGTCCATGAGCACTGATCCGCGGATTGAAAAATACTGCCAGGCGACTCAAGCCATGGCAAATGGGGAATTCGGATGCGAGTTGCCCGCCGACGCGGGGGACGATATAGGGAAACTTGGCGAATGTATCGCCAACCTTGGCAAAGCGCTCGAAAACAAATTCCGCGAAACCGAAATTCTTGCGCGCGTCACGGCGCAGATCAATGCGGGTCTCACCCTCGATGACGTTCTCAACATGGTTTATGACTCCTTCCGCGAGATCATTCCCTACGACCGCATGGGATGCGCATTGCTGGAGGACGACGGCCAGACCGCGCGGGCGCGCTGGGAGCGCTCCAATGCCGCCGAGATCAAGCTTGCCAAGGGATATGCGGCAAACATCAATGGCAGCAGTCTCAGGAAAATCCTCAACACCGGCCAGCCGCGCATCATCAATGACCTCGCCGCCCACCTGGCCGCGCATCCCAATTCGGAATCAACCCGCCTCATCGTCGAGGAAGGCATACGCTCAAGCCTTACCTGCCCGCTCAATGCCATGGGTAAGCCGGTCGGCTTCCTGTTCTTTTCAAGCATGCGAGTGAATGCCTACGAACATGCCCACGTGCGGACATTTCTCAGCATTGCCGATCAGCTTTCCATCATCATTGAAAAAGGGCGCATGTTCCAAGAACTCGTCGAGCTGGACAACATCAAGAACCGTTTTCTTGGCATGGCGGTCCATGATCTGCGCAATCCGCTCAACATCGTCAGCGGTTACCTGAGTCTGCTTCTGGACGGATTGCTGGGCGATGTGCCGGAGGGACAGCGCGATTACCTCAAACGATGCCGGAAAGCATGCCAGACAATGGCCGCCCTGCTCGAAGACCTTCTCGACATCAACGCCATCGAGTCGGGACGGCTCGATCTTGAGCCGAAGGAGCATGATCTGGCCGAATTCCTCAAGGAAACACACTCCGCCAATAAACTGCTGGCGCAGGCAAAGTCCATCGACCTTGAATTGCATGCCGATGACGCCCTGCCGCGCGTCGTCATGGACGCCCGCCGCATCACCCAGGTTCTCAACAACCTGATCTCCAACGCCATCAAGTTTTCATACCCTGGAAGCGTTATCCGCATCGCCGCGCGACCAGCAAAAGACCGCGTCGAAATTTCCGTCGAAGACCAGGGGCAGGGCATCCCCGAGGATGAATTGGCGCATATTTTCACCGAATTCGGGCGCGGCAGCGTCAAACCCACCGGCGGCGAGAAAAGCACCGGCCTGGGGCTGGCCATCGTGCGCCGCATCGTGAAAGCCCACGGCGGACACGTCGGCGTGGAAAGCGAACCCGGCCGGGGATCAACCTTCACGATCACCCTGCTCATGGACGGTCCGCCGTCAGGAAGCGGCGTCCAACTCGCCTGATGAGCGGTAAAGCATCCGCATGGCTCATCATCGGCGTGGGTAATGAAATGCGCGGGGATGACGCCGCGGGCATCGCGGCGGCGCGCGAACTGGCGCGAATGGAGCCTGAAGCGGTAGCCATCGAGGCGTCGGGCGAGGGAGCGGAACTCATCGAACTGTTTTCCGGCGCCGGGCGCGTCATGGTCTTTGATGCCGCGCAGTCGGGCAGCGAACCGGGAACGATACACCGGCTTGATGCCAGCGCCGATAAAATCCCAATGGAATTTTTCCGCTACTCAACCCATGCATTCAGCCTCGCGGAAGCCGTTGAACTTGCGCGCGTTCTTGACGGGCTTCCGGCAAAACTTGTGATTTACGGCATCGAAGGGCGCAACTGGGACACCGGTGCGCCGCTTTCATTGGAGGTTGCGCAGGCCGCGCGTGAAGCCGCTGCGCGCGCGCGTGCGGAAATGCGCGAGATATCCGCGCACAGGCGCAAAGAATGCCATGAGGCCTAATCAGGGAATGGGATCAGCGCAGGCGTAGCGAACAAGGTCGGACAGCGCGGGGCGGTTGTCATGAGGCCAGCCCAGCGGCGGTTTCTGCATCTGTCCGGGCGCGCAAATGCGCGCCGCCCGCAGTTCATCGGCGGTTTCCTGCCAGCGCAACTGCGAACCGCACAACGCGAGCGTGGAAATGCGCCCGCGCCAAGGAGTCAGCGCGGCGCGAAGGGCGCCAGCCTCGCTGAATACGCGCAGGTCGCAGCAACGGTTGACGCATCCGGGCGCGTAACCTTTCAGGGCGCGCAGCGTCACGATAAAAGACCGGTCAGCGAGTACGCCATCAGGCTGGTCCGTGGCTGACAGCAGCACGCCGCCCGGTTCCGCGCCGCCGCATGCCGCTTCGATGAGCGCGTCGTCGCGCGCCTGCGCCAGCGCCGCCTTTTCCTCAAGCGCCAGCGCGCGCCTCGGAAGCCTTTCGGCCAGGGCGGCCATTTCCGCGCACAACAGACGGGCAAATTCCGCGGGTGTTACGCCGCCGCCGTTCTCGATGAACGCGGCCCGGGGCGACAGGCAGCCCTGCTGGTCATAGACCGTAAAGTCATAGGCCAGCGCCCGCGCGATTACAGGCACATTGCCCGATTCCAACCCCTCGCGAGCGATGATGGCAAAACTGATTCTGGCGCCGTGCGCGATGCGGCGCGCCGTTGGCGGCGCATGAGCGAGCACATCGGCAACGGAGGAATCGTCGCCAAACGCCACGACCGCATCGGCGTCGCGCGCAGCGGCTCGCGTCACATCGCGCTCATCATGCGGCCACCAGCCGGCAGCAGTGCCGCGGGCGAATTCCGCGTCCACAGTCCGCAACGCATCAATCCACAGCGCGGGAAACTCGCGGTCCGCGGAAGAGCAACGCGCCAGACTGCACGCGCCGCAAAGCGAAGCGGTCATCATTGATTCAATCCCCGGCAGAAAAAGATTTCCCGCAAGGACATGAAACACAAGCGCGGGCTTCAGGACGCGCGACGGCGGAGAACAGGCAAGCTGCGCCGCGCGCAGATCCTCAAGCGCGTCCTTCGTGACCGGAGCGAAGAAGTTGCCCAACGCTTCGCGAACCATCGTGGGCTCCATGCCGATTCGTTTTCCGGCTTCAACAGCCTTGCCGGGAAAACCGGTCAGCGAGTACGCCATCAGGCCAGTCCGTTCGCTTAAAAACAGTGCCGCCGCTTCCGAGAGCGCCATCGGCGCCCGTTCGAACAACCAATCCCCGCGTTCCCCGTTGAAAGCGCGCAGACGCATAACGGTCTGCTCCACATCCGCGGCGGACATAACCGACGCGCGCTGTTCACCCGCCATGTCCTGTCCGGGTTTCACAGCCCGCGATGCCCGAAGAGCGCCGTCCCGATGCGCACGATTGTCGCGCCCTCCCCGATTGCCGTTTCGTAATCGTTGGTCATCCCCATCGAAAGCTCGCGCCCAAGACGCGATTGATCTGCCCCGGTCATGCCGCGCAACTCGTGTGAAAGTTCGCGCAGCGCCGCGAAGCAGGGACGGGACTCTTCAGGATCATCCACGAACGGCGCCATCGTCATCAGCCCGCAAAGACGCAGCGCGGGACAGACTTTGATGATGCGCGGAAGCGCGGAGCGGATTTCAGCCGGCTCAAATCCGGATTTTGTGTCCTCGCCCGACACGTTCACCTGCAACAGGATGTCGCGCGTGGAGCCGACCGCCGTTGCATGGCGGTTGAGTTCAACGGCAAGGCGCTCGGAGTCAACCGAGTGAATCATGCCGAAAATCATCGCGGCCACTTTCGCCTTATTCGTCTGCAGGTGGCCGATAAGATGAAAGCAGTGTTTATCGTTCGGCGCCCCTGCGCCTTCGCCATTCCAGAGCGGTTCAAGCTCCCTGATCTTCGCGGCGCCCTCCTGAACCTTGTTCTCGCCGAAATCGCGGAGGCCCGCGCGCATCGCCTCGCGTATGAGTTCCGCGGGATAAGTTTTTGTGACCGCCACAAGCCGCACGCCCGCCGGATCGCGTCCAGCGCGCGCCGCCGCCGCCCCGATTCTCGCGCGCACTTCGCACAAACGCAGGCTAATGTCCTCTTGCTGTTGACTCATGTGAATTCTTTCACCCCATAATACCCCGTTCATTATGGAAATGCTCAACCAGCGAATCGGTTTTATCGGGGCCGGCAACATGGCCAGCGCCATCATCAGCGGGATGCTGCGCGCAGGGCTTGTCGCCGAGGAACAGATCGTGGTCTCGGATATCTCGACCGAACAACTGCGCCTGATCGAAGGAAAAACCCGCGTCCGCACGCTTGAGAACAACGCGTGGGTTGTCGACCGTTCCGATGTCATCATCTTTTGCGTGAAGCCATTTCACATGGCCAATGTGTGCGCCGAACTGCAACCCTACGCATCGCCTGACAAACTGTTTATTTCAATATGCGCGGGCATCACGACGCCTTTCATTGAGGAGCGTCTTGGCGGCGGAGCGGATGCGATGCCCGTGCGCGTGGTGCGCGTCATGTCCAACACGCCGGCGTTGGTGGGTTGCGGCGCCGCGGCAATCGCCCCCGGGCGCCACGCCAGCACGACCGATGTGGCGCTGGCTGTCAACATCTTCCAATCCGTGGGAACAACCGTCGTGCTCGAGGAGGAAAAGCTCGATGTCGTGACCGGCCTGTCAGGCAGCGGCCCCGCGTACTTTTTTTACTTTGCGGAAGCCCTCATCGTGGCAGGCATCGAACTCGGCCTCACCGAAAGCGAGTCGCGCATGCTTGTCATGCAGACATTTCTGGGCGCGGCGCGCATGGCGCACGAAAGCGGCATGTTGCTGGGCGAATTGCGCGCCGCCGTCACCACGAAAGGCGGCACAACCGAGGCCGGCCTGCGCGCGCTCGACGAGAGCGGATTCATCGAGCTTGCTTACCGGTGCGTGGAAAACGCCGCGCGCCGCAGCCGCGAATTGTCCAAACAATAATTACGCGAACTGTCTCAAAAACCGGATGTCGTTTTCGTAGAACAAACGAATGCTGGGAATGCCATAACGCAACATCGTGATGCGTTCCACGCCCATGCCAAAAGCGAAACCGCTGAATTCCCTCGGATCGATGCCCACGTTTCGCAACACATCCGGGTGAACAAGGCCTGATCCCAGCACCTCCAGCCATCCCGTGCCCTTGCAGATGCGGCAATCGGGATCGGGGCCGCGGCAGACAAAACACTGCACGTCCACCTCGGCACTCGGCTCTGTGAACGGGAAGTAGCTGGCGCGGAAGCGTGTGGCAAGTTCCTTGCCGAATATGGCATGAAGAAATTCGGTGAGCGTGCCTTTGAGTTGAGCCATGGATACGCCGCGATCAATGAGCAATCCCTCGACCTGAAGAAACACGGGCGAGTGAGTCGCGTCAATGTCATCCACGCGGTACACGCGCCCCGGTGCGATGATGGCCAGCGGGGGCTTGTGCGCCAGCATGTGGCGTATCTGCACGGGCGAAGTGTGTGTGCGCAGAATGCGTCCGCCGTCGAGATAAAACGTGTCGTGCATGTCGCGCGCGGGATGGTCGGGCTTGATGTTGAGAGCGTCAAAATTGTTGTGCTCGGTTTCCACATCGGGGCCTGACGCGATCTCGTACCCCATGGACGTGAAGATGCGCTCGATCTCGATGAGCGTCAGGGTGAGCGGGTGCAGTCCGCCCGGTTTGGCATGCGTACCGGGCAGCGTGACATCCACACTCTGCGTCTCGATCTGGCGCGCCATTTCGGCCTCGCGCAGTTCCGCAAGTTTCGCCTCGAAGGCGCTCTCCACTCGCGCCTGCGCCTGGTTGATGATCTGTCCCGCCTGCGGCCGCTCGGCTGCAGGCAGGCCCCCGAGCCGTTTCAGCAATCCGCGCATCGCGCTGTTCTTGCCCATTGCCACGGGGCGCGCGCGCTCGATGGCGGCGATGCCGGCGGCGGCGGCAATTGTGGCCAGCGCCGCTCTCTCTGCCTGTTTTAGTTCCTCTGCAAGTTCTTCCAGTGCCATGATGATAACAATGTGAATCAGCGCGGCGCGCGGGAGCAACGGAATTATTCCGCGCCGTCGCGCAATCCGTGTGCCATGGTTTTACGCTCGGGATCAAGCGCTTCATTCTGTTCCGTCCTCATCCAGTCGTCGACCCGTGTCGGCTGAGGGTGCAAGACGATCAGCGTGATGGAGGCGGCGGGATAGATGGCGCTGAAACCGTTGCCCGTGACCGCAAGATCAGCCTGCCGCACGATGATGTTAAGATTGGCGGAACTGTAGCGCCAAATCTCGGCCTTCCTTGACGGATTAAAATTGGTAAGCGTGAGCGTGGACGCCTGGGAAGAATTGCTCTTGTTAATCACGATAATCGTGAGATCGCCCGCCGCGCCGCGCTGTGCCGCGTAAATTGACAGCACATCACGATCGGTGCTCGCGGCGCGCACGGCCGTATCGCCAAATGCCGCTCCCACGCCGTCATAATTCAGATACATGCGGAAGGCGTATGCGCCAGGGTCAGCCGTCTTGGGCGGATCCCAGACCGCGGCAAGATCGGCGCCTTCGCGGCCCAGAATGCCGAGGATGTCGGCTTGCGCCAGAGCGCCGTTGATGTGGTTGAGCGCCCCCCAGTTGTATTCTGTGAGCGCGATCTTCGTGCCCGGGTAGTTGTCGCGCACCCAGTCGCGCATTCTCGGCAACAGGCGCACAGGCTCGCCAATCCAGCTTTCATCGGCATAGGCGGGGTCCCAGAGCGCGCGCGTTGAGCGCAATCGCAGCGCCTGCGTGGCGGCGGAACCAGCGGGTGACAGCGCAATGCCCGGCGCCTGCGGATAAAAATGCACGTCCAGATAATCGAGGATGCGCGTGCCCGTCGTTTGCTCGTAGGCGCGCATTTGTTGCAGATACCAATCTGTGAAGGGAATGCCGCTGTGGGCGTTGCGGTCCCGCGGACTGTTCCACCATTCGCCGCCCGCGGCCCAGTCGAGGTTTGAATAGAAGTAGGCTGTCCAGCCCCACGAGACCGGCCCGAGTGTCGCCGCGGTGGGATCGGCTGCCTTGATGGCCGCCGCATACTGATAGGCGCGGTTTCGGATTTCATCATAACTTAATGGCATGGGGCGCACGTCGCGGTGCGTTTCGCTCCACAGATCCGGTTCATTGTCGAGGTTGTAAAACGCCACGCCGCCCGACGCGGCATCGCCATAGCGGCCGCGAAGATGCGCGATCCATTGCCGCGCAAACTCGGGCGTGATGGCGATCGATGTGTCCGCCGGATCGTTGCCCGTGATCTTTGTTCCATCTGTGCGTATGCCATTGCCGCAATCAGACCGCCATGGATCAACGGCCTGTTGCGCGCCATACTTCGCCACGCTGAATCCCCCCGCATAGGCGCGAGCCTTTGGCGTCCAGCCGATGAGCGGCATGTTGAGAATGGTCTTGGTTGACGTGCGCCTGTCCTGCTCGACAAAACGATCAACCGTAGAGCCATCAGGCAGCTTGGAGGGATCAGGATTGTCCTCGGGCGCATTTTCAAAGTACCAGTCCATGGCGTGATTGGCCGTGTCGTTTCGCCAGTTGTAGCGCGTGGTCGCGTTGCCGCCCCACCGGCGCACGGGCAGACGCAACTCGGCAGCCAGCGCCTCTTCGGCAAAGTTCATCCCGTAGATGAGCGGGCTGATGGCATGGCGCCCGGCCGCCGCATCCACGGAGAGAGCCGGCGGCGCAGCGGGCGCGCTCGGTGCAGGGCGCTCCACCAGCTCGGTATCGCTGATGAAGAATACAGGCGTCCCGGCGCGGCCCATATCCTCCTGCCAAGCCACGCCGCTCAACATCAGTTGCGACATGGCAGACGGTTTGACAGCGCTGATCCTCGAGCCCGTGCTTGCTCCGGTGTTGAACTTGGGACCCTGCGGCTGTATCGGGCTCATGAGCGCGGCGTCGAGCGAAATCTCATGCTTCGTCCACATGTTGGCAATGGCGTGGATGGTTGTGCTCGAGGCAGGTTTGCGGACGGCATCGTAGATGATGACCTTGATGCGCTGACCGCCCTCCCCGCCCCCGTTGATCCAGAACCGCAGACTCTTGTAATCGCGGGCGGCCATGAGCCTGTCCGTATGCAGATACACCGCACCCCATGGTTCGCTGATCTTCGCGGCGATCGTTCCGCGGCCATAACGCACAACATCGCTGGTGGCAAAGTCGGGCGTCGCGCCCCACGACCAGTTCTGCCAGCCTTCGCCAAGCTGCCCGCGGAAGACGGCCTCATTCGCGCGCACCGCCCGCGCGGACAACAAACACAACAGCGCCGCAAGCATCATCAGGCAACGCGGTCGGAAAAAGAGTAATACGGGCGGACGTCTCATATGATTTCACTGCTTTCCTTATGCCTGTTCGTATTATATGATAGACTTCGCCACATGAAACATTTTCGCAAATGATGCTGGGCGACGTTGAGCAACCGGCATTTTGCGCGTGAGAACACACGCTCCCGGCTGGGGTTTGGGCGCGCCCGGACGGGAGGCGATACTAGCCCTACTCCTGTCTTATGTCAGTTCGCTCATCAGCCTCAGGCAGTCGATAAGGCACAGTCCCGTGTGGTAGCCGGGATCGGCGTCGGCGGTGGCGGGGATGACCTGCGCCACGCGGCCGTCGGCGGAGCGTGTTTGGACGGCCATAAAATACCTGTCTGGCCGAACATAATGCGCGGCGAACGCGTCGTGGCAGCGGGCGTGGATCCTCAGGCACATGCCGCGCAGGGATGGTTCATCGGCGGCCAATGCGCCATGGAGCGCGGCGCGCATCGCCTCGGGCAGGCTCCACCAGGGCATGTCGCTGTTGACCGGTTTGTCCGCAAGCAGGTCGGTTAGTTTGCAGATGCCGCCGGCAGGCTGCACGCCATTTTCATAATTAGCTTGGATGACGCGGATCATCGTTTTCTCGACGGCGTGAATTTTGCCGAGCCGACGTTCGGTGTTCCCGCGACATTTTTTCGCGATGCCAGTGAATTTCAGCGCCAATCCCGCGAATTCAAGGGCGTGTCCCGGATCGCTCAGTATTCTGCCTTCGCTCCTGTATGGCTCGCCATCGTCGCCGATGAATTCCCAGAACAGCCATGGGCGCATCCACTCAAAACGGCCGGGAAGATTTGTGTGTTTGTCGAGTAGATATTGGATGATGCGCAACCCCGCCTGGATTGATTCCGCGTTTTGATCCAGGGCGGCGCACTGGGCGGCCGCGCCGATCATGAGCATGAACGGCGCCTGGGTGTGCCGGCCCGGCACGGGGGTGACGGGGTTTGTGGTATCGAGCGCCTGCTGGTCGCTGACAATCTCCCCATTCCATAGCGCCCGCATGATTTGATCCAGCCAGTCCCGTGCCTCGCGCCCGGCTTCCTTATCGCCAAGGCGGCGCGCCGCCGCGCACATTCCCTTCGCGCCGAAGATGTCGCTGAAATTGACAGGCGACTGCGCATCGAGCCAAATGGGCTTTCTGTGTTGATCCGCATCGAGGCTGAATGGATGGCCTTCGGGTGTCATGAAGAAGAACAGGTGGCCGGAGTTCATGGCGCGCACGCGACGGAGGTTCACGAGCAACTTCCGCATGATGTTGTCGAGCCGCGCGGCCAGCGCTTTGCTCTCGTCCGCCGCGGCGGATTCGAGCCATGCGGCGTGTCCGGCCAGAGATTCGAGAGCCCTCCCCTGCACCCACCCGCAGACAGTTCCTTTGCCGCGAACGGGATCGTCATCAGGGAAATCCCGCCCCGTGATGATATCGAACTTCATGTCGAGCCACGGGCAGGAGGAATCCCTCTCCTGCCTGTCCGCCACATAACACATTGTTTCGCGCAACATGGCCGCATAATCTCGCGCCGCCCAGGCGCGCGGGCGGGCGTCATTCCAATTGGCTCCAATCAACCCGCCATGATATTTCGCCGGTTCGGAATTTAACGCCATGTTGCCGTGGTCCTCATGCATCGGGCGGCGATGACCGCGCGTCCGGGAGCGCCTGTGGAAAGGCGGTGAACCCTAATTCCCCTGTTCGTCGACGGCGGATTGTTCGACCTTGGACGCGTCATCCCGTGCGATTTTGTCAATAGCGTAGACCTCGACGTGGAAGACATCGTTCATGCCGATTTTGATTTCGACGCCGTATTTTTGTTCGAAGCGTTTGAGGGCGTCGCGATAATTCTGGTCGATGTGCGCGCGGATTTTGGGATTAACGACGATGTTGAGCGCGGCGGGAGGATTCGGATCCTCGAGCAGGCGGGTGATTTCGTGCTTGATGTGAAGCCAGATCTGCTGCTCGTTGAGCACGACTCCCGCGCCCTGGCAGTATGGGCAATCGGTGAAGATGGTTTTGCGCAGGCTCTTGCGCACGCGTTTGCGCGTCATTTCCACAAGCCCGAACTCGCTGATGTCTGAGACGGATGTCTTTGAGCGGTCGCGCTTGAGATAATTGCGGAACTCATTGAGCAGGGTTTCGCGGTTTCGCGGGTCACGCATGTCGATGAAATCGATGACGATCAGTCCGCCGATGTCGCGCAGTTTCAGCTCGCGCGAGATGGTGCGGGCCGCTTCCATGTTCGTCTTCAGGATCATCTTCTCCTGGTCGTCCTTGCCGATGAATTTCCCCGTGTTCACATCAATGGCGGTGAGCGCTTCGGCCTCGTCGATGATGATGTAGCCGCCGCTCTTGAGCCAGACCTTGCGGCGGCCGGCTTTCTGTATCTGCTTTTCGACCTGGTAACGATGGAACAGATTCTCGGGTTCGTTATAAAGCTTGACCTTGTCGACGAGTCCCGGGATGAGTTTGCCAAGGATTGATTTCAGATGCTCGGCTTCGGCGGGAGAGTCGATAAGAATTTCGGAGATGTTCTCGTCGAAAACGTCGCGGGCAAGCCTGTAGAGAATATCGCTGTCATCATAGACGATCTTGGTGGGTTGGCACTGGGTGTAATTGCTTTTGGCGCGGTTCCATTCCCCAAGCAGGAACTCCACATCGTTGCGGATTTCGCTCTCTTCGCGGTCGACACCCGCAGTACGGACGATGAAGCCAACGTTGTCGGCATCCAGATCCTGCCGGATTTCATGCAGAAGATGCTTTAAGCGTTTGCGCTCGTAGATGTTTTCGACCTTGCGCGAGACGCCGCCTTCCTCGGCATGGGGCAAAAGAACGAGATAGCGCCCGGGGATGGAAAGATAAGTCGATATTCGGGCGCCCTTGAGGCCGATTTCTTCCTTGATGACCTGAATCATGATTTCGTCGCCCTTTTTCAAGGCCTCAGGGACGGGCATTGGTCGCGGACGTTCGTGGCGTTGTTGCGGGGGGCGTTGCTGGGAGGGGCGTTGCGGATGACGGCCGCCTCGGCGCCGGGGAGGTTGTGGCGGCTTTTGAACGCGTGCGGGGGAAGGGGGCGTTGCCGGTTGTGCCGCGGCAACGGGAGAGGGTTCCTGTGTCTCGGGCGGCGCTTTCATGTCCGCCTCGGCGTATTCAGGCGGTGGGGTTGTTTCAATTGCGGGCGCCTCAGCCGCGCGCACAGCGGTTTTGCGTGCCGTGCGCCGTTTCGGAGCGGCAGGAGGGGGCGTCGCTCCCGCTTTCTCCTCCGTCGGCTCAACCATCGGAACCGCTTCGGATGCATGAGCAACAGAATCCGCGGGCGTAGCTTGAACCGGTTCCGGTTGCGCCACAATCTCAGCCGGTTGAACTGAAGGCGGCGTTTTGGTTTCGGGCTCTTTTTTGCGGCGGCGGGATGTTTGTGGCGCCGGTTCGGCGGTGGTCTTTTCTGCAGTTGCCGGCGGCGGGACCGCATCATGCGTGGCGGTCGCCGCTTTTTGTTTCGGCGCGGCGGCGGATGCGGCCGGTTTTTTCGCCGCTTTTGTTTTCGCCGCTTTTAGCGTCTTTGGTGAATCTGTTTCTGATGAAGCCTTCTTGGGCGAAGAGCTTCGTGTCTTCTTCGCGTTTTTTTCGCTCTGTTCCTCGGCCGGTTCTTTACGGCGCACAGCATAGTATGCGGGACCGCGCCGTCTCATGGAACGGTTGCGGTTACGGTTGCGCCGGTGGTGGCGTTTGCGCTGTTTGCCGTGTCCGTCGGAACGCGATTTGGGCGCCGGTTGTTGAGTGAGGTAGCGCTCCTTTTCATTTCCGGGCGCCGGGCCTTCATATTCTTCATCGATATAACCGTCTGGCATTTCATTGCCGTGGGCAAAGCCAGGCTGATGGTCATCGGGATGGCAACCCGCCGGTTGGATTTCATTTGGATTGGGCGGCGGAAAAAAATCTTCCTGGGAATCGAGTGCGGGATCAATGTTGTCCGGCAGTGATCCCGGTGTGGGCATCCATTGGTTTTGCTGTTTGCCGTATCTTCTCTGGCGTCCGGCCGCGGGAGGGGTGGAGTAAGGCGTATAGACATCATACGGGTTGGTCACGGCGCGTGTCCCGTGTGCGCCGCGCTGGTATGTCGGCGGAAGAAGATTGGGCGCGATGGCGGCCATGGGTTTTTGAGGCTGGAAACGATCGCGTCTCTGGCGTTGTTGCTGATGCTGTTTGCCTTGTTGGCGTCCCTGCGGTTGCTGGAGCTGATAGGAAGCCTCGATTTGTGGGGGCTGTTCTTCGTCTGGCGGCGCCTGCTCAAGAACGGGCTGTTGATCCTGCGGGGGCATGGCGGCCTCCCCGCTGGGTGAGGCTTCGGTGGCTCCATCTGTTGCCGCTGCCGCTGCCGCAGCGGCGGCAGCGACGCGGCGGCCGCCGCGACGACCGCGGCGTCTGCGTTTGCGCGCGGGTTGCTGTTCGGCCGCCTGTTCAGGCGCCATTTCGCCCTGATTGGCGATAATTTCTTCCGCCGCCGCGTTTTCCTCGGGCGCGGTCATTTCAGCCACAACCTCAAGTTCCTCCTGCGTGGGCTGGTATTCCCCGCCTTGCAAGGCCGCGGTTTCATCCCTTGACGCCTTCTCCGCTGTTTCCGGGGCAGTTTCGGGTTTGTAGGGCATGAGCAGATCGGGACGGATATCGTCGAAATGCAGAAATGCGTTGCGTTCGAAGCCGATGTTGACAAACACCGCCTTCAATCCGGGGATGATGCCCTCGATGCGCCCTTTGTAAATGTTGTTCAGAATCGTCTTGTCGTCAAGCGATTCGATATAGAGTTCGTGGAGTTGATCGTCTTCAAGGATGGCCACTCTAAGTTCGCGATCCTCAACATTAATCAAAACTTTTTTCATTGGTAAATGGGTTGACCCTTGCCACAATATTGACCATCGGCGTCTTACGCCGGGGTGTTTATCGCAAGCTGTCCAAGTTGCCGGGCTTGCTGTACGGTCGCGCGGTTTTGCGGCTTGCTAATGCGAGCTTTTCCGCAATGAACTATATTTTGCGCGGATGAAAATTCCAATCGCGTTTTTAGAGCACGATTATATTTACAACAACAACACCCTTGAAATCGCAAGAATCAAGAATGAAATGTCATGCCATTCATCAAATTGTGCCAACACTTGCCGATGGCGACGCGATAAGCTCTTACACGCTGCTGCTGCAGGATGTTTGGAAGTCGTGGGGCTTCGTTTCGCTTATATTCGCGCAAATGGCGGCGGGGCGCGCCGCGTCGCGGGCTTCGGGGCTTGGCCGGATGAGCGCGCGCGCGCAAGAGGGTGATGTTCTTGTCTATCATCACTCGACGGGTTGTGACGCGGCGGAAGCCTTCATCCGTCATCAGGCGGCGCGGAAAATTCTCATCTACCATAACATCGCGCCGCCGGAAGCGCTTGCGGAGGCTCCCGCGCTGGCGGCACGCTCCCAGCGGGGTTTGCGGCAACTGCGCGATCTGGCGGAAGCGTGCGATCTGGCGCTCGCGGACAGCGAGTATAACCGCCGTGATCTGGAAAAGGCGGGTTTTACGCGCACAGGCGTCATGTCCATCGCCTTGGGCAATGACCGGCAGAGCCTGTTCGAGGCCGCCGCGCGTGATCGTCCGCGCGGCGCGGCGGGGGACCGCACGGCGCGGTTTCTGTGTGTGGGGCGCATCCTGCCCCACAAGCGTTTCGGTATGGCCATCGAGGCCGCCGCGCTCTACCAGCGCGCGTTCGGGCCGGCGCGATTGCGCATTGTGGGCGGCTCCGGCGAGGCGCCGGAATACGCCGCTTCTCTGACGCGGTATGTTGAATCACAAAAAATCGCCGGCATCGAATTCATGGGAAAGCTGACCGATGAGGCGCTTGCGCGGGAATACGCCGGTGCGGATGTCTACTTTTGCCCGAGCCTGCACGAGGGTTTCTGTGTGCCGCTGGCCGAATGCATGTTCAGCGGACTGCCGGTCATCGCGTCGGCGCATGGCGCCGTGCCGGAAACGCTTGGTGGAGGGGGGCTTGTCATCGGGGAGGATGACCCGGCGATGTATGCCGAGTCGGCCCGCCGGCTCATGACTGATCCCGCGCTGTATCAGCACATCATCGATGCCCAGCGCGCGCGTTGCGTTCTGTTCACCCGCGCATCCATCGAAGCGCGCATGCGCGAATTTTTCATGGCATCTTAAACAGGTCCAGCCCCTCCGCGCTGTCAATCACCCACTCGTAGCAGAACACGCTGAAACCGCTCAGGCCAAGCTTGGCGAGGATTTTCACTTGCGCCGCGATGGGCGGATGTTTTGATCCGCTGAATTCATCGAGTGTCTTCCTTTGGATCGCAAGGATCGGCAGGAGGACTGTTTTCGATTTTGGCGGGATC
Source organism: Candidatus Sumerlaeota bacterium (assembly GCA_026398535.1). Classification (GTDB taxonomy): domain Bacteria; phylum Sumerlaeota; class Sumerlaeia; order Sumerlaeales; family Sumerlaeaceae; genus JAPLSQ01. The sequence continues at coordinate 1,190 of JAPLSQ010000060.1, read as the reverse complement.
TCCATCTGGATGTTTTTGACACCCTTTTCCACCCCATCAAGGCTTTCATCGTAGACCATTGGCGCGATGGCGTCGAGGTAACCTTTGGCCAGCATCATGCGCCAGTTTTGAAAGCGCGCGTCGAAATACCGCAAATCAGGCGCGCCCGCAAAGACGGCGGCGCTCAACACGGCGCCCTTTTTGACGCGGTCTTTCATTTCCTTGACCTTGCCGACGAAATCCGTGACTTTGCCTTCACGGTACTCCACCCACTTCTTCCAATCGGCGTTTTCCTTGTCGAAGACGATCTTTTTCGCGTCGAGGCCGGTGAGTTTCATGAACTCATTGACGCTGTTTTCCTCATAGCCAGCGTCGGGCGGGCCGCCTGGCCAGCGGATGTAGTCGAGGTTGATGCCGTCAACATCGTAATTGACGAGGATTTCCTGGAGATAGTCAAGCAGGAGCTTCTGCACGCCGGGGTGGGCCGGACTGGCGAAAATGTGCGCCGGCTCAGCCTTCTCAGTTGAACTGCCGTCACGCAACCGGGCCTTCCACTCAGGATGGTTGTCGAAAAGCGTCGTTTTGGGGAATTTCGGATACTTGGTGACATCAACCTCCCAGTAGAACGCCTCGATCCAAGGATGAACCTGGATGCCGCGCTTGCGCGCCGCCTTGATGTAGAAGGCAAGGCAGTCCATTCCCTTCATTTCGGGGCGGATGGGCACGTATTTGCTGGGATAAATCGTGTGGCCGTGATAGAAAGTTTCGACGTAGACGGCGTTGAACCCGGCCTTTTTCATGTTGTCGAGCTGCAGAACAATTGAGCTTTCCGACGCCTCGGGGCGCACCCATACGCCGCGAAACTGTTTTGCGGGCGCGGCCCCGGCAGCGGGCGTCGCAAGCAGCGCGGCTGAGAGCGCGGCAACAAGCGATCGGAAATGAAAAAATGTGTGTCTCATGGTCAAACGTGCCCTTTCATGATTTTACGGGATTCGCGCATGGAGAAACGGCACGCGCAAGATCATTGTGGACGCCGACCGGCACAAGCGTTCAACTCCTTATTGACGGTGAATTTCCCCTGAAAACTTGTTCCCAGCAATGGTTCGTCTCATTTGCTTTTGTGTATTTCGCGTGGCTGATGTTTAATATATGAGCAACCACGGACAAAACGGACAACCACGGACAACCACGGACACTGATGCCATGATGAG